>DAIMFR010000093.1:0-16158 GCA_036724445.1 Rubrivivax sp. | reverse complement strand
AAGGCTGGCGCAACGCATTCGAGGCCCTGCTGGACCTCTGGCGGCCCGAAGGCCCACGTGACGGCCGGCAGCTGGACGAAGACGGCATGAACATGGTGTCGATCAACGCCGGCGAGTGGTTGATCGCCCGCGGGGAGATCCACACCCGTGGTGGCCCGCGCGAGATCAACGCCTACCTGCTGGGACGTGATGGCCCATTTCTCACGACCGGCCAGCGCGACTGGATCGCTCAACTGCGCGCACGGCCCCTGCGCCTATACCGGGTCACCGATGTGCAGCCCGGCGCCGGCATGACCCTGATCGACGAGTTCGACCCGCAGGCCGATCCGCAATCGGTGCGCGAGATCAGCGGCAGCCGCACCGCGAAGCCGGGCATGCTGATGGGCGCGCGCATCATGGAGGTCGCTGCCGGTGCGGGCACAGCCGGGCACCGTGAGCTCTCGGGGGCCATCTATCCCTTCTCCAAGCTGGCCGAGGCGGCCGTGCTGGCGCAGGCACGGCAGGAGCTGGCCGGCGCTGCCGAAATGAAGCTCTACATCGACAACCAACGCGATCTGTTCGAGCTGGCAATCGCACGCGCCTGGCTGGACCAGTGGTTCGCGCCCGCACCGCTGCCGCAGATCCAGGATGCGTCGACCGGCGATCCCCTGCTCCTGGTGACCGACCACTACCGCGTGCTCGATGCGGCGGCGCTCGCCGCTGCCTTGGCGTCGCAGGCCGAAGTCAGCGGCGATGCGCAGCAGGGATGGAACCGGATGATCGAGGGCGCTGACGGCGCACAGCGCCCCCTGTCGACCATCAACCCAGGACGCAGCACCGACCGCGTCGAGCTCTTCCACCGCACACAGCGGCTGGCGAACGCTGGCCGCGCCTGGTTCGAAGGCGCGGCCGGCACGGCCGTGCAGCACCTGACGCGCGAGATCACCGATCCGGCTGGCCATCTCGCCCGGGCGGGCGGCGGCGACACGGGCCGTGGGCCACGATCCTCCTCCGCAAGCACACCGAACCTGCCGCCCGAGGTCATGGCACAGGCCATCGAGCAGGTGCTACATCGCCACTACGCCAACTGGGCTGACGAGACCATTCCGGCCCTGGGCGGACGCACCCCGCGCCAGGCCATCGCCACGCCGGCAGGCTTGGAGCGCGTGAAGGGCCTGCTGCGCGAGTACGAGGAAGGCGAACGGCAGCAGTCCGCCGCCCAAGGGCGGCCCGCCGTGTCCTACCAGTTCTTGTGGGATGCATTGGCGATCGTGAGATGAGCCTGGACGACACCCCGCCCGGCTGCGGCGGCGATGCGGCACGGGTACTGACCATCGACCTCGAGGAGCTGACCTGGGCCTTGAACTCGCGCGACCCTCTCGGGGACAGCAGCCACTGGCTGAACCTCGAGTCCGGGACGATCCTGTCCCTGATCGGACCCGATGCAGACGACGAAGCCGACGCGGATCCACGGGATGACGACCGCTGGCTGTACATCGAGCCCATCGAGTCGTCCGAGGCCTTCCGTGTCATGGAGGACTTCGCCGATCAGTGCGGCGATGACCGGCTCGCACGGACGCTCGGGCAAGCGCTGCAACAGCGCAAGCCCTTTCGTCGCTTCAAGGACGTGCTGGCCGCGCACCCGGCGCAACGCGAGGCCTGGTTCGCCTTCGAGCGGCAGGCGATGGAGGCGGTCGCACGGCGGTGGTGCGAAGCCCATGGCATCTCGCCCCGGTGGGCCGCCCGGCCGAGCGGGCCTACGGCTTGAGCCGAGTCAGATCGTCGAGGTCCGCCCGTCGCTGCGCGACCCTGCGCTCGTAGCTCGCCTGGTTCTTGGTGCACACCAGCACATGCGGGCTGCCCTTGCGCTCCGTGCTGCAGTCAACGTCGCACCGCCCCTGACGGAGCGAGTCTTCGACGTGGCATCGATCAGCTTCGCGCGCCTTGAAGCGCCAGACCTCCTGGTCGGCACTCTGCAGGAAGCGACCGATTGCCAGGCAGTGCTCGCAGCGGCAGCTCAAGCAGGCCTCGCGCCGCCAGTCGGCAGGCGGTGCCAAGTCCAGTGAGCAGCGTGCGCGCAGGTGGTCCAGCGCAGCCGCCCGCAGCCGCAGGCAGGCCGGCCGGTTCAGCAGCGCGGGCCGCTCGGCGAGACGGCGCAACGCCGGAACGATGACGGCATCCATGCCATACGTCTTGGGCCAGGCCAGCCAGTGCGTCACGGCCTGATCGGCCAGCGCAGACAGGCCCGCGTGCCCGGTGGACGCCAGGGCGCGCAGCGTGTCGTGGAGCACACCCGCGTCGGCGCGCTCGCGCCGCCACGCGTCGGCCGGGGACTGGGGTCGCGCCGGATCGCCCGGCATGGCATCGAGCAGCGCCTGGGCTGCGCCCAGCAGTCGTCCCCGCCAGGCTGAAACGGCAACCGCACGTGCCAGCAGGTCAGCGCAGCCGGCGATGTGGCGGTCAGCATTGCCCTGCACGACGGCCAGCAACAGCGCGCCGACGCGCGAGGCCGGCAGCAGCTTCAGCGCCTGCATAAGGGCCGCGTTGTCGCCGGCTGCATAGGCACCAGCCGCGACGACCTTGGTCAGCATCGATTCGATGTGCTCTCGATCCTGCAGGCGTACCAGTTGCGACAGCATCACGCTCTCTGCGCTCGGGCCATCGTTCGCCCGACGAGCAGCTTGCACGGGCCAGCAGGCCAACATCTCTGCGGCCAAGGCGTGGGCCTCTTGCCAGTGCGCATGACCCGGTTCGGCTCCGTCGTCGATCCAAGCCCCGACCATCCCGCCCAGCGCGGGCAACGAGGCCGCAAGACCAGCCCGCGCGATCAATCGCAGCCTTTGCGCATGCGGCCACAACACCAGGGCCGCCCGCTGGTAGCTGCGCTCGAACGAGGCGCCCTCATTGCCGGTGGCCTCGTGGAAGTGCTGTTCGTCCGGCTCCATGTCGGCCAGTGCGTCCGGCGGGCAGATCTCGCCATCGCTGAACGGCAAGGTGCCCAAGGGCATCACGCCGCCGTCAGGCCGTCTCCAGTCCGACAGAGTCAATGAGCGATCGAAGACCTCGGCGACCCTGAACTCGTCATCGTTCTCGTCATCGCCGTCATCCTCGTCATCGTCGTGGTAACGGCCGCGCCAGCGTCGACCAGCGTAGCCGTTGTACTCCGCCGCACCACTCTCTTCGATGCGCAGAAGCGCCAGGTGCAGTTCGCAGGCGGCATCGCCCGCGGCCGCGGTCAGCACGGCGGCAGCCGCGGCATCTGCGCCCTTGAGCGCAGCAAACGACAGCTCGGCTGGCGTGTAGGCATGCGCCAGCGGGTAGACCAGCTTGAGCGGCTGGTCTTCGTCGGGCTTCACTGTTTCGCTGCACCACGTGCGCAGCAAGCGTTCCAGCGCAACCGCCTCCTTGTCGTAAGACGGCGGCCGGGGCAAACGCCCGCGGCCCTTGCGCCGCAGGTTGTAGACGAGCACCAGCCGACACCCCGAGATGATGGGCAGCACCTCGTGCACGCAATCCGCATAGAACGCGGCCCAGGCAAGCTCGAACACATCGGCGCAACGCAGATCGAGTCGCGCTTCGCGCCCGCGATGACGGATCACCAGTTCACCGCCGGTGTGCAGCGATGGCAGCGCGACGATCAGCGTGGCGAACATGCCGGGCGACTTCTCGGTGTCGCGATGCTCGACGAAGAAGCTGCCCTCGTCATAGACCAGCAGCTTGTACAACTCGGCCTCCACCCCGGCGCCGGCACCGAGACCTTTGGACGCCATCTCGACGACGCCCTCCAGCATCGCGTTCCAGTGTCTGCCCTTGATGTGGACGCGATCGGCGCCGATCTGCCAGGTGCGGCGCACGGTGGCGTCGACCAGCGTGTCCGCCCCGCGGCCGTAGGGGGCACGCTCGGCCACTGCAATGAGCTGGGCGGCCTGCGCAGGCAGCACCGGCAGGGCGATTGGGCCCACGCTGTCGACCTCGATCAGCGGAACATGCAAGGCGCACTCGCCGGCGGCAAAGAAGTCACCCGGCGTCTGCACGGTTTGCAGGATGGAGGCCAAGTCGGCGTTGATCGAATCCATGATCGTCCCCTCGAGGCCGACAGTGTGCCCGGTGTCGCACGAGTCGCACCCGGTCGGCGCTGCCGCATCAGGTGGTCGGATGCACCTGAACCGTTAGCAGCCACGGCACTTTGTCGAGCCGTACGCGCTTGCCGTGCCTTATGCCACCAGCTTCAATCGAACCGACATCAGCACAGCAAAGGGGGAACGTATGGGCAGGAAAGGCACCGGCGTCGAAGTCCGCGGCAACGCCATCCGCATTCAGTTCAGCCTGAACGGTGAAGTCGTGCGCCGAACGCTCAGGCGTGACGGCACACCGCTCCCACCGTCCGAAGAGAACCTCAGCGAGGCCAAACGACTCGCTGCCGAGATCCGCAGCCGAATCGCCGCCGGCACCTTTTGCCACTCCGAATACTTCCCCGCGACCAGCAAGGACGGAAGGCCGCTGACCGTCGGCGAGCACCTCGACGCATGGCTGGCGGTCCAGCGCATTGAACCATCCACCGCCGCGGCATACGCATCCGCCGTGCGCTTCTGGAAGTCGGCTTCTTGCGACGAGAAAGGCTCACTGCTCGGCGATCGGGCCTTGCACCGACTGAAGGCCAGTCACGTCATGCGCGCGTTGACCTTCCGCCCGGGCCTCAACGCGAAGACCGTCAACAACTACGCCACCGTTCTTCGCCGCGCCATGGACATGGCCGTTGCAGACCATGCTCTCGAAGACAACCTTGTCCGACAAGTCCGCCATCAGCGGCAGCAGACGCCGTTTCCTGATCCGTTCACTCGCGACGAGGTGGAGGCCATCATCGAATACATGATCGAGCGGTACCCCGACGGCGTCGCGAACTATGTGGAGTTCAAGTTCTTCAGCGGCCTGCGCCCATCGGAAACCACAGCGCTGCGTTGGGCCGATGTGGATCTGGAGCGCGACCGGGTCCACGTGCACCGCGCCATCGTTCGTGGGCTCGAGAAGAACACGACCAAGACGAACACTGCGCGGCACGTGCTGCTCAACAGCCGCGCACGCGCTGCACTGTTGCGGCAACGGGCTTTGACGCAATTGGCCAGCGACTTCGTCTTCATCGACCCGCGCTGCGGCAAGCCGTGGATAGAAGAGCGTGCCTTCAGGCGCAGCTGCTGGGCGCCGACGCTGAAAGCCCTGGGGCTACGCTACCGGCGTCCGTACAACACCCGCCACAGCTACGCGACGATGATGCTGATGTCCGGCATGACACCGGCGTTCTGCGCGGCACAACTGGGGCACTCCGTCGGCATGCTGCCGAGCACCTGCGCCCGCCGGCTGGACGGGGAGCACAACGCCATGGAGACGGGCCGGCTGGAGGCGTCGCTTCGAAGCGATTTGTCCCTGGATTTGTCCCAGAGCCGGCACCGCTCGCGGGCTGTGCAACGCTGACTGCAGAGGGAGGCCGAGGCATGTTGCCTTGGCACCGCTCTCGATATGCGCTGCTGATTTATCCCAGGGACTGGGGTCCGAAGCGCAAGCTATTGATTTAGCCGCAATTTTCCGGGATGGCGGATGGGGTGGCTGATGGGACTCGAAATGGCAAACCAAGTCGTTGATCTCATTGAGAAAATACAGGAAGCATCTCTCGCTGTTCCCCTGTCTGTTCCCCCAGTCCGCCCGGGACTTCATGAGACCACCAACAGCGACCATTCTGGTGCGATCCCGTCGCCATCGCAAGGGCTCGTCACGCTGGATTGAAGCCAGTGATTCGGGAGATGCAAGCTTACTCAGCTGCCCCAAAGGCGCTGCGAACCAGGTCCGCGATCCGAACCGCCATGCTGCGCGCAGGATCGAACGGGAGGTCCTCGAATCCGAAGGCCGCATAGAGCGCCCGCACATCGTCATCCGGCGGATGCGTCAGCACGCAGAAGCAGCCGACTTGCTCGGACAGGCGCACCGCCGTTGTGAGCGCATAGAACATCAGCGATCGCGCAATGCCCTGCCCCTGCCACCGCAGGTCGACCGCCAACTGGCCCAGCAGGATGGCGGGCATCGGGTCGGGTCGGTTGCGTTGCTGCAACTTGGGTAACCAAGCTCGCTCAACCTGCGCCGTCGACAGGCTCACGTAGCCGCCGATGCCGCCAGCTTCCGCATCGCAGATCACGGTTATCCGCGAGACCCCCAGTTCCTGGTTGCGCCAGGCGTGGCGTCGGAACCAGCGGTTCA
Source organism: Rubrivivax sp. (assembly GCA_036724445.1). Taxonomy (GTDB): domain Bacteria; phylum Pseudomonadota; class Gammaproteobacteria; order Burkholderiales; family Burkholderiaceae_C; genus Rubrivivax. The sequence goes on along the minus strand of DAIMFR010000093.1, from coordinate 9,933 downwards.
GCGCGTCGCGCCCGCAATCGAACGCTGCTGTGTCGTCATCGGCCGCCAGGGGTCGCGGCGGTGTGAAGGCGCCAGTTGTGTCTGAACTCACTTCTGCCAGACGGGGCGCGTCTTGGCCAGTTTTCGAAGCCCCGGGACTTCCCTCGCAGGCGAGTTGGCCCAGGCCTCGAACCGTGTCCAGTCCTTCGCTGGAATCGTCACGATGCGGCGATTCAGCAGATCGGACTCGGCCGCTTCGAGCGCACGCCGCCTCACGAAATCACTGAGATTGGTACTGGCCTGTTCGGCAGCTGCCTCCAGCAAGGCACGTTCACTGGCACTGACGCGAACACTCAGAACGGCGGCGGAGGCTGTTGGCATGAGGACCTCTCCCAAGGGATGTATGACAATAGCATACAAGACCACGAAGCGCCATGCGCCTGCAATGTCCGCTGCCCGCGACGAGCGCCGTACCATGACGTCGTTCGCCAACAGCTCGCCCAGTTTCACGCACCGCACCCGATTTCAACCATGAACATTCATCCCCTGCGTCCCCGCGATCATGAGGACGCAGCCCGCGTGGCCATCTCATGGCTGGCCGAACGTCATCGCAAGGGCTGGCGCAATGCTTTCGAGGCCCTGCTGGACCTCTGGCGGCCCGAAGGTCCACGTGACGGCTGGCAGCTGGACGAAGACGGTATGACCATGGTCTCGATCAACGCCGGCGAGTGGTTGATCGCCCGCGGGGATATCCACGCCCGTGGTGGCCCGCGCGAGATCAACGCCTACCTGTTGGGGCAGGAGGGCCCGTTGCTCACGCCTGGCCAGCGCGACTGGATCGCTCAACTGCGCGTACGGCCCCTGCGCCTGTACCGGGTCACCGACGTGCAGCCCGGCACCGGCATGACCCTGATCGACGAGTTCGACCCGCAGGCCCAGCCGCAACAGGTGCGCGAGATCAGTGGCAGCCGCAGTGCGAAGCCGGGCATGCTGATGGGCGCGCGCATCATGGAGGTCGCTGCCGGCGCGGGCATCGATGGGCACCGTGAGCTCTCAGGGGCCATCTATCCCTTCTCCAAGCTGGCGGAGGCGGCCGTGCTGGCGCAGGCCCGGCAGGTGCTGGCCGGCTCTGCCGGACTGAACCTCTACAGCGACAATCAACGCGATCTGTTCGAGCTGGAGATCGCCCGCGCCTGGCTGGACCAGTGGTTCGCGCCCGCACCGCTGCCACAGATCCAGGATGCGTCGACCGGCGATCCCCTGCTCCTGGTGACCGACCATTACCGCGTGCTCGATGCGGCGGCGCTCGCCGCTGCCTTGGCGTCGCAGCCCGATGTCGGTGGCGATGCGCAACAGGGATGGAATCGCATGATCGAGGGCGCTGACGGCGCGCAGCGCAGCCTGTCGACCATCAACCCAGGACTCAGTACCGACCGCGTCGAACTCTTCCACCGCACACAGCGGCTGGCCGATGAAGGCCGCGCTTGGTTCGAAGGCGTGGCCGGCGCGGCCGTACAGCACCTGACGCGCGAGATCACCGATCCGGCAGGCCATCTCGCCCGGGCGGGCGGCGGCCAGGGTGGCAACAACACGGGCCGCACGCCGCTATCCTCCTCCGCAAGCACACCGGACCTGCCGCCCGAGGTCATCGCACAAGCCATCGAGCAAGTGCTCCATCGCCACTACGCCAACTGGGCTGACGAGACGATTCCCGCTCTGGACGGACGCACGCCGCGTCAGGCCATCACCACCCCGGCAGGCTTGGAGCGCGTGAAGGGCCTGCTGCGCGAGTACGAGGAAGGCGAGCGACAGCAGTCAGCCGCCCAAGGGCGGCCCGCCGTGTCCTACCAGTTCTTGTGGGACGCCTTGGGGATCTCGAGGTGAACAAGGACGGCACCCCGCCCGTCCGGGAAGGCAATGCCGCACGGGTGTTGACCATCGACCTCGAGGAGCTGACATGGGCCTTGAACTCGCGCGATCCTCTCGGCGAGAGCAGCCACTGGTTGAACCTCGAGTCCGGAACGATCCTGTCCCTGATCGGACACGATGCCGACGGCGAAGCCGATGAGGATCCGCGCGATGACGACCGCTGGCTGTTCATCGAACCCATCGAGTCGTCCGAGGCCTTCGACGTCATGGAGGACTTCGTCGATCAGTGCGGCGATGACCGCCTCGCCCGGGCGCTCGGGCAAGCGCTGCAGCAGCGCAAGCCCTTCCGTCGCTTCAAGGACACACTGGCCGCGCACCCGGCGCAACGCGAGGCCTGGTTTGCCTTCGAGCGGCAGGCCATGGAGGCGATCGCACGGCGGTGGTGCGAAGACCATGGCATCTCGCCCCAGTGGGCCGCCCGGCCGAGCTGGACTACGCCTTGAGCCGAGTCAGATCGTCGAGGTCCGCCCGTCGTTGCGCCACCCTGCGCTCGTAGCTCGCCTGGTTCTTGGTTCACACCAGCACGTGCGGGCGGCCCTTGCGCTCGGTGCTGCAGTCGACGTCGTGCCGGCCCTGACGGATCGAGTCCTCGACATGACGACGATCGGCCTCGCGCGCCCTGAGGCGCCAGACCTCCTGGTCGGCACTCTGCAGAAAGCGGCCCAGCGCCAGGCAGTGCTCGCTGAGGCAGCTCATGCGGGCCTCGCGCCGCCAGTCGGCAGGCGGCGCCAAGTCCAGTGAGGACCGTGCGCGCAGGTGGTCCAGCGCAGCCGCCCGCAGCCGCAGGCAGGCCGGCCGGTTCAGCAGCGCGGGCCGCTCGGCGAGACGGCGCAAGGCCGGAACGATGACGGCATCCATGCCATAGGTCTCGGGCCAGGCCAGCCAGTGAGTCACGGCCTGGTCGGCCAACGCGGACAGGCCCGCATGCCCGGCGCCGGCCAGGGCGCGCAGCGTGTCGTTGACCACGCCTGCATCGGCGCGTTCGCGGCGCCACGCGTCGGCCGGCGACTGGGGTCGCGACGGATCGCCCGGCATGGCATCGAGCAGCGCCCGGGCTGCACCCAGCAACTGTCCCCGCCAGGCGGCAACGGCGGCGATTCGTGCCAGCAGGTCAGCGCAGCCGCCGATGTGGAGGTCGGCATTGCCTTGCACCACGGACAGCAGCAGCGCACCGACGCGGGAGTCCGGCAGCAGCTTCAGCGACTGCACCAGGGCCGCGTTGTCGCCGGCCGCATAGGCACCGGCCGCAATGACCTTGGTCAGCATCGATTCGATGTGCTCGCGATCCTGCAGCCGCACCAGTTGCGACAGCATCACGCTCTCGGCGCTCGGCCCATTGCGGTCGCGACGAGAAGCGTGCACGGGTCAGCAGGCCAGCATCTCTGCGGCCAAAGCGTGGGCCTCGTGCCAGGCCGCGCGGCCCGGTTCGGCTCCGCCGTCGATCCAGGACAGAACGGATCCGCGAGTCCCCCGTGGCACTGGATGTCGTCGACCAGCGAGGCCCGCGAGCGCCTGGAGCAGCGCCAGCGCGAGGCCGATCTGGAGCGCGGTCGCAGCGACGACGACGACCGTCGCCCGCGTGGTCCGGACGGCAAGCCCAAGGGCGGACGCTACAAGTGCGAGTTCGGCGTGCCCGAAGACAAGGCGCCGGAGAACTTCACCGACCCGGACAGCCGCATCATGAAGCGGGCCGGCGGTGGGTTCGACCCGGCGTACAACGCGCAGACCGCAGTGGACGAGGCCACGCACATCATCGTGGCGGCCGAGTTGGACAACGCCGCGCCGGACGCGAACTGGCTGCTGCCGACGATCCAGGCCGTGGGCGACAACCTGGGCGAACGGCCCGAACTCGGTCAGGCCGACACGGGCTACCGCAGCGAGGACAACCTGAAGAACGCACCGATCGACCTCGTGGTGGCGCTGGGCCGCGAAGGCAAGCAGCACGCCGAGATTGATGCCCAGCAGTACCCGCACACCGCAGCGATGGCTGACAAACTCAAGACCGTCGAAGGACGAGCGGCCTACCGCAATCGCAAGTGGATCGCCGAGCCGCCCAACGGCTGGATCAAGAACGTGCTGGGGTTCCGGCAGTTCAGCATGCGGGGGCTGCACCGGGTGCGAGCCGAGTGGAAGCTCGTGTGCATGGCGCTGAACCTGCGGCGCATGGCGGTGCTCAGCGCAAGCTGAACAGCGGCAAAGCACTCGTCAGACTGACTGGAGCCTCCCTCGCGGAGCAAGGCTGGAGGGTGCGGTCGAACAAGCTGGAGCTCCCTCGCGGAGGGGGCTCGGGGGAGCCGTGCATAAAGCCGCAGGCTAGGAGGCGGCGCGGCTTCTGCCGCGCAGACTCCTAGCGGTGCCACGCCATCGTGCGGTCGCAACCAGTCGTTCACGACGGCGCTCGGCCGCTTCCGCACGAGTCGCTTCGTTGAACTGCTCGGGCACGTACAGGCGCTCGCCGAGAGCGACACCCTTTGCTCTCACCTGCTCGGCGGCGCGCAGCAGGTACTTGTGCAGCACGCCCTGCGACCGCTTGCCGGCCATCACCGGAGACCAGCGGTTGAAGCCCGCACGCTCGAACAGGAAGTGCGTCAATGCGCGCAGGCTCATGCGGCGCCGCGGCGCCTCGATCTCGCCCGGGCCATCGTCGGCTTGCCCGTCCGGCGCACGACTGCCGGCCTGGCGGCTCCACGCGAAGTCGACGCGCAGTTCCGCCGCGCCCCCGGACTCAAGTACCGCGTCGCCCACCAGTTCGCCGAGGCCCGACTGCTGTGGCGAAGGCTCGAACGAAGGGCAGGCCGGATGGTGCTGGTTGCCGGTGTCGGGCATGCGCTTGGCCAAGTAGCGGCGGTGAAAGCCGACATACATCTCGACGCCGCCGGGCACGCACTGGCAACGTGGGCGTTCGGGTGCTTCGTAAACAGCGGCCAACGCATCCTGGAGCGATGGGTCGTCAGCTTCGAGGCTTCGGCCGCGGATCGAGAGACGCTGCGTATCCACCGCCACATGTTTGACCTCCCCAGACACGCAGCACAAGCCGAAACGTGCCTCGTGGCGAAGCGCTATCGCCAGCGCCTCGGACGCAGGGCGTGCGCTGCCGTGGATGGGCCTCGATGCCAGCACGACATCTCAACCTCAAGGCGGCGCTACTGGCGCCCGAGCAGGCGGCGGTGTCGACGATCTACGGCAGCCGCTCGGTCCGGCCCCGCGGCTTCCTCATGCGGCGCGGAGCGATGCGCGGGTTCGGGCGAGCCTAGAGTTCTATGTTGTCGATCAAGCGAGTCTGTCCCAGCCGCGCCGCCGCGAGCACGACCAGCGGCACCGCGGCACCCAGGTCGCCGGCCAAGGGTGGCAGCAGATCGTGCTGGCGCCGCACCGTGAGGTAGTCCGGCAGCCACCCCCCTTGGCGCAGCAGGTGCAGCGCCTTTGCCTCGAGCGCGTCGACGGCGATCACGCCCGCAGACAGGCCGGCCCGCACCTCGCGCAGACACGCCGACAGCTGCACCGCACGGGCTTGCTCGTCGCTGGACAAGTAGGCGTTGCGGCTCGACAGCGCCAGCCCGTTGGGCAAACGCGTGGTTTCGCCGGCCACGATGGTGATCGGCATCGCGAACTGCTCGACCATGCGGCGCACGATCATCAGTTGCTGGTAGTCCTTCTTGCCGAACACCGCCACGCGGGGTTGCACGCACTGGATCAGCTTCGCCACCACCGTGCACACACCCGTGAAGAAGCCGGGCCGGAAATGTCCTTCGAGGATGTCCGCAAGCTCGGGATCAGGCTGGACCGTGTAGCGCTGGGGCGTCGGGTACAGCTCGCGTTCGTCGGGAGCGAATACCACGTTGCAGCCGACCTGGCGCAGCAGTTCGCAGTCGCGGTCCAGCGTGCGCGGATAACGCTCGAAGTCCTCGTGCGGCGCGAACTGCAGGCGGTTGACGAAGATGCTGGCCACCACTGGCCCGCCCTGTTTTTTGGCCAGTCGCACCAAAGCCAGGTGGCCGTCGTGCAGATTGCCCATGGTGGGCACGAAGCTCGCGCCGGGCGTTCCCGCAAGGACCTCGCGCAGCGCGGCGATGGTGTGGATGACGTGCATGTGCTTATCCGTTGGCAGCGTTCAATAGGTGTGCAGCGTGGGGTCTGGGAAGGTGCGCTGCTTGACCGCCTGGACATAGCGTCGCAGCCCATCGCCGATGCTGCCGCCCTCGGCCATGAAGTTGCGCACGAAACGCGGCAGCTTGCCCTGCGTGACGCCCAGCATGTCGTGCAGCACCAGAACCTGGCCGGCAACATCGGCCCCGGCCCCGATGCCGATGACGACCAGTCCCGGGTTCTGCACCTGAACCCGCTGCGCCAGCGCGGCGGGCACGAGTTCCAGCACCAGCATCGCCGCGCCCGCCTCTGCGAACTCGCGGGCGCGGCGTTCCAGCAGTTGGGCAGCGGCGGCGTCGCGGCCCTGCACGCGGTAGCCGCCGAGCGCATTCGCGCTCTGGGGTGTCAGGCCCAGATGCGCACAGACCGGGATCCCACGCGCGACCAGGAAGCGCACGGTCGCCACCGCCCAACCGCCTTCGAGCTTGACCATCTGAGCGCCGGCCTGCAGCAGCACCGCGCTCGAGCGCAGCGCCTGCTCGGGGCCGGCTTCGTAGGTGCCGAAGGGCAGATCGCCGAGCAGCCAGGCGTGGCGGTTGCCGGCGGCGACGCAGCGCAGGTGGTAGGCCACCTCGTCCAGCATGACGGGCACGGTGCTTGTGCGCCCCTGCACCACCATGCCCAGCGAGTCGCCCACCAGCAGGCAGTCCACGCCGGCGTCGTCGGCCAGGCGTGCGAAGCTGGCGTCGTACGCGGTCAGCATGACGATCTTCTCGCCCTCGGCCAGCATGCGACGCAAGCGGTGCAGTGTGACGGGCTTGCGCTCGGTGTCGGTGGACATGGCGACCGTGGCGGTGGTGCTCATGCGGTGCCCTGCTCGGGGATCCTGGAGCGGATCTCGCGGACGCGGTTGCGTTCGTCCACGAACACCAAATCCGGCTTGTGCTGTGCCAGTGCGGACTCGGCCACCCAGCCGAAGGCCGCGATGATGATCAGGTCGCCCAGCGCCGCGCGACGCGCCGCCGAGCCGTTGAGCGAGATGATGCCGCTGCCGCGCTGCCCGCAGATGGCGTAGGTGATGAAGCGTTCACCGTTGGCGATGTTCCAGATGTGCACCTGCTCGTTCTCGCGCAGATTGGCGGCTTCCAGCAGATCCAGGTCGATGGCGCAGGAACCCTCGTAGTGAAGTTCGCATGCGGTCACCGTCGCGCGGTGGATCTTGGACTTCAGCATCTGGCGGTACATGGCGATGTCTCCAGGTGAAGCAGTCAGCGCGCCGCGATGCCCAGCGCGCCGAGCAGGCGCTCGTCGGCCGCCCAGTCGGGGTTGCCGGTGGTCAGCAGCTTGTCGCCGTAGAAGATGGAGTTGGCACCGGCCAGGAAGCACAACGCCTGCACCGCCTCGCCCATCTGCTGGCGACCCGCCGACAGGCGCACGCGGGCCTTGGGCATGGTGATGCGCGCCACCGCGATGGTGCGAACGAACTCGAAGGGATCGAGCGCCACAGTGCCGTGCAGCGGCGTGCCCTCCACCTGCACCAGCTGGTTGATGGGCACCGACTGCGGGTAGGGGTCGAGACTAGCGATCTGCGCCACCAGGCCGGCACGCTCGCGGCGCGATTCGCCCATGCCGACGATGCCGCCGCAGCAGACGTTGATACCGGCCTCGCGCACGCTCTGCAGGGTCTGCAAGCGGTCGTCGTAGGTGCGTGTGGAGATGAAGCGCCCGTAGGCCTCGGGCGCGGTGTCGAGGTTGTGGTTGTAGTAGTCCAGGCCGGCCTCCTTCAGCGCATGCGCCTGGGTGTCGGTCAACATGCCCAGCGTGCAGCAGGCCTCCAGACCCTCGGCCTTGACCACGCGCACCAGTTCGGCCACCTTCTCGATGTCGCGGTCCTTGGGCGCTCGCCAGGCCGCGCCCATGCAGAAGCGCGACGCGCCCTGCTCGCGCGCGGCGCGCGCCGCGGCGGCCACCGTGGCCGGGTCCAGCAGCTTGGTGGCCTCGACCCCGGTGTCGTAGTGAACCGACTGCGGGCAATAGCCGCAGTCCTCTTCGCAGCCACCGGTCTTGATCGACAGCAGCGTCGACAGCTGCACTTCGTTGGCATCGAAGTGCTCGCGGTGCACCTGCTGGGCGCGGAAGATCAGGTCGTTGAAGGGCAGCTCGAACAGCGCGGCCACGGCGTCGACCGGCCAGCGCTGCGCTGCGCCGCCGGCCTTCTGGCGCGGGACGGGGCGGAACAGTTCGATCGGCTGGGCAACGGGGCTTGTGAGCTCGGACATGGTGGTACCGCTTCGGTAGGGTGAAATGGGCCGATCAGGCGCCAGGACGGATGTGCGCCGTCGCCTCGTCCTCCACCCGCTGCCAGATCTCGACGGCGATCGGGTTGTTGCTCTCCTCGAGGATGTGGCCGACCAGCCCGATGGCGCGCGCGAGCACGCCGATGCCGCGCACGATCTTCCACGGCAGACCGAGTTCGCAGCAGATGGCACCGATGGCACCGGTCGCGTTGACCGGCAGCATCTTGCCTGACAGCCGCTCGGCCTCGGCGCAGATCAGCTGCTCGAGTTTGATGTAGTCGCCCGAGAACCCGTTCTCCGCGGCAATCTGGAACAGCCGAGGTGCGCGCGGGTCCACCGGCTTGTGCAGCGGATGGCCGAGGCCGGGCACGATGGCGCCGCGCGCGCGGAACCCGGCCACCACATCGCGCGCGATCTGCTCCAGGTCGGCACCCTGCGTGCCCGGCGGGAGCGCCTCGTACAGCATTTTCGCGGTGCCTTCGGTGGAACCGACGAACACCGTGCCCAGACCGCACAACCCGGCCGCGACGGCGGCTTGCAGCGATTCGGGCGCGCCGGCGTAGGTCAGCCGCGCCGCCAACGCGCTGGGCGTGATGCCGTGTTCGACGAGCGTGACGGCCACAGCGTTGAACAGCTTCGACTCCTGCGCGGTCGGCATCCGCCCCACGATCTGCAGGAAGGCCATATCGCCCAGGTTGATGTGGCCCAGCAATTCGTCGGGCAGGCTCTTGCCGTGGACCTCGATTCGGTCGGGCGTACTCCATGCGATGTCGGAGCGGATGGGCTTGGTCTTGCGGGCCATGGAAGTCCCTTCGTTGCGTTGTGATTCAGGCAGTGCCGCCGGCGCTGCGCAGGATGGCCAGGGCGCGCTCGTGCAGCGGCTTGTCGATCATCTGGCCGCCAATGGCCACGGCGGCCCCGCCGGCTGCCGCAAACGCCGCGCAAACGCGGCGCGCCCACGCCACGCGCTCTGCGTCGGGCATGAAGGCGGCCTGCACTGCTGCCACCTGTCTGGGGTGGATGCACAGCTTGGCGCCGAAACCCAGGCGCCGTGCGCGCTCGGCGTCGGCGCGCAGCCGCACCGCGTCGTCGATGGTGGTGCTGACGCCATCGGCCGGCGCGTCCAGCCCGCCCAGGCGCGAGGCCAGCACCACCTGCGAACGGAAGTACAGCAGTTCGTTTTCTGTGCCTTCGGGGTCGCAGTCGATGCCCAGGTCCAACGCCAGGTCGACGCTGCCGAAGACCAGCCGGACGACGCCCGGCACACGCGCAATGTGGCGCGCCTCCTCGACGCCGCGCGCCGATTCGATGATCGCCAGCACGTCCTTGAAGCAGGCCTCGAAGGCGCTGCAGACGGCGTCGATGCCATCGGCCTTGGGCAGCATCACGCCCGCCACGCCGGGGTGCCGGCACAGCTCGAGGTCGTCCTCGAACCACGGCGTGCCGGCGGCATTGATGCGCACCACCACTGGCGCGGACTCGTCCAGCGCATCGGCCAGGGCGTCGCGCGCGCCGGCTTTCGCTGCGGGCGCCACTGCATCCTCGAGATCGACGATCACCGCGTCGGCCCCCGAGGCGCGCGCCTTGGCGTAGCGCTCGGGCCGGTCGGCGGGAACGAACAGGTAGGCGCGTGGCGACGCGC
>DAIMFR010000092.1:0-16332 GCA_036724445.1 Rubrivivax sp. | reverse complement strand
CGATGACGACCTAAAGCATGCCATAGTTAGTCTCATCTTGAACGCTAAATAGAATTACAGCGGGATGTTGCCGTGCTTGCGCCACGGGTTGTCGAGCTTCTTGTCCTTCAGCATCGCCAGGCTGCGGCAGATGCGCTTGCGCGTCTCGTGCGGCTGGATCACGTCGTCGATGAAGCCGCGCGCGCCGGCGACGAAGGGGTTGGCGAAGCGGGCCTTGTATTCGGCCTCGCGCGCGGCCAGCTTTTCAGGGTCTTTCTTCTCCTCGCGGAAGATGATCTCCACCGCGCCCTTGGCGCCCATCACGGCGATCTCGGCGTTCGGCCAGGCGAAGTTGACGTCGCCGCGCAGGTGCTTGCTGCTCATCACGTCGTAGGCGCCGCCGTAGGCCTTGCGCGTGATCACCGTCACCTTGGGCACCGTGCATTCGGCATAGGCATACAGCAGCTTGGCGCCGTGCGTGATGATGCCGCCGTACTCCTGCGCGGTGCCGGGCATGAAGCCGGGCACGTCGACGAAGGTCACGACCGGGATGTTGAAGGCGTCGCAGAAGCGCACGAAGCGCGCCGCCTTGATGCTGCTCTTGATGTCCAGGCAGCCGGCCAGCACCATCGGGTTGTTGGCGACGATGCCGACCGTCGAGCCTTCCATGCGCGCGAAGCCGATGACGATGTTCTTCGCGTAGTCGGGCTGCAGTTCGAAGAAGTCGCCGTCGTCCGCCACCTTGGCGATCAGCTCCTTGATGTCGTAGGCCTTGTTCGGGTTGTCGGGCACCAGCGTGTCGAGCGACAGGTCGGCCCGGTCGGCGCTGTCGGCGCCGCGGCGCACCGGCGGCTTGTCGCGGTTGTTCAGCGGCAGGTAGTTGAAGAAGCGGCGCAGCATCAAGATCGCTTCGACATCGTTGTCGAAGGCCAGGTCGGCCACGCCGCTCTTGGTCGTGTGCGGCGTCGCGCCGCCCAGCTCCTCGGCCGTGACCTCCTCGTGCGTCACGGTCTTCACCACCTCGGGGCCGGTGACGAACATGTACGAGCTGTCCTTGACCATGAAGATGAAGTCGGTCATCGCCGGGCTGTAGACCGCGCCGCCGGCGCAGGGCCCCATGATCATGCTGATCTGCGGCACCACGCCGCTGGCCATGACGTTGCGCTGGAAGACTTCGGCATAACCGCCCAGCGAGGCCACGCCTTCCTGGATGCGCGCGCCGCCGGAGTCGTTCAGGCCGATGACCGGCGCGCCGACCTTCATCGCCTGGTCCATCACCTTGCAGATCTTCTCGGCGTGCGCCTCGGACAGCGCGCCGCCGAAGACGGTGAAGTCCTGGCTGAAGACGAACACCAGCCGGCCGTTGATCATGCCGTAGCCGGTGACCACGCCGTCGCCGGGCGGCTTGTTGTCCTGCATGCCGAAGTCGGCGCAGCGGTGTTCGACGAACATGTCCCATTCCTCGAAGCTGCCGGGGTCGAGCAGCAGCTCCAGCCGCTCGCGCGCGCTCAGCTTGCCCTTGGCGTGCTGGGCTTCGATGCGCTTGGCGCCGCCGCCCAGGCGGGCCGCGTCGCGCTTGCGTTCGAGCTGATCAATGATGTCGTGCATGGGAGACCTCGGTGGATTCGGCCGACGGGCCGCTTGGTTCGGCCGCGGCGAGCGCCAGCCCGACCGCGTCCTGAAGGATCAGCAGATGGCGCCGCCAGCCGCGCCGCCCGCGCGCGCGGTCCAGCGGCAGGCGCCGCAGCCAGCGCAGACGCCGTGCGCTGCGCTGCACCTGCAGTCGCACCGCGGCGCTGTCCTGTGCCAGCGCCTCGCGCAGCAGCGGCGCCAGCGTCGCGGTGCGCGCCAGCCAGGCCGGAGCCAGTTCGCGCGCCGTCGAATGCAGATAGGCCAGCCAGTCGCGCGCCTGCGCCTGTTCGAGCGGCATCACTTCGAGCGGATCGTCCTCGAAGTCGATCATCGCCAGCGCGTCGCCGTGCACGACGAAGTTGCGCGTGAAGGCCTGGCTCAGCGCCTGGCCGCACTGGTGCACGGCCACCAGGCTGTGCAGTCCGCGCTGCCACCACACGAGCGCCGCTTCGTCGTCCTGGTGCAGCAGGCGGTCCAGCGTCTGCGCGCCCAGCCAGCGCTGCACGAAATAGTCGCCGGCCACGTGCAGCACCTCGGGCACCGGCAGCCCGGCGGCGCCCAGCGCGCGCAGCCGGCGCACCTCGATCGCCTGCGCACGCGCGCCGCCGTGCGCCGGCGCGGCGCGCAGCAGCGGCTCGCCGAGCGCCGTGGCCGCCGCATTCAGCAGCCGGTAGCGCCAGGCCGGGCGCGGCGCGCGCTGGCCCTTGACCACCACGTCGCCGACGCTGGTGCCGCGCACGACTTCGGTGCGGCGCGCACGCCATCCGCTGCTGGCGCCGATGCGCTGCAGATCGTCCGGGGTCACGGCGACGCCTCCGCTGCCGCGGCGGCCGCTTCGCCGAGGCCCATCGCCTGCAGCAGGCGGCGCGCCGCCACCGACGGCAGCAACTGCCCCGCTTCGACCTGCTGCAGCACCTGCGGCAGGGCTTGGCGCACCTGCCCATGTCGGCGAAAGGCCGCGCGCAGGCCGGCGTCGATGCGCTCCCACATCCACGCCTTGTTCTGCTGCAGCCGCCGCGCCGCCAGGCGGCCCGAGGCCGATTGCAATTCGCGGAAGCGCGATACCGCCGCCCAGAATGCGTCCAGACCCTGCGCCTTCAACGCACTGAGCTGCAGCACCTGCGGCTGCCACAGCGCGGCATCGTGCGCGGCGTGTGCCGGGTCGCCATGCTGGCCGAACAGGCGCAGCGCCGAGCTGATCTGCGCGCGCGCACGCGTCGCCGCATCGGGGTCGATATCGGCCTTGTTGATGGCCACCAGGTCGGCCAGTTCCATCACGCCCTTCTTGATGGCCTGCAGGTCGTCGCCGGCATTGGGCAGCTGCAGCAGCACGAACATGTCGGTCATGCCCGCCACCGCGGTCTCGCTCTGGCCAACGCCCACCGTCTCGACGATGACGATGTCGTAGCCGGCGGCTTCAGCCACCAGCATGGCTTCGCGCGTCTTCTCGGCCACACCGCCCAGCGTGCCGGAGGACGGGCTCGGGCGGATGAACGCGCGCTCGTGCACCGACAGCTGCTCCATGCGCGTCTTGTCGCCGAGGATCGAGCCGCCCGAGACGCTGCTGGACGGATCCACCGCCAGCACCGCGACGCGATGGCCCTGCGCCGTCAGCCACAGCCCCAGTGCCTCGATGAAGGTGCTCTTGCCCACGCCGGGCACGCCGCTGATGCCCAGCCGGAACGCGCCGCCAGCCCGCGGCAGCAGCGCATCCAGCAGCGCATCGGCGCGCTGGCGGTGATCGGCGCGCGTCGATTCGAGCAGCGTGATCGCCTTGGCCATGGCGCGGCGCTGGCGCATCGGCGCATCGCGGTCGAGCACGGCAGCGCACAGCGCGGCGTCTTCGGGCGCGAGCGAGTGCGGGCACGGGTGCGGGCTCATTACTGGATCTCGAAGGCACGGCCGTCGGGTAGGCGGTAGCGCGAGAAGTCGCGCACGTCCAGGGTCCAGATGCGCGTCACACCGGATTCACCCGCCAGCCAGTACAGCGACGCATCCGCCAGGTCCATCTCGGTGCGCGGCTGCTGGGTGTATTGCGCGATCCAGGGGCACATGTCCAGCAGGTCGGCGGCATCGAAGGGGAAGACCTGGACGCCGCCGACACCAACCCATTGCAGCAAGGCCAGGCGGTAGCGCGGCCCCAGCAGATGGCTGGCCTCGGCAACGCAAGGCCAGGTCGTGTGCAGTTGAACCGGGCTGCGGGCATCGAGCATGCTGCGCTGGAACTGCGCGTGAAAGCGGTCGCCCGGCGAAAACAGCGCCACCATCGGGCCGGCATCGAGCAGGCAGACCTTCAAGCCGGCTTCCCTTTGGCCGCTTCGCGTTGCGCCAGGTAGGCGGCGTAGTCGTCCTGCTGCTGCTCGTAGGCCGCCCGCAGGCTCTTGCGCAGCGCCGCCTTGTGGGCCGGCAGTTCGTCGTCGGGAGTGCCGCTGCCTACGTCGTAGTGCGCGGCCTCTTCCATCACCTTGTGATAGAGCAGCGCCGGATCCTTGCGCCCCAGGGCGCGCTCCACCGCGTCGATGATGAACTGCGACTTGGTGATGCCCTGCCGCCTGGCGGCGAGCTCCAGCTCCTTCTCCATCAAAGGGTCCATGCGGACGGATACGGCCATGCTGTGCTTTCTCGGGTGAATACAGTAATACTGTATCACACCAGATTCTTCAGGCCGCCTGCATCTTGCGGATCTGCTCCAGCACGTCCTTCGCGCTCGCCGGGATCGGCGTGCCGGGGCCGTAGATGCCCTTGACGCCGGCGTCGTAGAGGAAGTCGTAGTCCTGCCGCGGCACGACGCCGCCGACGAAGACCACGATGTCGTCGGCACCTTGCTTCTTCAGCGCCTCGATGATCGCCGGCACCAGCGTCTTGTGGCCGGCGGCCAGCGTGCTGACGCCCACCGCGTGCACGTCGTTCTCGATCGCCTGGCGCGCGCATTCCTCCGGCGTCTGGAACAGCGGGCCGATGTCGACGTCAAAGCCCAGGTCGGCAAAGGCGGTGGCCACGACCTTGGCGCCACGGTCGTGCCCGTCCTGGCCGAGCTTGGCGATCATCACGCGCGGGCGGCGGCCGGCTTCTTCAGCGAAGGCGGCGATCTCGGCCTTCAGCTTGTCCCACCCTTCGGCGGAATCGTAGGCGGCTGCATACACACCGGTCACCTTCTGGATGTCGGCGCGGTGGCGCCCGAAAACCTGCTCCAGCGCGTCGCTGATCTCGCCGACCGTCGCGCGCGCGCGTACCGCGTCGATGCTCAACGCCAGCAGATTGCCCTGGCCGGAACGCGCGGCGGCGGTCAGCGCCTGCAGCGCCGAGCGCACGCGCCGGCCGTCGCGCGTGGCCTTGATTCTCTGCAGCCGCGCGATCTGGCCTTCGCGCACCTTGAGGTTGTCGACCTCGAGGATGTCGATCCGGTCGTGCTCGGTCAGCTTGTATTTGTTGACGCCGACGATCACGTCCTTGCCGGAATCGATGCGCGCCTGCTTCTCGGCGGCGCTGGCCTCAATCTTCAGCTTGGCCCAGCCGGAATCGACGGCGCGCGTCATGCCGCCCATCGATTCGACTTCCTCGATGACTTCCCAGGCCTTGTCCGCCATGTCCTGCGTCAGCTTCTCCATCAGGTAGCTGCCGGCCCACGGATCGACGACGTTGGTGATGTGCGTCTCCTCCTGCAGGATCAGCTGCGTGTTGCGCGCGATGCGCGCGCTGAACTCGGTGGGCAGCGCGATGGCCTCGTCGAAGCTGTTGGTGTGCAGGCTCTGCGTGCCGCCGAAGACCGCGGCCATCGCCTCGATGGTGGTGCGCACCACGTTGTTGTACGGGTCCTGCTCGGTCAGACTCCAGCCGCTGGTCTGGCAGTGGGTGCGCAGCATCAGGCTCTTGGCCTTCTTCGCGCCGAAGCCGCTCATGATGCGGTGCCACAGCAGCCGCGCGGCGCGCATCTTGGCGATCTCCAGATAGAAGTTCATGCCGATGGCCCAGAAGAAGCTCAGGCGTCCGGCGAACTCGTCCACGTCCAGGCCCTTGGCCAGCGCGGTCTTCACGTATTCCTTGCCGTCGGCCAGCGTGAAGGCCAGCTCCAGCGCCTGGTTGGCGCCGGCCTCCTGCATGTGGTAGCCCGAGATGCTGATCGAGTTGAACTTCGGCATGTGCTTGGCCGTGTACTCGATGATGTCGCCGATGATGCGCATGCTCGGCGCGGGCGGGTAGATGTAGGTATTGCGGACCATGAACTCCTTGAGGATGTCGTTCTGGATGGTCCCGCTCAACTGCTCCTGCTTCACGCCTTGCTCTTCGGCCGCGACCACGTAGCCGGCCAGCACCGGCAGCACCGCGCCGTTCATCGTCATCGACACGCTCACCTTGTCGAGCGGAATGCCGTCGAACAGGATCTTCATGTCCTCGACGCTGTCGATCGCTACGCCGGCCTTGCCGACGTCGCCGGTGACGCGCGCATGGTCGCTGTCGTAGCCGCGGTGCGTGGCCAGGTCGAAGGCCACGCTGACGCCCTGGCCGCCGGCGGCCAGGTTCTTGCGATAGAAGGCGTTGCTGTCCTCGGCGGTGGAAAAGCCCGCGTACTGGCGGATGGTCCACGGCCGCACCGCGTACATCGTCGCCTGCGGGCCGCGCACGAAGGGGGCGAAGCCGGGCAGCGTGTCGGTGTGTTGCAGCCCGGCCAGGTCGGCCGCGGTGTACAGCGGCTTGACGGTGATGCCTTCGGGCGTGTGCCAGCTCAGCGCCTGCAGCTCGCCGCCGGGCGCCGACTTGGCTGCGGCCTGCGCCCAGGCCGCGAGTTCGGCATCGCTGGCCGGCTTGGAAACGGAAACGGGTTCGCTCATGTACTTCTCCGCTTGCTGCGCTGTTCGGGCGTCACCGCCCTGCCCGCCCGGGCCTGCTCGGCGCGGTTCCGCCCGCGCCGCCGAGTGTCGCGCAAAACACCGGCGCTGCGCCTCTCGCGCGAGGGCCCGGCGCGATGCCGGCGGCGGCTGCCGTCGGCCGTCCGGTGCCGTATTATGCATAATTATGAATTCAAAACTGAGCTGCCGCTGACATGAACGCCTCGACCGCGCTGGCGCCGCGTGCGCTGTACCAGGAAGTCGCCGACCGGCTGCGCCAGCAGATCTACAGCCGCGCGCTCGAGCCGGGCAGCTGGATCGACGAGATGAAGCTGGCGCAGGCCTTCGGCATCAGCCGCACGCCGCTGCGCGAGGCGCTGAAGGTGCTGGCCGTCGAAGGCCTGGTGACGATGAAGCTGCGCCGCGGCGCCTATGTCACCGAGGTCTCGCGCGACGATGTGGCGCAGGTCTACCACCTGCTCGCGCTGCTGGAAAGCGACGCCGCCGCCACCGTGGCCGAACGCGCCGGCGACGCGCAGCGCATGCAGCTGCAGCAGCTGCATGCGCGGCTGGAGAAGCAGGTGCGCCAGCGCGACGCCTTCTTCGCCGCCAACGAGCAGTTCCACACGGCGCTGCTCGAGATCGCCGGCAACCGCTGGGCGCGGCAGATCGTCGACGACCTGCGCAAGGTGATGAAGCTCAACCGCCACCACTCGCTGTTCAAGCAGGGGCGGCTGAGCGATTCGCTGGCCGAGCACCGCGCGCTGATGGACGCGATCGAGGCCCGCGACGCCGAGCGCGCGCGTGCGCTGATGCGCGCACACTTCGAGCATGGACTGGAAGCAGCCGCCTGAGGGCACGGCTCAGGCGAGCGCTCGACACAGGCGTGCGTGACCTGCGCGTGCCCGGGGACTTGGCGGTCTGCCCAGGCCGCACCCCCATGGCCGGCGCCAGGCGCCGCTCGGCCTGCTGTCGGCCTCCGGGCCCTCGCCGGGGCCCTCGCCGAGTAGTGCCATCGTGGCAGCCCGCCGTTAGACTCGCGCCGATGAGCCCGACCCCAGCCGCGCCGCCGGCCACGCCTTACGGCACGCTGCCGCCCGCCTCGCCGCCGGCGCAGCGCAAGCCCTTGTCCTTGCCGCGTCTGGCCGACATGCACGCGCGCGGCGAGAAGATCGTCATGCTCACCGCCTACGACGCCACGTTCGCCGCGATGGCCGACGCCGCCGGCGTCGAATGCATCCTGGTGGGCGACTCGCTGGGCATGGTCTGCCAGGGCCTGCACAGCACGGTGGGCGTGACGCTGGAGACGATGCGCTATCACACCGAGAGCGTGTTCCGCGGCCTGCAGCGGGTGCAGGGCACGGCCTGGCTGGTGGCCGACCTGCCGTTCGGCAGCTACCACGAGTCGCGCGAGCAAGCGCTGCGCAGCGCGGTGGTGTTGATACAGGCCGGCGCCCACATGGTCAAGCTCGAAGGCGGCGGCTGGACCACCGAGACCGTGCGCTTCCTGGTCGAGCGCGGCATTCCGGTGTGCGCCCACCTGGGGCTGACGCCGCAGACCGTGCACGCGCTGGGCGGCTACCGCGTGCAGGGCCGCGACGAGCGCGCCGCCGAGCAGCTGCGCCGCGACGCCCACGCGCTGCAGGACGCCGGCGCCGCGATGCTGGTGCTGGAGATGGTGCCGGCGGCGCTGTCGGCGCGGCTGACCCAGGAGCTCGACCGCTGCGCCACCATCGGCATCGGTGCCGGCGGCGGCACCGCCGGCCAGGTGCTGGTGCTGCACGACATGCTGGGCATCAACCTGGGCAAGATGCCCAGGTTCGTCCGCAACTTCATGGACGGCGCGCCCGGCGTCGCCGCCGCGATGGCCGCCTACGTCAAGGCGGTCAAGGACGGCAGCTTCCCGGTCGAAAGCCAACACGCCTGGTAGACCCCGTCTCCTCGCCCTTTTCGCCATGCAGATCGCCCGCACCCTTCCCGAGCTGCGCGAGTTGCTGGCCGGCCGCGGCCGCGCCGCCTTCGTGCCCACCATGGGCAACCTGCACGACGGCCACCTGAGCCTGGTGCACGCCGCCAAGCCGCTGGGCGACGTGACGGTGGCCAGCATCTTCGTCAACCGCCTGCAGTTCCTGCCGCACGAGGACTTCGACACCTATCCGCGCACCTGGGATGCCGACCGGGAGAAGCTGGCCGCGGCAGGCTGCGACATCGTCTTCGCCCCCGGCGAGCGCGCGCTCTACCCCGAGCCGCAGACCTTCAAGGTGAGCCCCGACCCGGTGTTGGCCGACATCCTGGAAGGCAGCGTCCGCCCGGGCTTCTTCACCGGCGTCTGCACGGTGGTGATGAAGCTGTTCCAGTGCGTGCAGCCGCGCTTCGCGGTCTTCGGCAAGAAGGACTACCAGCAGCTGATGGTGGTGCGGCAGATGGTGCGGCAGTTCGCACTGCCGATCGAGATCGTGGGCCTGGCCACCGCGCGCGCCGAAGACGGGCTGGCGCTGTCCTCGCGCAACGGCTACCTCGACGCCGGGCAGCGCGCCGAGGCGGTGTGGCTGTCCAGGACCTTGCAGGCCATGGCCCAGGCCGTGCGCGCCGGCGAGCGCGACTTCGCGGCGGTCGAGGCGCGCGCAGCGGCATCGCTGGCCGCGCGCGGCTGGCTGCCCGACTACCTGGTGCTGCGCCGCCGCGCCGACCTGCAGCCCGCCGCCCCGGGCGACGCCCTGGTCGCGCTGGCCGCGGCCCGCCTGGGCGGCACGCGGCTGATCGACAACCTCGAGATCGACGCCTGAGCACCGTCCTGCGCGGCGGCACCGCCGCCGGGACCGCCGCCACGCCAGGACCTTGTCCGCTTCACCGCTGCCGCTTCCGGCGGAGCAGGCGCCGCAGCCCGTCGGCTTGCACGCGCATCCAACACGCCTACAATGCGCTTCATCCGCACATCACATTAACATGTCGAGCGCATGGAACTGAAGACCGCCCGGCTCACGCTGCTGATCGATCCGGCCAAGAAGGCGGCCTTCGAGGCGCTGTGCGCGCGGCAGGACCTGACGCCGTCGCAGGTGGTGCGCCAGCTGATCCGCGACTACCTGGCGCAGCACGGCGCGAGCTACGTGCCCAGCGGGGCTGCAAAGGCGCCGCCGCGCCGCGGCCGGCGGCCCTGAGGCGCGCGAGGCCGCGGCCGTGGACATCCCGCTGCACCGCTTCCGCCCGCGCCTGCTGGATGCTTTGCGCGGCTACAACGGCGCGCTGCTGGCGCGCGACATCGGCGCCGGGCTCACGGTGGGCGTGGTCGCGCTGCCGCTGGCGATGGCCTTCGCGATCGCCAGCGGCGTCAAGCCCGAAGCCGGCATCTTCACCGCCATCATCGCCGGCTTCCTGATCAGCGCGCTGGGCGGCTCCCACGTGCAGATCGGCGGGCCGGCCGGCGCCTTCATCGTCATCGTCTACGGCATCGTTGAACGCTACGGCCTGGCCAACCTGCTGATCTCGACCGTGCTGGCCGGCGGCGTGCTGTTCGCGATGGGATTGTTCAAGCTCGGCGCGCTGGTGCGCTACGTGCCGGTGCCGATCATCATCGGCTTCACCAACGGCATCGCGGTGCTGATCGCGCTGTCGCAGGTGAAGGATCTGCTCGGCCTGCACATCCCGAAGATGCCTTCGGACTTCTTCGCGCAGATCCAGGCGCTGTGGCTGCACCGGGACAGCTTCAACCCGGCGGCGCTGGCGATCGGAGCGGCCTGCCTGGCGCTGGTGGCGCTGTGGCCCAAGTCCTACACGATGCCGGAGCATCCCACCGGGCTGTGGGGCAGGCTGTGGCGGCTCAGCGCGCACCTGCCGGGCACGATCATCGCGCTGGTCGGCGCCACGCTCGCCACCGCGCTGCTCGGCCTGCCGGTGGAGACCATCGGCTCGCGCTTCGGCGGCATCCCGCAGTCGCTGCCGGCCTTCGAGCTGCCCGAGCTCAGCTGGTCCACCGCCAAGCAGCTGCTGATCCCGACGCTGACGATCGCGATGCTCGGCGCGATCGAGTCGCTGCTGTGCGCGCGCGTGGCCGACAACGCCGCCGACTTTCCGCGCCACGACCCGAACCAGGAGCTGATGGCGCAGGGCGTGGCCAACTTCGTCGTGCCCTTCTTCGGCGGCATCCCGGCCACCGGCACGATCGCGCGCACCGTCACCAACGTGCGCGCCGGCGCGGCCTCGCCTGTCGCCGGCATCGTGCATGCGCTGACGCTGCTGGCGGTGGTGCTGCTGGCCGCGCCGCTGGCGGTGCACGTGCCGCTGGCGGCGCTGGCCGGCATCCTGCTGTTCGTCGCCTGGAACATGGGCGAATGGCACGAGTTCGCGCGGCTCAAGCACTTCAGCCCGCAGTACCGGATGATCCTGGTCGGCACCTTCGTGCTCACTGTGGTCTTCGACCTGACGGTGGCGGTCGAGGTCGGCCTGGTGCTGGCCTGCGTGTTCTTCATCTACCGCATGAGCACGCTGTTCAGCGTGCGCCCGCACGGCACCGACGACGTGCCCGCCGGCGTGTTCGTGTTCGAGCTCTACGGCTCGCTGTTCTTCGGCGCGGTCGGCAAGATCGAGGCGCTGCCCGCGCAATTGCCCGAGGGCACGCGCGCGGTGGTGCTGGAGATGCACCGTCTGATCTCGATGGACACCTCGGGGCTGGAGGCGCTGCAGCAACTGCACCGTATGCTCGAACGCCGCGGCGTCGCGCTGGTGCTGGCCAACGTCAACGAGCAGCCGCTGTCGCTGATGCGCCGCTCGGGCTTCGAGGCGGTGATCGGCGCCGATGCCATCGTGCCGAACGTGGACGCAGCGATGGACCCGTTCCGGCCCGGCGCGGACTGAGCGCCTTCAGTTGCCGCCGCCCGGCGGCGGAGCCGATCGGCCACGAAGAACGACACGAGGCATCGGCGCAGCCATCGGCGTAGACCGATCGGCACAAACGCGGGTAAACCCTTACACTGCGCGCGCTCACGCGCCCATGTGGGTGCGCACAGGAGATGAGTTGATCGACAGCGACGGCGCCATCGCCGGACCAGGGCTGCAGGAACGCAGGCTGCAGGGCATGCGCTTGCACATGATCGATTCGAGCCATGCCGCTGGCCTGCAGCGCAGCGAAACCCAGCGGCCCGCCTACGGCCCGTTTCTCCGGATGCTGCGCCGCCAAGGGCACGAGCGCGCGCATGCCTGGTTGGCCGAGGCCATCGGCGGCGCCGGTCGACGCTCGTCGATCGACATGCCGCAGCGCGCCGCCTGAAGAGCCCGGCGCCGCAACGACCCCATGGCAAGACGCACACCCGGCTCCCCTTGGGTCAAGCTCTTCGCGCGCAATCTGAAGTCAGCAGCGCGCAGCAACGCACGCATCGGCAAGCGCGTCCTGAACCAGGCCATCGAGACCGGGATGCAGGCACTGAAGCCGCCGCCCGGCCCGGGCGACTGGATCGCGGGTGTGGCCATCGGCATCGCCGGAGCGCGCCGGTTCCGGCTCTATCGACCGCCTGGCGTCAAGTTCGGCGAGCGGCTGCCGCTGATGGTGATGCTGCACGGTTGCGCTCAGGACGCACGCAGCTTTGCCGTCAGCACGCGCATGAACCGGGTAGCGGCGCGCCACCGGTTCGCTGTGCTCTATCCGGAGCAGGACCGCCTGGCCAATGCCCAGGGCTGCTGGAACTGGTTCGACACCCGCTCCGGCAAGGCCCAGGGCGAAGCGAGCCTGATCATGAAGGCCATCGACCAGGTGTGCCTGCTCTATCCGCTGGACCGCACGCGCGTCGCCGTGGCCGGCCTGTCGGCGGGGGCCAGCATGGCGGCCTTTCTGGCCACTCGGCACTCCGAACGCTTCAAAGCGGTGGTCATGCATTCTGGAGTTCCGCCGGGCAGCGCCCGATCGACGATCAGTGCGCTCGGCGCCATGCGCGGCCGCCGCGCTTCGGCGTTGTCGGAGGCCAGCGGCGGCGCGGCGGCGTGGCCGCCTTTGATGGTGATCCACGGCGGCATCGATCCGGTGGTGTCGGTCAGCAACGGACGCGCCGCGCTGCAGTTGTGGGCCGACGCCTGCGGCGCGCAGGCGGGTGCGACGCGCCGCGTGCAGCGCGGCCAACGCCATCCAATGGCAGTCACCGACTGCACACGGGGGCGCCGCATCGTGGCCACCCTGGTCGAGGTGGGCCGCCTGGGGCACGCCTGGAGCGGCGGCGCACCGAGCCAGCCGTTCAGCGACGCACGCGGACCCGATGCCTCCGGCATGGCCTGGGCCTTTGCCGCCAGGCAGTTTCGCCGTTCGAGCACCTGATTCGGACACGCCCCGCGGACGCCGATGGGACGCCACCGCGCGGCGACGGGCCGGCGCGCGTCTACGATGCGCACGGGCCCGGATCGACTGGGCCGAAACCCACAGCGGAGGACCGCTTCATGACCGATTCCAAGGCCCTCCCTATGGCGCCATCGGCGTCGGCGTGGCGCTCGGCCTGCTGATCGGCTTCCTGGCCGCGCGCGGGCACTGAAGCCGCGCGCGCCACGTCCGCGCGCGCTGCGGGGGCTGCGCTCGGAGCGCCCTCAGTACCGCTCCGGCACGAACATCTGCGCCGGCACCGGGTGCCGGATGTAGTCGGGGTGGCGCACGCGCGCCGGCAGCGTCACCGGCGGCTTGTCGATCTCCTCGTAGGGCATCAGCGACAGCAGATGCCCGATGCAGTTCAGCCGCGCCTTCTTCTTGTCGACCGCCTGCACCACCCACCACGGGGCTTCGGCAATGTGCGTGCGTTCGAGCATCGTCTCCTTGGCCTTGGTGTACTCCTCCCAGCGGCGGCGGCTCTCCAGGTCCATCGGGCTCAGCTTCCATTGCTTCAGCGGATCGTGGATGCGGCCCAGGAAGCGCAGGTGCTGCTCGTCGCCGGTGATGGAGAACCAGTACTTGACCAGCTGGATGCCCGAGCGCACGAGCATGCGCTCGAACTCGGGCACCGAGCGGAAGAACTCCTCGGCCTCGGCGTCGCTGCAAAAGCCCACCTGATCAGCGAGCAACCTCAGCAGTCCTCAGGGCACGCTCACCGGACGGTGGTGCGGCGACGAGGGCGCTGAGCAGGTGAGACAGGATGATCTTCATGTCGAAGCGATGGTTGAAGCGGAACTGGAACTCGGCGAGGTAGCGGTGGGCGTACTTGGCGAAATCGAAGGCATGGTAGGTTCCGCTGATGGCCGTCTTCAGGTTGCCCAGCAGCGTGTTGACCCACTTGAACTGCGGCAGCGCCATGCTGGCCTTGCCGCCGCCGGTGACGATGCGCTCGTGCTCGGCGCCGACCAGGGTGGCTGCACCGAAGCACCACAACCCGTCGCTGACGACGGTGGCCGACGGCGCGATGTGGCTGGCGGCAAACGCGGCCATCGCCTCGTTGGTCGGTGGCTGCTGGTTCAAGCACACGTACAGCGGGCGGCACTCTGCAGTGGTCTGCACCGCCGCGACGAAAGGCACCTTGTTGTCCGAGCCGCGGCCGGCCTTGCCGCCGCTGAGCTCGCCGCCGAGGTAGGCGTCGTCGATCTCGATGCGTCCGCCGAGCTCTCGATCCTGCTCGGCCAGGCGCATGGCCTGCATGGTCGGCCTCGGATCTCAATGCCGCCGAGCTGCAGACCTTCGCGCAACTCGTGCGCGAGCGCATGGCCGCGGCAGCGCCGAGGGGCCGTTGACGCGTGCGCGGCGAGGTCATCGGCCGCGCCCGCGGCGCGAGCGCGATCCATGCGGGCCGCAGCGGTGTCGGCGCGCACCTTTCACCCCGTGATCAGCGGCGGCGGACGGCCGTCCTCACCGCTTCAGTCCCAGAACGGCCGCGCCCGGCGCAGCCTGGCCAGCACCGCGACGCAACGCGCGATGGCATCGTCGCGCTCGTGCGCCAGCCAGCCGAGCGCGAACATGGCCATCGGATCGTCGCCCGCGGGGTCCTTGAACAGCGCACGCGCCACGCACACGTCGTTGAAGTCTCCCAACGCCTCCTGCGCCGGCGCCAGGCGCTTCAGGAAATCGCGCAGCCGGCGCTCGCGGAACAGCGCAGCGGCGAACTCGCTCAGGTAACGCAGCCGCTTGACGCGCTTGCGCAGCCGGTGGCGCGCGGCGTCGTCGAGCGCGTCGAAGCGCGCGGCGTCGCGCCGCACCTGCTTGAACAGCCGCGCCAGGCGCTGCTGCACCGCCGGCGCGAAGGCCTGCGGCGAAACCTCGGAGCCGGCGGCAAAGGCCAGCAGCTGCAGCCACAGCAGCGTCGTCGCGTTCTCGCGCAGCGCGACCTGCGCGGCCGGCTCGGGCTCGATCACCGGCAGCTGCAGATCGCCGGCGCCGGCCTTGTGCAGCGCCGGCAGCAGCGTCTGCGCCAGTGCGTCGCGGTCGCGCGCGCTGCCGAGTCGGGCGAACAGCGCACCCAGGGCCTCGCCCCACTCGGGCGACACCTGCGGCGACAGCGGGCCCAGTTCGCGCAGCGCGGTGCGCAGCCGGCGCAGGCCGACACGCAGCTGGTGCAGGTGCTCGGGCTCGGTGTCGGCTTCGTGCGCCAGATCGGAGGCGTTCCCGAGCACCTGCTGCAGGCAGTTGGCGACGATCTGGCGCATTGCGCCCGCGCAGTCCACGTCCGCGGCCAGCGCCAGCGGACGCGCTTTGGCCGGAGCGCCGAGCCGCATGCCGCGCGCCAGCCGCTCGCCGCGTTCGGCCTTGGTGCGGGTGTCCAGCGTCAGGCTGAAGCGCTGCACCCAGCGCCCGGCCAGCGCCGCCAGCGCGGCCGGCTCGCCGGACTTCAATTCGAACTCCAGCTCGCACAGCGGCCAGCGCCGCCCGTCCGCGGTCAGCGCGCCCTGGTCGAAGGCCAGCTCGACCACGCAGCCGGGCGCACGCAACAGCCGCCGCGTGCGCGTGACCTCGGTGCCGTAGATGGCCTGCAGCTCGCCGTCGCCCAACGCCTGGCGCAGCGCGCCGCCGGCCGGGGTGCCGTCGTGCAGGGCCGGGTCGGCCAGCGGCTGCACGCCCGGCGGCACACGCAGCGGCACCTCGTGCTCCAAGCGCTGCCAGATGCCGTCGCCTGCGCCCTTGAGCGTCTGCACCCAGCGGCGGCCCTCCTTGCGCACGCGCAGTGCCAGCCCGGCGCGGCCGAGCCGGCGATCGGCGGTGTCGAAGTAGCGCGCACGCAGCGCGATGCGCGCGGCCGTCTGGGTGGCCACGGCCCGGCCCAGCGCCGCATGCCGCGCCGCCGGCACCTGGAACTTCAGCTCGATCTCGGTCATGTGCAGGGCGGCCCGCTAAAATCTGCCGGTTCCATTTTCGCAGCACCGCCCATCATGTCCATCTTCGCGCGCGCGCCCTACAAGTCCGAGGTGTCGATGTTCATCGACGAGCTCAAGGCCAGGAAGCCCACGCTCGAAGCCGAACAGCGCGCCGGCCGCGCGCTGCTGTGGGACCGCGCGCTGGACCGCCAGGCGCTGGCCGACTGGAGCGAGTCGCGCGTGCCGCAGCAGCCCTACGTCTACCAGACGAAAACCGACTGATTTGGGTGCTGAAGAAGCTCTGTCGCTGGCCGAAGCCGCGGCGCCGCCCTCGCCCGAGGTAGTCGACCAGGTGGCGCTGGCGCGGCTGTACGGCGAGCCGCTGTTCAAGCTGCCGCAAGACCTGTACATCCCGCCCGATGCGCTGGAGGTCTTCCTCGAAGCCTTCGAAGGCCCGCTGGACCTGCTGCTGTACCTGATCCGGCGCCAGAACTTCAACATCCTCGACATCCCGCTGGCCGACGTGACGCGCCAGTACCTGGACTACGTCGAACAGATCCGGCGGCGCAACCTCGAGCTGGCCAGCGAATACCTGCTGATGGCGGCGATGCTCATCGAGATCAAGTCGCGCATGCTGCTGCCGCCGAAGAAG
>DAIMFR010000091.1:0-16453 GCA_036724445.1 Rubrivivax sp. | reverse complement strand
CAGCGAGGATATAGCGACATGTTTATTTTGGCTACACCCTCTGAGAGCCTGTGAAGCATTCCGCCACGCCCGCTCGAGCGCCCCAGAGCAAACAGGCGCCGCTCGGCGTTGCAAATGCTCGCCGTAGCCCGAGCTACGACTGCGCTTTGCGCCTTGATCGACACCGTTTCGGACACCCGCTCGGACGCGCCGGAATACTTCACAGGCTCTGAGCCGCGCGGGCGTCAGCGTGCGGGCGCGCCGCTACAATGCGCGCCATCTTCCGAGGAGCGTTGCAACCTTCCCACGCGCGAAGGCCAGGCTCGGAAGGCCCCCGTTGCAACCGCGCTCACCTGCACGCCGCGTCGTGGGTGAGTTCTGTCGAAGCACTCCACGGCCCTGCCGCAGGGTTTTGCCGCTTGGAGCCGATTCGATGAACGCCGTTCTCAAACCCCGTCAGGATCATGCCGTGGCCGACCTGTCGCTCGCCGACTGGGGCCGCAAGGAAATCACCATCGCCCAAAGCGAGATGCCCGCGCTGATGGCCATCCGCGAGGAATACGCCGCCAAGCAGCCCTTGCGCGGCGCGCGCGTCGCCGGCAGCCTGCACATGACGATCCAGACCGCGGTGCTGGTCGAGACGCTGCAGGCGCTGGGCGCCGAAGTGCGCTGGGCCAGCTGCAACATCTTCAGCACGCAGGACCATGCCGCCGCGGCGCTGGTGGCCGCCGGCACGCCGGTATTCGCCTACAAGGGCGAGACTTTGCGCGACTACTGGGACTACACGCACCGCATCTTCGAGTTCGGCGCCAAGGGTGCAGACGGCGAAGGCCCGAACATGATCCTCGACGACGGCGGCGACGCGACGCTGCTGATGCACCTGGGCAAGCGCGCCGAGAAGGACGCGTCGGTGATCGCCAACCCGGGCAGCGAGGAAGAGCGCGAACTCTTCGCCGCGATCAAGGCCAAGCTGGCCGAGGACGCCGGCTGGTACAGCCGCAAGAGCGCGCAGATCGTCGGCGTGACCGAGGAGACGACCACCGGCGTGCACCGGCTGAAGGAGATGAGCGCCAAGGGCACCTTGATGTTCCGCGCCATCAACGTCAACGACTCGGTGACCAAGAGCAAGTTCGACAACCTCTACGGCTGCCGCGAGAGCCTGGTCGACGGCATCAAGCGCGCCACCGACGTGATGGTGGCCGGCAAGATCGCGCTCATCGCCGGCTACGGCGACGTCGGCAAGGGCTCGGCGCAGGCGCTGCGCGCGCTGAGCGCGCAGGTGTGGGTGACCGAGATCGACCCGATCAACGCGCTGCAGGCGGCGATGGAGGGCTTCCGCGTCGTGACCATGGACTGGGCAGCCGACAAGGCCGACATCTTCGTCACCGCCACCGGCAACAAGAGCGTGATCACCTTCGAGCACATGGCGAAGATGAAGCACAACGCCATCGTCTGCAACATCGGCCACTTCGACAACGAGATCGACGTCGCCGCGCTCGAGGCCAAGTGCCAGTGGGAGGAGATCAAGCCGCAGGTCGACCACGTGATCTTCCCGTCGCAGGAGGGCAAGCCCGGCAAGCGCATCATCCTGCTGGCCAAGGGCCGGCTGGTGAACCTGGGCTGCGGCACCGGCCATCCGAGCTACGTGATGTCGTCGAGCTTCGCCAACCAGACGATCGCGCAGATCGAGCTGTACACGCACGCCGACTTCTACGAGCAGGGCAAGGTCTACGTGCTGCCCAAGCACCTCGACGAGAAGGTCGCGCGGCTGCAGCTCGCGACGCTGAACGCCGAGCTGAGCACGCTCAGCGAGGAGCAGGCCAGCTACATCGGCGTGCCGGTGCAGGGGCCGTACAAGCCGGACAGCTATCGCTATTGATGCGGCCGCTTGCCGGCGAGCGGTCATGGCGCCAGAATGGCGCCATGGTTCCGTTTTGGAGTCGCCCATGCCTGTGAGCCTGTCGATCAAGGACGTCCCCGATGAGCTGGCCGCCGCGCTGCGCGCTCGTGCCGCGCGCCACCATCGATCGTTGCAGCGCGAGCTGTTGGCGCTGGTGGAAGCTGCGGTCGCCGACCCTTCCCGAATCGCGCGCGAGCCTGAAGCTTCCTATCGAATGGCGGCAGTCCCGCGCCCCCCCGCCCCCGGCCCGGAGCAGGCCGATGATTTGCTGGACGAACTGGACGCGATCGTCGCCGGCAGCCGCTGGGGCAGCGCACCCTTGCTCGATCGCGACCAACTTCATGACCGGGCGCTGGCCCGCGAGCTGGATTTCGATTGTCGCGAAGCCGAACTGCGCAACGCCCGCGACTCCGGCGCGCGCCAGCCCGGCCGATGACCACGCCGTACTTCCTGGACACCAACGTGCTCGTCTACGCCACGTCGCTGGCGGCCGACCATGCGCCCAAGCGCGACGCGGCACGCGCCTGGCTGGCGCGCACGGATTGGGGCGTGTCGACGCAGGTGCTGATGGAGCTGTATGCACAGGCACGCCAGCCGCGCCACGGCCTGCTGCCGACGGCTGCGCAGGCGGTGGTCGAACGCATCGCCGCGCGGCGCCCGGTCGTGGCCGTGGACAAGGAGATCGTGCTCGACGCGCTGGCGCTGCGCCACCGGCACTACCTGTCGCACTGGGACGCCGCCATTCTGTGCGCCGCGCGCCGGCTGGGCGCGCACACCGTGGTCAGCGAAGACCTGGTGCCGGGACAGGACTACGGCGGCGTGACCGTGTTGAACCCGTTCCAAACGACGCCATGAACCACGAGATGACCGTCACCGTCCCCCTCAGCTTCGAGTTCTTCCCCCCCAACACCCCCGTCGGCGACGAAAAGCTGAAGACCGTGGTGCGCGAACTGGGCGCGCTGCGGCCCGAGTTCTTCAGCGTCACCTACGGCGCCGGCGGCGCCACGCGCGACAAGACGCTGCACACGGTGCAGGCCATCGCCGCGGCGGGCTACGAGGCGGCGCCGCACCTGTCGTGCGTGGGCTCGACGCGCGAGAACATCGCCGAGATCCTGGCCACCTACCGCGCGCAGAAGATCCGCCGCATCGTCGCGCTGCGCGGCGACCTGCCCAGCGGCACGGCCACCGCCGGCGAGTTCCGTTACGCGGCCGAGCTGGTGCGCTTCATCCGCGAAACGCAGGGCCCCGACTGGTTGATCGAGGTCGCGGCCTATCCTGAATACCATCCGGACGAGCGCTACTGCGCGCGCGACCTGCAGCACTACGCGGCCAAGGTGCGGGCCGGCGCCAGTTCGGCGATCACGCAGTTCTTCTTCAACGCCGACGCCTACTTCCACTTCGTCGACAGCGCGCGCAAGCTCGGCGCCGAGGTGCCGGTGGTGCCGGGCATCATGCCCTTGCACAACTACGCGAAGATCGCGCAGTTCGCGGCGCGCGACGGCATCGAGATCCCGCGCTGGGTGGCGCTGAAGATGGAAGGCTTCATGGACGATGCCGCGTCGATCCGCGCCTTCGGCCTGGACGTGGTGGCGGCGCTGTGCGAGCGGCTGGTCAAGGGCGGCGCGCCGGGCCTGCACTTCTACACGATGAACCAGTCAGCGCTGACGCTGGAGCTGTGCAAGCGCCTCGGCCTGGGTTGAAGCGGCTCGTTGTCAGCCTTGCAGGCCGCGCGGCGCGCGCGAGACGCGCGCCGGCTCAGAGCCGCTGCCAGAACACGCCTTCTTCGGTGAGCAGGGCGTCCAGCGGCACGTCGTGCGGCTCGGCCTGCAGCCACGGCACGTAGCCGTGCATGAAACCCACGCCCACGGTGAAAGGCCGTGGCCTCAGGTCGGCCAGCGTGCGGTCGTAAAAGCCGCCGCCGTAGCCCAGGCGCAGCCCTTTGGGGCCGAAGCCGAGGCAGGCCATCAGCAGCAGTTCGGGCTCGAACTGGGGCGTGTCCTTGGGCTTGGGGATGCCGTAGGCGTCCTCCTCCATCGGGCAGCCGGGGAACCAGACGTGGAAGCGCAGCTGCCGCGTGTCGCGCTCGACCACCGGCAGGCCGATGCGCCGGCCGGGCTCGGCCTCGCTCCAGCGGTACAGCGCCGGCAGCGCGTCGAACTCGCCCTTGATCGGCCAGTAGGCGCCGATCGAGCGCTCATGCCGGCCCACCAGCCACACGCGCAGCACTTCCTGCAGGTGCGCCGAGCGCTGGTGCCGGTCGGCCATCGCCAGTCGCTCGGCCTGCAGCTGGCGGCGCAGCGTGCGCTTGTCGCGAGTCGGCTCTAAAGCCATCTTGAAGGCGTCGTCGCTCATAGCGGGCAGCGGGTCATCGGTGCGGCATTGTGACGGCGGCGCCTACACTGCCGGCGATGTCCCCCACCGAAGGCTTGGTCGCCCACTGCCTGGAACTGCTGGCGCCGCTGGGCACGGCGAGCGCGCAACGCATGTTCGGCGGCTGCGGGCTGCGCATCGACGGCGTGTTCATGGGTCTGATCGCCTTCGATCGGCTGTATCTGAAGGTCGACGCGATGACGCGCCCGCAGTTCGAAGCCGCCGGCTGCGAAGCCTTCGTCTACGAAGCCAAGGGGCGGCGCGTGGCGCTGGGCTACTGGAGCGCGCCGCCGCAGGCGCTGGATTCGCCCGAGGACATGCGCGCGTGGGCGCGGCTGGCGCTGCAGGCGGCGCTGCGCGCCCGCAGCCGGCCCGCAACGCCCAAAGTGCGCAAACGCAGTGAGAAAATGCCGTGCGCCGCCGCCTCGAAGCGCTAGATTCCGTGGATCCCCCCGCCATGACGCCTCGCCCCGCCTCCCGCCCCTTGGCCCGCAGCACGGCCCTCGCGGCCCTGGCGCTGTGGCTGGCCATCGCCGCCCCCGCCGCAAGCGCGCAGGCCGAGCACCAGGTGGTGCTCGATGCGCGCGAAGCGCTGCGCAAGAAGGACCGCGCCCAGCTTGTCAACGCCAGCGTCGCCGCGCGCCAGCATCCGCTGGCGCAGTGGATCGAATACTGGGAGCTGGGCAACCGGCTCGACGGCGCGCAGGCCGACGAACTCGAGACCTTCTACGCACGCTGGCCCGGCACCTACGTCGAGGACCGGCTGCGCAACGACTGGCTGCTGGAGCTGGGCAAGCGCCGCGACTGGGCCAACTTCAGCCGCGACTACCCGCGCTTTCGCATGAACGACGACCGCGAGGTCAGCTGCTATGCGCTGCTGACGCGGCATCTGGCCGGCCAGGACGTGCGCGACGAGGCGCGCAGCGCGTGGTTCGCGCAGCGCGATCTGGACGATGGCTGCAACCTGCTGGCCAGCACCTTGTTCGCCGCCGGCCAGTTCGGCGACAACGACGCCTGGCAGAAGGCGCGGCTGGCCGTCGAGCAGAACCGGCCGCGCGCGGCGCGCGCCGCGGCCGGCTTCGTCAGCCCGGCCGCCGCGGCGGCGGTGGGCGAGCTGTTCGACAACCCGGCGCGCTTCCTGGCGCGCAAGGCCAGCGGCAACCCCGGCAGCGCCGCCGAGCTGGCGACGCTGGCTTTGCTGCGCCTGGCGGCCGGCGACCCCGAGGCCGCCGCCACGCAGCTGCAGGATCGCTGGCAGGCACAGCTGCCGCCGCAGCTGGCCGCACTGGCCTGGGCCGGCGCCGGCCGGCAGGCGGCGCAGAAGCTGTTGCCCGAGGCCGTGCCCTACACGCAGCGCGCCTGGAAGCTGCGTGAGGATCTGTCCGCCGCGCGCCGCGACGCCGCGCCCTGGTCCGATGACACGCTGGCCTGGCAGGTGCGCGCTTCTTTGCGCCACGACGGCCGCGACAGCGAACGCTGGCGGCTGGTCACGCAGGCGCTGGACGCGATGAGCGCGGCCGAGCAGAAGGATCCGGCCTGGGTCTACTGGCGCGCGCGGGCAATGCAGGCGCTGGCCAAGCCCGGCGCCGACGGCGATGCCGACAGAGCGGCGGCACGGCAACTGCTGGAGTCGATCGCCGGGCAGATGCACTTCTACGGCAAGCTGGCCCTCGAAGACCTGGGCGGCACGCTGCAGCTGCCGGCCAAGCCGGCGCCGCTGACGCCGGCCGAGCGCGAGGCGGCGCGCCGCAACCCGGGCTTCGAGCGCGCGCTGCTGCTGATCGACATCGGCCTGCGCAACGAAGGCGTGCGCGAATGGAACTTCACGCTGCGCGGCCTGGGTGACCGCGAGCTGCTGGCCGCGGCGCAGCTGGCCTGCGACCGGGAGGTCTGGGACCGCTGCATCAACACCAGCGACCGCACGCGCGGCGAGATCGACATGGCGCAACGCTTCCCGATGCCCTTCCGCCAGCAGGTGGTGGCGCGCGCGCGGGCCATCGACCTCGACCCGGCCTACGTCTACGGCCTGATCCGGCAGGAATCGCGCTTCATCATGGACGCGCGCTCCAGCGCCGGTGCCTCGGGTCTGATGCAGATCATGCCGGCGACGGCGCGCTGGACCGCGAAGAAGATCGGCCTGGAGTACAAACCGGGCATGATCACCGATCGCGACATCAACCTGCGCCTGGGCACGGCCTACCTGAAGCTGGTGCTCGACGATTTCGGCGGCTCGCAGGCGCTGGCCGCCGCCGCGTACAACGCCGGCCCCAACCGGCCGCGGCGCTGGCGCGACGGCCCGCTGATGGAGCCGGCCGCCTGGGCCGAGAACATCCCCTTCGCCGAAACGCGCGACTACGTGAAGAAGGTGCTGTCCAACGCCGTCTACTACAACGCCATGCTCGGCGGCAACCCCGGCTCGCTGAAGGAGCGGCTGGGGCCGCAGATCGGGCCGCGCGAGGCGCTCGCGCCGGCTTCCGACAAGGAGCTTCCATGAGCACGCCGGGCCGCTCCCAAGTGCTCATCCCGGAGCACGCAGTGCGCAGGGTAGTCCAGTGAGCACGGCAAGGCGCGTGCTGCTGCTCGGCGGCACCGGTTTCGTCGGCCGCTCGCTGTGCGAGCGGCTCGTCGCGCGCGGCACCGAACTGCGCATCACGGTGGCGACGCGGCGCGCGGCCACGGCGCGCGCGGTGCAGTTCCTGCCCAACGTCGACCCGGTCGAATGCGACGTGCACGACGACGCCAGGCTCGCCGCGCTGGTCGCGGGGCACGACGCGGTGGTCAACCTGATCGCCATCCTGCACGGCAGTGCGTCCGACTTCGAGCACGTGCACGTGCGTCTGGCGCAGCGTCTGGCGGCGGCCTGCGCGGCCAGCGGCGTGTCGCGCGTGCTGCAGGTCAGCGCGCTCGGCGCGGCCGGCGACGCGCCGTCGAACTACCAGCGCAGCAAGGCGGCGGCCGAGGCGGTGCTGCGCGCCGCGCCGCTGCAGTTGAGCGTGCTGCGCCCGTCGGTGATCTTCGGCGACGGCGACCGCTTCCTGAAGCTGTTCGCGCAGTTGCAGTCGGTGGTCCCGGTGATGCCGCTGGCCGCAGCCGACGCGCGTTTCCAGCCGGTGTGGGTCGAGGACGTGTCCGAAGCGCTGGTGCGCTGCCTGGAGCGGCCCGAGACCATCGGCCAGACCTACGAATGCGCCGGCCCGCAGGTGTTCACGCTGGCCGAGCTGGTGCGCCTGGCCGGGCGCCTGAGCGGCCGCGAGCGCCCGGTGTGGCCGCTGCCCGACGGGCTGGCCCGGCTGCAGGCCTGGGCGATGGGGTTGCTGCCCGGCACGCCGCTGCTGTCGCGCGACAACCTGCTGTCGATGCGCGTGCCCAACGTGGCCGGCGGCGAGTTGCCCGGACTGCGTGCGCTGGGCATCGAGCCCGAGGCGCTGACGGCGGTGGCGCCGAGCTATCTGTCGCCGGGCCAGGGCGTGGCGCGGCTGGACCGCTGGCGCGCGGTGCGCGCAGGCATCTGAGGCCGCCATGGCCCTGCAGCTTTACATCGGCAACAAGAACTACTCGTCCTGGTCGCTGCGGCCGTGGCTGTTGATGCGCGAGTTGGGGCTGGCCTTCGACGAGGTCGCGCTGCGCTTCGACTTCAGCCCAGGCTCGCCCTTTCGCGAAGCCGTGGCGCGGGTCAGTCCGGCCGGGCGCGTGCCGGTGCTGGTCGACGACGGTTTCGCGGTCTGGGACACGCTGGCCATCGCCGAATACCTGCACGAGGAGTTTCCCGCGGCCGGCGTGTGGCCCGCCGCGCCGCACGAGCGTGCCCGCGCGCGCAGTCTGTGCGCGGAGATGCATTCCGGCTTCGGCGCCTTGCGCCAGCACTGCCCGATGAACATCGAGGCCCGCTTGCCCGAAGTCGGCCGGCGGCTGATGGCGGAACGGGAAGACGTGCGCGGCGATCTGCAGCGCATCGACCGCATGTGGAGCGAACAGCTGGCCGCGAGCGGCGGGCCGATGCTCTTCGGCCGCTTCAGCGCCGTGGACGCGTTCTACGCGCCGGTGTGCTCGCGCATCGACACCCATGCGCTGCCGCTGTCCGACGCCGCCGCCGCCTACGTGCAGCGCGTGTTGGCCTTGCCGGGCATGCGCGCCTGGACCGAGGCGGCGCTGGCCGAGCACGACTTCATCGCCGAAGACGATCCCTACCGGCCCGCGCCGGGCTGAGCTGCGCTGAACCGGGCGCTACAGCAGCGCGCCGGCGCCGATCGCCAGCAGGCTCAGCAGCAGGCCGCTGGCCAGCGGCACGAACCACTCGCGGCCCCAGAGGCGGAAGCTGAAGTCGCCGGGCAGCCGGCCGAGGCCCAGACGCTGCAGCCAGGCCTTCAGCCCGTTGAACAGCAGGCAGGCGAGCAGGAAGACGATCAGCCAGCGCATCACAGCCGGTGACTGCGGTCGCCGCCGGCAAACCCCAGCGCGTCGAGCTCGATGCCGCGCGCCAGACCCAGCACCTTGAAGAGTTCGCCCATCTCGTGTTCGTGCAGCAGCGGCTGCGCGGCGATGGCCTGCGGCAGCGGCGCCGCCTGCAGCAGCGCCGGCAGCCCGCAGTTGATGAGGAAGCGCGCCTGCGAGGTGTAGCCCAGCACCTGCAGGCCGGCGTCCTGTGCGGCCAGCGCCAGCGCGCTGAAGTTGACGTGCGCGGTGATGTCCTTCAGCCCGACCTCGACCAGCGGGTCGGCATCGGCGCGGTGCGCGCGGTGGCACATCAGCGTGCCGCCGCTGCGCTGCGGGTGGTAGTACTCGGCCTCGGGAAAGCCGTAGTCGATGAAGAAGGCCGCGCTGCGGCCCATGCGCTCGGCCAGCGTGCGCACGAAGGCTTCGGCCTGCGGATGGATCTCGACCACCGCGCCGGGGCCGAAGTCGTGCACCGGCGGGCGCAGCGCCGTCGGCCGGTCGCTCCAGACGAAGGTTTCGCCATCGGCGGCCACGCCGCGCTCGAACCACTGCGCGCCGTCCCAGTGCAGCAGTTGCACCGGCATCGCGTCCAGCACTTCGTTGCCGAGCAGCACGCCGTCCAGGCGCTCGGGCAGGCGTTCGTGCCAGTGCACGCGGCCGGCCCAGCGCTGCAGCCGCTCGGCCTGGCGCTCGCGCAGCGCGGCCGACAGCTCGACCACGTGATAGGCGGCGATGCGCTCGCCCAGTTCGGCCAGCAGTTGTGCGGCCAGCGCGCCCGAGCCGGCGCCGAATTCCCAGATCTCGCCGCTGGCGCAGGCCTGCAGCGCCTGCGCCACCTGCACCGCCAGCGCACGGCCGAACAGCTCGGACATCTCCGGCGCGGTGACGAAGTCGCTGCCCGAAGCCGGCATCGCGCCGAACTTGCGGCTGGCGTTGGCGTAGTAGCCGAGCCCCGGCTCGTACAGCGCCAGCGCCATGAAGCGGTCGAAGGCCAGCCAGCCGCCGGCCGCGGCCATCTCCGCACGGATCCGCGCCTGCAGCCGCGCCGATAAACTCGGGGATTGCCCATCGCTCATCGATCGATTGTAGAAAGCATGCCGCAGCGCCCTGTCGCCCTGGTCACCGGTGCGGCGCG
This sequence comes from Rubrivivax sp., assembly GCA_036724445.1. Lineage (GTDB taxonomy): Bacteria > Pseudomonadota > Gammaproteobacteria > Burkholderiales > Burkholderiaceae_C > Rubrivivax. Next base: position 6,635 of record DAIMFR010000091.1, on the reverse strand, counting down.
CCGCATCGGGCGCGGCATCGCGCTCGAGCTGGCCGCGCACGGCTGGGACGTGGCGCTGCACTACCGTGCGTCGGCCAGCGATGCCGCCGACACGCTGCAGCAGCTGCGCGGGCTGGGTGCGGCGGCCGAAGGCTTCGCCGCCGACCTGGCCGACGAAGCCGCGTGCCGCGCGCTCGTGCCGGCGGTGCTGCAGCGCTTCGGGCGGCTGCGCGCGGTGGTCAACAGCGCCTCGCTGTTCGAACACGACGACGTGCGCCGCTTCGATACCGCGCTGATGGAGCGGCACTGGCGCTGCAACGTCGCCGCGCCGGTGCTGCTGGCGCAGGCGCTGCATGCGCATCTGCAGACGGCAGGCGGCACGGGCAACGCGGGCGCCACCGGCTGCGTGGTCAACCTGCTCGACCAGAAGCTGTGGAACCCGAACCCCGACTACCTGTCGTACACGCTGTCGAAGGCGGCGCTGGAGGCGGCCACCACGCTGCTGGCGCAGGCGCTGGCGCCTTGGCTGCGCGTGTGCGGCGTGGCGCCCGGCGTGACGCTGCCTTCCGGGCCGATGGACGCGCAGGCATTCGACGCGGCGCGGCGGCTGACGCCGCTGCAGCGCTCGTCCAGCGTGGCCGACGTCGCGCAGGCGGTGCGCTTCCTGCTGGAAGCGCCGGCCATCACCGGTACCACGCTGCTCGTCGACGGCGGCCAGCATCTGTCGCACCAGCCGCGCGACGTGATGTTCCTGGCAAAGGGGTCCACATGAGCAGCCTGCTGCTGCATCCGCGGCTGGCCGACTGCCGGCGCCTGTTCCTGCGCAACTACGAGGTGTGGATCAACATCGGCGTGCACGACTTCGAGAAGAGGGGCGAGCAGCGCGTGATCATCAACGTCGAGCTGTTCGTGCCGCTGGCGCAGTCGACGCCGCGCGCCGACGAGTTGCACGAGGTGCTGGACTACGACTTCATCCGCCGCAGCATCGCCGAGCGCGTGGCCGCCGGCCACATCCACCTGCAGGAGACGCTGGCCGACGACCTGCTGCGGCTGATGCTCGCGCACCCGCAGGTGCGCGCGGCGCGCGTGTCCACCGAAAAACCCGACGTCTATCCGGACTGCGACGCCGTCGGCGTCGAGGTCTTCGGCCTGCGCGCCGGCGACAACTGAAGAACCCACGATGAATACCGCCACCGACACCGCCCCGCCCGAAGCGCGCGACACGCGCAGGCAGTCCTTCGAAACCAACAAGCTGAGCAAGAAGCTCCACCGCCAGGTGGGCCAGGCGATTGCCGACTTCAACATGATCGAGGCCGGCGACAAGCTGATGGTCTGCCTGTCCGGCGGCAAGGACAGCTACGCGCTGCTCGACATCCTGCTCAGCCTGCGCGAGCGCGCGCCGGTGCGCTTCGACATCGTCGCCGTCAACCTCGACCAGAAGCAGCCGGGCTTTCCGGCGCACGTGCTGCCGCAGTACCTGCGCGGGCGCGGCGTGCCCTTCCACATCGAGGACCAGGACACCTACGGCATCGTCAAGAAGCTTGTCCCCGAAGGCCAGACCATGTGCAGCCTGTGCTCGCGGCTGCGCCGCGGCATCCTGTACCGCGTGGCCGGCGAGCTGGGCGCGACGAAGATCGCGCTCGGCCACCACCGCGACGACATGGTCGTGACGCTGCTGATGAACATGTTCTTCGGCGGGCGCATGAAGGGCATGCCGCCCAAGCTGGCCAGCGACGACGGCCGCCACGTGGTGATCCGCCCGCTGGCCTACGTGGCCGAAACCGACCTCGAGCGCTGGGCCGCGCACCGCCGGTTCCCGATCATCCCGTGCACGCTGTGCGGCAGCCAGGACGACCTGCAGCGCGTGCAGATCAAGGCCATGCTGCGCGACTGGGAACGCCGCTACCCGGGGCGCAGCGACAACATGCTGCGCGCGATGAGCCATGTCGTGCCTTCGCACCTGATGGATGCCAAGCTGCACCCGTTCACCACGCTGCGCGCCAGCGGCGTGGCCGACCCGGCGGGCGACAAGGCCTTCGATGCCGACGAGCTCTGCGTCACGCCTGCCGCCGTGCCGATCCGGCTCGATCGCGATTGAGCCCGAACGCCATGAACCCCAGCCCCCACCCCGAAGAGCGCGCTGCCCGCCCACGCTGCCGCGAGGTGCGCGTCGGCGGCTGCCTGGCCGTCACGGCATCGATCGGCGCCGGCGGCGTGCATCGCCTGCACTCCGACGAGCCGCTGCAGCCCTACCCCGCGCGCCTGACCGACCGCCTCGAGGAATGGGCGCGCCACGCGCCCGAGCGCGTGCAGGTTGCGCAGCGCGGCCCCGACGGCGCGTGGCGCAGCATCAGCTACGCGCAGATGTTCGACCGCGTGCGGCGCATCGGCCAGGCCCTCGCGGTACGCGGGCTGTCGGCCGAGCGGCCGATCGCGATCCTGTCGGACAACGACCTCGACCACTACACGCTGGCGCTGGCCGCGATGTGGGTCGGCGTGCCCTACACGCCGGTATCGGTGGCCTACTCCACCATCTCGCAGGACTTCGCCAAGCTCAGGCAGATCCTGGGCACGCTGACGCCCGGGCTGGTCTTCGCCGCCGACGGGCACGTGTTCCGCCACGCCATCGCCAGCGCGGTGCCGCCGGAGGTCGAGCTCTGGCTCGGCAGCGGCGAGGACACGCCGGCCTTGCAGGGCCGCCGCATCACGCGCTTCGACACGCTGCTGACCACCGTTCCCGGGGCCGAGGAACTGGAGGCGCACGGCCGCGTCGGCCCGGACACCATCGCCAAGTTCCTGTTCACCTCGGGCTCGACCAGGCAGCCCAAGGGCGTGGTCAACACGCAGCGCATGCTCTGCGCCAACCAGCAGATGCTGCGCCAGAGCTTCGCCTTCCTGGCCGACGAGCCGCCGGTGCTGGTCGACTGGCTGCCGTGGAACCACACCTTCGGCGGCAACCACAACGTCGGCATCGCGCTGTACAACGGCGGCACGCTGTACATCGACGGCGGCAAGCCCACGCCCAAGGGCATCGCGGCCACGCTGCGCAACCTGCGCGAGATCGCGCCGACGATCTACTTCAACGTGCCCAAGGGCTTCGAGGAAATCGCGCGCGCGATGGACGGCGACACCGCGCTGCGCGACAAGCTGTTCTCGCGCGTCAAGGCCTTCATGTTCGCCGGCGCCGGGCTGAGCCAGGCGGTATGGGACCACCTGGACCGCCATGCCGAAGCGGCCATCGGCGAGCGCATCTGCATCTTCAGCGGCCTGGGCATGACCGAGGCCTCGCCATCGTGCACCTTCGCGCTCGGCACCGGCGTGAGGAGCGGCCACATCGGCCTGCCGGCGCCGGGCGTGCAGGTCAAGCTGGTACCGGTGGACGGCAAGCTCGAGGCGCGCTTCAAGGGGCCGCACGTGATGCCCGGCTACTGGCGCGCGCCGGCCGAGACCGCGGCCGCCTTCGACGAAGAAGGCTACTACCGCACCGGCGACGCGGTGCTCTACGTCGACGCGGCCGACCCGCAGCGCGGCCTGCGCTTCGACGGGCGCATCGCCGAGGACTTCAAGCTGTCCACCGGCACCTTCGTCAACGTCGGCCCGCTGCGCATGAAGATCGTGCTCGCCGGCGATCCGCTGGTGCAGGACGTGGTGCTCGCCGGCCTGAACCGCGACGACATCGGCGCACTGATCTTCCCGCGCATCGACGACGCCAAGCGGCGCTTCGGCCTGCCCGAGGAGGCGACGCCGGCGCAGGTGCTGGCCGCACCCGGCGTGCGCGCCTTCTTCCAGGCGCTGGTCGACCGGCTGTGGGCCGAAGGCACCGGCAGCGCCAACCGCGTGGCGCGCGCGCTGCTGCTCGAGGAGCCGCCGCACATCGACCGCGGCGAAGTCACCGACAAGGGCTCGATCAACCAGCGCGCGGTGCTCGCGCACCGCGCCGCGGTGGTCGAACGCCTGTACGGCGGCGTGCCCGACGCGCAGGTGATCCTGCCGCGGCGCTGAAGCACGCCGCTGCCGCAACTCGCGCCGGCCGCTGCCGGGCAGCGGCGACAATCGCAGCCTCCGATGAACACCGGCATCGTCTACGCCACCCTCGCCTTCGTCACCTGGGGGCTGTTCCCGCTGTACCTGCGGCAGGTGGCCTCGGTGCACCCGCTCGAGGTCGTGCTGCACCGCTCGATCTGGTCGCTGCTGTTCATGCTGGGGCTGCTCGCGGTGCTGCGCCGCTTCGACGCGCTGCGCGCGGCGTTCAGGCAACCGCGGCAGCTGCCGGGCTTGATGCTCAGCGCGCTGCTGCTGTCATGCAACTGGCTGGTCTACGTGTTCGCGGTGCAGCGCGGGCACGTGGTCGAAGCCAGCCTCGGCTACTTCATCAACCCCATCGTCAACGTGCTGCTGGGCGTATTGGTGCTGCACGAGCGGCTGAACCGCGTACAGTGGACCGCCGTGGCGCTGGCGGCAGCCGGCGTGCTGTGGTTGAGCGCGCTCGCCGGCCAGCCGCCGTGGATCGCGCTGGTGCTGGCGCTCAGCTTCGGCCTGTACGGGCTGATGCGCAAGACCTCGCCGCTGGGCGCGCTGGAGGGGCTGACGATGGAGACGCTGCTGCTGGCGCCGCTGATGCTGCCGGCGCTGGCCTGGTGGACCTTCAGCGGCGGCGGTGCGATGGCGCGCGGCGACGCGGGGCTGAACGCCTGGCTGCTGCTCGGCGGCCCGCTGACCGCGCTGGCGCTGGTATGGTTCGCTGCCGGCGCACGCCGCCTGCCGCTGGCGACCGTGGGCCTGCTGCAATACCTGTCGCCGACGATCCAGCTGGCGCTGGGCGTGTGGGTGTTCGGCGAACCCTTCAGCCAGGCGCGGCTGGCGGGCTTCGCCTTCATCTGGGCCGCGCTGGCGCTGTACTCGCTGGACGGTTGGCGCCGCAGCCGCATCGCCGCCGTCGCTGCCGCCGCGGCCTGACGGGGAACGGATGGCGCATAGTCCGCACAAACTGCAAAGACCGACGATGAAACGACTCGACGACTTCCGCCTGCGGCTGGGCCGCCACGAACTGGTGCCGATCGTCATCGGCGGCATGGGCGTGGACATCTCGTCGTCCGACCTCGCGCTCGAGGCCGCGCGCCTCGGCGGCATCGGCCACATCTCCGACGCGATGATCAAGACGGTCACCGACCGGCGCTACAAGACCAAGTACGTCAAGGCCAAGCAGGCGCTGTACAAGTACAACGTCGACTCGATCGACAAGTCGGCGGTCAAGTTCGATCTCGGCGGCCTGGTCGAGGCGACGAGGCTGCACGTCGAGCACACCATGTCGCGCAAGACCGGCTCGGGGCTGGTGTTCATCAACTGCATGGAAAAGCTGACGATGAACGCGCCGAAGGAGACGCTGGCGATCCGCCTCGGCGCCGCGCTCGACGCCGGCATCGACGGCATCACGCTGGCCGCCGGCCTGCACCTGGGCTCGTTCGCGCTGATCGAGCAGCACCCGCGCTTCCGCGACGCCAAGCTGGGCATCATCGTCTCGTCGCTGCGCGCGCTGCAGCTGTTCCTGAAGAAGAACGCGCGGCTGCGCCGCCTGCCCGATTACGTGGTCGTCGAAGGGCCGCTGGCCGGCGGGCATCTGGGTTTCGGCATGGACTGGGCCGACTACGACCTGGCCAAGATCGTCGCCGAGATCCGCCAGTACCTGGTGCAGGAGCAGCTCGACATCCCGCTGATCCCGGCCGGCGGCATCTTCACCGGCAGCGACGCGGTGCGCTTCATGGAGGCCGGCGCCGCGGCGGTGCAGGTGGCCACGCGCTTTACCGTCACGCGCGAATGCGGGCTGCCCGACGACGTCAAGCAGGAATACTTCAAGGCCGAAGAGCGCGACATCGAGGTCAACATGATCTCGCCCACCGGCTACCCGATGCGCATGCTCAAGGGCAGCCCCGGCATCGGCGACGGCATCCGCCCGAACTGCGAGGCCTACGGCTACCTGCTCGACGCCAACGGCAAGTGCGCCTACATCACCTCCTGGAACCGCGAGGTCGAAGCGCACCCGGGCGCCAAGCGCGTGTCGGTGATGGACAAGACCTGCCTGTGCACGCACATGCGCAACTTCGCGATCTGGACCTGCGGGCAGAACGCCTGGCGGCTGAAGGACACCTCGGTGCAGCGCGACGACGGCAGCTGGCAGCTGCTGAGCACCGAGCATGTCTTCAACGACTACCGCTTCAGCGCCGGCGAGCGCGTCTCGCTGCCCGAAGCCGAAGCCGAACCCGCGGCCGGGAGCGCCTGAGCGCCGCGGCCACCGGCGGCGGCGTCGGCCGCGTCAGCCGCCCTCGCCGCTCCACGCCTGCTCGGCCAGCTTGGCGAACTGCTGGCGCAGCACGTGCTTCTGCACCTTGCCGGTCGACGTGGCAGGCAGCACGTCGACGAAGTGCACCAGCTTGGGCACCTCGAAGCCGCCCAGATGCTGGCGGCAGTGCGCGATGAGGCTCGCCTCGTCGAGCTCGGCACCGGGCTTCTTCACGATGAAGGCGCACACCGCCTCGGCCCAGCGCGGGTGCGGCAGGCCGAGCACACCGGCGCCGGCCACGCCCGGGTGCGCCAGCAGCACCGCCTCGACCTTGACGCTGGCCACGTTCTCGCCGCCGGTCTTGATCATGTCCTTCTTG
>DAIMFR010000090.1:0-16497 GCA_036724445.1 Rubrivivax sp. | reverse complement strand
CTCAATGCGAGAAGAACGGGGCGGTGAATTGCCGTTCAGTGCGAGAGACAACACCAGGTACACCACCATGCCACCGGCTGCGGGCCGCGCCATCCATTCCGACGCTGCGCCGACGGCGGCACCCATGTCGATCGCGAGGAAGGTCTTGCCGCTGTTGCTGTCGCCGTAGATCACGGCCATAGCGATGCGCCCGATTACGCCTTCGATCAGCTCGTCGTCAAAGGCTTGGTCGGCATCGTCCAGTTCATCGGCCAAGACGTATTCGAGCCTTCGCACTAGGTGTTCGTCGGCAGCGCCGAATCGGTCGCGCTGGGCCTGCTGGAACTTCGGTGCTGCGCTCACGACGTGCAGCCCTCAGCGATGGTCTGCACGCTGCTGGCGGCCTGCAGGAAGCGCTGCCAGTCGCTATCGGTCGGCGTGACGCCGCGACGGGCGTCGCTGATGACGATGACGCAGACATTCAGCTCGGCGCCGATGATGTGCATCGCGTCGCTGGGCGATATGCGGCGCGGCCTCTGGTGACTCGGCTTTCCGTCTTCGATCCAGGCGCCCAGCGTGCGGGCGGCGGCGATGAAGTCGGCGCCCGTGCTCTTCATCAGGTGCGCGAGTACGTCGCCGCCGCTGACGCCGCAGGCCATGCAGCACCAGCCACCGGAATCGGTGTTGACGCGCATGGAATCGCTTCCGCCGTGGAAGTCGCAGCGCGTGGTGCGCCACTTCCCGCGCCCCTGCAGCGGCATACCAGCGGCCTCGAAGTACAGCACCGGATCAGGAAGAGCATTGCGGTCGAAGCTCATGCAGCGCCACCGGCCGAGTATTTCGAGGCCTGCCACGATTTGTGGAAGGCCTGCAGGGAGTCAATCTGCGCGTTCTCGATCTTGATGGCGTGGTTCCACGCATCCCGGTCTAGGAGTTCCTCGACTACGGCACGCACCCGCTCGCGCAGACTTACGGGCGACATCGCATCCAGTTCCCAGCACGTATTGCCGTGCTCTTTGACGAACCAGTCGTGCCGCTTGTCGCCGGATTTCGTGGAGACATCAAAGCTCGGCAGGCCGTAGCAGTCAGTCTTCTCCAATGCCACGCGCACCAGATCGACCTCGCCGCCATAGCGCTCGATTCGCTCGGGTAGATCGACTTCCGACATGAACATGCCGCTCGGGTCGAAGTCGCCGACGTACAACGCGACCACCGGCTTGTCGGTATTGATCGACATCCCGGCAATGTCGTTCACGGTGGTCGCCGATGCGAAGCCGTGCATGACACGGAACGTCAATCCCAACTCGTCCAGGACAGGCGCCAATGTGCCGCGCACCGTGCCCTTCTCAGACCAAACCTCGACCACCAGCGGCTGGTCCTGCCAGTAGTCCATCCGATAGCCACGCACGGCGGCGTTGATGATCTCGTCAGGCGTTGACCACTGGCTGGCCCGCTCGGGCGCACGCGTTTCGTCAACTATCCATTCCCAAGGAATGTGTCCGTGTTCGCGGGCCCACACCAGTTGGGTGCTGACCTTGTTGGTGCTGCCCTTGCTCATGTCCGGGATCAGGCCCATCGTGAACAGGCGATAACAGACAGCACGCACGCTCGCCGGCTGTATCTCGGCCAGTATTCCGTGGCAGGCCTCGATTAGCTTCAGGGTCGCACTGGCTTTGCCGCGCCCGCTCATACGGCCACCCCTACGCGGCGCAGGAACTCACGGGCCGTACGAAGGTCAGGTAGTTCGCGCGAAGTCAGGTTCCACCGACTGACGATGTAGGCGCCACCGGCCAGCGCATGCAGCTCGAAGCCAGCCATCGCGGCCTGTGCCTGCAGCGTGGCGAACGTCTTAGAATCGCCGCTGTCAGTTCTGGTTTGTTCTTGGGGGGTCGCCGCTGCAACGGTCGGCCCCTCGCCGTTTGGGGCGCCCACTTAGGCGGCCTCGCGCTTCTGCAGGAACTTCTCGACGGCTTCAACAGGCCAAGCGGTCGTCTGCGGGCCAAGCTGCACCGGCTGCGGAAACTCGCCGCGCTTGACCCAGCGCCAGATAGTCGCCGCCGACACCGGGAGCATGCCCGGCCGACCGGGTTTGCCATCACGGGACGGCGCAGTCGCCAGCTCGCGGATGCGGATGTATCGAGGTTGCACGTTGATCCTTTGACGCCACCGACTTCGGCGGCACGGGATCAATTGCAACGGGGCGCGACGATTCGCGCATCCGGAAACTAGGTCCGGCTTTGGGCAGGCTGCTTTCCTGTTGCGGCCTTTGCTCGCGCGATGTAGGCGCGGATGGCGCCCTTTGGGTCGGTCGGCTTCGGATGACGCCTTCCCCGCCAAGCCCGCATTGGGTCTTCCGTCTCACCGGCCAGCACGAACGCTGCAGTGCATAGATCATAAAAGACCGACCCGGCGGCGGCACTGAGCGCAATACGCGGCGCGATGCGATGCACTCTTGTCACGATGCCAACACGGGCGCGGGCGCGGGCCTGCGCAGGCTTCTCTTGTGCGGCGTCGCTGCCAACATGGGCCAGCGCCAGAAGCACCATGTCAAAGTGAGATGTTGATGGCAGCTCGATTCCTGCGCGGGACACTTCTAGCCACAGCTTCTGCTGCGTGATGGGCGGCAATGCGCCGAGCGCTTCGCGCAACGCCTGCGCCGACCGGGCGACGGTTTCAACAATGGCGCGCTGCTCGCGCGGGGTGGGCCATGTGGCGCGCATTTTCGCCAAGCCAATGTCCTCGCGCAGCTCGGCAAGCAGTTGGTCTATGTCGCTGTCCTGAAGACCGCGGCGGCGCAGCGTGCGCAGCGCGTCGTCCGCCGCCTCTCGGCGTATGGTGGCCAACAACTCGGCGACATGCGCCGCATGGTCGAGCTTGCAGTATTGCGCGGCCTCGTGCGGCAGCAGCGCGTTTCCGTCTGCGCTTTGATCTGCGCGCTTCATGCCTTCGCCCGCAGCTCGCGCACATTGCCCTTCGCCGGCTCGGTGTCGATGAACTTCGCCCACAGCGTCATCAACTCGCGGCGTTTCTCGAACAGGTCGCCGCGCCGGTATGCGGCCTCGGTGGCGTCGCCGACAGCATGGGCTAAGGCCATCTCCGCTACTTCGTTCGGCGTGCTGGTGCGCTCGGCCGCCCAGTCGCGGAACGTGCTGCGGAACCCATGCGCCGTGGCGTTGACCTTCATTCGCCGCAGCGAGGCGGTTAGCGTCATGTCGCTCAAGGCCTGATTCTTCGCGCCGGGAAACACCAGCTCGCAGCCCTCGAACCGGGGCAGCGCTTCCAGCAGCTCAAGTGCCCGATCCGACAGCGGCACCCGATGCGCGCGGTTGGCCTTCATGCGCTCGGCTGGGATGGTCCACACTGCCGCCTGCAGGTCAATCTCTGCCCAGGTGGCGCCGCGTACCTCGCCCGAGCGTGCGGCGGTCAGGATGGCGAATTCCAGCGCCCTAGCGCCCATGCCTTCGGCCTTGCCCAGCCGCTGCATGAATGCGTGCATGCCGTCGATTTCCAGCGCAGCGTGGTGTTCCACCTTCGCCACCTTCGCGGCCTTCGGCAAGGCTGCATCCAGGTTGCCGCGCCAGCGTGCCGGGTTCAATCCTTCGGGTCGAAGCTCGCGCTGCACCGCGTAGTTCAGCACCAACTCGATGCGGCTTCGCACGCGCACCGCGGTTTCATTCTTCGTGCTCCATATCGGCTCGATCGCGGCCAGCACGTCGGCCTTCGACACGTCGCGCACATGCTTGGCGCCGAAGTGCGGATAGGCGTAGGCCTGCAGGGTGTTCCCCCATTGGTCGGCGTGCTTTTCGTTCTTCCAGCCGGCCCGGTGCGCGGCAATGTAGGCCTCGGCGGTCTTCTGAAACGTCCATTCGACGGTGCTGCGCTTGGTCCGGCGCTCGGCGGCCGGATCGTTGCCGGCGCGGATGGCCTGCAGCGCTTGGCGGGCGTATTCGATGGCCTGCGCCAGCGAAACAGTCGGATAGCCCCCTAGGCCCAGCTCCGCGCGGCGCGTGCCGATCATCGTGCGCAGCACCCAGGACCGCGCGCCGGTCGGCTTCACCAGCAGCCGCAGCCCGGCCACCGTGCCCACCGCATGCAGGCCCGGCGCGGTCAGCCGCTTGACCTCGACTGCTGACAGTTCTTTCGCAAGCCTAGGCATCTCAGTTCCCCCATCCGTGCCACCCTTTGATTGTGCGCTTGGTTGCGACGGGTTGCAACGTGTCGGAGTAGAACTACCTATGAGAACTCCTGCTCAGTTCCCCCATCTGCGACGAAAAAAAACGCCCTGAAAGGGCGTCTTGGCGGAGAGGGTGGGATTCGAACCCACGGTACGGGGTTACCGTACGCCTGATTTCGAGTCAGGTACATTCGACCACTCTGCCACCTCTCCAGGTTCGATTCGCATTGGTCGAAATCGAAGGCGGCATTGTAGTGCAGCGCGCAGGCGCGCCTGCGGCCTCAGGCCTGCGTGTTCAGCGTCAGCGGCGTCAGCCGCGCATCGCTCAGACGGGTCTGCCAGCACTGCCCCGCCTGCAGCGGCCAGGCGTCGGTGATCGTGCCGGTGGTGACCACGTCGCCGACGCGGATCGTCCAGGCCGGCGTGTACTCCGCCATCTCGTCGACCCACAGGCGCAGCGCGTGCAGCGGACCGTCGAGCACCACCGCGCCCTGCCCGCGGTCGACCGGCTGGCCATCGCACAGCAGTTCGACCTGCAGCGCGGACAGGTCTTCGGCCAGCGCGTGCCAGCCCTGCACCGAAACGCGCGGGCCGATGCGCAGCCGGCCATGCAGCGCGAAGTCGGCCACGCTGTCGGCGGCGCCGAAGCGCCAGCCGTCGAAATGGGTGTGCACGATCTCGAAGCCGTGCGCCACCCAGTCCAGGCAGCCCTGCAGCTCGGTCAGACTCATGCCGGCGCGCGGCGTGCGCTTGACGCCGAAGACCACCTCGGGTTCGAGCCGCGGCTGCGACAGGCCGGCCAGCGAGACGCTCGCCGTCGCCCCATCGAGCAGCGCGGTGCCGCTGTCCCACACCGGCCCCCAGATCGGCCGGTGCACGCCATAGCGCTGCCAGATGCTGCGGTTGGTGAAGCCGATCTTCCAGCCCATCGCCTTCTCGCCGCGCGCGCTGCGCAGCCGCCGCAATGCGTCGGCCACGGCAAAGGCGGCGCGCATGTCGAAGGCGGCATCGCCGGCCGAGGGCAGCCGCGTCAGGCTGCCCCGGTCATGGGCCTGCAGCAGCCGCGCGGCGAGCATCCCTGCATCGCTCACGGCCGCAGTTCCTTCAGGCCGCCCATGTAGGGCCACAGCGCCTCGGGCAGCGCGATGCTGCCGTCGGCGCGCTGGAAGTTCTCCAGCACGGCGACCAGCGTGCGCCCCACCGCCAGGCCCGAGCCGTTGAGCGTGTGCACCAGCTCGGGCTTGCCCTGCTGACCGTTCACGATGGGGCGAAAGCGCGCCTGCATGCGCCGCGCCTGGAAGGCCTCGCAGTTGCTGCACGAGCTGATCTCGCGGTAGGTGTTCTGCGCCGGCAGCCAGACCTCGAGGTCGTAGGTCTTGGCGGCGGAGAAGCCCATGTCGCCGCTGCTCAGCGCGACCACGCGATACGGCAGCTGCAGCTTGCGCAGGATGGCCTCGGCATGGCCGAGCATCTGCTCCAGCGCTTCGGCGCTGTGCTCCGGGTGCACGATCTGCACCATCTCGACCTTGTCGAACTGGTGCTGGCGAATCATGCCGCGCGTGTCGCGTCCGGCGCTGCCGGCCTCGGAGCGGAAGCACGGGCTGTGCGCGGTGAGCTTGATCGGCAGCTGTTCGGCGCCGAGGATGCGCTCGCGCACCGCGTTGGTCAGCGGGATTTCGCTGGTCGAGATCAGGTACTGCTCGGGCTGGTCCTCGGCGCCCCCTCTGAGCACCCAGAACATGTCCTCCTTGAACTTCGGCAGCTGGCCGGTGCCTTCGAGGATCTCGCGGTTGACGATGTACGGCGCGCAGCACTCGGTGTAGCCATGCTCGATGGTCTGTACATCGAGCATGAACTGCGCCAGCGCGCGGTGCAGCCGTGCCACCGGGCCGCGCATGAAGCTGAAGCGCGACCCGCTCAACAGCGCGCCGGTGTCCAAATCCAGCCCCAGCGGCGCGCCCAGGTCCACGTGGTCGCGCGGCGTGAAGTCGAAGGCGGCGGGCGTGCCCCAGCGGCGCAGCTCCACGTTGGCTGCCTCGTCCGCGCCCACCGGCACGCTGTCCTGCGGCAGGTTGGGCAGGCCCATCAGCAGGCCGTTCAGCTCGGCCTGGATGTGCTCGAGCACCGCCGCGCCTTCGCTCAACTGCTCGCCGATGCCCGCCACTTCGCTCATCGGCGCGCTCGCATCCTGGCCCTTGGCCTTGAGCTGGCCGACCTGCCTGCTCAAGGCGTTGCGCCGCGCCTGCAGCTCCTCCACGCGCGTCTGCAGCTGCTTGCGCTCGGCCTCCAACGTGCGAAAGCGCTCCACGTCCAGGAAGGGCTGCGGGTTCTTGCGCGCCTGCAGCTTGGCGACCACGCCGTCCAGGTCGCGTCTGAGCAGGTTGATGTCGAGCATGGAAGTCCTTCGTCGATGTTCGGGTGTCGGCAGCGCGGCTGCCGCGGCGCGCGCGCCAGGCTTCAGGATCGCGACGCGTCCAGCTCGGCCATGCTGCGGTCGCCCAGGCCCAGCGGCAGCGGGAAATGCACTTCCTCGGGCACGCCGGGCAGGCGGCGCAGACTCAGCGCGCCGAGCGCGCGCAGGCGTTCGATGACCTGCTGCACCAGGATGTCGGGCGCCGAGGCGCCGGCGGTCAGGCCGACGCGCTTGCGGCCTGCGAACCATTCGGGCTGCAGATCGGCCGCGGCGTCGACCATGTAGGCCGGCGTGCCCAGGCGCTGGGCCAGTTCGCGCAGCCGGTTGCTGTTGCTGCTGGTCGGGCTGCCGACGACGATGACCACGTCCACGCCCGGCGCCAGCAGCTTGACCGCGTCCTGCCGGTTCTGGGTCGCATAGCAGATGTCCTGCTTCTTCGGCTCGCGCACCTCGGGGAAGCGGCGCTTGACCGCCGCCAGGATCTCGGCCGCGTCGTCGACGCTGAGCGTGGTCTGCGTCACCACCGCGAGCTTGTTCCCGCGCGGCTGCACCTGCTGCACGCCGGCCACGTCTTCGACCAGATAGATGCCTTCGTGCAGCTGGCCCATCGTGCCTTCCACCTCGGGATGGCCCTTGTGGCCGATCATCACGAACTCGTAGCCTTCCTTGGCCAGCTTGGCGACCTCGACATGCACCTTGGTCACCAGCGGGCAGGTGGCGTCGAAGACGCGAAAGCCCCGCGCCGCGGCCTCGTCGCGCACCGCCTTGGCCACGCCGTGCGCGCTGAACACCAGCGTCGCGCCGGCCGGCACCTCGGCCAGATCCTCGATGAAGATCGCGCCGCGCGACTTCAGGTCATTGACGACGTAGGTGTTGTGCACGATCTCGTGACGCACGTAGATCGGCGCGCCGAACTTCTTCAGCGCGCGCTCGACGATCTCGATCGCGCGGTCGACGCCGGCGCAGAAGCCGCGCGGCTCGGCCAGCACCACTTCCCCGAGTTGCGCGCCGGCCATCACAGCACCCCGATCAGCTGCACTTCGAAGCTCACCGCCTGGCCCGCCAATGGATGATTGAAATCGAACAGCAGCCAGTCGCCGCCGACCTCGCGCACCACGCCGGCGAATTCGCCCTGCCCGTCGGGCGTGGGAAAACGCAGCACGTCGCCCGGCGCGTACTCTTCATCCGGGTCAACCATCTCGCGCAGCGCGCTGCGCGGCACGCGCTGCAGCATGTCGGGGTTGCGCTCGCCGAAGGCCTCGCCCGGCGCCAGCGCGAAGCGGCGGTGCTCGCCTTCGGCCAGGCCGATCAGCCGCTGCTCCATCGCCGGCGCGAGCTGGCCGCTGCCCAGCGACAGCGTCGCCGGCTTGCCGTCGAAGGTGTTGACTACGTCGGCGCCGTCGGGGCCGCTCAGGCGGTAGTGCAACGTCAGGAAGGAGCCGGGCTGGACGAGGTTCACTGCATTTGCCGCATTGGCTGCGTTCACTGCATTCACTGGAATCGGGCGGCGCGCGGCCGTCGCATAGACTGCCCCGATTCTACGAGCCCGAGCCTCGCCGCCATGCCGCTGAAGGACCTGCCCGCCGAGATGCGCCCGCGCGAGAAGCTGCTGGCGCGCGGCGGCGCGGCCTTGAGCGACGTGGAACTGCTGGCGCTGCTGCTGCGCACCGGCCTCGCGGGCCAGGGCGTGTTCGAGCTGGCCGCGCAGGTGCTGCGCGAGTTCGACGGCTTCGCCGGACTGCTGCGCGCCGAGGCGCGCGACCTGCAGCGCATCAAGGGCCTGGGCCCGGCGAAGCGCGCCGAGATCGCCGCGGTGATCGAGATGGCGCGGCGTGCGCTGGCGCAGCCGCTGCAGGCGAGCCCGGTGTTCGACGCGCCGCAGCAGGTCAAGGACTATGTCGCGCTGCACCTGGGCGCGCGCGCGCAGGAGGTGTTCGCGGTGCTGTTCCTCGACGGCCAGCACCGGCTGCTGACGCTGCAGGAGATGTTCCACGGCACGCTGTCGCAGACCAGCGTCTACCCGCGCGAGATCGTCAAGCGTGCGCTGCAGTTGAACGCCGGTGCGGTGATCCTGGCGCACAACCATCCGTCGGGCGTGGCCGAGCCCTCGCGCGCCGACGAGTTCCTGACCCACTCGATCAGGAACGCACTGCAGCTGGTGGACGTACGCGTGCTCGACCATCTGGTCGTCGGCCGCGGCGCGGTGATGTCCTTTGCCGAGCGGGGGCTGCTGTGAGCGGGCTGCGCAGCCTGCAGGAGCTGGGCACGCTGCGCGAGGCGCTGCGTGAACGCGAAGCCGAAGCGGCACGTGCGCGCGCCGCCGAAGAGGCCGAACGCCGCAGGCAGGAGCAGCTGCGCACCGCCTTCGCACGCGCGGTCGGCCCGGTGCAGGCGCTGCCCGCGCACCACCACCCGCACCAGCGCGTGCACGGCCACGCGCCGCGCCCCGAGCCGCCTCCGCGCCAGCGCGAGGCCGACGAACGCGCCGCGCTGCGCGAGGCCTTGTCCGACGAAGTCGACATCGAATCGCTGCTGCTCACCGACGACGGCCTCAGCTACCGCCGCCCCGGCGTCAGCCCCGAAGTGCCGGCGCGGCTGCGGCGCGGGCAATGGGCGATCCAGGCGCAGGTCGACCTGCACGGCCTGCGCCGGGACGAAGCGCGCGAAGCGCTCGCCGCCTTCGTGCGTCAGGCGCTGCAGCGCGGCCAGCGCTGCGTGCGCGTGGTGCACGGCAAGGGCCTGGGCTCGCCGGGCCGCGAGCCGGTGCTGAAGGCCAAGGCGCAGCGCTGGCTGGCGCAATGCAGCGAGGTCATCGCCTTCACGCAGGCCGCGGCGCCGCAGGGTGGCGCCGGAGCGCTGGTGGTATTGCTGCAGCGCGTAGCGCCGCGCTGACCCGCCCGCCTCAATCCAGCAGGCGCGTGGCCACGCCGGCGACCGCCAGCGCGGCCGGGCAACCGGGCAGCGTTTCCATCAGCAACTGCCGCGCCGCCACCGCATCGCGCACCGCGAGGTCCAGCGGCACCTGGCCCAGCAGGTCCAGCCGCACCGGCGCGGCCAGCCCCGGGTTGACGAATCGGTCCACCACCTGCTGCAGCTGTTGGCACACGGCACGGCCTTCGCCGTGGCGGCGCGCCTGGTTCACCACCAGCAGCACCCTGTGGCGCGACTGCGTGGCCGCCAGCACCTTGATCGCCGCGTAGGCGTCGGTCATCGAGGTCGGCTCGGGCGTGACCACGACCAGCACGTCGTCGGCCAGCGACACGGCATACAGCACGACGTCGGAAATGCCGGCGCCGGTGTCGAGGATCACGTGGTCGTAGCGCGGCGCGACCTGGCCGATGACCGCGAGCAGCTGGTCGCGCACCTCCGGCGTCATGCGCGAGTACTCGACCATGCCCGATCCGGCGAGCAGCGCATCGAAGCCGCCCGGCGCCGGCAGGATCGCGTCGGGCAGCGTGCTCCTGCCGGTGAACACGTCGTGCAGCGTGATCTTCGGCGCCAGGTTGAGCATCACGTCCAGATTCGCCAGCCCGAGGTCGGCGTCGAGCACCAGCACGCGCCGCCCCTGGCGCGCCAGCGCGGCGGCGAGGTTGCAGCTGACGAAGGTCTTGCCCACGCCGCCCTTGCCGCTGGTGACGGCGGTGATGCGCGCGCGGCTTGCCGGCGCCTTCTTCGCTTCGGGTCTGGCCTTGCTGGAGGCGGCACTCATTCGATGTCCTGAAACTGCGAGATTCCAAACAGCAGCGCCTTCTCCTCGGCGCTGACCACCGACACTGCCGACGGCTCCAGGCACACGCGGTTGCGGCCTTCGCCTTTGGCGCGGTACAGCTGCACGTCGGCGCGTTCGATCCACAGCGCCGGCGACGAGCGCACCCACTGCGGCGCGAAGGCGCCGCCGATGCTGACGCTGACGCGGATCTGCTGCCGCCGGCCGATGGATACCGGCACGGCCTCGATGCGGCGGCGCACGCGCTCGGCCACCGCCTCGCCGAAGGCGGCCGGGCAGTTGGGCATGACGATGGCGAACTCCTCGCCGCCGACCCGCGCCACCATGTCCATCGGGCGCACGCATTCGAGCAGCGCCTTGGCCACCGCCTTGAGCACCAGGTCGCCGCTGGCGTGGCCGTGCGTGTCGTTGACCTGCTTGAAGTGGTCGATGTCCAGCGCCAGCAGCAGCGCCGGCTCGCCGGCGCGCGCGACGCGGTCGATTTCGCGCGCCAGCGCCAGCTCGAAGCTGCGGCGGTTGGCCAGCCCCGTCAACGCGTCGCGGCTGGACAGGTCGACCAGCGAATCGATCAGCGACTGCAGCCAGGCGTCGCTGTGCGGCGCACCGGCGGGCAGTTCATGGCCCGCCTGGCGCAGCAGCTGCAGCGCCTGGTCGAGCTGCAGGCCGCGGGAGGCGGGTTTCGACGCGGGCGTGGGGCGTGCCATCGGGCGCGCAGTCTAGCAGCGCGTCTGCGCGCGAAATCCTCGCAGATGCGCCGCGAACACCGGCTATTTGCGCGGCAGGAACAGCGCCTGCAGATCGCTGAGGAAATCGAAGCCGCGCTCGGTAGGCTGCAGCCGCTGCAGGTCGGCATGCAGCAGCCCGCGCTGCACCGCCTGCTGCACGCCGGCGTCGATGGCCGAGGCCGGCAACCCGGTGCGTTCGCCGAACAGCGCACGCGCGAAGCCGTCGCGCAGCCGCAAGGCGTTGAGCATGAACTCGAAGGGCAGATCGGCGCGCGCGACTTCGGCGTCCTGCGACGGTGCGTGGCCGGCCAACGCCGCGTCGACGTAGCGCGCCGGCTCGCGCCAGCGCTGCTGGCGCACGACGCGGTGCGGAAAACTCAGCTTGCCGTGCGCGCCGGCACCGATGCCCAAATAGTCGCCGAAGTGCCAGTAGTTCAGGTTGTGCACGCAGCGCCGGCCCGGCCGCGCGAAGGCCGAGACCTCGTAGCGCTGCAGCCCGGCGGCGGCCGTGCGCTCGACGATCAGGTCGAGCATGCGCGCCGCCAGGTCGTCGTCGGGCAGCCCCGGCGGCGGATGCGTGGCGAAGAAGGTGTTCGGCTCCAGCGTCAGGTGATAGACCGACAGGTGCGGCGGCGCGAAGGCCAGCGCCGCGTCCAGGTCGGCCTGCAGTTGCGCCAGGCCCTGCCCCGGCAGCGCGTACATCAGGTCGATGTTGAAGTGCTCGAAGGCCTGCGCCGCTTCGGCCACCGCGGCGCGCGCCTGGGCGGCGTCGTGCACGCGGCCAATGGCGCGAAGCATCTGGTCGTCGAAGCTCTGCACGCCGATCGACAGCCGCGTCACCCCGGCCGCGCGGAAGGCGCGGAAGCGCTCGCGCTCGAAGGTGCCGGGGTTGGCTTCGAGCGTGATCTCGCAGTCCGGCTGCAGCGGCAGGCGCGCGCGGATGTCGGCGATCAGCCGCCCGATGCCCTCAGGCGAGAACAGGCTGGGCGTGCCGCCGCCGATGAACACGCTGATCACCGGCCGGCCCCAGACCAGCGGCAGCGCGGCTTCGAGGTCGGCGCGCAGCGCGTCCAGATAGCGCGCTTCGGGCACGCCGTCGCGCGCCTCGTGCGAATTGAAGTCGCAGTACGGGCACTTTTTCAGGCACCACGGCAGGTGCACGTACAGCGACAGCGGCGGCAGTGAAGGCAGCTGCAGCGTGCCCGGCCGAAGATGGCGAGCTGCCGGATCGAGCGGCTGCCGTCGAACCGGCTGCGCCGGGCCACCGGCAGCGCCCCCCTGGGGGGGAGCGCCGCAGGCGCTTCGGGGGGGGGTCACAGACTCCAGGCCTCGCGCATCAAGGCCAGCATCTGCCGGCCGGCCAGTGCGCGATGGCTGTGCGCGTTCTTCACTTCACGCGGCAACTCGGCCACGCTGGCGCCGAGCGCGGGAATGAACATCAGCGGGTCGTAGCCGAAGCCGCACGTGCCGCGCGGCGCGTCGAGAATCTCGCCCCACCAGCGGCCGCTGGCCACCAGCGGCTGCGGATCGTCGGCCGCGCGCAAGGCCACCAGCGTGCAGACGAAGCTGGCGCGGCGCGTGGCGGCACCCTGCAGGCGCTGCAGCAGCAACGCGTTGTTGGCGGCGTCCTGCAGCGCACGCTGCGCCTCGCGCTCGCCGGGCTGCAGGTCGAGCGCTGCATAGTGCGCCGAGACCACGCCCGGCGCGCCGCCCAACGCGTCCACGCACAACCCAGAATCGTCGGCCAGCGCCGCGCCGCCGCTGGCGCGCGCCGCATGCCGCGCCTTGGCCAGCGCGTTCTCGATGAAGGTGAGGTGCGGTTCCTCGGCCTCGGCCACACCCAGTGCGGGCTGCGCGACGAGATCCAGCGGCAGCGGCGCGAACAGCGTCTGCAGCTCGGCCAGCTTGCCGGCGTTGTGCGACGCCAGCACCAGGCGCAACCTCTGGTTCATGTCACCCATGCGCCACGCTGCAGATCCACCAGCTCGCGGATGCCCTTGTCGGCCAGCGCCAGCAGCGCCTCCATCTCGGCGCGCGTGAAGGGCGCGCCTTCGGCCGTGCCCTGCACTTCGACGAAGCCGCCGCTGCCGGTCATGACCACGTTCATGTCGGTATCGCAGGCCGAATCCTCGGTGTATTCCAGATCGAGCAGCGGCGTGCCCTGCACGATGCCCACCGACACCGCGGCCACCGCATCGCGGATCGGCGAGGCCTTGATGCGCCCCTGCGCGAGCAGCCAGTGCACGGCATCCTGCGCCGCGACCCAGGCGCCGGTGATGGCCGCGGTGCGCGTGCCGCCGTCGGCCTGCAGCACGTCGCAATCGAGGTGGATCGTGCGTTCGCCCAGCAGCCGAAGGTCGAACACGCTGCGCAGCGAGCGGCCGATCAGGCGCTGGATCTCCTGCGTGCGCCCGCTTTGCTTGCCGCGCGCCGCTTCGCGGTCGCCGCGGGTATGCGTGGCGCGCGGCAGCATGCCGTATTCGGCCGTGACCCAACCCTCGCCGCTGCCGCGCTTGTGCGGCGGCACCTTCTCTTCGACCGACGCGGTGCACAGCACCTTGGTGGCGCCGAAGGCGACGAGCACCGAGCCTTCGGCATGCACGGTGTAGCCGCGCGTCAGCGACACCGCCCGCAATGCATCCGCAGCGCGGCCGTGCGCGCGTTGAAAACCCGACATGGTGAACCTCAGTGTTTGCGCTGCGACGAGCGCTGGATGGCTTCGTTGATCTCGCGGATCGAGCGTTCGATCTCGGCATCGTCCAGCTCGTCGGGCGCAGCCTCGCCGAGCATGCTGGCCTGGATGGTCGACGCGAAGACCTGTTCGCCCAGGTCCTGCGTCGACACGCCGGACTGCGCATCGCCGTCCTCGGCGCCTTCCCATTCGACGCACAGCACGGTGACGTTGTCGCTCTTCGGCCCGGCCGCGCGCAGCGCCTGCTCGACCAGCTCGGGCACCGCATCCGACAGCGGCTGGCGCGCCATCTGCTCGCAGATCACGGCGTCGCTGAGCGAGCCCCACAGCCCGTCGCTGCACAGCAGCAGCCGGTCGCCCGGCTGCAGCCGCAGCGGCCCGGCGGTGTCGACCATCGGCTTGCCGGGGCTGCCCAGGCAGGTGAACAGCACGTTGCGGTTCATGCGCTCGGCAATCGGCACCACGTGCGACAGCGTGGTCTGCAGCTCGACATAGGAATGGTCGCGCGTGCGCGCGATCAGCTTGCCGCCGCGCACCAGGTACAGCCGCGAATCGCCGCAATGCGCCCAGAACGCAGCATGGCCCTGCAGCACGCAGGCCACCGCGGTGGTGCGCGGCGTGTCGATCAGGCCGCGTTCGGTGGCGTAGCGCAGCAGTTGGTGGTGGCCGGCCACCATCGCGTCGTGCAGGAAGCGCGTCGGGTCGGCCAGTTCGGTCTGCGCCTCGCGCTGGAAGCGCGCCGCCAGCGTCTGCAGCGCCATCTGCGCGGCGACTTCACCTTCGGGATGCCCGCCCATGCCGTCGGCCAGCGCGAACAGCCCGGCCTCGCGGGTGTAGCAGTAACCCATGCGGTCTTCGTTCTTCTCGCGCCCGCCCTTGCGGCTGACCTGGTAGACGACGAATCTCATGTCTTGGCGCCGGTCTTCAGGCTTTCCAGCTGCAGCTTCAGCCGCTCGCTGAAGGACAGCTTGGTGTAGCGGCGCTCGGTCTCGCGCGCCAGCTCCTTCTGCAGCGCGAACACGCTCTGCGGCCGGCTCAACGGGTCCAGCGACATGCACCATTCGGTGACCTCGATCAGGTTGTCCGAATAGACATTGCGCAGCCGCGACAGGCTCAGCGCCAGCCGATCCTTCTCCAGCCGCTGCGGAGCGTCGTTGGGCGGATAGCCCTGCATGCAGGCGTAGATGCAGGCGCCGATGGCATAGATGTCGGTCCAGGGCCCGAGCGTGCCGTCGCGGCGGTACATCTCCGGCGCGGCAAATCCCGGCGTGTACATCGGGCGGATGAAGTTGCCTTCCTTGCTCAGCACCTCGCGCGCGGCGCCGAAGTCGAGCATCACCGCCTTGTTGTCGTTGGTGACGAAGATGTTCGCCGGCTTGATGTCCAGGTGCAGCATCTTGTGCTGGTGCACGATGCGCAGCCCGCGCAGGATTTCGTCGAACAGCGAACGGATCGACGACTCGCGGAACACCTTGTCGCGCTTCAGGTCGCGCGCGGTGATGATGAAGTCCTGCAGCGTATCGCCCTGCAGGTAGTTCATCACCATGTAGACGGTTTCGTTCTCGCGGAAGAAGTTCAGCACCGAGACCACGCTGGGGTGGCTGATCTGCGCCAGCGAGCGGCCTTCCTCGAAGAAGCTCTTCAGCCCGAGCCGGTACAGCGGCTGCTTGTCGGGCTTGACGCGAGGCGTCAACTCGCCGGGCGAGCGTTCGGCCAGCGAGGCCGGCAGGTATTCCTTCAACGCCACCAGATGCTGCTTGTCGTCCTCGGCCAGATAGACCACGCCGAAGCCGCCCGCGGCCAGCTTCTTGACGACCTGGTAGCCCCCCACCACGGTGCCGGACGGCAACGGGGCAGGCTTGGGCTTCGACATAATGCGGCTTTTTTGCGAGGCGTGGCGTCGATGTCAGTCTACAGCATGACCGGTTACGCCCATGCCCAGTCGGCCGCCGCGGAAGGTGCGGAGCGTGCCGCAGTCAACGTCGAGTTGCGCTCCGTCAACGGCCGCTTCCTGGACCTGTCGTTCCGCCTGCCCGACGAGTTGCGTTCGCTGGAGCCGGCGCTGCGCGACATGCTCGGCGCCGCCTTCAAGCGCGGCAAGATCGAGTTGCGGATGTCGACCGCACGCGAAACCGACACCGGCTGGCCGCGGCCAGGTACCGACCAGCTGAGCCGGCTGAATCGCCTGGACGGCATGGTGCGCGGCTGGCTGCCCGACGCGCGGCCGCTGTCGGTCAACGAGGCGTTGCTGTGGTGCCGCGGCAGCGCCGCCGCCGAGAAGCTCGACGAAGCCGCGCTGCAGGCGGCGCGCGAAGGCGTGCAGGGCCTGCGCGAGGCGCGCGAACGCGAAGGTGCCCGCCTGGTGGAGGTGCTGCGCGACAAGCTGCAGCGGCTGCGCGAACTGGCGGCCGAGGCCGAACCGATGGTGCCTGCCGTGGTGCAGCGCCAGCAGCAGCGCTTCCTGGAACGCTGGAACGAGGCGCTGGCCGCCAGCGGCGCGGCGCAGAGCTTCAGCGCCGACAACCTGCGCGAACGCGCGCTGAACGAAGCTGCGGCCTACGCGATACGCATCGACGTGGCCGAGGAACTGGCACGCCTGCGTGCGCATCTGGACGAGATCGAGCGCCTGCTCAGCGTCGGCGGCGAGCTTGGCAAGCGGCTGGACTTCCTGATCCAGGAGTTGCAGCGCGAGGCCAATACGCTGGGCTCGAAGTCGGCCGCGCTGGAGCTGACCAAGGTGTCGGTGGAGATGAAGGTGCTGATCGAGCAGCTGCGCGAGCAGGTGCA
>DAIMFR010000089.1:0-16587 GCA_036724445.1 Rubrivivax sp. | reverse complement strand
CGCCGCCAGAGCTTTCATGCTCGGGGGCGAGCCGGCCGGATCATGAATGGTTAGCCCGCACCTGCGGCGGTAACCGCAACCTCCACGGACACGCCCGGCGCGGCTGAGTGGATGGCGGCCAGGACGGGCTGCAGATCGGCCTGAATTCTTGGCCAGCTGGTCGTCAGGATGACCACGACTGCGATCTTGCGACCGACGAGGTTCTGCTGGTATCGCAAGTTCTGGTCGGTCGTGACGAAGACCCCGAAGCCGGCTTGCTCGGTTGCAGCGATGAGTTCGCCATTCTCGAGCTGTGACCACCCGCGTTCATGAGCCGTCTCGACTTCGTGTCCTACAAGGAAGCGCCGAAGCGGCACGGGCGTGCCTTGATCGAAGAAGACCTTCACCTAGGCCGGCGCCAGTGCGCTCTTCGCGGCGTGTTCGAGAACAGTGCGAACTTGCTCCGGCGAGACACCTTGGAACCACTGGATGAAGTCATGGACGGATGCACCATCTTCGAGGTTCTCGAAGAGAGCCGCGACCGGCACCCGCGTGCCGCGGAAAACCCACGCGCCGCTGACGCGCCCGGGATCGCTTTCAACTGCGTGGCAGGTGGACCAATCGATCACCGGGCCATAGTAGCACCGTGGTACCCGAGGGCCTTGCTTCTCGAGGACGAGAGACACCACAAAGGGGCCGTCACGAGCCGGTCCGCACCAAAGCGGATCAATCCGCCGACACCTTCACCGCATCCGGCCGCGCCGCCAGTTCGGCGCGCAACCGCTTCAACCGCTCGCGCGGGTCTTCCTTCACCCCGCCCTCGTTCAGTTTCATCTCGGCGATGAAGCGGCTGGGCACGCCGGTCACCGTGTCGCGGCCCTTCTTGCGGCGGCGCAGCGTGCTCACCACCAGCGTGCGGCGCGCGCGCGTGATGCCCACGTACATCAACCGGCGCTCCTCTTCCAGCCTCGACGCCAGCGTCGCGGCAGCCAGGCTGTCGTCGTCGGTCTTGAAGGGCAGCAGCCCTTCGTTGCAGCTCGCCAGTTGCACGTGCGCCCATTCCAGGCCCTTGGCGGCGTGCAGCGTGGACAGCGTGACCACGTCCTGCTGCTCGCCGCGCTCGGCCAGGCTGATGATCACGCTGATGGTCTGCGCCACCTGCAGCACGCTCTGGCGCTCGCTCTCGAAGGTGCCGCCCTCCTGCGCGATCTCGCCGCCGCAGCGGCGCGCGATCCAGGCTACGAAGTCCAGCACGTTGCTCCAGCGTGCGCTGGCGAGCTTCTCGCTGTCCTCGCCGTCGAACAGATGCTGCTCGTAGCCGATGTCCTTCAGCCACTCCAGCAGCAGCGCCTTGGCGTCCTCACCGCCCGTGGTGTGGCGCGCGCGGTGCTCCAGCTCGTTGACGCAGCGGCCGAACTCGTGCAGCGCGCCCAGCGCCTTGGCGCCCAGCTGCGCCGTCAGCGTCGGCGAGAACAGCGCCTCGAACAGGCTGGTCTTCCACTTCGACGCGAACTCGCCCAGCTTGGCCAGCGTCTGCGCGCCGATGCCGCGCTTCGGCGCCGTCACGGCGCGCAGGAAGGCCGGGTCGTCGTCCTGGTTGACCAGCAGCCGCAGCCAGGCGCACAGGTCCTTGATCTCGGCGCGGTCGAAGAAGCTCTGCCCGCCCGACACCTTGTAGGGGATCTGCGCCGCGCGCAGCTTCTGCTCGAAGACCTTGGCCTGGTGGTTGGCGCGGTACAGCACGGCGAAGTCGCCGAACTTCAGCGTGGGGTCCGCCGCGCGCAGCGACTGGATGCGCGCCACCGCGCGCTCGGCCTCGTGCTCCTCGCCGTCGCATTCGAGCACCCGCACCGGCTCGCCGTCGCCGAAGGCGCTCCACAGCTTCTTCTCGAAGAGCTTCGGGTTGCCGGCGATGACGTGGTTGGCCGCGCGCAGGATGTGGCCGGTGGAGCGGTAGTTCTGCTCCAGCGCGATCAGCTTCAGCTGCGGAAAGTCCTGCGGCAGGCGCTTCAGGTTGTCGATGGTCGCGCCGCGCCAGCCATAGATGCTCTGGTCGTCGTCGCCGACCGCGGTGAACAGCCCGCGGCGGCGCTCGTCCGGGTGCTCGACCAGCGCCTTCAGCAGCTCGTACTGCACGGCGTTGGTGTCCTGGTATTCGTCCACCAGGATGTGGCGGAACTGGTCTTGCCACTTCTGCCGCGCCTCGGCGTCGCGCTGCAGCAGCTTCAATGGCAAGCCGATCAGATCGTCGAAGTCCACCGCCTGGAAGGCCGCCAGCCGCTGCTCGTAGACACGCATCACGCGCGCGGCAATGCGCTCGTCGTCGCTGCCGGCTACAGCTTCGGCGCCGGCGCTGTCCAGCCCCTGGTTCTTCCACAGGCTGATGGCCCACTGCCAGCGGCGCGCCAGCGCGTTGTCGCTGCAGCCGCCGGCATCGCGCAGCACGCCGAGCACGTCGTCGCTGTCGAGGATCGAGAACTGCTCCTTCAGCCCGATGCGCTGCCCGTCGCTGCGCAGCAAGCGCACGCCCAGCGAGTGGAAGGTGCTGATCGCCAGATCCCTGGCCGCGCGCGGACCGACCAGCGCCTTGGCGCGCTCGCGCATTTCGGCCGCGGCCTTGTTGGTGAAGGTGATGGCGGCGATCTGCTTCGGCTCCAGGCCGCTGCCCAGCAGCCGCGCGATCTTGTGCACGATGACCCGCGTCTTGCCCGAGCCGGCGCCGGCCAGCACCAGGCACGGGCCGGACAGGTGATGCACCGCCTGCAGCTGCGCGTCGTTCAGGGTATCGGGTAGGTCGGCCATGGGCTGGGGCGTTTGCGGGGCGCGCATCATAGCGGCGCGGTTCAGCCTGCCCAGCGCAGCCAGCCCCAGCTCAGCGCCAGCGTGGCCAGCGTCACCGGCACGCCGATGCGCGCGTGCTGCTGCCAGCCGATGACGATGCCGCTGCCGCGCGCCAGGTCGGCGACGATCAGGTTGGCGATCGAGCCCACCAGCAGCAGGTTGCCGGCGAAGGTGCTGGCCAGCGCCAGCAGCACCGCCGCTTCTTCGCCCTGCAGGTGCGGCAGCAGCAGCATCACCGCCGGCACGTTGGACACCAGGTTCGACAGCAGCGCGCTCAGCACCAGCAGCGGCCCGGGCTCGGACAGATGCAGCCCCTGCCCGCCCAGCCAGGCCACGGCCTGCGCCGCCAGGCCGGTGCGTTCGAAGGCTTGGTTGACGACGAACAGGCCGATGAACAGCAGCAGCAACTGCCAGTCGACGAAGCCCATCACGCGCGCCGAATGCAGCCGGCGGCTGAGCAGCAGCACGCCCGCGCCGACCAGCGCCGCCACCTCGCGCGGCCAGTCGGTGAACAGGAAGATCAGCAGCAGCACCGCGGCCACGGCCAGGCCCTTGGCGGTCTGCAGCGCGTCGAAGTCGGGCTCGTCGTCGGCCGCGGTCGAAGGCAGTTGAGCCGCCGCCGGCACGGCGCCGCCGCGCGCAACGGGGCCCAAGGCCAGCCACAGCCACAGCAGCGCGAGGCCGGCCAGCACCGGCGGCAGCGCCCGGCGCAGGTAGCCGCCGAAGTGCAGTTGCATGACCGAGCCGATGACCATGTTCTGCGGGTTGCCGATCAGCGTCGCCGCCGAGCCGATGTTGGCCGCGCAGGCCAGCCCCACCAGCAGCGGCACCGGATTCAGCCCGCGCTGCAGCGCCAGCCGCGCCACCACCGGCGTCATCGCCAGGCAGACGACGTCGTTGGAGAACACCGCCGACAGCGCCGCCGCCACTGCCACCAGCGCCGCCAGCAGCCCGGCGCGCGACAGCGGCAGCGCGGCCACGCCGCGCGTCACCGCGCCGTAGAAGCCGCCCAGGCGCATCTGCGCCGACAGCAGCATGAAGGCGAAGAGCAGCACGATGGTCGGCAGGTCCACGGCGCGCGCCGCGTCTTCCACCGACTCGCCGGTGACGGCAATGACGGCGATGGCGCCGAGCAGCGCCACGCCCGAGCGGTCGAGCTTCAGCCGCGGCAGCCCGCCGAGGAACATGCCCAGGTAAACCACGGCGAAGACCGCGGCCACGCCCCAGTCGCGGCCGCCGTGGCCGAGCAGTGCGCCGCTCACGCCGCGGCGCGCGTCAAGGCGCGACGCACAGGCAGTGCACCGCCGGCAGGTACGGCAGCCGGCGCTGGCGCAGCTCGGCCAGCCAGGCCAGGTCGGCGTGCATCTCGCGCATCTCGCCCGGCGGCGCGCCGGCCCACGACGACAGCGCGGCGTCGAAGCGCGCCTGCAGCTCGGCCGCCACCGTGCCGCCGAACAGGTCCAGCAACTGGCGCAGCCGGCCGGGCTCGCGGTCCAGGTAGTTGACGCGGAACTCGCCGCGCTCGGCACCGGGCAGCTTGGCGCGCTGCGCCGCCGCAGCCAGCGCGTCCTGATAGCTGCCGAGCCGGTCGACCAGGCCGCGCTCCAGCGCCTGCGCGCCGGTCCAGACGCGGCCCTGCGCCACGGCGTCGATCTGCGTCGGCGTGCGCTGCCGCGCCGCGGCGACCTTGGCGACGAATTCGCCGTACAGATGGTCGACGCTGTCCTGCACCACGGCGGCGAAGCGCGGGTCGATGGCGCGCCGCGGGTCGTAGGCGCCGGCCAGCCAGGTGGTGGGCGCGCCGCCGGTGTGCACGCCCAGCTTGTCCAGCGTCTGCTCGGCGGTGGGCAGCAGCGTGAACACGCCGATCGAGCCGGTAATGGTGGCGGCGTCGGCGATGACTTCGTCGGCCGCGGTGGCGATCCAGTAGCCGCCCGACGCCGCCAGGTCACCCATCGACACCACCACCGGCTTGCCGGCAGCGCGCGTCAGCTCCAGCTCGCGGCGGATCAGCTCGGCGCCGAAGGCGCTGCCGCCGGGCGAATCGACGCGCAGCACCAGCGCCTTGATGGCGTCGTCCTCGCGCGCCTTGCGGATCAGCGCCGCGGTGGACAACCCGCCGATGCGGCCGGCCGGCGCCTCGCCGTCGCTGATCTCGCCTTCGGCGACCACCACGGCCAGGGCGTCGCCGCTGCGCTCGGGCCTCAGCCGCGACAGGTAGCTCTCGAAGTCGACCTGGCGCAAGCTCTTGCCGTCGTCGTCGCGGGCGCCGCTTTCCATCAGCGCCTGGCGCACTTCGTCGCGCGTCTTCAGCGCATCGACCAGCCTGGCGTCCAGCGCCAGCTTGGCCAGGTCGCCGCCTGCGGCCTTGACGCGTTGCGGCAGCTCGTCGATGCCGCGCGCCACGCTGCCCGCGGGCAGTTGGCGCGCGGCTTCGACGGCGTCGGTATAGCTGCGCCACAGGCCCTGGTTCAGCACCTTCTCGGCTTCCAGCGCTGCGGGCGACGGCCCGTTTTCGGTGAAGGGCTCGACGGCACTCTTGAAGCTGCCGGCGCGCATCACGTGCACGCTGATGCCGAGCTTGTCGAGCGCGTCGCGGTAGTAGCCGCGCCAGCGGCCGAAGCCTTCGATCTGCACCGTGCCCATCGGGTGCAGCCACAGCGGTTCGGCGGCGGCGGCCACCAGGTACTGGCGCTGGTCGTAGCTCGAACCCCAGGCATAGACCGGCTTGCCCGCGGCCTTGAAGCGCTGCAGCGCCGCCGCCAGCTCGCGCAGCGAGGCCAGCCCGGCGCCTTCGAAGTCGTCGAGCATCAGCAGCGCCTGCGTCACCTGCGCGTCCTTGGCGGCGGCGTCGAGCACGGCCAGCACGTCGCGCAGCTGCACCTGCTCGGCCTGCCGGCCGCGCACGCGCCCCAGCGCCGTGTCGCGCCAGTTGCCGCCGTGCTGCTCGACCAGCGGGCCGCGCAGGTTCAGCACCAGCGTCGTGCGCGGCTGCAGCGCCGGCGGGCGCAGCGCGACAAAGGCCCAGACCAGCGCGATCAGCAGCGCCAGGAACAGCAGATTCAGGGTCAAGCGGCGCGTGGCATCCAGCCAGCGCCAGACGCTGCGGAAGACGCGGCGGATCAATCCAGGATTTTGGGCGCTCATGCACGCTCCGGTGGCGGGTTCGTGGCGCGTAGCTTATGCGCTGCGGCGAGCTGGGCGCAGCGCGGCGGCTTGCGATACTCGCCGCCCAGATGCAGGCGATCCTGGCCGTCACCGTCCCGTTCTTCGCGCTCGTGCTGTGCGGCTGGCTGGCGGCGTGGCGCGGCGTGCTGCCGGACAGCGCGATCCCGGGGCTGAACGCCTTCGTGCTCTATTTCGCGCTGCCGTGCATGCTGTTCCGCTTCGGCATGAATACGCCGCTGCTCGAGCTGCTGAACCCGGCGCTGCTGGGGGTGTACCTGCTGTGCGCGCTGCTGATGGTCTTTGCCGCCGTCGCCTTCAGCCTGGGCCCGCGCGTGCACCTGAAGGACGCGGCCTTCGGCGCGCTGGTGGCCGCGTTCCCGAACACCGGCTTCATGGGCGTGCCGCTGCTGGTGGCGCTGGTCGGGCCGGCGGCGGCCGGGCCGCTGATCTGCACCCTGCTGGTCGACCTGTTCGTCACCAGCTCGCTGTGCATCGCATTGGCGCAGTTGCACGACGCCGCCGGGCTGGGCACGCGCGCGGCGCTGGCGCGCGCGCTGCGCGGCGCGCTGGGCAACCCGCTGCCGTGGGCCATCGCCGCAGGCGCGCTGTTTGCGGTGGCCGGCATCCCGCTCGCCGGCCCGCCCGAAGTGGTGGTGCGCATGCTCGCCGATGCCGCATCGCCGGTGGCACTGTTCACCATCGGCGCCGTGCTGTGCCGCGCCGGCCGCCACGCGCACACGCGCACGCCGCCCGCGCTGTACCTGCCGCTGGCGCTGATGAAGCTGCTGCTGCATCCGCTGCTGGTGTTCGCGGTGGCCGGCGCAGCCATCGCGCTGGGCGCGCCGCTGAGCGGCTTCCAGGTGGCGATGATCACGCTGGCCGCGGCGCTGCCCAGCGCCAGCAACGTGGCCATGCTGGCCGAGGGCTACGGCGCGGACAACGGCCGCATCGCGCGCATCATCATGAGCAGCACGGTGCTGGCCTTCGTCAGCTTCTCGCTGCTGGCCTGGGCGTTTGGGGTGCAGCCGAGAGGCTGAATGTCTGCAACTGCTGATGCAGCACAACCGCTATACACTTCGGCAATGCGTACCGCCACCTTTCCCCCCATTCGTGTCGAACCCGAGCTCAGGGCCGAAGTCGAGGCGGTGTTGCGCGAAGGTGAATCGCTGACCCAGTTCATCGAGGCGGCGGTAGTCGCGGCTGCGGCCTGGCGCCGCGTGCAGGCCGGGTTCGTCACCCGTGGCGAGGCGGCGATCGAACGCTGGAAGCGCGAAGGCGGCGGGCACACGGTCGACGAAGTCATGGACGATCTGCAGACGCGCCTTGATGACGCCAAGCGCCGGTCCGCTCAGCGCAAGGATCCGTGACGACCCGCTACACGGTCACGCTGCTGCAGGAGGCAGTGGAAGACCTGCGGCGTCTGGAGGACTTTGCCATCGAGCGCGAGCTTGCGAGCGAGACGCCCGACTGGACCACTGCGCAGCGCGCTCTGGACGCCATCCGTGAGGGCATGCGCCTGCTGTCCTGGTCGCCCTACACATGCCGTCTGGCGGAGCTGGGACATGGCCGCTCGCGGGAATTGATCGTGCCGTTCGGCGGAACGGGCTACGTCGTCCTCTTCGAGATCGTCAATGACGCCGTCGTCGTAGGCGCAGTTCGTCACCAGAGGGAAGAAGACTACCGGCATTGAGGCC
This sequence comes from Rubrivivax sp., assembly GCA_036724445.1. GTDB lineage: Bacteria > Pseudomonadota > Gammaproteobacteria > Burkholderiales > Burkholderiaceae_C > Rubrivivax. The sequence continues at coordinate 8,905 of DAIMFR010000089.1, read as the reverse complement.
AGTCGGTGTCGGCACGCGTCAACGATCGGGCAAGCTCCAAGCCGTCGATGGGATGCCGCAGCGTCAGATCGCCAGCGGGTCGACATCCACGGCCCAGCGCAGCAGACCGCGGTGTCCGGACTTCAGCGCGTGCAACTGCGGCAGCCAAGCGGCCAGCAGCCGCTGCAACGCCTGGCGCGAACCGGACTCGACCAGCATCTGCTGCCGCTCGACATTGGCCACGCGCGACACCGGCGGCGGCACCGGCGAGTACACGCGCACGCCGAGTTCGTGCGCCAGCGGCGCGGCGGCGTCGGCGGCTTCGTGCAGGAAGGCCGCCGCCGTCTCGGCCAGCCGCGCCTCGGCGCGCAGCAGCGCCAGCCGCGTGAACGGCGGCAGGCCAGCCGCGCGGCGCTCGTCGAGTTGGCTTTGCGCGAAGGCGTCGAAGTCGTGCGCGCGCAGCGCCGCGTACAGCGCGTGGCGCGGATGCCAGGTCTGGATCCACATCTCGCCCGCCGCGGCGTGCGCCGCGTCGCGCCCGGCGCGCCCGGCCGCCTGCATCAGCAGCGCGAACAGCCGCTCGGCGGCGCGGAAGTCGCTGGCGAACAGCGCCGCATCGGGGTTGACCGCGGCCACCAGCGTGACGCGGCGGAAGTCGTGGCCCTTGGCGATCATCTGCGTGCCCACCAGCACGTCGACCTCGCCGGCATGCATGGCCGCCAGGCTGGCCTGCAGCGCACCCTTGGCGCGCGTGCTGTCGGCGTCGATGCGTGCCACGCGCGCCGCGGGCAGCGTCTCGGCGATCTGCTCCTGCAGCCTTTCGGTGCCGCGGCCGATGGGCGCGATGTCGAAGTTGCCGCATTCCGGGCAGGCGCGCGGCACGCGCTCGGTGAAGCCGCAGTGGTGGCAGCGCAGCGTGCGGTCGGCCTTGTGGAACACGCGCCAGGCGCTGCAGTGCGGGCAGCCGCTCTTCCAGCCGCAGGCGCCGCAGAACAGCACCGGCGCGTAGCCGCGGCGGTTCAGCAGCAGCAGGCTCTGTTCGCCGCGCGCGATGCGCTGTTCGATGGCCTGCTGCAGCGCCGGCGCCAGCGCGCGCGGCGCGGCGCCCGGCGGCTGCGGCACGCCGTTCATGTCCAGCAGCCGCACCGCAGGCAGCGCGCCGCCGCCGACGCGCTGCGGCAGCAGCAGCCGCCGGTAGCCGCCCTGCGCGGCGCGCTGCCAGCTTTCCAGCGACGGCGTCGCCGAGCCCAGCAGCACCGGCAAGCCTTCGGCACGCCCGCGCCAGACGGCCAGGTCGCGCGCCGAATAACGCGCGCCCTCCTGCTGCTTGAACGACGGGTCGTGCTCCTCGTCGACGACGATCAGCCCCAGCCGCGGCAGCGAGGCGAACACCGCCAGGCGCGTGCCCAGCACCAGATCGGCCTCGCCCAGATGCGCCAGCAGCCAGTTTCGCAGGCGCTGCGCCGGGGTCAGCGCGCTGTGCAGCGACACCAGCCGGCGGCCGGCGAAGCGCTCGGCAAAGCGCGCCTCGAGTTGCGGCGTCAGGTTGATCTCCGGCACCAGCACCAACACCTGCCGGCCGGCGTCGAGCGCGCGCGCAGCGCAACGCAGGTAGACCTCGGTTTTTCCGCTGCCGGTGACGCCCTGCAGCAGCGTGGTGGTGCCGGCGGCGGCGGTTGGCGCCGCCAGTTGTTCGAGCGCTGCCGCCTGGTCGGGCGTCAACGGCGGCAGCGACGGCAGCGGCTGCGCTGCAGCGGCCGACGGCACCCGTCGCAGCCGCGCCAGGCGCCGTGCCATCTGCATGTCGTCCAGGCGGCGCAGTTCGGGTGGCAAGACCGACAGCGCGACTTCGCCCAGGCTGCGCTGGTAGTAGCCGGCGCAGAACTCGACCAGCCGCATCCAGGCGTCGCCCAGCGGCGGCAAGCCGATCGCCGCCTGCACCGTGCGCAGCTGCGCCGCGTCGGCGCGCTCGCCCAGGCGGTGGCGCCAGACGATGCCCGGCACGCTGCGCCGGCCCAGCGGCACCTGCACCAGGCTGCCGGCGGCGAGCGGCTGCTCGATGCGGTAATCCAGCGTCGCGTTCAGCCCCGCGTGTTGCGGCGTGTCCACAACGACCGGCACCACCAGTAGCTGGCTCATCGCGCAGCTCCATGAAGTTGCGCGCCAAAGCTCCACTTCATCTTAGGGATAGGGCCTAAGTCGATGATTGGGAAGTCATTTTTGCGCTGTCCACAATTTCTGTGGATAACTTTGTGAGCAAGCTGGGCCAGAACGCCGCAAAGCCTTGATTCTTCGTGCTCGGCGCTGCGCTGCCCTTTTTCGCCGCAGCAGTCGCCTTTGAATAAAATCAATGACTTAGAGAGCATCAGGGCAAATCCTTATGGCCCGGGCCGCGCGCGCCGGCCGGTTGCGCCGCATCAGGGAATTTGGGGATAAGTCAAGCCCTGAGCACTCACTTACCGACGCGTTACCGCCCTGCGGGCAGCTTCGGGCACCGGGCGCCGTGTTTGCGCGACGCGCGGGCCGTTCAGCGCAGCGACGCCCGCTGGCGTCGCGAATGCGTGTGCACCGCGTCGACCAGCGCCGCCACGTGCTCGGGCGGCGTGTGCTGACTGATGCCGTGGCCAAGGTTGAACACGTGGCCGTCCCAGCCGCCGTCGGCGCGCTGCGGCGGGCCGAAGCTGTCGAGCACCGCCACGGCCTCGGCGTGCACTACCTCGGGCGGCGCGAACAGCACGTTGGGGTCGAGGTTGCCCTGCAGCGCGACGCGATCGCCGACACGCGCACGCGCGTCGCCCAGGTTCACCGTCCAGTCCAGCCCGACCACGTCGGCGCCGCAATCGGCGATGGCCCGCAGCCACGGCCCACCGCCCTTGGTGAAGACGATGCACGGCACGCGCCGGCCTTCGTGTTCGCGCTTCAACTCGCGCAGCAGCTGCCGCGTGTAGTGCAGGCTGAAGCGCTGGAACGCGCCGTCGGCGAGCACGCCGCCCCAGGAATCGAAGACCATCACCGCCTGCGCGCCGGCCTCGATCTGCGCGTTCAGGTAGGCGGCCACCGCCCGGGCGTTGATGTCCAGGATGCGCTGCATCAGGTCCGGCCGGGCGTACAGCATCGTCTTCACCAGACGGTAGTCGTCGGAGCCGCCGCCTTCGACCATGTAGCAGGCCAGCGTCCACGGGCTGCCGGCAAAGCCGATCAGCGGCACGCGGCCGACCCGACGCCCCTCGGGGTCGGTCGTCTGCAGCGCCTTGCGGATCGCCGCCACCGCATCGAATACGTAGCGCAGCTTGTCCATGTCCGGCACGGCCAGCCGCGCCACCGCCGCCTCGTCGCGCAGCGGATCCGCGAAGCGCGGGCCTTCGCCTTGCGTGAAGCTCAGGCCCAGGCCCATCGCGTCGGGCACGGTGAGGATGTCGGAAAAGAGGATCGCCGCGTCCAGCGCAAAACGCTCCAATGGCTGCAGCGTGACCTCGGTGGCGAAGTCGGGGTCGGTCGCCAGCCCCATGAAGCTGCCGGCGCGCTCGCGCGTGGCGCGGTATTCGGGCAGGTAGCGGCCGGCCTGGCGCATCAGCCAGACGGGCGTGTAGTCGGTCGGCTGGCGCAGGCAGGCGCGCAGGAAGGTGTCGTTCCGTAGGGGAGCGGGAGCGGGAGCGGGAGCGGCCATGGCCGATTATCGGCGGCACCTCAGCCGCCGAGTCACCAGCGCCTGCGCGGCACCCGGGCCTGCGGCAGCGCCTCGCCGTGCAGCCAGGCGCCGAGCAGTGCGCCGCCGTCGCCGGCCTGTGCCGCCTGCCACAGCAGTTCGGGCGGCAGCACGCGCGTGGCCGGCGGCGCCTCGGGCAGCCGCCAGGCCAGTTCGACCGCCAGTTCGGCGAGAAGCGCCGCGCGCACCGGCTGCTCGCGTGTCGGCACCATCCACGCCAGCTGCCCCAACCAGCCGGCCGCCAGACGCTGCGTCCAGCCCTGCGTCGGCGCACCGCCGCCGGCTTGCGCGGCGCGCACGAACAGCAACTGCTCGAAGTCGAGTGCGGCCACGCCGGCTTCGTCCAGCGACGCGAAGCCGGACTTCAGTGCCTGCGGCAGCAGCGCCGGCGCGTGCGGCACCAGCACCAGCAGCCGGCGCACGCCGCCGCGCCGCAACTGTTCGGCCAGGGCAGGCAGCTGCGGTGCCTGAGGTTGCACGAAGGCGTCGTCGCGGCCGTTGTTGCGCCGCGCGCGCTCGAAGACGATGAAGGCCGTGTCGGCGCGCAGCGCGCCGCCGAGCCGGGATTCGGGCAGCGGCTCGAAGCCGCGCAGCGCCGAGGCCAGCGGGCGCGCGACCAGCGCCTGCACGCGGCCGAAGCGCCCCGAAGCCAGTGCACGCGCCAGCAGCGCCGCACCGAGCACGCCGCCGCCGCCGAGCACCAGCAGCACCTCGGCGCGCGCCGGGCGCACGGGCGGCGCCGAGGCCGCACCGTGCAACGCCTGCGTCAACGCATCCATCGCCTGCACTGTACGCAAGCGCACGCCCATCGCCGCGTTGCGCCGCACGCGCGTTAGCATCCGCCCCCTGGACAAAAAACCGGAGGAGGACTCGATGAACCTGCTGCAACGCGGCGCCTGGCTGGGCGCATTGCTGGCCACGCTGCTGCTGTCCGGCTGCGGCTACAACGACTTCCAGCGCCTGGACGAGCAGGTCAAGGCGGGCTGGGCCGAAGTGCTGAACCAGTACCAGCGGCGCGCCGACCTGATTCCGAACATCGTCGCCACCGTCAAGGGCGAGGCCAACTTCGAGCAGGAAACGCTGACGCGCGTGATCGAGGCGCGCGCCAAGGCCACCAGCATCCAGGCCACGCCGGAGCTGATCAACGACCCGGCGGCATTCCAGCAATTCCAGGCCGCGCAGGGCGAGCTGAGCAGCGCCTTGAGCCGCCTGATGGTGACGGTGGAGCGCTACCCCGACCTGAAGGCCAACCAGGCCTTCCAGGACCTGCGCGTGCAGTTGGAAGGCACCGAGAACCGCATCACCGTGGCGCGCAACCGCTACATCAAGGCGGTGAACGACTACAACGTGCTGGCGCGCAGCTTCCCCACCAACCTGACGGCGATGGTCTTCAGCTACGCCGTGAAGCCCAACTTCACGGTGCAGAACGAAGCGCAGATCAGCGTGCCGCCGAGCGTCAACTTCGACCGTGCCGCACCGGCCGCGCCCGCCGCGTCACGATGACGAGCGGCTGAGCCGACCGGGCGGGAGCGCCGATGCGCGCGCTGCGGCTGCTGCTTGGCGCCTGGCTGTTCGCCCTGCTGGCGCCGGCCTGGGCGCAGGACGTGCTGCCGGTGCCGGCGCTGAGCGCGCGCGTCATCGACCAGACCGGCACGCTGGACGCCGCGCAGCGCAGCGCGCTCGAGGCCAAGCTCGCGGCCTTCGAGCAGGACAAGGGCACGCAGATCGTCGTGCTGCTGGTGCCGACGACAGCGCCCGAGGACATCGCCGCCTATGCGCAACGCGTGGCCGACAGCTGGAAGATCGGCCGGCGCGAGGTCGGCGACGGGCTGTTGGTGGTCGTCGCCAAGAACGACCGGCGCGTGCGCATCGAAGTCGCCAAGGCGCTGGAGGGCGCGGTGCCCGACCTGGCGGCGCGGCTGATCATCGACCGTTCGATCAGCCCGGCCTTCCGCGCAGGCAACTTCGCCGCCGGGCTGGACGCCGGCATCGACGCGCTGATGGCGCGCATCAAGGGCGAAGGGCTGCCCGAACCGCGCGGCCCGACCACCCCGGCCGACGCCGACGCGCCGCCCTGGCAGGAGCTGGCGATGTTCTTCTTCATCGCCGTGTTCGTCATCGGCGGCATCTTGAGCCGCGTGCTCGGGCGCAGGCTGGGCGCAGCGGTGACCTCGGGCGGCGCCGGTGTGGTGGCCTGGTTGCTCGGTGCCGGGCTGGGCGTGGCCATCGTCGCCGCGCTGCTGGCCTTCATCATGGTCGGCGTCTTCGGCGCGGCGCGGCTGGCCAACCAGGCCGGCCGGCGCGGCGGGCGCATCGGCGGCGGCCTGCCGGGCGGCTTCGGCGGCGGCTGGGGCGGCGGCGGCTGGGGCGGCAGCGGCGGCGGCTTTGGTGGCGGCGGCTTCGGCTCCGGCGGCGGCGGCGATTTCGGCGGCGGCGGCGCCTCGGGGGATTGGTGATGAAGCCGGCGCCGGGCCGCCCCAAGCTGGCTTGCTCCCCCCAGGGGGAACGGCCGCCGCATGCGGCGGCCTTGGGGGCCTCATGAACCGTTGGCTGCGTCTAGTCAAGCACCGCTGGACCGAGGCTGTCGACGTGCACCGTGCGCTGCCGCCCGAGGCGCTGGAACGCTTGACCGAGCGCGTGCAGGCCAGCGAACGCGGCCACAGCGGCGAGATCCGCATCTGCATCGAAGCCGGGCTGCCGCTGTCGTACCTGTGGCGCGGTGCCCCGGCGCGCGAGCGCGCCCTGATGATGTTCAGCAAGCTGCGCGTGTGGGACACCGAGCACGACAACGGCGTGCTGATCTACCTGCTGCTGGCCGACCATGCGATCGAGATCATCGCCGACCGCGGCCTGCACCGGCATGTCGGCGCCGAGCCCTGGCAATCGATGACGCGGCAGCTGGGCGCCGACTTCCAGGCCGGCCGCTTCGAGCAGGGCCTGGCGGCGGCGGTGGACCAGGCGGACGCGCTGCTGCGGCAGTTCTTCGCGTTGAGCGGCGGCGAGCGCAATCCGAACGAGCTGCCCGATCAGCCGGTGATCATCGGCTGATCGGGCAGGCCCGAGCCTTCAGCCCACGCTCTTGATCGGCTTCAGCGGGCCGGTGAAGCGTTCGCGCTGCGGCTTGCCGGGCAGCGGCGGAAAGTCGAGCTGCGGCTCGGGCACGTGCTTGTCGGGCACCCGGTCGAGCAAGTCGCGGATCAGCGTCAGTCGGCCGCGCCGCTGGTCGTTGAAGTCGACCAGCGTCCAGGGCGCATGGCGCTTGTGCGTGGCCTGCAGCATGTGGTCGCGCGCCAGGCCGTAGGCCTCGTACTTCTGACGCGCCTGCAGGTCCACCGGCGACAGCTTCCAGCGCTTCAGCGGGTCGTCCCGCCGCTCGGCGAAACGCTCTTCCTGTTGCGCCTGATCGACGGTCAGCCAGTACTTGAAGAGATGGATGCCGTCGTCAGCCAGCAGCTTCTCGAACACCGGCACCTGGTGCAGGAAGGCCTCGGTCTGTTCGGGCCGGCAGTAGCCCATCACCGCCTCGACACCGGCGCGGTTGTACCAGCTGCGATCGAAGAGCACCATTTCGCCGGCCGCCGGCAGGTGCGCCACATAACGCTGGAAGTACCACTGCGTGCTCTCGCGCTCGCTCGGCTTGGGCAGCGCCACGGTGCGGCACTGGCGCGGCGGCAGCACGCCGCTGATGGCGGCGATGACGCCGCCCTTGCCGGCCGTGTCGCGGCCTTCGATCAGCACCAGCATGCGCTTGCCGGTGTGCTGCAGCCAGCGCGCCAGCTGGTTGAGCTCGATCTGCAACGGCTCGAGCCGGGCCTCGTACGCTGGCTTGGCGAGCTTGTCCTGGGTGGCGGGGGCCTCGGATTCTCTGCGCTTGGCCATGGTCGGTTCTGCGGAAACGGCGGCAGCGCAGTGTCGGCGCACCCCGCCGCAAAGACAAGCGCAAGACCGCCGGCCCGCGCGGCAGGCGCCTCGCGGGCTGCGCGGCGCGCCGCGCCGGCCTACTTCTTGCGGAACTTGCGCAGTGCAGCGATCTGCGCGGCCATGGCCGCGAACTCGCCCTGCGCCTTGGCGAAGTCGATGTCGCTCGAGGCGTTCTTCATCGCCTCTTCGGCCTGCTTGCGCGCCTCGACCGCCTTGGCCTCGTCGAGGTCGTGGCCGCGGATCGCCGTGTCGGCCAGCACCGTGACCGTGTCCGGCTGCACCTCGAGGATGCCGCCGGCGACGAAGACGAATTCCTCCTCGTCGTTGTCGGCGCGGATGATGCGCACCGCGCCGGGCTTGATGCGCGTGATCAGCGGCGTGTGGCGCGGATAGATGCCGAGCTCGCCCATCTCGCCGGGCAGCGCGACGAACTTCGCCTCGCCCGCGAAGATGCGCTCTTCGGCGGACACCACATCGACGTGCAGCGTGGCCATTCAGTTCTCCAATGCGAAGGACGACAAGCAGACGGCCTGCCCTTGCCGAGCAACCGCCGCGGAACCGGCTCTGCCGGGCCGCTGGCGGTGCCCCCCTGGGGGGGAGGCGCCGAAGGCGCTGCGGGGGGGGGGCATCACTGGACCGTCTTGGCCTTGGCGATGGCCTCGTCGATGGTGCCGACCATGTAGAAGGCCTGCTCCGGCAGCGCATCGCACTCGCCGTTGACGATCATCTTGAAGCCGCGGATGGTTTCCTTCAGCGGCACGTACTTGCCTGCCGTGCCGGTAAAGACCTCGGCCACGTGGAAGGGCTGGCTCAGGAAGCGCTGGATCTTGCGCGCGCGCGCCACCGCCAGCTTGTCTTCGGGCGCCAGTTCGTCCATGCCCAGGATGGCGATGATGTCGCGCAGCTCCTTGTAGCGCTGCAGCGTGCCCTGCACCGCGCGCGCCACGCTGTAGTGCTCCTCGCCGACCACGTGCGGGTCGAGCTGGCGGCTGGTCGAATCCAGCGGGTCCACCGCGGGGTAGATGCCCAGCGCGGCGATGTCGCGGCTCAGCACCACGGTGGAGTCCAGGTGGGCGAAGGTGGTGGCCGGCGACGGGTCGGTCAGGTCGTCCGCCGGCACGTACACGGCCTGGATCGAGGTGATCGAACCGACCTTGGTCGAGGTGATGCGCTCCTGCAGCCGGCCCATTTCCTCGGCCAGCGTCGGCTGGTAGCCCACCGCCGACGGCATGCGGCCGAGCAGCGCGGACACTTCGGTGCCGGCCAGCGTGTAGCGGTAGATGTTGTCGACGAAGAACA
>DAIMFR010000088.1:0-16802 GCA_036724445.1 Rubrivivax sp. | reverse complement strand
AACTCTACCGATCAGGCGCTTCGGACTGACGCTACTGAGGAAAATAGGTTCATGGAGATGCCCCGAATGAACCTCTCTTCGATCCGCGAACAGCGCGCCGGCAAGGTGGCCGAGATGCGCGCCATCCTGTCCAAGGCCGAGGCCGACAAGCGCAATCTGGCCGCCGACGAACAGACCCGCTTCGATGCGCTGAAGGGCGAAGTCGAATCGCTCGAAGGACAGGAAGCGCGTGCGCAGTTCCTGGTCGACGCCGAGCGCCGCATGCAGGGCCGGCCCGCGTCGCCGGCCGCCGGCATCGTCGATCTGGAACAGCGCGTGTCGCTGCTGAAGGTGCTGCAGGCGCAGGTCGAGGGCCGCGCCCTGGACGGCGCCGAAGCCGAGTTCAACGCCGAATGCGAGCGCCGCAACGGCCGGCGCGCGCAAGGCGTCTATCTGCCGCTGGCCGCGCTGGAACGGCGCACCGGCACCACCGGCAGCGCCAGTGAGCTGGTGGGCACAGACCACCGCGCAGACCAGTACATCGGCCTGCTGCGCAATGCGCTCCTGGCCCGGCGCCTGGGCGTGCGCGTGCTGTCGGGCCTGCGCGGCAACGTGTCGATCCCCAAGCACGGCACCTCGACAACGGCCGGCTGGGTCGCGGAAAACAGCGCCCTGACGCCATCGGACATGACCTTTGACAACGTCGGTCTGACGCCCAAGCACGTCGGCGCCCTGTCGGAAATGTCCCGCCAGCTGATCCAGCAATCCGACCCGAGCATCGAAGCGCTGCTGCGCGACGACCTAGCCTTTCAACTGGCGCAGGCCATCGACTCGGCGCTGATCCATGGTGGCGGCAGCCACGAGCCGGCCGGCGTCATTGCCACGCTCGGCGGCCCCAACGGCACGCTGGCCGGGCCGACCTGGGCGCAGGTGCTGCAGATCGTCGAGGCCGTCGAGACCGACAACGCGCTGAGCCCTTCGCACGCCTGGCTGACCACGCCGGCCGGCAAGGCCAAGCTGGCCGCGACGCTGAAGGTGAGCGGCGACGCCGGTGCCGGCTTCCTGTATGCCGGTGGCCGCGTCGCCGACTTCCCGCTGTACGCCACGAATCAGGCAGGCATGGGCAGCAGCAGCGACGCCAACGCCGCCATCTTCGGCGACTGGTCGCAGGTGATCCTGGGTGTGTGGTCGGAACTGGACATCCTGGTCAACCCCTTCAGCGAGACCGCCTACACCAAGGGCAACGTGCTGGTGCGTGCCATGGCGACCTGCGACATCGCCATCCGCCACGAACAAGCCTTCGTCTACGCCGACGACCTGCCCGACCTGTAGGGAGCCGACATGCCTGGTGAGCAATCCGACCTGAGCGTGGCGACGCAGTGCGCCCTGCGCGCCTGCGCCGACCTGATGATGATGCTGCTGAACAGCGCAGCGCCGGAAGAGGTCGCGCTGATCGCCGAAGCCGGCGTGCGCGGCTGCCGCCTCGTCGTCGAGGTCGAGCCCATCGGCCCGCCGGTGACCGACCGGCCCCGGGTCGAGTTCATCCTGATCGACGCCGAAGGCGCTCGTCATTCCATGGCCCACGTCGCCATCGGCGGCAAGCGCGTGCAGTGACCATGCCGCAGACGTCTGCGCAACTGGAAGTACGCACGGCCTCGAGCCTGTCGCTGCCCTCCCCGGGCAAGCTGGCGGGCTACGCGGCCGTGTTCGATTCGCCGGCCGACATGGGTCCGTTCGTGGAAGTACTACGGCAAGGCACGTTCACCCGCAGCCTGCAGCAAGCCGGGCGAATCGTCGCGCTGTATGACCATGAACGGCGGTCGATCCTGGGTCGCGTGTCGGCCGGCACCCTGCGCCTGCGGCAAGACGCCAAGGGCCTGGCCTTCGAGCTGGATCTGCCCGACACCAGCACTGGCCGGGACCTGGCCGTGCTGGTGCAGCGCGGCGACGTGAGCGGCGCGAGCTTCGGCTTTGTCACGCCGGCCGGCGGCGACCGCTGGCAGCGCCGCGCCGACGGCAAACCGCTGCGCGAGCTGGTCGACGTGGAGTTGCACGAGATCACCATCACCTCGGCGCCAGCCTATGCCGATACGTCGGTCGCGCTGCGCAGCCTGCCGGCCGCCGGTGCGCCTGGCCGCGACCTGCGCCTTCTGTGGATGCAAACCGTATGAGCCTGGTCGATCGCGCCCTGTCCCTGGTCGGCCTGGAACGGCGCAGCAGCACGAACCGTGCGCCTGGTGGCGACAGCTACTGGAACGACTTCGACGCGCTGCGCGGCAGCAGCGTGACGCCGCGCAGCGCCGAGGGCGTGAGCGCGGTCTATGCCTGCGTGTCGGCCGTGTCCGAGACCATCGCCTCGCTGCCGCTGATCCTGTACCAGCGCACCGCCGCCGATGGCCGCGAACGCGCCCGGAATCATCCGCTGTACGGGGTGCTGCAGGACATGCCGAACGGCATGCAGACGGCGCTCGAGTTCCGCGAGCTGATGCAGGCGTCGGTGCTGCTGCGCGGCAACGCCTACGCGGAAATCCGGCGCGGCCATGACGGGCAGGTGCACGAGCTGCTGCCGCTGCATGCCGACCGCGTGCAGGTGTTCGAGCTGGATAACGGCCGGCTCGGCTATGACGTGACCGACACCGCCGGCCGGCGCCGCCGCCTGGTGCAGGAAGAGGTCTTCCACCTGCGCCACCGCAGCGAGGATGGCCGCATCGGCACGAGCCCGATTGCCGCCGCGCGTGAAGTGGTCGAGCTGGCAATCAGCGAGCGCGAGCACGGCACCGCGCTTTTCCGCAACGGCACGCGCACCTCCGGCGTGCTGCAGTTCGATGGCTACCTCAATGACCAGCAGTTGGCCCGTGTGCGCGACAGCTGGTCCTCGAAGTACGCCGGTGCCGCCAACGCCGGCAAGACGCCAGTGCTCGAAGGCGGGTTGAAGTACGCGCCGCTGAGCATGACGCTCGAAGATGCCGAATGGGTCGCGGCCCGTCAGTTCAGCGTCGAGGAAGTCTGCCGCCTGTTCCGTGTGCCGCCGACCGTCGTCGGCGACCTGCGCCACGGCAACTACAGCAATAGCGTCGAGATGGCCCGCCAGTTCGTCACCCTGACCCTGGCCCGCCACCTGAGCATGTGGGAGCAGACCATCGCCCGCTGCCTGCTGACCGCAGCCGGCCGGCAGGTGTACTTCGCCGAGCACAGCGTGGAAGGGCTGCTGCGCGGCGACAGCCTGAACCGCGCCGAGTTCTACAGCAAGGGCCTGGCCGACGGCTGGCTCTTCGCCGACGAGGTGCGCCGCCTGGAGAACCTGCCGCCACGCGAAGAGAGGGCGCCCCATGCCTAGGGCCATCCGCACCCACAAGCCGCGCGTGCTCGCCAGCCCGTCCAAAACGCTCTCTGAGCGCCGCGCGGAGACTGGGCGCACCCTTGCCTTGGATGGGGCCGCCTGGCGGCGCCTGCGGGCTCTGGTGCTCGCACAGCAGCCGCTGTGTCCGCAGTGCCGGGCTGGCGGCTACGTGGTGCTCGCCACCGAGGTTGACCACGTCAACAACGACTCGACCAACAACCAGCCGGACAACCTGCAGGGGCTGTGCAAGGCGCACCACAGCCAGAAGACTGCCCGCGAGCGGCAGCAGAAATCGCCAGCAACCGGGCACCACAAACCGTGCTCCCCCACTCACGCGCACCGCCGCACCTGTAGGGTTTGACCATGAGCAGCACCGGCAATCACTTCGGGCCGAAGCCCGCACCGACAGCCCTCAAGGCCCTGGCCGGCAATCCCGGCAAGCGCCCCCTGAAGGTCGAGCCCAAGCCGACGGCCGGGGCGCCTGCCTGTCCCGACTGGATGCCGGAGGTGGGCCGGCAGCAGTGGGAACGCGTGGTGCCCGAGTTGGATCGGCTGAAGCTGCTGACCAAGGTCGACAGTGCCGTGCTCGAAGCCTTCTGTTCCGTGTACGCCGAGTTCGTCGACGACGTAAAGGCCGGGCGCCGCCTGTCGGCCGCGTCGCTGGGCCAGCTGCGGTTCTACGCTGGCGAGCTGGGCCTGACGCCGGCCGCGCGGGCTCGCCTGGCCGCGCCGCCCGGGCAGGAGGACCCGCAGATTGACATGTTCTTCCACTGACGGCCTGCGGGCCAGCGACCCCGGCGCCTTTTGGTTCGACGAAGCCGCTGCTGACCGCGCCGTCGCGTTCTTCGAGCGCGTGCTGACCCACACGAAGGGCGAGTGGGCGGGCCAGCCATTGCAGCTTTCGAAGTGGCAGGCCGAAGAGATCATCCGGCCGCTGTTCGGCTGGAAGCGGGCCGACGGCACGCGCCGCTTCCGCACTGCCTACATTCAGATTCCGCGCAAGGCCGGCAAGAGCACGCTGGCGGCCGGGATTGCGCTGTATCTGCTGCTGGCCGACGGCGAGCCCGGCGCCGAGGTCTACAGCGCCGCCGCCGACCGCGACCAAGCCGCGATCGTCTTCGAGATGGCCCGGCAGATGGCGGAAGCCTCGGTGCACATCCGCAAGCGCGTGCAGATGTTCAAGCGCGCCATCACGGTCCCGGCCACGGCTTCAAGCTACAAGGTCTTGTCGAGCGAGGCCTACACCAAGCACGGCCTGAGCGCGCACGGCATCGTCGTCGACGAGGTGCACGCGCTGCCCGACCGCGAGCTGTGGGACGTGCTGACCACCAGCACCGGCGCCCGGCGCCAGCCGCTGACGGTGGCCATCACGACGGCCGGCTTCGACCGGCACTCGCTGTGCTTCGAGCTGTACGACTACGCCTGCAAGGTGCGCGACGGCATACTCGATGCACCCGCCTTCCTGCCGGTGATCTACGAAGCCAGCCGCGACGACGACTGGACCAGCCCGCAGACCTGGCGCAAGGCCCACCCTGGGCTCGGCATCAGCGTGAAGGAAGAGTACTTCGCGGCCGAGTGCGAGAAGGCCAAGCAGCTGCCCAGCTACGAGAACACCTTCAAGCGCCTGCTGCTGAACGTCTGGACCGAGCAGGAAACCCGCTGGCTGCCGATGGACAAGTGGGACGCCTGCGCCGAGCCGCTGCCCGACCTGGCCGGGCGCACCTGCTATGCCGGGCTGGACCTGTCGACGACGACCGACATCACGGCGCTGGTGCTGGCCTTTCCCATCGGCCCGACGGTGCACCTGCTGCCGTTCTTCTGGGTGCCGAAGGAGAACATCCACAAGCGCGCCCGGCGCGACCGCGTGCCCTACGACGTGTGGGCGCGTGACGGCTTGATCGAGGCCACCGATGGCGACGTGATCGACTACGACGTGATCCGCAAGCGCATCAACGAGCTGGCCGCGACGTACCGCATCGCCGAGGTGGCAATCGACCGCTGGAACGCCACGCAGCTTGCAACGCAACTCAAGGGCGACGGCTTCGAGGTGATCGGCTTCGGGCAGGGCTTCGCCAGCATGGCCGCGCCGACCAAGGAGCTGGAGCGGCGCGTGATCGGCCGCGAGGTCAACCACGGCGGCAACCCGGTGCTGCGCTGGATGGCCAGCAACGTGAGCGTGAACACCGACCCGGCGGGCAACCTCAAGCCCGACAAGGCCAAGTCGACCGAGCGGATCGACGGCATCGTGGCGACGCTGATGGCGCTGGGCCGGGCGATGGAGTCCGACGAAGAGAAGCCCAGCCGCTACGCCAGCGAGGGACTGGCCTTCGTGTAGTACCCCCCCAGCCGGCGGGGGCCGCTGCCAAGCGGATAGAGCCGGACGGGCCTAAGTCGTGAGTCGCCCGTGGCAAAGCAACCGCGACAGCCGGCGGAGCCTGCGAGAAGGGCGCGCGGCCGGCAATTCTTCCCGTACTCATCCCGTACTGGCAAGAAAAAAGGACTTGGCGGTTAAGCTAAGTCCTTGATTTCATTCACTTATCTGGTGGGCGGTGCAGGGTTCGAACCTGCGACCCCTGCCGTGTGAAGGCAGTGCTCTACCGCTGAGCTAACCGCCCGGATTCGCGGGATGCGCGGTCCGGAAAGCGCGCGATTATGCCAGATCGGCCTGCCACAGCAGCTTGCCGCGGCAGACCTGGCCGATGTCGGCGAGCACCGCGCGGTGCGCGGCCAGTTCCTCGGCGCTCGGCAGCAGCAGCGGCAGTTCGAAGGCGGACAGATCGATCATCTCGACCGCGCCGCCGGCATCGCGCGTCTGGGCTTCGTCGATGACCAGCGAGCCTTGGCCGCGCGTCATGCAGATGTAGACCTCGGCCAGCAGCCCGGCGTCGAGCAGCGCGCCGTGCAGCGTGCGGCTCGAGTTGTCGACCTCCATGCGCTTGCACAGCGCGTCCAGCGAATTGCTCTTGCCCGGGAACATCTCGCGCGCCATCAGCAGGCTGTCGGTGATCTGCGCCACCCGGCTCGCGACCCTTGGCCTGCCGCAGCGTTCGAGCTCCTTGTCGAGAAAGCCGATGTCGAAGGCGGCGTTGTGGATCACCAGTTCGGCGCCGTCCAGGTAGCCGAGCAGATCGTCGACCACCGCGGCGAACAGCGGCTTGTCGGCCAGGAACTCGTCGCTCAGGCCGTGCACCTTCAACGCGTCGGGATGGCTCGCTCGCTGCGGGTTCAGGTAGTAGTGGCGGTCGTCGCCGGTGAGCCGCCGCCCGACCATCTCGACGCAGCCGATCTCGATGATGCGGTCGCCGGCTTCGGCGCTCAGCCCGGTGGTTTCGGTGTCGAGGAAGATCTGTCTCATCGCGTCGATTGTGCCCGGCCCGCCCGCCACCACAGCCACGCGCCGATGGCCACCATCGGCAGGCTCAGCCACTGGCCCTGGCTCAGGTCCAGCGCGCGCAGGCCAAGGAAGCTGTCGGGCTCGCGGAAGAACTCGGCGATGAAGCGCAGCACGCCATAGCCGAAGAGGAACGCGCCCGACACCTGCCCGGTCGGGCGCGGCCGGGCCGCATACCACCACAGCAGCGCAAACAGCAGCAGCCCTTCGAGCGCGAACTGGTACAGCTGCGACGGATGCCGCGGGATGTTCGTGCCCGACTGCGGAAAGATCATCGCCCAGGGCAGCGACGGGTCGGCCGCGCGGCCCCACAGCTCGCCGTTGATGAAGTTGCCGATGCGCCCCGACGCCAACCCGGCGGGCACGCAGGGCGCGACCACGTCGGTGACCTGCAGGAAGCTGCGGCCGCGCCGCCGCGCGAACAGCGCCATCGCGGCCAGCACGCCGAGCAGGCCGCCGTGGAAGGACATGCCGCCCTGCCAGACGGCGAGCATCTCCAGCGGGTGCGCGGCGTAGTACGCCGGCTTGTAGAACAGCACGTAGCCGATGCGCCCGCCGAGGATCACGCCGAGCACGCCGTAGAACAGCAGGTCCTCGATGTCGCGGCGCGTCCAGCCCGCGCCGGCCAGCCACGGGTAGCGCACGCGCCGCGCGCCCAGCCACAGGAACAGCCCGAAGGCGAGCAGATAGGTCAGGCCATACCAGTGGATCTGGATCGGGCCGATCGCGATGGCGACCGGGTCGAACTGCGGGTGGACGAGCATGGCGCCTGGGCTGCGGTGGTGGCGCGCCGATTGTCGCCGCTGCGCCCGAGCGGGCCCGGCGCAGCGGCGATACTTGCAGCTTTGCCGGACACGGAGAAAGACGATGAGCTCGAATCGCCGCTCGAAGAACATCACCGAGGGCGTGGCGCGCGCGCCGAACCGTTCGATGTACTACGCGATGGGCTACACCGAAGGCGACTTCGGCAAGCCGATGATCGGCGTGGCCAACGGGCACAGCACGATCACGCCCTGCAACTCCGGCCTGCAGCGGCTGGCCGACGCGGCGGTCGTCGGACTGAAGGAGGCCGGCGCCAACCCACAGGTCTTCGGCACGCCGACCATCAGCGACGGCATGGCCATGGGCACCGAAGGCATGAAGTACAGCCTGGTCAGCCGCGAGGTCATCAGCGACTGCGTGGAGACCTGCGTGCAGGGCCAGTGGATGGACGGCTGCGTGGTCATCGGCGGCTGCGACAAGAACATGCCCGGCGGCATGATGGGCATGCTGCGCGCCAACGTGCCGTCGATCTACATCTACGGCGGCACGATCCTGCCGGGCCGCTACAAGGGCCAGGACCTGAACATCGTCAGCGTGTTCGAGGCGGTGGGCCAGTTCAGCGCCGGCAAGATGAACGAGGAGGATTTCTGCCAGATCGAGCGCCGCGCCATCCCCGGCAGCGGCTCCTGCGGCGGCATGTACACCGCCAACACCATGAGTTCGGCCTTCGAGGCG
The DNA here is from genome assembly GCA_036724445.1 of Rubrivivax sp. GTDB lineage: Bacteria > Pseudomonadota > Gammaproteobacteria > Burkholderiales > Burkholderiaceae_C > Rubrivivax. The sequence goes on along the minus strand of DAIMFR010000088.1, from coordinate 8,595 downwards.
CTGGGCCTGAGCCTGCCCTATGCGTCGACGATGGCCAACGTCGAGGGCGAGATCGTGTCGATGGTCGAGCGTGCGGCCAAGGTGCTGGTCGACGCGGTCAAGGCGGACTTGAAGCCGCGCGACATCGTCACCAAGCAGGCGGTGGAAAACGCGGTCGCGGTGATCATGGCCATCGGCGGCTCGACGAACGCGGTGCTGCACTTCCTGGCCATCAGCCACGCCGCCGCGCTGGACTGGACGATCGACGACTTCGAGCGCGTGCGCCAGCGCACCCCCGTGCTGTGCGACCTGAAGCCCAGCGGCCAGTATCTGGCGGTGGACCTGCACCGCGCCGGCGGCATCCCGGCGGTGATGAAGGAACTGCTGAAGGCCGGGCTGCTGCACGGCGAGTGCATGACCATCACCGGCAAGACCGTCGCGCAGAACCTGGCCGAGGTGCCCGACCTGCAGCCCGGCAACCCCGTCATCCGCCCGGTCTCGGACCCGATCTACGCGCAAGGCCACCTGGCGATCCTCAAGGGCAACCTCAGCCCCGAGGGCTGCGTGGCCAAGATCACCGGCCTGAAGAACCCGGTCATCACCGGCCCGGCGCGCGTCTTCGACGACGAGCAGAGCGCGCTGGCGGCGATCATGGCGCAGCAAATCAAGGCCGGCGACGTGATGGTGCTGCGCTACCTCGGGCCCAAGGGCGGGCCGGGCATGCCGGAGATGCTGGCGCCCACCGGCGCGCTGATCGGCCAGGGCCTGGGCGAAAGCGTCGGCCTGATCACCGACGGGCGCTTTTCCGGCGGCACCTGGGGCATGGTGGTCGGCCACGTCGCGCCCGAGGCCTACGAAGGCGGGCTCATCGCGCTGATCCAGGAAGGCGACGCCATCACCATCGACGCGCACCGGCTGCTGCTGCAGCTGAACGTCGACGACGCCGAGCTGGCGCGCCGCCGCGCGGCCTGGAAGCAGCCGGCGCCGCGCTACACGCGCGGCGTGCTCGCCAAGTTCGCGAAGAACGCCAGCAGTGCCAGCAGCGGCGCGGTGCTGGACCGCTTCGATTGAGCCTGTAGGAATCGCCGGGCGAGCCGGTCGAGCACTACGGAGTGCGCCGATGGCGCCGCCGACGAGGCACTGAAAGTGCGCGCGGCGCAGCCGCTCAGGCGATGGCGCTCGGGAGCGCTCCCTTGCGACGCTCAGACGCTTGCTTGCCGCTGTCCAGCGCGACCAGCCGGCCGTCCGGGTGAGCGAGCCAGGCACGCGCCGGCGCACAGCTGCCGAGCAATCGTGCGGCGCGCTCGATGGGCAGCACCGACAGCGCGGTCGACAGGCCATCGGCGGCGGTCGCGCGCGGCGCGGCGACCGACACCGACAGCCAGCGATTCGCGCTGTGCCCGGTGGCCGGGTCGAACAAGTGGTTGATGCGCGGATCGGCTCCGAACACGGTGCCTGCGCCGGCCGAAGTGGCCAGCGCAGGCAGGGCCCCCGCAGCGTCGCCCAGCCTCAGTTCGAGCAGCGGGTGCGACGGGCTGCGCGGGTCGCCGACGGCAGCGCGCCAAGGCGCGCCCGCCCTGCCCGCGCCATGCGCACGCAACTCGCCGAGGTCGATCATCAGGTGGGTCAGACCGGCAGCGCGCAGCTGGTCGGCGACACGGTCGGTGACGTAGCCTTGGGCGATGCCGTTCAGCGTGACAGCCATGCCCGGGCGCTGGAGGCGGACGCGATCGGCGTCGATCTCGACCCCCGCGTATCCGACATGGCGCCGCGCGCGGGCAATCGCCGCTGCCGGCGGGCCGGCAGGCGTCGCGCCCGCCTGCCCGAAATGGGCGGCGTACAACCGGTACAACGGCTGCACCGTCGGATCGAACGCGCCGCCGCTCGCGCGTGCGAGCGCCAGACTGTGCGACAGCAGTTCGACCAGTTCGAACGGCGGGTCGCGCAACTGGCCAGCCGCGTTCAGGCGCGACAGCGCGGAATCGGTGCGGTACAGGCTGAAGACCGATTCGAGCCGGTCGATTTCGGCGACACAGCGCTGCATGAGCGAACGCGCCCATTCGCGATCGGGATGCAACAGCGTCATCGACGCCAGCGCCCCCATCGCGGTGCCGCGCCAGACGACGGGCTCGGCCGCCGCCGCGGCGCGAGCCAGGGGTGTCGCCGTGCACGCGGCAACGATCGACAGGAAACGTCTGCGCTTGACCATGACGGCTCCTCAAGGCGTCGCCGCCGGCGGCTTGGCCGGCTCGCGCGCCGAGTCGAAGAGATAGACATCGGGGATCCCGTCCAGGCGCACCACGCGTCCGCCCTGCACGACGCGAAACGCCTCGGCAGCCGCCTGATCGGAGAAGGGAACCGCTTCCGGCGTACCCATGCCGCTGCGCGCGCGACTGTCGATGACGAACCAGGCGTCGCGCGGATCGACCCAGGCCCCGGCATCGGGCTGCTTCCAGTCCTTGGACCGCCCCATGTCATTGACGTAGGCGGCGGCGATGTCGCGCGGCTCCTCAGGCAGCCGCAAGAAGACCAGCGTATCGCGCACCGACGAAAACCAGATCGGAGCGCCGCCGCTCGCCAGTTGCACCTGCCCCTTGGGTCCGTCGTGGTCGACCAGGCGCATGCCGCAGTAGTAGCCGGTGGCCTCGGCAAGCACCTCGTTGGGCGAGCGCCTGGCCGCCTGCTCGGCACGGCGCTCGCAACCGGACACCAAAGCGACGGCCAGCACCACCCCCAGCAGCGCGATCGGCAGCTTGCGCCTGCGCATCACAGCGGCCTCCTCGCGAATGCGGCCATCGCCAGCAGCAGCGGAACGATGATCCAGCCGCCGAGCACTGCGAGCAGCGCGCCGGGCGGCAGCGCCGCCGGATCGCCGGGCCCGGCCATGCCGCTGTAGACCGACACCGCGTTGCTGGCGGTCATGTTGAACAGCCGGTAGACATCGGCCGGGTTCAACAGCAGCAAGGCGTCGAGCACCGGCTTGCTGACGATCCGGCCCTGGTCGGCGACGAGCACGCCGAGCAGCGCGGTGTCGTAGATGAGCACGAAGAACAGCCACAAGCCGACGGCGATGCCGGCGGCGGTGGCGCGCTCGTGGACCAGGGTGCTCGCCAGGCAGCCGAGCGCGACGAACGCCGCGCCGAGCATGATCGAGGTGAGCACCATCGCCGCGTAGGCGGGCCAGGCCTGCGATGCGACGGCGGCGTTGAAGGCGAGCGCCGCCGCGGCGGCGCCGTAGCCGATCACCGTGGCCAGCGCGAGGATCGCGACGTGGCCGATCCATTTGCCGACGACGACCTGCCACCGCGCGACCGGGTAAGACAGCAGCAGCATCAGCGTGCCGCGTTCGTGCTCGCCGACGATCGCGTCGAAGGACAGCAGCAGCGCGATCAGCGGCACGAGGAAGATGGTCAGACTGGCGAGGCTGACGACCGTGACCGCGAGCCGATCGGCCTTCACGGTACCGATCGGCGCGCTGCCCAGCAGAGCCAGCGAGAGCGCCAGCGCGGCCATCAGCAGCGTCGTCGCGAGCACCCAGCGGTTGCGCATGCCGACGCGGATCTCCTGCGCGGCGATGACCAGCGCGTTCACTGGGGTACCCTCCGCGCTGCGCGCTCCGGGACGAGCGCTTCGGAGTGGCCGGTCGCGCTCATGCCGCTTGCCCCGCGCTGGCGACGAGGTGGTCGTAGAGCTGCTGCAGTCCCGGCGCGGCCGTGTCGATGTCCTCGACGAGTTCGCCCGCGGCGGCCAGGGCGCGCAGCAACGGCATCTTCGCGTCGGCGCGGATTTCCAGCGTGAGCGAGGTGTCGCCGCGTTCGGAGCAGCGCACCTGCGCGGGCAGCCTCGCGAGCACCCGTTCGCCGCTGTCCGGCCGCACGCGCACGCGCACCCAGGCGTCGCGCGCGGCGCCGCGCCGCAGCTCGGCAAGCGTGCCCGCGGCGAGCAGGCGGCCCCGGTGCATGATGGCGACGCGATCGACGCGGTCCTGCACCTCGGCCAGCGCATGCGTGCAGACGAGCACGGTCGCGCCGCCCGCGCGCAGCGCGTCGATCATGCGGTAGACGTCGCTGCGCGACGCGGGGTCGAGCCCGCTCGTCGGTTCGTCGAACAGCAGCAGCCGCGGCGCGCCGATCAGCGCCTGCGCGATCCCGAGCCGCTGGCGCATGCCCTTCGAATACGTCGCCACGCGCCGGTGGGCGGCGTGCGCGATGCCCACACGCTCGAGCAGTGCGGCGTTGCCGCGGCGGGGTTCGCCCTTGAGCCGCGCGTGAAAGGCCATCAGTTCGTGGCCGGTCATCGCGCCGTGAAAGGCGACGTTCTCGGGCAGGAAGCCGAGCGCGCGCCGCGCCTGGGCGCCGCGGCTTCCAGCCGGGTCGATGCCGGCGATGCGCACGCTGCCCGTGCTCGGACGGATCAGCCCCAGCAGCAGCTTGACGAGCGTGGTCTTGCCTGCGCCGTTGTGCCCGACGAGTGCCGTCACCTGTCCGGCCTCGAGGTCGAGCGAGACGCCCTCGACCGCCGTCACGCCGCCGTAGCGCTTCGTGATCGAACTCCACTGCGCGATGGTCGTCATGGCGCAGCCGGTGGAGGCACCCAGGCCGGGCGCATCAACGGGGCGCTGTCGATGACGCCGCCCGGGTACAGCGCCGGAAAGCGCGCCTGCGCCGAGCGCACCATCTGCACCGCCGGACTGTTGACCAGCGCCTTGGCGGCGGGCCGTGCCCACAGGATCGCGTCCATCACGTCGTTCGGCCGGTACGGGCGGTCGGCGATGCCGTCGCCGTCGAGGTCGAAGGCCGGGTTGTCGCTCCAGTAGTTGCCGCGCCCCTCGTGCGCCCAGTCGAGATAGCGCGTGCCGACGTACTTCACCTGGTTGCGGTTGCCGACGAAGGCGTTGCCGGTCATCGTGTTGCCTTCGGAGCCCGCAGTGAAGTGGATGCCGATCGGGCACCCTTCGAACCAGTTGTCCTTCAGCAGGTTGCCGTTCGCGGCGTAGACGAACACGCATTTCTCTCGCCCGCGGCGCACGACGTTGCCGATCACCTGCGAGCGGTTGGTCGAATTGAGCATCAGGCCGTGGTCGCGGTCGTCTTCGGAGACGTTGCCGCGGATCTCCAGCCGGTCGGAATACATGAGCGCCCAGCCGACGTGGTTGCGCCGCGAACGGTTGCCGACGATGCGGCTGTCGTTCGTGTACATGTAGTGGATCGCGAAGCGCAAGTCCTCGAAGGTGTTGTTCGCGAAGAGGTTGTGCGAGCTGGTCTTCACGAAGATGCCGTCGCGCCCGCGGCTGATCGCATTGCCGATCACCTGCGCACCGGGCGCGTTCCAGATCGACACGCCGTTGCCGGCCTCCGAGAGCCGCAGGTCGCGCCGCCCCACGATGAGGTTGTTCTCGATCACCGAACCGGCCGCGCCGTGCACGTAGACGCCGAACAGGTTGTCGACCAGCCGGTTCGAGCGGATGCGCGCGCGCTCGGCGGTCTGCGCGAGCAGGATCGCCGAATCCATCGCCGGCACGTCGAGCCCCGAGCCGGTGATCTCCAGGCCCTCGATGCGCACGTCGGGCGCCGTGACGACCACCACGCTGCCGGCGCCCGGACCCGCGAGCACCGCGCCAGGCTCGCCCAGCAGCGCCAGCGGCCGGTCGATGCGCAGCGGGCCGGCGTGGCGCCCCGGGGCCAGCCGCACGGTGGCGCCGGCCGGCAACGCATCGAGCAGCGGCTGGATCGGCTCGCCGGGCGCCACGACGCGCTCGCCGGGCGCCGCGGTGCGCGCGCCGGCGTCCGGCGTGGCCGCGAGAACGGCCGGCGACGGCCACGCGCAAGCGGCCGCGAGCACGACCGCAGCCGTGACGCCACGCATCGCCATGCGTCAGCGCCGGCGCGGCTCGACCAGCATGCGCCCCTTCATTTCCATGTGCAGCGCGTGGCAGAACCACTGGCAGTAGTACCAGAACACGCCGGGCCGGTCGGCCTTGAAGGTGACCGACGAGGTGGCCTGCGGGCCGATCTCCATCGCGATCCCGTAGTTGACGATCGTGAACCCGTGGGTGAGGTCCTGGACCTGGTCGCGATTGGTGACGTAGATGGTGACCTCGTCGCCCTCCTTCACGGTGAAGTCGGTCATGCTGAAGGTGGGCGCGATCGAGAACATGTAGACGCGCACCTTGTGGCCGTCGCGGACGACCTTCGAGTCGGTGTCGAGGTCGACGCCGTCGGCCTTGGCCTGGCGCCGCGCGTCCTCCCACATCGGGTCGTCGCGCTTCCAGATGTGGATCGGATTGACCTTCGAGCGATGGATGATCGTCGCGTCGTGCGGCTCGGCAAACGACGGGCCGTCGTGCACCAGCACCATGCGGTCGCCGGAGATGTCGATCAGCTGATCGTTCTCGGGCTTGAGCGGCCCGACGTTGAGGAACCGGTCCTTCGAGAACTTGTTCAGCGAAATCAGCCACTTGCCGTCGGCTTCCTTGGTCTGCCCCATCGACGTGTGGTTGTGTCCGGGCTGGTAGTGCACGTCCAGCTTCTCGACGATCGGATCAGCCTCCTTGCCGGCGAACTTGTCGACCGCCTTCTGGATGTTCCACTTGCAGATCTGGCTGTCGATGAACAGCGTCGTGTAGGCGTTGCCCTTGCCGTCGAACGCGGTGTGCAGCGGCCCGAGGCCCAGCTCCGGTTCGGCGACGACGCAGTCGCGCGGCTTGATCTTGTCGTCGAACAGGTCGTCGAACTTGCGCACGTCGAAGACCGTGACCGTCGGCGAGAGCTTGCCGTTGGCCACGACGTGGATGCCGTCGGGCGCGGTATTGATGCCGTGCGGGCTCTTGGGCACCGGGATGTAGCGCGTGAGAGGCGATCCCTTGCGGCCGTCGAGCACCGGCACGCCGCCGGTCTTCTTGTAGTCGCCCTTGGCCACCGCCTCCTCGATGCGCTTCAGGTTGAATACCGTCACCCAGTCGTACTCGGCCGCGGTGCTCTCGGCCAGCGTCACGCCTTCTTCGGAGTTGTAGCTTGTGGCGAACGCGTACTTGCCCTGGTAGTCGCAGTCGACGTTGTCGAGGTTGCCGCTGACCATCACCTGCCACGCGACCTTCATCGTCTCGCCGTCGACCGCGGTGAAGACATAGCGGTATTCCTTCGGATCGTTGACGTGCTGGCCGTCGTTCGGGATCGGCACGCCGTCCTCGCCGTTGCAGAACACGTACCCGGTCTTCGGATACTTCTGCACGCGCAGCCCGTGCACCGTGTGCTGGTTGGGCAACTCGATGATCTTGTCGCACTTCATCACGTCGCAGCGCACGCGTGCGACGCGCGTGTTCGCCTTGTCGTTCATGAAGACGTAGCGCCCGTCGTAGGTGCCGTCAGTGAACGACATGTGGGGATGGTGCAGGTCGCCGTTCATGTAGGTGCCGCCGCGCGCCGCCAGGTACTTGCGCGTCTCGGGCGTCAGGCCCTCGGTGAGAACCTTCAGGCTCTCGTTGGTCTGGCCCCAGCCGGTGGCGCTGCAGCGGTTGAACACCGGCACGCGCATCAGCTCGCGCATCGACGGCAAGCCGACGATGCGCATCTCGCCGCTCTGCCCGCTGGAGAAGAAGACGTAGTACTCGTCGAGTTCGCCCGGGCCGACATGCGTCTTGGCAACCGCGGCGGCCGTCGTGGACGCCGACGCCGATGGGGTCGCCGACGCCGATGCTGCAGCGCCGGACGCGGCCTTCGCCGCCGGCGCCTCGGCGGTGGATTCCGTCTTGCCGCAGGCATTGAGCAGCCCGGCACCTGCAGCCAGCGCCACAGCCTTCGCGCTGCCGCCGAGCATCGCCCGGCGTTCCGGATCGGGCAACGGATCGCGGTCTTGGGTCGTCATGTCTGTGCCTCCTCGGTTGGTTCAAGCGCGCGAGCGCGCGCGGGATCGGGGCATCGCATCGATGTTCCCCTCAACGGATAGGCTCGGCGGCGCCGCTGGCGGGCTCGCTGCGCGATGCGGCCGACATCGCGGCGCGCTTCTCGCGCTTGAGCCGGCGCTGCACGCGCACCGGGCACTTGTAGTCGTGGTGGTACAGCACCTGGCAGTGCAGGCACGAAATGCACTCGTTCGGGTTGATGTGCCCCTCGGGGTGGATGGCCTGGACCGGGCATTCCTTGAAGCAGCGCATGCACGGGTTGCCGCACTCGCGGTAGCGCTTGAGCCAGTCGAACATGCGCATGCGCCCCGGAATCGCCAGCGCGGCGCCGAGCGGGCACAGGTAGCGGCAGAAGAAGCGCTCGACGAACAGGCCTGCGCCGAGCAGCGCCAGCGCGAAGGCCACGAACCACCACTGGCGCACGAAGCGCAGCACGATCGCGGTCTTGAACGGCTCGATCTCGGCCAGCAGCTCGGCGTAGGCGAGCGAGCCCAGCGAGACGCCGAACAGCACCAGGAAGACGATGTACTTGATGGGCCACAGGCGCTCGTGAACGCCCCACGGGATCCTGACCTGACGCAGCTTCATCAGCCTGGCCGCGCGATTGCTGAGCTCCTGCAAGGCGCCGAACGGACACAGCCAGCCGCAGAACGGTCCGCGCCCCCAGAACAGCAGCGCCGCCGCCACCGAGCACCACAGCACGAAGATCAGCGGGT
>DAIMFR010000087.1:0-17796 GCA_036724445.1 Rubrivivax sp. | reverse complement strand
CCGAGCAGTGGTTCCTGGAGAACCTGGTGCGCATCCACCGCGCCGGCGAAGGCGCGGGCTACGACGGCATCAAGCCCGCGGGCACCGCCATCCCGGCCCCCGTGCGCGCCGCCGACGAGGCGCTGGAGCGCGGCAGCATCGAGCCGCTGCGCGGCCTGATCGACGCCGAGCGCTGGCCCGAGCTGCAAAAGCGCTTCGACAAGGCCATCGCGCTGAAGCAGTTCAATGATGACGACCTGCCTGCCGCGCGCACCTACATGGACGCCTACGTGTCGTTCTTCAAATTCGCCGAAGGCCACGACCACGAGCATGCGCAGCATGCGGGCCACCGCGCGCACGCGCACGCGGACGCACACGCGCACGCGCACGCGGACGCACACGCAAACGCACACGGCGGCGGCTGCGGGCACCACTGAAATGGCCTGGCTCACCCGCGTCGAGTCCCACTCGATGGCGCCCGCGCTGCGGGACGGCGTCTTGGCGCTGACCCTGCGGCTGGGCCATCGGGCGCACCTGCGGCGGGGTGACATCGTGGTCGCCGAATCGCGCGAGCTGGGCCGGCGCATCGTCAAGCGCATCGTCGGCCTGCCGGGCGAAACGGTGGCCTTCGAGGCCGGACAGGTGCACATCGACGGCCAGCCGCTGGCCGAGCCCTACGCCAGCCGCTCGGTGTTCAGCGACCTCTTCCACGTGCCGCCGGGCCACTACCTGCTGCTGGGCGACCAGCGCGACGCCTCCAGCGACAGCCGCAGCTGGCGCCAGCCCTACATCGCACGCGCCGCAATCGTCGGCAGGGTCGTCGGACGCGGCTGGCTGCCGCCGTGGCGCGCGCGGCAGCGCGACCGGGCTGCCGAAGCGCATCGCCCCCGCGGGCCCGGGCCGGTTCGCGCTGGTGCAGTGTTCCACGCTGTGCGGCACTTAAGAAAACCGATGGATTTGTCGTCCTGGCTAGGCGCAAACCGCAGTGATACCCGTAGGTATCACGAGGATTTGCAACGACGCCAGGGCGGCAAAGACGCGGTTTTATGTGCTGCATAGCGTGGAACACTGCACTAGCCTCGGGCATGGCCCCGCGCGAAGTCCCCGCTGAAACCCTGCTGGCGCGGCTGCCGCTGTTCCAGGCGCTGGACAAGGCCACGCTGACGCGACTGGCGGCGGCCACCACACGGCACGCGTTCAAGCGCGGCGAGCATGTGTTTCGCCGCGGCGAGCGCCTGGGCGGCCTGTACGTCATCGTCTACGGCCAGGTGCGCCTGCTGGGCCACAAGCCCAAGGGCGGCACGCGGCTGACCGGCGTCGCCGGGCCCGGCCACAGCCTGGGCGAACCGATGCTGTTCCTGGAGCGGCCGGCGGTGGTGAGCGCCGAGGCGGCCAGCGACGCGCTGCTGCTGCAGGTGCCCGAGCAGGTGGTGTTCGACGAACTGGAACGCAACCCGCGCTTCGCGCGCCGCATGCTCGTGGGCCTGAGCCGGCGCGTCGAAAGCCTGGTGCAGGAACTGGAACTGCAGGCGCTCGGCAACGGCACCGAGCGCTTCGTCAGCTGGCTGCTGCGCCGCTGCGGCGACACCGCGGCGCCGTTCGTCCTCACGCTGCCGGCCACCAAGGGCGCCATCGCCTCGCACCTCAACCTGACGCCGGAGCATTTCTCGCGCATCCTGCAAGAGCTGCAGCAGGCCGGGTTGCTGCAGGTCAGCGGCCGCCGGATCACCGTGCCGCACCCTGGGCGGCTGATGGGCGGCTGATGGGCGGCTGGGCGCGCCCGTGAAGGCCGGCATCACCGCACGGGCGCAGCGGCGCGAGCCGTCAGCAGCGCCTCGTACTCGCCGCGGAACTGCCGCAGCAGCGAGCTCCGTTGGACAAGACTTGTATTTGTCCAGTTTGTCCAATTTGGCTAATATAGGCTCGTGAAAACGGTCCCCGCAACCGAAGCCAAGAATCGCCTCGGTGCGATCCTCGACGCCGCGCAGCGCGAACCGATCGTGATCCGCCGGCAGGATCGCGATGTGGCCGTCGTGCTGTCGATGACGGACTACGAGCGCTTGCGCTCGGGCAATATCCGCGCATTCCTCGATCTGCGCGATGAAATCGCCGGCGAGGCGGCGCAGGCCGGGCTCACGGAAGAACGCCTCGCGCAGCTCTCGGGCAACGATGGCGCGTAGTCGTGTCGTCGTCGACACCCACGTCTTCCTGAGCGGCCTTCTTTCCCGGACCTCCACTCCCGCGCGGGCAGTCGAACGCGCGGTTCGCGAAGCGCAGATTCTTGCCTCGCAGCAGACGCTGCGCGAACTCGCCGCGAAGCTCCTGTCGCCGAAATTCGACCGCTATGTCGCGCGCGAGCGGCGCATGGCGCTGCTCGACCGGCTGGCACCCAACCTCGAACTGGTGGAGATCGTGCAGCAGGTCAGCGCCTGCCGCGATCCGAAGGACGATCCGTTCCTCGAAGTGGCCGTCAATGGCTGCGCCGACCTGATCGTCTGCGGCGATGGCGATCTGCTTGCGCTGCACCCCTTCCGCGGCATCGGCATCGTCACGCCCGCCGACTACCTCGCCCGCAGCGCCTGAACGTCGCCCTACAGTTCGCCGCGGAAGGCGCGGTGCTGGACGGAGGCGAAGAGTCCGTCGATTTGACCAATGGCTGCCCGGTGTTCGCGTTCGGATTCCGCAGACAGGAAATTTCACCGCCCTCCATCGGACCCGGACCCGAGATGGGCCAAGGAGCGCCGCTGCCGACGCCCTGTCCGACCGGCACGAAGGCCCGTCTCGTGCCGCGCGCCGCTACGCGATCAGCGCCTCGTACTCGTCGCGGAACTGCCGCAGCGAACTCTCGACCACGGTGACGGCGCCGTCGATCAGCCCGCAGCGGCCGCTGCCCGGCAGGATGCGGCACAGGTTCTGCAGCGCGTCCAGGTCGGCGCGCACGCCGCGGCCGGTGTCGATGCGGTTCAGCAGCTGCGTCAGCTGGAAGCTGCCGCCCTTGCACGGCGGGCACTGGCCGCACGAGCCCTGGGCGAAGAAGTTCACATACTCGGCCACCTTGCGCACGATGCTCGTGCCTTCGGAGACGACGATCATCGCGCCGGTGCCCAGGCGCGAGCCGCGTGCGCGCACCGCGTCGAAGTCCAGCGCCACGTCCAGTTCGCGCCGCGTCAGCAGCGTGTTCGACGGTCCGCCGGTGAACACCGCCTTGAACTGCTTGCCCTGCAGCATGCCGCCGCCGTGCTCGAACACCAGCTCGTCCAGGCGCGTGCCCATCGGCAGCTCGTACAGGCCCGGCCGCAGCACGTCGCCCGACAGCGAATAGAGCTTGGTGCCGGCCGCGCCGCCCGTGCCGAGGCTGCGGTACCAGTCGGCGCCGTGGCGCAGGATGCCCGGCACATGGGCCAGCGTCTCGGTGTTGTTGACGACGGTCGGCGCGCCGTGCACGCCGTGTGCGGCCGGAAAGGGCGGCTTGCGGCGCGGGAACGGGAAGCCGCCTTCGACGCTGGCGATCACCGCCGTTTCCTCGCCGCCGATGTACAGCCCGGAACTCGCCACCACCGTCAGCGCCAGCGGCGCGCCCGGCAGCGCGCGCTCGGCCTGCGCCAACAGCGGGTGCGCCTGCCACTGCGGCACCGCCGCGCGCACCGCCGCCAGCGCCGCGGGCTGGTGCGGGTTGACGTACAGCACCACGTGGTTGGCGCCGGTGGCCAGCGCGGCGATCAGCGCGCCTTCGATCACCTGGTGCGGCGTGTGCTCGAGCAGGAAGCGGTCCTTGAAGGTGCCGGGCTCGTCCTCGTTGCCGTTGCAGATCACGTATTTGTCGGCAGCCGCCGCGGCCGCCACCGGCGCCCACTTGCGATGCGTGGCGAAGCCGGCGCCGCCCATGCCGCGCAGGCCGGCGCGCTCGATCCGGGCAATGACTTGCGCCGGGTCGGCCAGCGCCTTGCTCAAGCCTTCGCCGCCGCCGCGCGCCAGCCAGGCCTGCAGATCGGCGCCGACGCGGATCTCGTCGCGCAGCAGCACCTGGTTCAGCCGCGTGTGCATCGTCGCGGCCTCGTTCAGCGCGCTGCGCCGATGCGGTGCGCCCCGGCGCGCCGGGCGGCGTCGGCGCGCAGGTCGAAGTGCGCGTAGTCGGGGAACAGCTGCGGCGCCTTCAGCTGCAGCGGCAGTCCGGCCAGCGTCAGCTCGCGCTGCCAGGCATGCACGTGGCCGATGCCGGCGCGGCTGCCGATGAAACGGCCGGCGGGTTCGGCAGCCTTGGCGCCGGCGCGCCGCCCCATGCTCAGGATGTCGAGCAGCGCGTTGCCCATCAGCCGGTTGCGGCCATGCAGGCCGCCGCTCAGTTCGCCCACGCAGAACAGCCCGGGCACGCCGCAGGCGCCGTCCTTGTCGATGGCCACGCCGCCGTTCTGGTAGTGCAGCGTCGGGTAGACGAGGAAGGGCTCCTGCGCCGCGTCGTGGCCGCACTTGCTTGCCAGGTGGCGCAGCGCGGCCAGGCGCTGATCGAGGATGCCGGGCTGTTGCAGCGCCAGCGTCGGCGTGTCCAGGAACACGCCGAGCTGGCCGTCGCGTTCGATGCCGCGGCCTGCGGCGCATTCGCGCAGGATCGCCGCGGCGACGACGTCGCGTGCGGCCAGCTCGTCGACGAAACGCTCGCCTGCGCCGTTGATCAGCTTCGCGCCGGCCGAACGCGCGGCCTCCGACACCAGCCCGCCGGCCAGGTGCCGCGGATGCGCGATGCCGGTCGGGTGGTACTGGAACGAATCCAGCTCGCGCAGCCGCGCGCCCAGGCGATAGGCGAGCACCAGCCCGTCGGCCGTGGCGCCGTAGTGGTTCGAGGTGGCAAAGCGGTTCAGGTGCAGCCGCCCGGCGCCGCCGGTGGCCAGCACCACGGCGCGGGCGCGTACCAGCACGAAGCTGCGCCATTCCAGGTTGTAGAGCACCGCACCGGCGCAGCGCCCGCGTTCGTCGGACAGCAGCTCGACGGCCGGGCAGCGGTTCCAGACTTCGATGCCGGCGTGCAGGTCGACCGCCTCGCGCAGCACGCGCATCAGTTCCAGCCCGGTGTAGTCGCGGTACGAAAGGATGCGCGCCGCCGACGCGCCGCCCGGCTTCTTGCGCAGCAGCTTGCCGCCGAAGCTGCCGTGGGGTTGGTGTTCCTCGAGGTCGAAGGCCATGCCCAGCCGGATCAGCCAGCGGATGACATCGGGCCCGTCCAGCACCATCTGCGCCACCAGCTCGGGCTCGCCCTGGAAGTGGCCGGCGCGCAGCGTGTCCTCGAAGTGCAGTTGCGGGCTGTCGTCCTCGCCGACCGCGGCCTGGATGCCGCCTTCGGCCATCACGGTGTTGCTGTCGCCCAGCCGCAGTTTGGTGGCGAGCAGCACGCGCGCGCCGTGTTCGGCGGCGGTCAGCGCCGCGGCAGCGCCGGCGCCGCCGCCGCCGATGACCAGCACGTCGGTGTCGACCAGCTGCGCGCCGGCGATGTCGAGGTCGTCGATCAGCGCGTTGGCCTGCAGCTGGCGCGCGATCTCGGGCTGGCAGGGCGCGCCGCGGTTCACGCCGACCGCCAGCGCCACGCGTGCGTTCGGCCCGTGGTCGGGGTGGTGCGCGGCCAGCAGTTCGGCCACCGGCGCGGCAGGCGTGCGCAGTGCGGGCGCGGCGCCGGCATGCCAGCGCCGGCGGGCGTCTTCGTAGCGGATGGCGTCGGTCAAGGCTGTTCCCGGGCCGGCGGCCGCGCGCCCGGCGCGTCGAAGTCGATGGCCATCGCGCCGCTGTCGATCTGCTGCAGCCGGCGCATCAGGTCCGCCGGGCGCAACCCGTGCGACGCGATCATGCGCCGCACGAACAGGCCCAGGTGGTTGGGCCGGATGTGCTCGGGGCAGGCCAGCGTGCACAGGTCGCACATCACGCACTCGTCGAACACCTGGGCCGACGCGGCCAGCTGGCCCTCGACCGCGAGCTGCACGCCGCGCTGCACCTCGAGCCCCTTCGGGCAGGCGCGGTCGCAGCCGCTGCAGTGCCGGCAGTGGGCGGCTTCGGGGAACACCTGGCCGACCCGGCGCAGCGCGTCCCAGCTGTCGCCGCTGTCCTGCAGCCGGTAGACGTGGCGCACCGACGCCGTGAAGTAGTCGAGGAAGGCCGCCTGCATGCCTTCTTCGACCACGGTCTCGCAGGCGAGCTGGGTGCGCACTTCGTCCTGGCCGGCGCGGCGCACCAGCACGCGGCACGAGCCGCACACGCCCTGGCCCATGCAGCCCACGCCTTCGACCAGCGTCTGCCCGGCCTGCACGAAGGCCTGCAGGATCGAGCTCGAGGCGGGCGCCTCGACCGGCCGGCCTTCGATGCTCAGGCGCACCATCGTCACGTCGGCTCCTCGCGCTGCGGGCGGCAACTCGCGCGCCGCAGGCTTCGCGGACACTGAAAGAGAATAGCGCACAGCCCCTTCCGGCAGACCGGGCTCTTGGCGCGGCGCGCCGCACACGAACAACGAACGAGGAGAACGAGCGTGGGCTTCAAACCGATTCCGATGGCGATCGCGGTGGCGATCGGGCTGCTGATCTGGTTCGCCGTGCCGGTGCCGCATGGCGTGACGCCCGACGCCTGGCACCTGCTGGCGCTGTTCGTCGCCACCATCGCCGCGATCATCGGCAAGGCGATGCCCATCGGCGCACTGTCGATGCTGGCCATCGCGCTGGTCGCCGTCACCGGCGTGACCAGCGACAACCCGGCGACCGCGATCGGCGACGCGCTGAGCAGCTTCGCCAACCCGCTGATCTGGCTGATCGGCGTGGCCATCATGATCTCGCGCGCGCTGCTCAAGACCGGCCTGGGCGCGCGCATCGGCTACAACTTCATCGCGCTGTTCGGCCGCCACACGCTGGGCATCGGCTACGCGCTGGCCGCGGCCGAACTGACGATCGCGCCGGTCACGCCCAGCAACACCGCGCGCGGCGGCGGCATCATCCACCCGATCATGCGCGGCATCGCCGGCAGCTTCGGCTCCGATCCGGAGCAGGGCACGCAGGGGCGCATCGGCCGCTACCTGGCGCTGGTCAACTACCACGCCAACCCGATCACCTCGGCGATGTTCATCACCGCCACCGCGCCCAACCCGCTGATCGTCAAGCTCGTCGCCGACGCCACCGGCGCGCAGGTGCAGTTGAGCTGGGGCACCTGGGCGCTGGCCATGCTGCTGCCGGGCATCGTGGCGCTGCTGCTGATGCCGCTGGTGATCTACCTGATGTACCCGCCCGAGATCAAGCGCACGCCGGACGCCGCGAACTTCGCGCGCGGCAAGCTGCGCGAGATGGGGCCGATGAGCCGCGACGAGAAGATCCTGCTCGGCGTGTTCGCGCTGCTGCTGTTCCTGTGGGCCAGCGTGCTGGAGCGGCTGATAGATTCCAGCTGGGCGGTCGACGCGACCACCGCGGCCTTCATCGGCCTGGGCGTGCTGCTGCTCACCGGCGTGCTCAAGTGGGAAGACCTGCTGAAGGAGAAGAGCGCCTGGGACACGGTGGTCTGGTTCTCGGCGCTGGTGATGATGGCCACCTACCTGAACAAGCTCGGCCTGATCGCCTGGGTGTCCAAGGGCATCGAGACCGGCATCGGCGGGCTCGGCTTCGAACACTGGTTCCCGGCGTGTTCGCTGCTGCTGCTGGCCTACCTGTACGCGCACTACATGTTCGCCAGCACCACCGCGCACATCACCGCGATGTTCGGCGCCTTCTACGCGGCCGGCCTCGCTTTGGGCGCGCCGCCGTTCCTGTTCGCGCTGCTGATGGCCGCGGCCTCGAACATCATGATGACGCTGACCCACTACGCCACCGGCACCTCGCCGGTGATCTTCGGCTCGGGCTACGCGACGCTGGGCGAATGGTGGAAGGCGGGCTTCGTGATGAGCGTGGTGCTGATCATCGTCTGGGTGCTGGTCGGCGCGGCGTGGTGGAAGCTGCTGGGCTACTGGTGAGCCGGCCTCAGAACACGAACGGATAGTTGACGATGACCCGCGCCTGCGTCTGCGTCTGCGGCGAGCCGTCCTGCTGCAGCCAGGAGTAGCGCAAGGTGAAGAGCAGGCCCTCGAGCATCGTGCCCTTGCCGATGCGGTAGTCGGCGCGCAGGTCGGTTTCGTTGCGGTCGGGCACCGCGGCACCGCTGAGGGCGTTGATGCGGTGGCTGCCCGCGGCATAGACGGCCGATGCGCTCAGCCCGGGCACGCCCAGCGATGCGAAGTCCACGCTCGCGCCCAGGCCCCAGGCGCGCTCGCCCGCGGTGTTGAAGGCCACCTGCTGCTGGTTCAGGTAGGACGCGTGGTCGCCGTAGGGGTTCTGCGTGTCGAAGCCGGTGCCGGTGCGCGTGAACGACAGAACCATGCCGAAGGGGCCGTGCTGCAGGTTGCCCTGGATGCCCGCGCCCCAGGTGGAGAAGTCGTCGATCTGCTGGTCGCCGACCGAGCGCTGCGGGAAGTACTGCGCGCCCAGCGCCAGCGAGGTCCGCTCGCCCAGGCTCAGCGGCAGCCGGCCGTCGATGTAGAAGGTGTTGTAGGTGTCCACGCCGTACTGCACATCGGCGCGGACGCGGCCGTCCTTCATGAAGTCCCAGTTCATGCCGGCGAAGTACAGGCCCTCGTCGGAGCCGGTGCCGCCGGCGTCGCGCGACATCGACACGAACCTGTCCGCGTCGCGGTTCTTGATCTTCGCGATGTAGCCGCCGGTGTACGACAGCTGCTGCGCCGCCCCGCTCAGCGTATAGGCCTCGAAGGTGTTGGGCACCATGCGGTTGTCCTGCGGGTTGATGAACGGCCGGTTGATCAGCTGCCGGTAGGCGGTGAAGGTCTGCCCGGCAAATCGCAGCGCGCCCCAGGCCAGGCCGACGACGTTGATCGCGTCCTGGTCGGCCTGCAGCAGCAGCGTGCCGTCCTTGTCCTCGGGGCCGTAGAGCCGCTGCGAGGTGTAGCCGAGGACGCCGAGCTGGACCGTGTCGCCCCACCACGGGCTGCGCAGCCCTGCCCACCCGCCCAACGCCCAGGCGGTGCTCGGCTTGCCGCTCAGGCTCTCCTGGTCGAAGTAGAAGCTGCGCAGGTGCAGCACCGGCTCGATGCCGCCGGGCAGCGTGTAGGCGTCCTTCTTCGGCTCGCCGGGCGACAGGCCCTGCGCCGGCGCGGCGCTGCACAAGCACAACAGCCCGGCCAGCGGCCAGGCCATGGCGATGTGCGGGCGAGAGCGAGGGCGGGCGGTTGCGCGGCGGCTGCATGCGAATCGAACCATGGGCGAAATACCTCCTGACCTGGAGTGTGCATGATGACTCAACGACGCCGCGCCGGACTGGCGTTGGCGCTGTCGGCGGCCAGGCGCGGCATGAGGAAAGCGGCATGAGGAAAGCGGCATGCGCAGAAGTTGCAGATTGTTGACATTGCCCGCGCGGCAGGCTCCAATCCCGGCGATGCGCGTTCTTGTCCTTGCGGGTGCGGCCCGCCGTCCATGCCCCACCTGCTGAACCTGCTGGCGGCGATCGCACTGCTCGTCTTTGCCACGCACATCGTGCGCACCGGCGTGCTGCGGCTGTATGGCGCCAACCTGCGCCACGTGATCTCGCGCAGCGTCGGCAACCGCTTCAAGGCCTTGCTCGCCGGCTTCGCGGTGACCACGCTGGTGCAGTCGAGCACGGCCACCGGGTTGATCGTGGCCTCCTTCGTCGGCCGCGGCATGATCGCCACCGCCGCGGCACTGGCGGTGATGCTCGGCGCCGACATCGGCAGCAGCGCGATGGTGGTGGTGTTCTCCTTCGACCTGTCGTGGCTGTCGCCGCTGCTGATCTTCGCCGGCGTGCTGATGTTCACCAGCCGCGAGGCCACGTCGGTCGGCCGCTTCGGCCGCATCGTCATCGGTCTCGGCCTGATCACGCTGGCGCTGCAGCTGATCGTCGCGGCGACGCAGCCGCTGATCGAATCCCCGACGGTGCGCCAGCTGCTGGCCGCGCTGCCCAACGACGTGATGCTCGACATGCTGGTCGGCGCGCTGCTGACGGTGGCCTCGTATTCGTCGCTGGCGATCGTGCTGCTCACCGCCACGCTGGCCGGCGCCGGCATGCTGCCGCCGGGCGTGGCGCTGGGGCTGGTGCTCGGCGCCAACGTCGGCAGCGGGCTCTTGGGCGTGCTGACCACCGCGCGCGCCGACGTGGCGACGCGCCGGCTGCCGGTGGGCAACCTGCTGTTCAAGCTGGCGGGCTGCCTGCTGGTGGTGCCGTGGCTGCCTGAGGCGCGCGCGCTGCTCGAGCAGCAGCTGGCCGCGGTGCCGCAGCAGGTGGTCGCTTTCCACCTGCTGTTCAACGTGCTGCTGGCCGTGCTCTTCATCGGCTTCACCCGCACGCTGGCGCGCTGGCTCGAGCGCTGGATGACCGCGCCGCCGCCGCCGCCGTCGCAGAGCCGGCCGCGGCACCTCGATCCGGTGGCGCTGCCGACGCCGTCGCTGGCCATCGCCTGCGCCGCGCGCGAGGCGCTGCACCAGGCCGACCTGGTCGAGACCATGCTGCGCGGCCTGATCGACGTGATCCGCCGCAACGACCTGCAGCTCGCGGCCGAGCTGCGCCGCATGGACGACACCGTCGACGAGCTGTATTCGGCGATCAAGTTCTACCTGACGCAGATCTCGCGCGAGGCGCTGTCCGAACGCGAAGGCCGGCGCTGGACCGACATCGTCAGCTTCACCATCAACATGGAGCAGATCGGCGACAGCGTCGAACGCGTGCTGCAGGACGTCGAGGACAAGAAGATCCGCAAGGGCCGCAGCTTCTCGGAAGCCGGCATGGCCGAGATCAGCCACCTGCACGAGCGGCTGCTGGCCAACCTGCGGCTGGGCATGAGCGTGTTCCTCGACGGCCACGTCCACGATGCGCGCAAGCTGCTCGAGGAGAAGGCGCGCTTCCGCGACCTGGAGCACGAATACGCGGCCAGCCACATCGCGCGGCTGCGCGACAACACCGCGCAGAGCATCGAGACCAGCAGCCTGCACCTGGACCTGATCAGCGAACTGAAGCGCATCAACTCGCACATCTGCTCGATCGCCTACCCGATCCTCGAGACGGCCGGCGTGCTCGCCGACACGCGGCTGCGCGATTCGCGGCTCGCCGAGCTGATGGCCGACGAAGGAAGACGTTGAGCACCGGCGTGGTGCTGGCGGTGCTGCTGGGGGCGCTGCTGCACGCGGCCTGGAACGCGTTCGTCAAGTCCGGCGGCGACAAGCAGCTGGACCTGGCGCTGGTGCACGTGCTGGGCGCGCTGGCCTCGCTGCCGCTGCTGTGGTGGACGGGCCTGCCGCCGGTGGCGGCGTGGCCCTTCATCGGCGCCTCGCTGCTGATCCACGTGGCCTACTACGTCACGCTGAACGGCGCCTACCAGCACGGCGACCTGGGCAGCACCTACCCGATCATGCGCGGCAGCGCGCCGCTGCTGGTGGCGCTGGGCAGCCATGCGGTGCTCGGCGAGCGGCTGCCGCCGCTGTCCTGGCTGGGCATCGGCGCGGTCACCATCGGCGTGCTGATGGTCGGCCTGTCGCGGCCGGCGCAGGCGCTGCATCACCGCCGCGCCATCGGCTTCGCGCTGGCCAATGCGGCGGTGATCGCGGCCTACACCA
Source organism: Rubrivivax sp. (assembly GCA_036724445.1). Classification (GTDB taxonomy): domain Bacteria; phylum Pseudomonadota; class Gammaproteobacteria; order Burkholderiales; family Burkholderiaceae_C; genus Rubrivivax. Next base: position 6,190 of record DAIMFR010000087.1, on the reverse strand, counting down.
TCGTCGACGGCAGCGGCGTGCGCATCACCGCCGAGGCCGGCCATGCAGTGCTCGGCTACGTGCTGCTGCTGACGGTGCTGGACGGCATTCCCTATCCGTGGCTGGTGTTCGCGCAGCGCGGCGCCGCGGCGCGGCCGGCGATGCGGGCCTACGCGCGCCGGCGCTGGCCGCTGGCCACGCTGGGCGGGCTGGCGTCGATGGGCTCGTACGGCATCGCGCTGTGGGCGATGACGCGCGCGCCGGTGGCCGCAGTGTCGGCGCTGCGCGAGACTTCGGTGCTGTTCGCCACCGCGCTGTCGGTGATGGTGCTGAAGGAGCGCTTCGGGCTGCAGCGCGCCGGCGGCGCGGTGGTCATCGTCGCCGGCGTGGTCGCGCTGCGCCTGAGCTGAGCCCGCCGTGTGTCTTCAAATTGTCTTTTGTTGACGATCTGCAAAGTGCAGCCTAGGATGCGGCTATGCCGACGGTGACGACCAAGCGGCCCGCCGACGCCTCGCTGGCCATCGAGGTGCTGCGCGAGCATTCGCTGGCTACGCTGGCGCAGCAGGAGCTGGAGCGGCGCATCGTCTGCGGCGAGATCGCCGCCGGCGCCAAGCTCAACGAGGTGGAGATGGCCGCCGCACTGGGCATCTCGCGCGGCCCGGTGCGCGAGGCCTTCAGCGCGCTGGCGCAAGCCGGGCTGGTGCGCGTGGAGAAGAACCGCGGCGTGTTCGTGCGCCAGATGTCGGTCGAGGAAGCCAACGAGCTCTACGAGGTGCGCGCCGCGCTCGAAGGGTTGATCGGCCAGCTGGCCGCGCGGCGCATCGCCATCGACGAGATCGAGGCGCTGCGCGCCGTGCTGCGGCGCATGCACCTGACGCAGAAGAGCAAGAAGGCGGACGACTACTTCGCGCTCAACGTCGAGTTCCACGACCTGCTGGCGCGTGCAGCGCGCAACCACGCGCTGCTGGCGCACTACCGCGGCATCGTCAACCAGCTCGAGCTGTACCGCCGCGCGGCGCTGGCGCAGCACGGTGCCGAGAACATCCCGCGGCCGACGGCCGAGCACGAGGCCATCATCGACGCCGTGGCCGCGCGCGACGAGCAGCGCGCACAGTCGCTGCTGGTCGAGCACGTGCTGGCCAGCCGCGCGCGGCTGCATGCGGCGCTCGGTACGCCGGCGCGGCGCGCCTGACATCCGGCCGGGCCCACCGATGAGCCGGATCCAAGCCGCGGACCAGGTCAACGGCAGCGGCTGCCGCTGGCCGCTGCGCCCGGTGGGGGTGTCAGGGCGGGCGCGCCCGGCGGCTACAGGGGCCGTGATGCGTTTCGGCGCCGCGCCTACCGTGCTTTCCCGGGTTGTCTAGCCGGCGGCTGTGCGAAAGCATGGCCGTCCAACTTGACAGGGGAGCCATCGATGAGCGTACGCAGACCTGTGTCCCATCCCGCCGCCTCGCTGGGCGCCGCCGTGCTGCTGGCCTGCGGCGCCATCGGCTGCGCGCATGCCGACAGCGACCGCGAGACGCTCGGCGTCGTCTCCTCCGTCCAGCTGCCGCCGCAAGCCAAGGGCAACCCGCCGTCGTGGACCGGCAAGGCCTACCGGCAGGGCGTGGTCTCGGTGGCCAACCCCTTCGGCGCCGAGGCCGGCGCGAAGATCCTCGAGCAGGGCGGCAACGCCATCGACGCGGCGGTGGCCATCGCCTATGCGCTGAACGTCGTCGAGCCGCAGTCGGCCGGCATCGGCGGCGGCGGTTTCATGATGGTCCATCTGTCCGCGACGGGGAAAACCTTCACCGTCGACAGCCGCGAGAAGGCGCCGGCCGGGGCCACGCGCGAGATGTTCGAAGGCATGAGCTTTGCCACGGCCTCGCTGTCCGGGGCAGCCGTGGGCGTGCCGGGCATGGTGCGCGGCACGGCGATGGCCATCGAGCAGTACGGCCGGCTGCCGCTGGCGCAGGTGCTGCAGCCGGCGATCAAGCTGGCCGACGAAGGCTTCGCGGCCACGCCGCGTTTCGTCGGCAGTGCCGACTGCGGCAACGCCAACTCGCGTGCCAGGAACTCGCCGCTGTCGGCCGAATACTTCTGCCCGGGCGGGCAGGCGATCCCGGCGGGGTCCGTGGTGACGAACAAGCCGCTGGCCGCAACCTTCCGCCTGATCGCGCAGCACGGGCCCGACTGCTTCTACAAGGTCGACCTGGCCAAGGGCTGCGACATCGCGCTGGGTATCGTCGAGGGCCAGACCTGGACACGACAGGAAGCCCCCGTCGGCAAGCCTGGCAGCATGACGCTGGCCGACCTCGAAGCCTATCAACCGGCGGTGCGGGCACCGGTCGAAGGCAGCTACCGCGGCTACCGCATCAAGTCGATGGCGCCGCCGTCGTCGGGCGCGCTGACGGTGATCCAGATCCTGAAGATGCTCGAGCGCTTCCCGCTCGGCGATGCCTCCAAGGGCTTCGGTTTCGGCTCGGTGAACACGCTCAACGTGACGGCCGACGCGATGCGGCTGGCCTTCGCCGACCGCAGCGTGTGGATGGCCGACGCCGACTTCGTGCCGGTGCCGAGCAAGGGGCTGATCAACGGCACCTATCTGGCCGGGCGCGGCGCGGGCATCACGCCGGGCGTGCGGCTGCTGCCGGCAACGCTGTCGTCGTCCGACCCGCGTCCCTACGAGGTGGCCGGCCTGACGCCGGGCGTGCGCCTGGCCGTGGCCGAACCCGGCCCGGGCGCCGAGAACGGCACCACGCACTTCTCGGTGGTCGACAAGTGGGGCAATGTCGTCAGCTACACCAACACCATCGAGTCGGGTTACGGCATCGGCGTGTTCGCGGGGTACAAGCGCGCGGACGGCAGCTTCCGCAACCACGGTTTCCTGCTCAACAACGAGCTGACGGACTTCAACACCACGCCCAGCACCAACCCGTGGACCGGCGAGAACGGCTACAACGACGTGCAGCCGAACAAGCGCCCGCGCAGCAGCATGGCGCCGTCGATGCTGTTCACGCCCCAGGGCAAGCCGATCATGGCCTACGGCTCGCCGGGCGGCGCGACGATCATCAACTCGGTGGTCAACATCACCGTCAACCTGGTCGACCACAAGATGGGGCTGCAGGAGGCGATCGACGCGGCGCGCATCTCGGTGGCGAGCGCGGGCTCGGCGGTGACGCTGGAGAATCGCTTCCCGGCGGCGACGGCCGACGCGCTGCGCGCGTTGGGCTACACGGTGAACATCGGCGATGTCGGCTCGGTGCAGGCGGTGCTGATCGACCAGCAGACCGGCAAGCAGTACGGCGCCGCCGACGACCGCCGCGAAGGCACGGTGATCGGCCTGCCGCGGGGCAAGCGATAGCGGCAGGCGCCGGCGGCAGATCGCGCAGCCGGGCGCCGCCCTGGGCGGCGCCGCCGTTGCGCCGTTCGGCTTGCCGGCGGTGCGCCCGAGTCAGCCCGGCGTTGCCGGCACCTGCAGCCCGCGCATCACGGCCGGCCGCGCGACGAAGGCCTGCAGCGCGCGCTGCACCTGCGCAAAGGCATCGAAGCCCACCAGTTCACCGGCGCCGTAGAACCCGACCAGGTTGCGCACCCAGGGGAAGGTGGCGATATCGGCGATGCCATAGTCGTCGCCCATGATCCAGGCGCGGCTGCTCAGGCGCTGCTCCAGCACCTGCAGCAGCCGCCGGGCCTCGGCCACGTAGCGGTCGCGCGGACGCTTGTCCTCGAACTCGGCGCCGGCAAACTTGTGGAAGAAGCCGACCTGGCCGAACATCGGTCCGATGCCGCCGATCTGGAACATCAGCCACTGCAGCGTGTGGTAGCGGCCGGCGGCATCGGCCGGCATGAAGCGCCCGGTCTTCTCGGCCAGGTAGAACAGGATCGCCGCCGATTCGAACAGCGCCAGCGGCTGCCCGCCCGGGCCGTCGGGGTCGAGGATCGCCGGGATCTTGTTGTTCGGGCTCAGCGACAGGAACTCGGGCGACAGCTGGTCCTGCGTGGCGAAGTCGACGCGGTGCACTTCGTAGGGCAGGCCGGCTTCTTCCAGCATGATCGACACCTTGACGCCGTTGGGCGTGGGCAGCGAATACAGCTGCAGCCGGTCGGCATGCCGCGGCGGCCACTTCCTGGTGATCGGAAACTCGTCCAACCTGCTCATCGCTGCGTCCTCGGGTGGGTGATCGAAGGCCGCATTCTGCGATGCGCCCGCCGCGCCCGCCGCGCCCGAAAGCCGCCGGCGCGGTTTGACGCCGTCTCAATCGATCGGCCACTTCGGCCGCTTGATCTTCCGGTACGGCAGCGTCTTCAGGTCCGCCGTTACCGCGCCCGGCGCGGCGGTGTAGATCACCTTCTTCGCCACTTTGGAGAACGACGCCTGGAAGTGCTGCGAGGACTTGAGGACGATGATCTTCTGCGCGCCCAGGTCCACGCCCAGCTTCGTGAACAGGTCGGTGCCCATCGCCTGGTTGCGCACGCTGATCAGCACGATCTGCACGCCGGCCGCCTCGACCAGCGCGCAGTCGCCCAGCGCGGTGGGCGTGTTCGACAGCCCGGTCATGAACATGTCGGGCTGCAGCGCCTGCACCGTCACCGCCAGGTCCAGCGGGTCGCCGGACAGCGGGCCGATCTTGCCGCCGACGCGCAGGTTCAGGCGTGCGCCCGCGCCGGCCTCGAAGGCGATGCGCACGGCGACCGGGTCCCACAGCGGGCCGACGCAGGCGTTGCCGATGCCGCGTTCGAGCAGCCGCTTCAGGATGAAGGTGGAATCGCCCGGCGCGCCGCCGCCGGGGTTGTCGGCGCCGTCGGCCAGCACCACCGGCCCGCCGCCGAAAGCCAGCGCCTCGTCCAGCGATGCGTCGATGCCGGGCTGCGGCACGTCCAGCGCATAGCGCAGAGAGATCAGCTCGCCGGCGAGACGGCGCGCCAGCGCGGCGCCGCGCGCGGCATCGCCGTCGCTGTAGACCAGCAGCTTGGTGCCCATGTCGGGCACGTCGCCCCAGGGGAAACCGTGGCTGACGGAGATCGACAGGATGCCGTCCCTGCCTTCCAGCGCCAGCAGGCGGTCGACGAAGCCGCGCGCCGGCTCGCGCGACGTGTGCATGATCAGCAGGCCGCCGGTGTCGGCGACCGAGGCCACCGGCCGCACCCGTCCTTCGGCGGTGGCTCGGCACAGGTCCACCAGCTCCAGCGCACGCTCCAGGATGTCGGTGTGCGGATATTCCTTGAAGGCGACCAGCAGGTCGGCGTTGTCCACCATCGCCGTGCTCAGGTGGTTGTGCGGGTCGAGCTCGGCGCCGACCACCACCTTCGGCCCGACGATCGCGCGCACGCGCTGCAGCAGGTCGCCTTCGCAGTCGTCATAGCCGTCGGCGACCATCGCGCCGTGCAGGCCCAGCAGCACCATGTCCACCGGCAGCGCGGCACGCAGGTCGGCCAGCAGTTCGTCGCGCAGCGCCTCGTAGGCGGCGCGCGTGGTGGTGCCGCCGGGCTGCGCGCCGGCCACCATGCCTTCGATCAGCGTCCAGCCCAGCGGCTTGCCGCGCAAGCGCGCCGCCCACAGCGGGCCGGCGAAGAAGCTCATGTGGTCGGGGTGCTCGCCGGCCTTCCAGCAGCCGCGCTCGCGGAAGGCGGCCAGGCCGGTGGGCATCGGCGCGAAGGTGTTGGTTTCGGTGGCCAGGGTGGCGCTGAAGACGCGCATCGTCCGCCTTTCAGGGGCTCAGCCGTGCCGGCGACAGCATCGCGGCCGTCAGCCCGAAGTCGGCCAGGTGCTGCGGCAGAGGCTGGCCGCGCAGCAGTGCCGCGCAGGCCTGGCCCATCGCTGCCGAGGTCTGGATGCCGTAGCCGCCCTGCGCCGCGACCCAGAAGAAGCCGGGCACGGCGGCATCGAAGCCGCCGACCAGGTCGCCGTCGGCGACGAAGCTGCGCAGCCCCGCCCAGCTGCGCAGCGGCCGGCGGATCTGCAGCGTGGTGTGGGCCTGGATGCGGTCGATGCCGATGGCGATGTCCAGCTCCTCGGGCTGGACGTCCTGCGGCGGCACCGGGTCGGCGTTGGCCGGCGAGCCCAGCAGCAGGCCGGCATCGGGCTTGAAGTACCAGGACTCGTCGGCGCCGACCACGCTGGGCCAGCGCGAGACCTCCAGCCCCGGCGGCGGCGCGAACATGAAGGCCGAGCGGCGCTTACCGTGAAAGCTCGCCGCGGCGCGCGCACGGCTGAGCCTCCCGCGGTGCA
>DAIMFR010000086.1:0-18058 GCA_036724445.1 Rubrivivax sp. | reverse complement strand
GTCGCGCACCGAGCGGTGCAGCAGCGAGGTGTCCTGCGTGACCATGCCGATCTGCGCGCGCAACGAATCCTGCGTCACGCCGGCGATGTCCTGGCCGTCGATCAGGATGCGGCCCGACTGCAGGTCGTAGAAGCGCAGCAGCAGGTTGACGATCGTGCTCTTGCCCGCGCCGGAGCGGCCGACCAGGCCGATCTTCTCGCCCGGGCGCACCGTCAGCGTCAGCCGGTCGATCACGCGCGGCGCCTGGGCATTCCCGCCGCCGCCGTAGTGGAAGCCCAGCTGCTCGAAGCGCAGCTCGCCGCGGCTGACCTGCAGCGGCACCGCGTCCGGCCGGTCGACCACCGCCTGCGGCCGGGACAGCGTGTTGATGCCGTCCTGCACCGTGCCCACCTGCTCGAACAGATCGGCCATCTCCCACATCACCCAGTGCGAGATGCCGTTCAGGCGCAGCGCCATCGCCGACGCCGCCGCGACCGCGCCGACGCCGACCTGGCCCCGGATCCACAGCCACAGCGCGACCCCGGCGGTGGCCAGGATCAGGCCGATGCTGAGCAGGTGATTGACGATCTCGAAGCCGCTGATCAGCCGCATCTGCGCGTGCACCGTGAGCAGAAACTCCTGCATCGCCGAGCGCGCATAGCCGGCCTCGCGCCCGGCGTGCGAGAACAGCTTGACCGTCGCGATGTTGGTGTAGGCGTCGGTGATGCGCCCGGTCATCAGCGAGCGCGCATCGGCCTGGGCGCGCGCGCTCTTCGCCAGCCGCGGCACGAACCAGCCGAGCGCGGCCAGGTACAGCAGCAGCCAGGCGGCAAAGGGCAGCAGCAGCCAGGCGTCGAAGCCGCCGGCCACCGCCGCCATGGTGACGAAGTAGATCAGCGCGAAGACGACGATGTCGGCCAGGATCATCCACACGTCGCGCACCGCCAGCGCGGTCTGCATCAGCTTGGTGGCGATGCGCCCGGCGAACTCGTCCTGGTAGAAGTGCATGCTCTGCTGCAGCAGCAGGCGGTGGAAGTTCCAGCGCAGGCGCATCGGGAAGTTGCCGGCCATCGCCTGGTGCTTGAACATCGTCTGCAGCGCCACCAGCAGCGTGCTGCCCAGCAGCACCAGCGCCAGCAGCGCCAGCGTGCCGCCGTGCCGCGGCCACAGTTCGGCGGGCGGCACCGCGCCGAGCCAGTCGACGAGCTTGCCGAGCATGGCGAACAGCAGCGCCTCGAACACGCCGATCGTCGCGGTGAACAGCGTCATCAGCGCGATCCAGCGGCGCAGGCCCCGGCTGCAGGCCCAGACGAAGCGCAGCAGGCCGCGCGGCGGCAGCGGCGGCGCGCCGGGCGGAAACGGCGGCACGAGTTTTTCGAAGGCGGCAAACAAGGGCGGGCTCCGGCCATGCGCGGCGGCGGCCGGCAAGCGTAGCCGATCGCTTGCCGGCGCGCGCTCGCGCTGCACAATGCCGCGCATGAGCTCGTCGCTGGGCGTGTCGGCGCTGGTCGCGCAATACGGCTACTGGATGGTCTTCTTCGGTGCGCTGGCCGAAGGCGAATCGGTGCTGCTGGCGGCCGGCTTCGCTGCGCACCGCGGTCTGCTGCAGCTGCCGCAGGTGATCGCGCTGGCTTTCGCCGCCGGCACGCTGGGCGACCAGCTGGCCTTTCATCTGGGGCGGCGCCATGGCCCGCGGCTGCTGGCGCGTTTTCCGTCGCTGGCGCGCCAGGCGCAGCGGCTGCAACCGCTGCTGGCGCGCCATCCGCACGCCGCCGTCCTGGGTGTGCGCTTCGCCTACGGCCTGCGCACCGCCGGCCCGATCGCGCTCGGCGCGCTGGGCGTGCCGCGCTGGACCTTCGTGTGGCTGAACCTGCTCGGCGCGGCGCTGTGGGCCACCGGCTTCAGCCTGCTCGGCTGGCAGTTCGGCAATGCGATGCAGTGGCTGCTGCGGGATCTGCATGCGGTGCAGGACGCGATCATGGTCGGTCTGCTCGCCGGCGGGCTCGTGCTCGGCCTGCTGTGGTGGCGCCGCCGCCGCGCATCGTGAGCGGCGCCTGGCGATTCGGCGGCGCGCTGTTCGACACCGCGCCGGGCCGTTGCGGCATCGCCTGGGGCGATGCCGGCGGGCGCGCGCTGCAGCTGCCCGAAGCGAACGACGCGCTGCTGCACGGCGAACCGGTGGATTTCACGGCGCTGCAGCTGGACCTGCGCAGCCTGCCCGAGCTGCACCGCCGCGCCTGCGATCGCGCTGCGCATCGCGCACGGCCGCACGCTGAGCTGCGGCCAGGCCGCCGAGGCGCTGGGCGGCCGCAGGCGGGGTTTGCGCGCAATAGTTGACGCGCGGCGCGGCGCACGGATGGCATCATCGGCCGCGACGAGCGGTGTCGGGTCAGAGCCGGTGACGAACGCAGAAATGCGGCCAAAATCCCAGCCTTTAGGGGCTGCCCGCGGCGCGGCGGCGTTACAGAATCGAACAAGAGCAACACCTCGAGCGAGGGATCACCGCATGACGAACCTTGCACACAGCGGGACGACGGTGCGCAGGCCCGGCACTTCCGATCCTGACGAATTCCAGCTGCCTTTGACCGGGCTGTACGCCGACCTGGAGCTGGGCCGCGGCTCGATCCACCTGTCGGACGAATTCCTCGCCTGTCCGAGCCTGGTCAGGCTGGAACTGATACGCGACTGGCAGCGCTCGCTGGCGAGCTACCGCGAGCACGCGATGAAGCAGTTCGCCGCCGAGCTGAGCGGCGGCAGCCCCGGCCTCGCGGCGCAGGAGCGTGCGGCCCTGGTCCGCTCCACCTGCGAAACGCTGCGCATCGAAGTACCCGCCGGCTTCGACATGCTGATCACCGAGTGGTAAACGCCGAGCACAGCCCCCCGATGCCGCCGGCGGCGGGTGAGCTGTCGGTGCCGTTTCGCATCTCGCGCTTCAGCGAGCGTTTCGCCGCCAAGGTCGACGCGGCGCTGCTCCACGAGGCCCGCTGCGAGCAGCTGAACATGGTGCTCGGCCATACCCGGCTGGGCACATTGGTGGCGACGGCCTTCGCGATCTTCATGGCGCTGCAGCTGCGCGGCACGGCGCTGCCGGCCTGGCTCGTCGACGGCTGGCTGGCGGTCAAGGTCGGCGTGGCCGCAGCGCGCATCGCGCTCAGCCTGCGCTACGTGCGTCTGGGCCGGCCCGGCGGCGAGCGCTGGTGCGTGCTCACCGATGCCTGGCTGCTGGCCGACGGCATCGTCTGGGGCATCGGCGGCTTCGTCATGATGTCGGCGCCGATCCCCACCGCCTCGCTGGTGGGCTCGGGCATCGTCGGCGTGTCGTGCATCGCCACCTTCGGGCTGCAGTTCAGCAAGCGGTCGACCGCCGCCTACGTGGTGCCGATGATCGCGCTGGTGGCGCTGGGCCTGCTGCTGCGCGGCGACGAATTCGGCTCGATCGCCGGCACCGGCATCCTGATGCTGCTGGGCCTGCTGCTGGCCACCGCCGTGTCGTCGGAGCGGCGGCTGCTGGACGGCCTGAAGCTGCGCCTGCACGCGCAGGCGCTGACGGTGGAGAAGGACGAGGCACTGAAGCTGGCGCTGCGCCAGAGCGCGGTGAAGACGCAGTTCATCAGCAACGTCAGCCACGAGCTGCGCACGCCGCTGCACGGCATCCTCGGCGTGGCGCGGCTGCTGCATCTGGAGGCACGCGACCGCGCGGTGGCGCGCCGCGTCGAGCTGATCGAAGCGTCGGGCACGCACCTGCTCGGGCTGATCAACGACCTGCTCGACATCTCGCGCATCGAAGCCGGCCAGTTCGTCATGCGCAGCGAGCGTTTCGAGCTGGGTTCGCTGGTGCAGAACCTGGCCGACCTGTATGCGGTGCGTGCGGTCGAGAAGGGACTGCAGTTCAGCCTGTCGCTGCAGGTCGAGCCGCCGTGCTGGCTGCAGGGCGATCCGGCGCGCGTGCGCCAGGTGCTGCACAACCTGCTCGGCAACGCGCTCAAGTTCACGCAGCGCGGTTCGATCAGGTTGACGCTCGCGCATGACGCCGCCAGCGGCCGGCTCAGCGCCGAGATACAGGACAGCGGCCCGGGCATCGATGCCGCCGACCTGACGCATGTGTTCGAGGCCTTCCGGCAGGTCGGCGGCGCGGCCACGCGGCCCTTCGAAGGCACCGGCCTCGGGCTGACGATCGCGCGCGACATCGCGCAGGCCATGGGCGGGGACATCAGCCTGCGCAGCACGGTCGGCGCCGGCACGTGCGCGCTGTTCAGTGCCGTGCTGCCGCCGGCGGCAGCCCCGCAGGCGCAGGCGCCGGGCGGCGCCGTCCGGCCGGGCGGCGCGCCCGCCGCCGACTGCCGCGTGCTCATCGCCGAGGACGACGACGTCAATGCGGTGATCGCTACCGCCTACCTGGAGCACCTGGGCGTGACCGCCGAGCGCGTCAAGGATGGGCACCAGGCGGTGCGCCACGCCCTGCGCGACGTCGACCGGCCCGACCTGGTGCTGATGGATTGCCGCATGCCGTCGATGGACGGCATGGCGGCGACGCGCGAGATCCGCGCGCAGGAACGCAGCCTCGGTCTGCCGCGCGTGCCGGTGATCGCGCTGACGGCCACTTCGTCGGACATCAACCGCCAGTTGTGCCTGAACGCCGGCATGGACGCGTTCATGTGCAAGCCGTACACCAAGGACGAACTGGAGCAGGTGCTGGCGCGCTGGCTGCACCGGCGCGAAGCCGCGCCGCAATCGGCCTGATCGGCTTCAGGCCGTTGCCAGTTGCCCCAGGCCGGGCAGCGGCTGCAGCAGCGGCGCTTGCGGCTGCGGCGATTCGAGCAGCAGGTCAGCGTGCTGCGTGCGCACCATGAATCCGTACAGCGGGTGCCGGGCCGCTGCCCAGGCGCGTTCAGCGGCGAGCACGTCGAAGGCCAGGATGCGGTGCAGCAGGCCGCCGGTATGCGCCAGCGGCACCAGCACGCCGCCGCCGAATGCGTCGACGAAACCCAGGCGCCGGTAGTTGCGGATCAGCGCTTCGTTGCGCGCGCCGATGGCCATCCACTGCACCTGCTGCGCCATGCAGAACAGGTAGCTGACCTTCATCAAGCACAGCTTGGTCAGCGGGTCGGCGCCGACCGCGACCGCCAGCCGCGTGATCTCGGCGCGCGGCGTCGCGGCCAGCCAGTCGGGCAGCGCCACGCTGTCCTCCATCATCAACGGGCCGGCATGGCTGGTCTGCACGCGCATCGTGCCGGTGGCGCGTCCGCTGGTCTTGTCGCGGCACAGGAACACGGTCGTGCCGTCGGCCAGATCGAGCGCATCGGGCTCGGCCAGGCGCCCGCCCATCTCGGGCACGTGGTGGCCGTAGGCCTGCGCCCGCACCGCGCAGGCATCGAGCAGATCGGCGTGCGATGCCACCGGCTGGAGACTGAACCCCAAGCTGCAACTACTCATGGATGGTTCCCCAACGAGTGTTCTTTTCGGCGGCTCCAGTTGCCGGGGCAGCCGTTGTGCGTCGAGCATAAGACACAGTCGGCGCGCGCCCATGCATGTCCCGCGCGCAAGCCGCGTTACAAATGGAAATGTGTGGTTTGCGCGCCGCATTCAACGCGTCGGCGCGACCCGACTACGGGTTTGTGCTGGCGCTGGCGCTGGCGCTACCGCGATCTGGGCCGCGGCGGCAGCCCGGTGTGCTGCGTCAACAGCGTGCCGCGCTTCGGCACCGCCGGCTGCGAGCCTGTGGCGGGCGCGCTGCGCTGGCCGGCCGCGGCCGCAGGCTGGTAGTTGGGCACCAGATGCTGCTTGCCGTTGCCGATCAGGTCGGCGCGGCCCATGGCCTGCAGCGCCTCGCGCAGCAGCGGCCAGTTGGCCGCGTCGTGGTAGCGCAGGAAGGCCTTGTGCAGCCGGCGGCGGCGCTCGCCGCGCACCACGTCGACGCGCTCGCCGCGCTGCGGGTCGCGGCTGATGCCCTTGAGCGGATTGCGCCCCGAGTGGTACATCGCCGTGGCCGTGGCCATCGGGCTCGGATAGAAGGTCTGCACCTGGTCGGCGCGGAAGCCGTTCTTCTTCAGCCACAGCGCCAGGTGCATCATGTCTTCGTCGCTGGTGCCCGGATGCGCGGCGATGAAGTACGGGATCAGGTACTGCTGCTTGCCGGCCTCGGCGCTGAAGCGCTCGAACAGCTGCTTGAAGCGCTCGTAGGCGCCGATGCCCGGCTTCATCATCTTTGACAGCGGCGCGGTCTCGGTGTGTTCGGGCGCGATCTTCAGGTAGCCGCCGACATGGTGCGTGACCAGCTCCTTCACGTACTCGGGCGAAGTCACCGCCAGGTCGTAGCGCAGGCCGGAGGCGATGAGGATCTTCTTCACGCCGCGCAAGGCGCGCGCGCGCCGGTACAGGCGCACGAGCGGCGCGTGGTCGGTGCCTAGGTTCGGGCAGATGCCGGGGTAGACGCAGCTGGGCTTGCGGCAGGCGGCCTCGATCTCGCGGCTCTTGCAGGCCAGCCGGTACATGTTGGCCGTCGGCCCGCCCAGGTCGCTGATGACGCCGGTGAAGCCCTTGACCTTGTCGCGGATGTCCTCGATCTCGCGCAGCACCGACTCCTCGGAGCGGCTCTGGATGATGCGCCCCTCGTGCTCGGTGATCGAGCAGAAGGTGCAGCCGCCGAAGCAGCCGCGCATGATGTTGACGCTGAAGCGGATCATCTCCCAGGCCGGGATCTTCGCGCCGCCACAGCTCGGGTGCGGGCTGCGCGCATACGGCAGGTCGAAGACGTGGTCCATCTCCGCGGTCGTCAGCGGGATCGGCGGCGGGTTCAGCCAGACGTCGCGGTCGGCGTGGCGCTGCACCAGAGCGCGCGCGTTGCCGGGGTTGGTTTCCAGGTGCAGCACGCGGCTGGCGTGCGCGTACAGCACCGGATCGGCCCTGACCTGTTCGTACGACGGCAGGCGGATCACGGTCCGGTCGCGCGCCGGCATGCGCACGCGGCGGCTCGCCGGCATGGCAACGACGGCGCTCGCCGGCACGGTCTGCGGCGCACAGGCCGTGCCGCGCCCCGCGGCCTGCTCGGCCGGGCTCTGGTAGGGGTTGATGTGCTCGTCGATGCGCCCCGGCTGGTCGACCTCGGTGGAATCGATCTCGAAGAAGCCCTCGGGCGCGCGGCGCACCATGTACGCGGTGCCGCGCACGTCGGTGATCTGCGCCACCGGCTCGCGCCGCGCCAGCCGGTGTGCGATCTCGACGATGGCGCGCTCGGCATTGCCGTACAGCAGCAGGTCGGCCTTGCTGTCGACCAGGATCGAGCGCCGCACCTTGTCCTGCCAGTAGTCGTAGTGCGCGATGCGCCGCAGGCTGGCCTCGATGCCGCCGAGCACGATGGGCACGTCGCCGAAGGCCTCGCGGCAGCGCTGCGCATAGACCAGCGCGGCGCGGTCGGGCCGCATGCCGCCGGCTCCGCCCGGCGTGTAGGCGTCGTCGCTGCGCAGCTTGCGGTCGGCCGTGTAGCGGTTGATCATCGAATCCATGTTGCCCGCGGTGACGCCGAAGAACAGCGTCGGCCGGCCCAGCGCCTTGAAGGGCTCGGCGCTGTGCCAGTCGGGCTGGGCGATCATGCCGACGCGGAAGCCCTGCGCCTCGAGCACGCGGCCGATCACCGCCATGCCGAAGCTCGGATGGTCGACGTAGGCGTCGCCGCCGACGACGATGATGTCGCAGGCGTCCCAGCCGAGCGCCTCCATTTCGGCGCGGCTCATCGGCAGAAAGGGCGCGGGGCCGAAGCGCTTGGCCCAGTAGGGGCGCCAGCCGGTCAGCGGCTTGACGCCGCGCGGCGGTGCGAGGGCGGTGGAGGTGGAGGCAGACGAATCGGACAAGGGGGCACGCAGCAAGCCTGCCCGGGCCGGGCAGCCGGGAATTGTCCCAGCTTGGCCGCCGGCCCGTGCGCCGCGCCGACTATCGCTCGAGGAGAGCCCGGATGCGTCGAGGGCGCTGTCAGCGTCATTCCAAGACCCTACTCTAGGGTTTTCCCTTAGTTGCGCGTATCATCGGACCAACGTTCGTGAAGGTTCGATGCCATGTTTTCCCCGATGAAGTTGCTTTCCGCGCTGTTCAGCCCGTCGCTGGCCGACATCCAGCAGCGCCATCAACAATACCTGTCCGAAGCGGTAGACATGCACGACCTGGAAGTGCGCATGCGCCAGCTCGACGAAGGCCAGCGCAGCTTCTACCCCGTCGCCTCGCACGGCGTGTTCGTGCGCTGACGCGGCCCAAAGCTACAGGCTGCGGCGCACCAGCGCGCCGCTGAAGTTGCGCAGCAGCCACTTCGGCGCGGCGCGTGCGGCCAGCGTACCGGCCAGGTTCAGCAGCCCCGGCACGCGGATGACCTCGCCGTTCAGGCAGGCGCGATAGCCCTCGGCCGCCACCTCGGCGGCGTCGCCGACCAGGAAGGCCGGCAGGCTCTTCAGCTTGTCGTTGGCCTCGGTGGCTCGGCGCACCATCTGCGTCGCGGTGATGCCCGGGCACAACGCGCTGAGGGTCACGCCGCTGCCCTTCAGTTCCTCGGACAGCGATTCGGTCAGCGACAGCACATAGGCCTTGGTGGCGGCATAGGCGGCCAGCGTCGGCACCGGCTGGAAGGCGGCGATCGACGCCACGTTCAGCACCCGCCCCCAACCGCGTTCGCGCATGCCGGGCAGGAACTGCGCCAGCATCGCCGTCAGCGCGGCCACGTTCAGGTCCACCAGTTCCTGATGCCGCTGCGGCGCGATGTCGCAGAACGCGCCCTGCTCCAGCACGCCGGCGTTGTTGACCAGCACGTCCACGGTCAGCGACTTGCGCCGCAACGCCGCCGCCAGCGCGGCCGCGGCGCCCGGTCGGGACAGGTCGGCCGGCTGCACGCGCACGGTCGTGCCGTGGGCCGCGTGCAGATCGTCGGCCAGCGCTTGCAGCTTGTCGGCGCTGCGCGCGACCAGCACCAGATCGAAGCCGCCCTTGGCAAAGCAGCGCGCCAGCTCCTCGCCGATGCCCGACGAGGCACCGGTGATCAGCGCGGTACGGCCGGCATGTGCGGATCTGCGGGTCATCGCGCGGTTCCTCCGGATGATGGCCGCACGGCGGCCGGTGGCGGCGATTGTGCGCTGCGCTGCGGCTATGCTTGCCGCACCGCCACGACGCATGGAGGACCGCATGGACACCGCCGCCCTGCAGCAACGGCTGCAACCCCTGCTGCCCGGCCTGATGGGCATGCAGCTGAGCGAAGTCGGCCCCGATCGTGTCGTCGCCACGATGCGGGTACGGCCCGACCTGTGCACCACCGGCGGCATCCTGCACGGCGGCGCGCACATGGCCTTCGCCGACATGCTGGGCGCGGTCGGCACCTTCGTCAACCTGCCCGAAGGCAAGGGCACGACGACGGTGGAATCGAGCACCAAGTTCATCGGCTCGGCCAAGGTCGGCAGCACCGTCACCGGCGAGAGCACGCCGCTGCACAAGGGCCGCACGACGATGGTCTGGCAGACCACGATCCGCAACGCGGACGGCAAGCTGTGCGCGGTGGTCACGCAGACGCAGCTGGTGCTGGGCTGATGCCGACCGTCGCGCGCTGCGGCAGCTGGCGCTCGCGCCTGAGTGCCGAGCGCGCCGTGGCCGCGGGCATCGGGCTGAGCGACGTTGCCTTCGACGGCGACAGCGTGCTGTGGCAGGAATCGCGGCCTACCGAGAAGGGCCGCAACGTCGTCATGCGGCGCGCCGCCGGCGGCACGCTGCACGAGCTGAGCCCGGCGTCCTTCAACGCCCGCACGCGCGTGCACGAGTACGGCGGCTGCGCCTACCTGATGCACGGCGGCGTGCTGGTCTTCAGCCACTTCGCCGACCAACGGCTGTATCGCGCCGGCGCGGGGCAGCCGCCGCAAGCGATCACGCCCGACAGCGGCGGCGCGCTGCGTTATGCCGACCTGTGCGCCGATGCCGCCCGCGGCCTGCTGTGGGCGGTGCGCGAGGACCATCGCGGCAGCGGCGAGCCGCGCAACGGCCTGGTCGCGCTGAATGCCCGCGGCGATGCCGCTGGCGGCCGTGTCGCCGCCGAAGGCCATGACTTCTATGCCGCGCCCAGGCTCAGCCCCGACGGCCGCCAACTCGCCTGGCTGAGCTGGAACCATCCCGACATGCCCTGGGACGGCTGCGAGCTGTGGCTGGCCGAGGTCGATGCGCAGGGCGTGCTGCAGCAGCCGCGCCGGCTGGCCGGCGGCCGCGACGAAGCGGTGCAGCAACCGCGATGGTCGCCCGACGGGCGGCTGCATTTCATCTCCGACCGCAGCGGCTGGTGGAACCTGTACCGCTGGACCGAGGCCGGCGCCGAGGCGCTGTGCCCGATGGCGGCCGAGTTCGGCCAGCCGATGTGGAACCTCGGCCTGGCCACCTATGCCTTCGCGTCGTCGCGGCAGCTGGTGTGCTGCGTCGGGCGGCAGGCGGTGTCGCAACTGGCGCTGCTGGACACCGAAACCTTGGAGTTGCGTACCCTCGACACGCCGTTCAGCAGCTTCGGCAGCGTCGCGGCGAATGCCGGGCGCGTGCTGTTCACCGCGGCCTCGCCGCTGCAGCCGAGCTCGGTGTGCCTGCTGCAACTGGACGACGGCGGCATCGAGACGCTGCGCCGCGGCAGCACCATCGACGCCGATGCGCAGGACACCTCAGTCGCTGAGCCGGTGGCCTTCCCCGGCGCCGGCAGCGCCACCGCGCACGCCTTCTACTACGCGCCGCGCAACCGCGATTTCGCCATCCCGCCGGGCGAGCGTCCGCCGCTGCTGGTGATGAGCCACGGCGGGCCGACCGCGATGGCGGTCGACGCCTATCGCGCCGGTGTGCAGTACTGGAGCAGCCGCGGCATCGCCGTGCTCGACGTCAACTACGGCGGCTCGAGCGGCTTCGGCCGCGCCTACCGCCAGCGGCTGGACGGCGCCTGGGGCGTGGCCGACGTGCTGGACTGCATCCACGGCGCGCGCTTCCTGGCCGCGCGCGGCGACGTCGACGCCCGGCGGCTGATCATCCGCGGCGGCAGCGCCGGCGGCTTCACCACGCTCAGCGCACTGGCCTTCCACGACGCCTTCGCCTGCGGCACCAGCCTGTACGGCATCGGCGACCTGGAGCTGCTGGCCGCCGACACGCACAAGTTCGAAGCGCGCTACCTCGACCGGCTGGTCGGCCCCTACCCCGCGGCGCGCGAGCGCTACCTGGCGCGCTCACCGATCCACCACCTCGACGGCTTGCGCCGCCCGCTGCTGCTGCTGCAAGGCGCCGAGGACCAGGTGGTGCCGCCCGAGCAGTCGCGCCGCATGCATGCCGCGCTGAAGGCGCGCGGCGTGCCGGTCGCCTATCTGGAATTCGAGGGCGAGCAGCACGGCTTCAGGCAGCTGAAGAACATCGTGCGTGCGCTCGAAGCCGAGGCCTATTTCTACTCGCGCGTGCTCGGCTTCGAGCTGGCCGACGCGGTGGAGCCGCTGGCGATCGACAACCTCCAGCTCTAGCCGCGCTCGGCGCGAGCGCGCAGCACGGCGTCGCGCACGAGCGGCAAGCGGTCGTTGCCGAAATACATGTCGCCGCCGTCGACGTAGATCGTCGGCGAGCCGAAACCGCCGCGGCGGATCAGTTCGTCGGTGTTGGCCTTCAGCTGCGCCTTGACCGCGTCCTGCGCGATGCCGGCGAAAAAGGCCCGTTCGTCGATGCCGCACTGCCGGCACAGCGCTGCCAGCACCGCGTCCTGCGCGATGTCCTCGTCGCGGCCCCAGTAGGCCTCGAACACCGCGGTGGCGAAGGGCACGAGCCGGCCCTGCGGCTCCAGCCACACGCAGCCGCGCATCGCCTTCACGCTGTTCACCGGAAATACGCGGGGCGGCATGACGATCTTCAGGCCGCTGGCGCCCGCCCAGTCCTGCAGGTCCTTGAGCATGTAGTCGCGCTTGGCCGGCACCGGGTGCTCGCGCGACGCGTAGACGCTGGGGTTGACGCTGTTGAACACGCCGCCGACGAGGATCGGCCGCCAGCGGATCGGCACCTGCAGTTCGGCCGCCAGCGGCTGGATGTTGTGGAAGCCCAGGTAGGTCCAGGGGCTGCTGCAGTCGAAGAAGAACTCGATCATCGTGTGCTCCGCTTCACGGCGCCTTGGCCGCGGCGTCGCGCAGCGTCTGCGCGGTCTGGCCGAACAGCGCGCGGCGCGCCTCGTCGTCGATGCCGGACGCCCGCAGCTCGCGGCCGAGCTCGATGCCGCGGCGCAGCGCCGGGCGCTGCATCAGCCGCTCGTACCAGGTCTTGACGTGCCGGAACTCGTGCAGCGGCACCTGCTGCGCCTTCCATACGCGGATCCACGGGAAGACCGCCATGTCGGCGATCGAATACTCGGCGCCGGCCACGTACGCGCCGCTGCGCTGCAGCTGGCCGTCGAGCACGCCGTAGAGGCGGTTGACTTCCTTGGCGTAACGCTCCAGCGCATACGACACTTTCTCGGGCGCGTAGAGCAGGAAGTGGCCGTTCTGCCCGGCCATCGGCCCGAGGTTGCCCATCTGCCACATCAGCCATTGCAGCGTGGCCGCGCGCTCGCGCAGCTCGGCGCTCAGGAAGCGGCCGGTCTTCTCGGCCAGGTAGACGAGGATCGCGCCGCTCTCGAACACCGATACCGGCGCGCCACCGCCCGTCGGGGCGTGGTCGACGATCGCCGGCATGCGGTTGTTCGGGCTGATGGCCAGGAACTCGGGCCTGAACTGCTCGCCGCGGCCGATGTTCACCGGCTTCAGCGCGTACGGCAGTCCGCACTCCTCGAGCATGATGCTGACCTTCCAGCCGTTGGGCGTGGGCCAGTAGTGCAGGTCGATCATCGGCGCCTCCTGCGCCGCATGCTAAGGCCAAGCGGCTTGGCTCGAGGGCCGCGCGCCGCGCCGGCGCGGCGCCGATCAGGCGAATTCCTGGCGCACCGCCGGCGACATCAGCCGCCGGATGATCCACACCAGCATCAGGCAGGCACCCAGCGTGACCAGCACCGCCATCACGCGCGCCGCGGTGACGAAGCCGCCGAAGACTCCGGCCGCATGCGCCGGCAGCGGCGAAGCGGCCAGTGTGTTGCTGACCAGCGACTGCAGCATCTCCTGCTGCAGCCACAGGCCGGCCACATTGGCCGCGATGGCCAAGACCAGCAGCGCGATGAAGATGCGCCGCGCCCACTCCAGCCGCAGCAGCAGCCCGATGGCGCAGGCCAGCGTGGCCAGCGACACCGCCAGGCCGGCGCCCACCAGCCACGGCAGGTAGCCCATCAGCAGCCCGGTGAGCAGCGGCAGCGGCTGCACGTTGCCGACCACCGTCAGCCCCGGCAGGACCGAGGCC
Source organism: Rubrivivax sp. (assembly GCA_036724445.1). GTDB lineage: Bacteria > Pseudomonadota > Gammaproteobacteria > Burkholderiales > Burkholderiaceae_C > Rubrivivax. Next base: position 4,738 of record DAIMFR010000086.1, on the reverse strand, counting down.
AGCTCGGCGTTCTGCAGCAGCGCCGACACGCTGGCCAGCGCCGCCAGCACGATGAAGACCCAGGCCGTCACCGTGACGAACAGGGATCTGGAACCGACGTTGTAGGTCTGCGGCATGGTCCGTCTCCGTGCGTCGCGCCCACTGGCGCTGCGATCGCAATGGTGGCAGCGGCGCGTGACAGCGATTTTTCAGCTTGCGCGAGGCGCAGTCATCCCCCCAGCGGGTGGCGCAGCGCAGAAGACGGCGCAGGCTGTGCTTTTCGCACGACATGCGGCTCACATCCGTACACGCAAACAACAGTCGGCAACCCTGCGCGCGGGCCCGCCGCGCCGGCCCGCGGCTTCAGGCGATGCCCAGATCCCCGGCCAGGCTGGCCAGCGTCTCCGGCGGGATGCTGACGTGCGCCGGATAGTTGCGGTGGTCGCAACCCAGCCGCACCGCGGCGCCGGCGCGCACCGCCTGGCGCATCGGCGGCGTGAACTCGAAGCGCGCGAAGTGCACGGCCGAGGTCTTCTGCTCGTTCTCCCGCTCCAGGTCCTCGTCGGCAATGGCGTACACGCGCGGGTGGCCCTCGACCTCGACGAAGAGGCGATCCTCCACGCCGATCAGCCGCGCCAGCTCGCGCTTGCGCTCGTGCGCGTCGGGGAATTCGATCAGCACCGTGGCCTTCCAGTTGCTGCCGTCGGGCACCAGCGGCGCGTAGACCTCGATCTCGCCGCGGATGCCCTCCTCCTCGAAGATCTTCTCGATGCGCAGCATCTCCTGGATCTGGTAGCGCACCGTCTGCTCGTCCTCGAACTGCAGGTTCATGTGCTCGCCGAGCTGCACGCTGCGCAGCCGCCGGTGGGCGATGATCTGCGGCTTGCGCGCGTTGCGCACCTTGGCATAGGCCTCCAGCGACAGCAGGCTCTCGGGGGTAATGGACATCGCTTCACTCCTTCCGTGGGCCAAGCGCACCCGGCCGCATCAGGCCAATCCGTACGCGATGCGTACGAGGGTGAGGGGGTGCGACACCGCCTTGGCCGGCGTGCCGGCTTCGCTCATGCCCTGGGCGATGTGGTGCCCGGCCATCGGGCAGTCGCTGCCGATGTGGTCGGGCTCGTCGCGCGCCATGGCCTTGAACACCGGCCGGCCGATCTTCATCGCCACCGGATGCGTGGGCGTCTTCACGCCGTAGGTGCCGGCATGACCCGAGCAGCGCTCGACGGTGTTGAGCTTGACTTCGACATGGGCGCCGACGAGTTTGAACATCTCCTCGGTCTTGCGGCCGATCTTCTGCACGCGGCCGTGGCAGGGCACGTGGTAGCTGACCTTGCCCAGCGCGGCCTTGAAGTCCAGCTTCAGCAGCCCGTCCTTGTGGCGCGCGACCAGGTACTCGAAGGGGTCGAACATCGCCTCCTTCACCGCGGCCGTGTCGGCGCAGTCGGGGAACATCAGCGGCAGCTCCTGCTTGAACATCAGCGTGCAGCTGGGCACGGCGCTGAGGATCGCATAGCCCTCCTTCGCATAGCGCGCCAGCACCGGCATGTTGGCCGCCTTGTGCACCGCCACCGCGTCCAGGTCGCCGAGTTCCAGCTTCGGCATGCCGCAGCACTTTTCCTTGTCGACGATGACGTAGGGGATGTCGTTGTGCGCCAGCAGCTTCAGCAGGTCGTGTCCGATGCCGGGCTCGTTGTAGTTGACGTAGCAGGTGGAGAAGATCGCCACCTTGCCCGGCGTGCGCTCGCCGTTCGTCACCACCGTGGCCGGCGACTTCGAGGCACCCCAGCGGAAGCGCTGCGAAGCCAGCTGCGGCATCCACGCGTCGGGGTGCACGCCGAGCAGCGAATCCATCTGCTTGCGCGCGAACTTGGTGTGGTTCACCGCGTTGACTACCTGCACGACGATCGGGATGCCGGCGAACTGGCCGTGCACGTCGGTGCTGGCGAGGAACTTCTCGCCGCCCTTGACCCCGCCCTTCCTGAACTTGATGGCCTTGGCGCGCAGCATCAGGTGCGGAAAGTCCACGTTCCAGGGGTGCGGCGGCGTGTACGGGCACTTGGTCATGTAGCACAGGTCGCACAGGTAGCACTGGTCGACCACCTTCCAGTAGTCGGCCTTGGCCACGCCGTGCACCTCGCCGTCGCTGGTGGCGTCGACCAGGTCGAACAGGTTCGGGAAGCTCTGGCACAGGCTGACGCAGCGGCGGCAGCCGTGGCAGATCTCGAACACCCGCTCCATCTCCTTGAAGGCCGAGGCCTCGTCGTAGAACTCGGGATCCTTCCAGGCGATGGGGTGCCGGGTCGGCGCTTCGAGGTTGCCTTCGCGCATATGGGTGCCTTGAGGGTGCCTGAAACGGACAAGGGGCACGAAGCCCCTTGTCACTGCGCTTGCCGGTCGCGTGATCAGTCCACCAGCGCGTTGCCCGGCGATCGGTCCGTCAGTCGACGAACGCGTCGAGGGCCTTCTGGTAGCGGTTGGCATGCGAGCGCTCGGCCTTGGCCAGCGTCTCGAACCAGTCGGCGATCTCGTCGAAGCCTTCGTCGCGCGCGGTCTTGGCCATGCCCGGGTACATGTCGGTGTATTCGTGGGTCTCGCCGGCCACCGCGGCGGCCAGGTTCAGGCGGCTCGGGCCGATCGGCAGGCCGGTGGCCGGGTCGCCGACGGCCTCGAGGAACTCCAGGTGGCCATGCGCATGGCCGGTCTCGCCTTCGGCAGTGGAGCGGAACAGCGCCGCCACGTCGTTCTGGCCTTCGACATCGGCCTTGTTCGCGAAGTACAGGTAGCGGCGGTTGGCCTGCGATTCGCCTGAGAAGGCGTCCTTCAGGTTCTGCTCGGTCTTCGATCCTTTCAAGCCCATTTCGGTCTCCTGGTTGGTGAACGGTCCGTCCATCGCCGTGCGACGGGCAGGCCGACGCTAGCAAATCGGCGCCCGGCCTGCAAATACGAAGCTTCAATGCCGCCGATAGCCGCGCTCGAACTCCGCGTCAGCCGCAGACCGCCCTGCAGGAACGCCGCAGCCTCGGTTCGAACCGGCCGATGCCGGCGCGCCGCCGGTCCGGCACCGGGCGCGGCGATGCTAGAATTTGCGCCGGTTCGGGGGGGTAGCTCAGCTGGGAGAGCGTCGCGTTCGCAATGCGAAGGTCGGGAGTTCGATCCTCCTCCTCTCCACCAAGAAACATGCGGTTCTCAGCGATAGTAGTCACTAACCAAGCAAGCACTTGGGGAAGCTATGGGGAATGAGAGCCGGAAATCTGGTGACAGACCACTAGGCCCGCTTCGGCGGGCTTTTCTTTGGGGACCAGCGCCTGATACCGATGCGCCGTCTGCCTGCTGATGCCGGTGCGGGCGAGGGTTTCGGCGAATGCAGATTGCTGGCTTGTCGAGGCGTTGGACGTGCCAGCTTTCGCGTGTCCGCCACTGGCGCCGGCATCGGCCGGCGTAGCCCTCGCCAGCTCCCGCAGCAGTTCCCCCGTGCGCCGCTCGGCGCGAAGGGGTGCAAGCTTTCACCCTTCGTGCACCCCTCGCGCGCGTGGAAGCGCCTCGGCCTCGATGCGCTCAATCTTGCGTAGGGTGTCGTGACTCAGGCCGGCAGCTTCGGCTAGCTTCTCGCGGGTTTCGATTGGGGCGAAACCTTCCGCAGAATTCTTCGGAATGTCTGTACGCGCGCCCTGCTGCGACTTCGCCAGCTTCTCAACAATCGGCTTGCGCTTGAGCGCGACAACGCCGCGCAGCCGCGCCAGGACGGCCCAGGAGGCACACAAACCGCTGCGCAGCGGAAAAGCGCCTACAGTCGATCCAGCGGGGGCAGCAGCGGCAGATACATCGGCTTCTTGCGGTAGGCGTCGAAGATGCGTGCGGCCTGCTCAGGTGTCATGCCTCGCGCCGCATAGAAGCGCACCGCACGCGGGCGCAGCGCGGCCCAGGCAGCGTCGTCATTGCCAGCGGCATACATCGCCTGCAGAATGGTCAGCGGCGTATCGGGCGCCGCTTCAGGCATGCGACGTGCACGCGGTTTTCGGTCGAGTGTGGGCATGGTCAATACTCCGCGGCGCCGGTCAACCTCAGCGCGCGAACATGCGCCAAGATGGTCTTGCGCAGCGAATCCTCGATGGCTAGCAACGGGTTCGGGCGCAACTGGCCTGCAGCGCCTTCGACGGTCAAGCCGGTGGCGGAAATGCTCGCCTGCACGTCGCGCAGCCGGTCGGTCGCCCGGCACAGCTCGGCCAGCAACGCGAAGTCGGCGGCGGTGTTGAAGGTGTACTCGGTCAGCGTTCGCTGCCAGAGGCGCTTTGCCTCAGCGGACAGGTCAGCCGGCGCCGAGGGGGTTGATGGTCGTTTCGTCGTCATGCGTTTTTCCGAAAGTTGCCCGGCGCGCAGTGCGAATGGGGGACCGGTGGGTTTTCATGGAAGGGCCATCGCCAGCGATTGTTCGGCCCCCGGGTACCGCATCAGCGCAGCGCGCTCACGGCCAGCTCGGCGCCGGGCACGAGTGCCGCAGTGCGTCGCAGGTATTGCGGCTTGCAGCAGCAGGCCGAGGTTGATCCATCCGTGCGCGTCGTCGTCGCCGGGCTGGATCATGTTGTTGCGCGCCAAGTGACAGGCCAGGCCGAGCGGCACAGTTGCACGCGCGCCGGGCTCAAGCGCAACAGCGCCACCGTGGAGCACGATGCGGCGGGTTGCCTCAATGGTCACGCGCATGGCTCGTTACCGTGAAAGCTCGCCGCGGCGCGCGCACGGCTGAGCCTCCCGCGGTGCA
>DAIMFR010000085.1:0-18345 GCA_036724445.1 Rubrivivax sp. | reverse complement strand
GCGCCGCCAGAGCTTTCATGCTCGGGGGCGAGCCGGCCGGATCATGAATGGTTAACAGACCCTAGGCTGCTGCCCATGCGCAATGCACTGAGCCGGCTCGCCGACAGCGCGACCTTCGCGCCGTTCCGCACGGTGGTGTTCCGCAACCTGTGGTTGGCCGCCTTCGCGGCCAACATCTCGATGTGGATGCACGACGTCACCGCCGCCTGGGTGATGACCTCGCTGACCACCAGCCCGGTGATGGTGGCGCTGGTGCAGACCGCGTCGACGCTGCCGGTGTTCCTGCTCGGCCTGCCCAGCGGCGCGCTGGCCGACATCATCGACCGGCGCCGCTACTTCGCGGCGACGCAGCTGTGGGTGGCGCTGACGGCGCTGCTGCTGGCCGCGCTGTCGCTGGCCGATGCGCTGACCGCGCCGCTGCTGCTGGCGCTGACCTTCGCCAACGGCATCGGCCTGGCGATGCGCTGGCCGGTGTTCTCGGCGATCGTGCCCGAGCTCGTGCCGCGCGAGCACCTGGGCGAGGCGATGGCGCTGAACGGCATCTCGATGAACCTGTCGCGCGTCATCGGCCCGGTGGTCGCCGGCGGCATCATCTCGGCGGCCGGCAGCGGCGCGGTGTTCGTGCTCAACGTCGTGCTCGCCGCCGCGGCCTTCGCGACCATCGTGCGCTGGCGCACGACGCCGCGCATCAGCGCGCTGCCCGGCGAACGTTTCGTCGGCGCGATGCGCGTCGGCTGGCAGCACGTGATGCAGTCGCCGCGCATGAAGGCGGTGCTGGTGCGCATCTTCTTCTTCTTCCTGCATTCGTCGGCGCTGCTGGCACTGCTGCCGCTGATCGCGCGCGAGCTGCACGGCGCCGGCCCCGGCACCTATACGCTGATGCTGGCCAGCATCGGCGGCGGCGCGGTGATCGCGGCGATGTACTTCCCGCGCTGGCGCCAGCGCTTCAACCGCAACCAGTTCGTCGTCGGCGGCACGCTGGCGCATGCGGCGATGTCGGTGGTGGTGGTGTTCGCGCCCAACGTCTGGATCGCGCTGCCGGCCATCGCCGTGCTCGGCATGGCCTGGATCTCCACCGCCAACTCGCTGACGCTGGCCGCTCAAGTGGCGCTGCCCAACTGGGTGCGTGCGCGCGGCATGTCGATCTATCAGATGGCGCTGATGGGCGGCGCGGCGGCGGGCTCGCTGCTGTGGGGCCAGGTCGCCGGCTGGACCAGCGTGCGCATCGCCGTCACCGCGGCGGCGGTGGTCGGACCGCTGCTGTGGCTGGCGACGCACCGGCTCAGTGTCGAGGGCGGCGCCGATCCCGACTTCACGCCGGCCAGGCCGGGCAGCACGCCGCAGCCGGCCGGCGAGATCGGTGCCGGCGAGGGGCCGGTGATGGTCATGGTCGAATACCAGATCGACGCGGCCGACGTGCCCGCCTTCACCGAGCTGATGCAGAAGACGCGGCGCGCGCGGCTGCGCCAGGGCGCGCTGTCCTGGGGCCTGTTCCGCGACAGCGCGGTAGCCGGCCGCTATATCGAATACTTCGTCGACGAAAGCTGGCTCGAGCACCTGCGCCGGCAGGAGCGCTTCACCGCCGCCGACGCCGGGCTGCGCGAGCAGCGGCTGGCTCTGCACCGCGGCAGCGCGCCGCCGAAGGTGCAGCGCTTCGTCGCCGAGGACCTGCATGCAGCGCGCCGCTGGCCGGTATGGTGAGCAGGATGGAACGTGTCGATTGCGTGATCGTGGGTGCCGGCGTGGTCGGGCTGGCGGCGGCCCGCGCGCTGGCGCTGGCCGGGCGCGAAGTGGTGCTGCTCGAAGCCGACACGGCCATCGGCAGCGGCACCAGCTCGCGCAACAGCGAAGTCATCCACGCCGGGCTGTACTACCCGCCCGGCTCGTGGAAGGCGCGGCTGTGCCTACGCGGGCGCGAGCTGCTCTATGACTACTGCGCCGCGCATGGCGTGGCGCACCGGCGCTGCGGCAAGCTGATCGTGGCCACCGAGGCTGCCCAGCAGCCGGCGCTGCAGGCCCTGCGCCAGCGTGCCGAAGCCTGCGGCGTGCGCGATCTGCAATGGCTGGATGCCGCGCAGGCGCGTGCACTCGAGCCGGCGCTGCGCTGCACGGCGGCACTGTGGTCGCCGTCCACCGGCATCGTCGACAGCCACGGGCTGATGCTGTCGCTGCAGGGCGAGGCCGAAGCCCATGGTGCGCTGCTGGCGCTGAGGAGCCCGCTGCAGCGGCTGCGCCGCGTGGCCGACGGCTTCGAGCTGGACATCGGCGGCGGCGCGCCGATGGCATTGCACGCGCGCAGCGTGGTCAACAGCGCGGGCTTGCACGCGGTGCCGCTGGCGGCGCGCTTCGAGGGCTTGCCGGCGATGGCGCTGCCGCAGCCGCACTGGGCGCGCGGCCACTACTTCGCCTGCCCGGGCAGGCCGGCCTTCTCGCGGCTGATCTATCCGATGCCCGACGAAGCCGGGCTGGGCGTGCACGTCACGCTCGATCTGGGCGGGCAGATGCGCTTCGGCCCCGACGTGCAGTGGATCCCCGCCACTGCGCCCGGTGCCGAGGACTACCGCATCGACCCGGCGCGCGCCGCACCCTTCGCCGAGGCCATCCGCCGCTACTGGCCGGGGCTGCCCGATGCGGCACTGCAGCCGGCCTATGCCGGCATCCGGCCGAAGATCAGCGGTCCCGGCCAGCCGGCCGCCGACTTCATGATCCAGGGTCCGGCCGAGCATGGCGCGGCCGGGCTGGTCAACCTGTTCGGCATCGAATCGCCGGGGCTTACCGCCTGCCTGGCGATTGCCGAACAGGTGCAGGCCGCGCTCGGCCGTCAAAGTTGAACGGCCAAGCCGGCCCGCAGCCTACTTCACGGCTTGCTTCGCGGCCGGCTTGGCCGCCGCTTTCTTGGCCGGGGCCTTCTTCGCGGCAGCCTTCTTCGCGGCGGCTTTCTTCGCAGGCGCCTTCTTGGCCGCTGCCGCGGCGCGCTGCGCTTCGGTCTTGACCTTCTTGGCGGCGTCCTTGACCGAACGCGTCACCGCGTCGGTGCGCTTCTTGACCGCGGCCTTGACCGCGTCGACTTCCTTGGCGATCTTGTCGCCGGCCTTGGCCACGCGCCGGCTCGAGTCCCGTTCGGCGCGCGTCAGCTTGCGTTCGAGATCGGCCTTGGCGGCGCGCGCCTTCTTCTGCACCGTGCCGAGCTTGCGCTGCACCGACTTCTTGGCGTCGGCGCTCGCCTTCTCGATCTTCGTCTCGGCGCGCTTGACCGAGCTCTGCAGCGTCTTGCGCGCCTTGCCGCTGCGCGCGGCCGCGTCCTTCTTCATGCGTGCCAGCGCGGCGCTGGCGTCGGCCTGCGCCTGCTCGGCCCTGCTGGCCATGGCCTGGCCCAGGCTCTTGGCGGCCTCTACCAGGTCGGCGGCAGCGCTTTTCACGGTGCCGGTCTTCTTGGAGCTCTTTGCTGCGGTTTTGCGTGTTGCCATGGTGAAGGGTTTCTCCTGCAGTTGCCTATGGGATGCGGCGCGTCTGCGCGCACCGCGGCGGCAGCATAGCGTGGCCGGGGCACGATTGCGCCGCGACGCACGCACGGGGCCTGCGACTCTCCTGCGCTGCATCAAGTCCGCCCGGCGGCGCGCGACAATGCGGCCACCGCGGCAGGAGCCGCACCAGCGAAGAAGCGCATGAAGCCGCACCGTTTCGATTGGGGCCTCAGCCACGCCACGCCGCGCCGTCCGGTGTTCGCGCGCAACGTGGTGTCCGCCTCGCACCCGCTGGCCGCGCAGGCCGGGCTGCGCATGATCGCCGGCGGCGGCAATGCGGTGGACGCCGCCGTGGCCGCGGCCGCGGTGATGACCGTGGTCGAACCCTGCAGCAACGGCCTGGGCTCCGACGCCTTCTGCATCCTTTGGGACGGCAGCCGGCTGCACGGCTTGAACGCCTCGGGCCCGGCGCCGGCCGCCTGGTCGCCGCAGTATTTCAGCGCGCGGCACGGCGCGGCGGCCGCCCCGCCGCAGCGCGGCTGGGACAGCGTCACCGTGCCCGGCGCGGTGGCCTCGTGGGTGGCCTTGAGCGGGCGCTTCGGCCGGCTGCCCTTTGCCGACCTGTTGGCGCCGGCCATCGACATCGCCGAGCGCGGCTACATCGTGCCGGTGGTGCTGGCGCACAAGTGGCAGCTCGCGGCGCAGGTGGCCGAGCTGGTGTCGCAGCCCGGTTTCGCGCCCACCTTCTTGCCGCACGGCCGCGCGCCGGCCGTCGGCGAACTGTTCCGCATGCCCGGCGCGGCGCGCATGCTGCGCGCGCTGGCCGCAACAAGAGGCGCGGCGCTGTACGGCGGCGAGATCGCGCACGGCCTGGCGCGCGCGGCGCGCGAGCAGGGCGGGGCGTTCACGGTGCAGGACCTGGCCGCCTTCCAGCCCGAATGGGTCGAGCCCGTCGCCAAGGACTACCGCGGCTACACGCTGCACGAGATCCCGCCGAACGGCCAGGGCATCGCCGCGCTGATGACGCTGGGCATGCTTTCGAACTTCGACCTGGCCGCGCTGCCGGTGGATGGCGCGGCCTCTCAGCATCTGCAGATCGAGGCCATGAAGCTGGCCTTCGCCGACGTCTACCGCCACGTGTGCGAGCGCTCGGCGATGCAGGTGACGACCGAACAAATGCTGGATGACGCCTATCTGGCCGGCCGGGCGAAGCGCATCGATCCGAAGCGCGCGCAGGACTTCGGCCCCGGCCTGCAGCCGCGGGGCGGCACCATCTACCTGAGCGCCGCCGACGAGCAGGGATGGATGGTCAGCTTCATCCAGAGCAACTACATGGGCTTCGGCTCCGGCGTGGTCGTGCCCGAATGGGGTCTGAGCCTGCAGAACCGCGGCCACGGTTTCAGCCTGCAGCCGGGCAGCCCGAACCTGGTGGCGCCGGGCAAGCGTCCGTTCCACACCATCATTCCGGCGTTCCTGAGCAAGGATGGCGCACCGGTGATGAGCTTCGGCGTGATGGGCGGCGACATGCAGCCGCAGGGCCATGTGCAGACGCTGGTGCGCATGCTCGACTACGGCCAGAACCCGCAGGCCGCCTGCGACGCGCCGCGCTGGCGCTGGAACCTGCAGCAGCGGCTGAACCTCGAGCACGGCATGCGCGCCGACACGGTGCAGGGGCTCAGAGATCTGGGGCATGCGCTGGACGAGATCAACGACAGCTACCAGGACTTCGGCGCCGGCCAGTTCATCTGGCGGCTCGGCGATGCCGCGGTCGAAGGTTATGCCGCCGCCAGCGACCCGCGCCGCGACGGCCTGGCCGCGGGCTTCTGACGCACGGCGTGCCGAGTTCCGCCGCTGCGCCAAGAGTCGCGCCGTGGCCGGGCCTGCTGCTGGCGATGCTCGGGGCGATCGCCTTTTCGGGCAAGGCGATCATCGTCAAGCTCGCCTACCGCTACGGCGTGGACGCGGTCACGCTGATCATGCTGCGCATGCTGTTCGCGCTGCCGCTGTTCCTGCTGCTGGCCGGCTGGGCGGGCCGCGGCAAGCCGAACCTGAGCGCACGCGACTGGCGGGTGGTGGCGCTGCTCGGCTTCAGCGGCTACTACCTGGCGAGCTTCCTGGACTTCTGGGGCCTGCAGTACATCAGCGCCAACCTGGAGCGGCTGATCCTGTACCTGGGGCCCACGCTGGTGCTGCTGCTCGGCCGCGTGCTGTTCAAGCGCCGCGTCGCGCCGAAGCAGCTGCTGGCGCTGGCCATCAGCTACGCCGGCGTGCTGCTGGTCTTCGGCCAGGAGCTGCAGCTGGCCGGTGCCGACACGGTGCGCGGCGCGGCGCTGGTCTTCGCCAGCACGCTGAGCTATGCGCTGTACCTGGTCTACAGCGGCGAGGAGGTCAAGCGCCTGGGTGCCTTGCGCCTCACCGGGCTGGCCAGCAGCGTGGCCTGCGTGCTGTGCATCCTGCAGTTCGCGCTGCTGCGGCCGTGGCACAGCGCCTGGCAGGTGGCGCCGCCGGTGCTGTGGCTGTCGCTGCTGAACGCGACGCTGTGCACCGTGGCGCCGGTGCTGATGGTGATGATGGCCATCGAGCGCAACGGCGCCGCCATGGCCTCGCAGGCAGGCATGATCGGGCCCTCGAGCACCATCGCGATGAGCGTGTGGATCCTCGGCGAGGCCTTCACCGGCTGGATCGCCGCGGGAACGGCGCTGGTGCTGGCCGGCATCTGGCTGCTGGCGCGCATGCGCTGAAATCGACGACCGAAGATTGACGACCGAAGGAGCGATCATGGACCTGGGCATCAACGGCAAGTGGGCGCTGGTGTGCGCCTCGAGCAAGGGGCTGGGCAAGGGCTGCGCCGCAGCGCTGGTGCGCGAAGGCGTCAACGTGGTCATCACCGCCCGCGGCGAACAAGCGCTGCAGGCCGCGGCCGCCGAATTGCGCGCCATCAACCCGCAGGCCGAGGTGCGCGGCGTGGCCGGCGACATCACCACCGCCGCGGGTCGCGGCGCGGCGCTGGCCGCCTGCCCGCAAGTGGACATCCTGATCAACAACGCGGGCGGGCCGCCGGCCGGCGACTTTCGCGACTGGACGCGCGACACCTGGATCGCCGCGCTCGAGGCCAACATGCTGGCGCCGATCGAGCTGATCAAGGCCACCGTCGACGCGATGGCCGGGCGCGGCTTCGGGCGCATCGTCAACATCACCTCGGCGGCGGTGAAGATGCCCTACGACGCGCTGGGGCTGTCCAACGGCGCGCGCAGCGGGCTGACCGGCTTCGTCGCCGGCCTCGCGCGCCAGCCGCGGCTGGCGTCGCGCAACGTGACCATCAACAACCTGCTGCCCGGCCCCTTCGACACCGATCGGCTGCGCGGCATGGCCGCCGCGACGGCACGGCACGGCGGCAAGGACTTCGACGAAATCTGGGACGTGCGCCGCCAGGCCAACCCGACGCGGCGCTATGGTCAGCCCGAGGAATTCGGCGCCATGTGCGCCTTCCTGTGCAGCGTGCACACCGGCTACATGACCGCGCAGAACGTGCTGCTCGACGGCGGCGCCTACCCGGGCACGCTGTAGCGACCGCGCCGGCGCGGTGCCTGCTGCCTGCGGGGCTGCGGCGTCTGCTCAGCCGCTGCGCGCGGCGCCGCAGTTCCAGCACTGCTCGAACGGGCCTTCGACCATTTCGCCGCAGTGGCGGCAGGCCCAGTGGTGCCAGGGCGCATTGCGCAGCTCATGCAGCAGGCGCAGCGCTTCGGCGTGGCGGCTCTCGTCCATCACCCAGACCTCGGGCAGCGCCTGATCGACCGGAATCTCGCCGGCGATGCTGCCGGCCCAAGCGCGCTGCACCGTGGTGGCGATGCCCGCGGCGCTCAACTGGTCGGCCCACAACGTGGCCAGCGCCAGATTCGGGGCGGCAACGAGGCGCTTCATGCGGCGGTTCGACAATTGCGGCGATGGGCTGGTCCATTCTCGCCGACGCGGTGCTGCTGCTGCACGGCCTGTTCATCGCCTGGGCCACGCTGGGTGCGCTGGCGGTGTGGCGCCGGCCGCGGCTCGCGTGGGCGCACCTGCCGGCGCTGGCCTGGGGCGTGTGGATCGAGGCCAGCGCCGGCATCTGCCCGCTGACGCCGCTGGAGAATGCCTTGCGCCTGCGCGCGGGGCAGCAGGGCTATGCGGGCAGCTTCATCGACCACTACCTGGGCGCGCTGATCTATCCGCAGGGGCTGACGCCGGCCGCGCAGTGGCGCATCGCGCTCGCTCTGGCCGCCTTCAACCTGCTGCTGTACGCGCTGATCGCCTGGCGCCGCATGCGCTAACCTCGGGCGTCGACACCAGCCACAGGAGCGCGCATGAACACATCGAAGACCGTCCAGATCAGCCGGTACGGCGGCCCCGAGGAGCTGAAGCTGGTCGAGCTGCCGGTGGGCGAGCCCGGCCCGGGCCAGATCCGCATCCGCCACGAGGCCTGCGGGCTGAACTTCATCGACGTCTACCAGCGCACCGGGCTGTACAAGAACCCGCTGCCGTTGACGCTGGGCACGGAAGCGGCGGGCATCGTCGAGGCGGTGGGCGAGGGCGTCACGCACCTGAAGGCGGGCGACCGCGCCGCCTACGCCAGCAACCCGCCGGGCGCCTACGCCCAAGCGCGCGTGATGCCGGCCACGACGGTGTGCAGGCTGCCCGATGCGATCGATTTCGAGACCGGCGCGGCGATGATGCTCAAGGGCCTGACCGCGCAGTACCTGCTGAAGAAGACGCTGCCGGCCGAAGGCCTGCAGCCGGGCGACCATGTGCTGTTCCATGCCGCCGCCGGCGGCGTGGGCCTGATCGCCTGCCAGTGGGCCAAGGCGCTGGGGCTGCAGCTGATCGGCACCGCGGGCAGCGACGCCAAGTGCGAGCTGGCGCTGCAGCACGGCGCGGCGCATGCGATCAACTACGCCAAGGAGGACTTCGCCGCCCGCGTCAAGGAGATCACCGGCGGCAAGGGCGTCAAGGTGGTCTACGACTCGGTGGGCAAGGACACCTGGGAGGGCAGCCTGAACTGCCTGCGCCCCTTCGGCCTGATGGCCAGCTTCGGCAACGCCAGCGGGCCGGCGCCGGCCTTCTCGCCGGGCATCCTGGGCGTGAAGGGTTCGCTGTACGTGACGCGGGCCACGCTGTTCACGCACATCGCCACGCGCGAGGCGACGCAGGCGATGGCCGACGACCTGTTCGCGGTGGTCGGCAGCGGCCAGGTGAAGATCCGCATCGACCAGCGCTATGCGCTGGCCGAGGTGGCGCAGGCGCACCGCGACCTGGAGGCGCGCAGGAACACCGGCAGCAGCGTGCTGATGCCCTGAGGCGGGGCTGCAACCGGGCTGCAGTGGCGCCGATGTCGAACGTCTTCGGGCATCGAACGCTTCGTGCCGAGCCGCGCTCGGCACCCCGCCGCGGCAGTGGGTGGCCGGCGCGGCCGGCGTGGGCGAGCCGGCGCCGCGCGCCGCTTTCAGCGCCTGCTCAGTTCCAGATGTGCCACCACGACTTGCCCGTGCGGCGCAGTCCGCGCTCGGTCAGCGTGCTGTTCGGGAAATTGAGCTTGAACACGCGGTTGGCGTCGTCGCGCAGCGCCTCCAGGCCGAGCCGGTCGTAGCCCAGCACCATGATGTACAGCGCCTCCTCGGTGGCCGGTGCGCCCTGGAAGTCGACCAGCGCCTGCTGCGCGCGGTTCACCGCCGCGACGTAGGCGCCGCGGCGGAAGTAGTAGCGCGCGACGTAGAGCTCGTATTCGGCCAAGGTGTTGGTGATGTAGGCCATGCGCGCGCGCGCGTCCTCGGCGTAGGCCGAGTCGGGGAAGCGGTCGGCCAGTTCCTTGAAGGCCTGGTAGGCATCGCGCGAGGCGCGCGAATCGCGCTCGGCCATGTCCTGCCCGGCCAGGCTGCCCATGATGCCGATGTCGTCGTTGAAGTTGATCACGCCGCGCAGGTACAGTGCGTAGTCCAGCGCCGGGCTCGACGGGTTGAGCTTGATGAAGCGGTCGATCGCCGCCAGCGCCTGCACCCGCTCGCCGCTGCGCCAGTAGGCATAGGCCAGCTCGATCTGTGCCTGCTGCGCGAGCAGGGTGCCCGCCGCCTGGCCCTCGACGCGCTCCAGCGACTTGATGGCCGCGTCCCAGGCGCCGCTGGCCATTTCTTCCTTGGCCTGTGAATACAATGCATTGACCGCAGCCGGCGTGCCTGCCGCCGGCGGCCCCGGCGGGGGCGTCTTGGTGGAACTGCAGCCCGCCAGCAGCAGGCTCAGCATCGCGGCCGCGCACAGGCGCCGAAGATCAACAACCGTCACGGACATGGGGGCAGCGCAGGCGCCGGCAGGGGCGGGGGACGAAGACGGCGCGGATTATAGGGAGCGGCCCGGCGAAGCCGCCGACGCCGGCGAACCGTCGCCGGCCAACGAACTGCGCGAAGCCACCGTCGATGCCGCACTGCATGGCCTGCGCCTGGACAAGGGGCTGGTGCTGCTCGCGCCGGAGTTCTCGCGCAACCACCTGCAGTCGCTGATCGAACGCGGCCACGTGCGTGTCGACGGCCGCGAGACCTTGATTGCGTCGCGCAAGCTGCGCGCGGGCCAGCAGCTGCGGCTGGAACTGGTGCCCACCGACGAGAGCCGCGCCTACACCGCCCAGCCGCTGGCGCTGGACATCGTGTTCGAGGACGAGCAGTTGCTGGTCATCGACAAGCCCGCCGGGCTGGTGGTGCATCCGGCGCCGGGCAACTGGTCGGGCACCTTGCTCAACGGGCTGCTCGCGCACCACGCGGCGGCGGCGGGCCTGCCGCGCGCCGGCATCGTGCACCGGCTGGACAAGGACACCTCCGGGCTGATGGTGGTAGGCAAGACGCTGGCCGCGGTGACGGCGCTGTCGCGCGCGATCGCCGCGCGCGAGGTGCAGCGCCACTACCAGACGCTGGTGCACGGCCGCGTCGACTGGGATGACAAGACGATCGACGCGCCCGTCGGCCGCGACCCGGTGTCGCGCATCCGCATGGCGGTCGTCGCCTCGGGCAAGCCGGCGCGCACCGAGGCGGCTTGCCTGGGCCGCGCGGGTGCGGTCAGCGCACTGGCGTGCAAGCTGCATACCGGGCGCACGCACCAGATCCGCGTGCACCTGAGCTGGATCGGCCATCCGCTGCTGGCCGATGCGCTGTACGGCGGCGCCGCGGCGCTGGGGCTGCAGCGCCAGGCGCTGCATGCCGCGCGGCTGCGCCTGCAGCACCCGCTGGACGGCCGCTGGCTGGAGTTCGAGCGCGCGCCGCCGGTCGATTTCGCCCAGGCCTGGGCCAGCGTCGTGGAGGGCTGATGCGAGCGGCCGAGCGTGCGGCGCTACAATGCGCGGCAGCCGGCTGGCGCCCGTACACGGCGAAGCGAGCCCAGGCCGCATCACCGCCGCCTGCCCACCGCCGAAGCGCCGCACTTCCTTTTCAGTCGAACAGCCGCAGGCGGCAGCTGCCTGCCCAGATGAGCTTCGATCCACCGACGGTGCCCATGCACCGCGACTCAAGAGCACGTCGCTGATGAATACACAGGATGCGAAACGCGTCCTCGAAACCGCATTGATCTGCGCGAGCGCGCCGCTGCCGCTGCGCGAGCTGCAGACGCTGTTCGACGAGCAGGTCGGCGCCGACACGCTGCGCAGTCTGCTCGACGAACTCGCCGCCGACTGGCGGGGCCGCGGCTGCGAACTGGTGGCACTGGCCTCGGGCTGGCGCTTCCAGAGCCGCCCCGAGATGCGCGAATTCCTGGACCGGCTGCACCCCGAGAAGCCGCCGCGCTATTCGCGCGCGGCGATGGAGACGCTGGCCATCATCGCCTACCGCCAGCCGGTGACCCGCGGCGACATCGAAGACATCCGCGGCGTCGGCGTGACCACGCAGATCATCAAGTCGCTGGAAGACCGCGGCTGGATCGAGACCATCGGCTACCGCGAAAGCGCCGGCCGCCCGGCGCTGTATGCGACGACGCGCCAGTTCCTCGACGACCTGGGGCTGGCCAGCCTGGACCAGCTGCCGATGGTCATGCCCGTCGACGGCCAGCGGCCGTCCGCCGAGGCCGCGGCGGCACTGCAGCCGTCGCTGCTGGAAGGCGCGGAGTCGGTTGCGCCCGCGGCCGTCGACGCCGACACGGCGCCGCCCGAGCCGCAGCACAGCGCCGCCGCCGAACCCCCGAGCCCCCTGACCCAAGCCCAAGCCCAAGCCCAAGCCCAAGCCGCGAACGCATGAACCCCACAGCATGAACCCCACAGACACCGAGACCCCCGAGGCCAGTTCGGCAGCGCCCGCGGATCGCCTCGAGGCGGCTGCGCCGGAGGCGGGCAGCACTGTGGCCAAACGCCGGCGTGCGCCGCGCAAAAAGGCGGCCGAAGCCGAGGTCGGCGAGGCGGCGGCGATCGCTGCCGAGCCGTCGCCACCCGTGACGCCCGTGACGCCCCAGGCCGCAACGCCGGACGAACCTCAGCCGCCGGCCGATGTCCCGGCCAGCGCCGCGGCGCCCGAGGCGCTGCCGGACGATGCGCCGCCCGAGTCGAACGCGGACGGCGCGCTGCGCGAAGGCTCGCGCCGCGGCCGCAACCGCCGGCGCGGCCGGCGCGGCGACGGCGCCCGCGATCCCGAAGCCAACCCCGAGGGCGCAGCCGGCGACACGGGCGAGGGCGGCGCGGCCGCTGCCGTGCCGGCCGAAGCGCGCGTGCACCTGCCGCAGCCCGAGGTCGGCGAGGTTTTCGCCAGCGTGCTGTCCGGCGCCTACGACACCGAGCCGGCGCCCGAAGAAGGCGACAGCCTGCCGCAGGTGCCGCCCAAGCGCGTGCTGGCACCCGAGCCCGACGCGCCCAAGCTGCAGAAGGTGCTGGCGCAGGCGGGCATCGGCTCGCGCCGCGACATCGAGCAGCTGGTGCAGGAAGGGCGCATCACCGTCAACGGCGGGCCGGCGCACGTCGGCCAGCGCATCTCCTTCGGCGACCAGCTGCGCATCGACGGCAAGCCGATCAAGGCGCGCATCGTGCCGCCGCCGCCGCGCGTGCTGGCCTATCACAAGCCGGCCGGCGAGGTGGTGACGCATGACGACCCGCAGCACCGGCCGACGGTATTCCGCCGCCTGCCGCGGCTGGCGCAGGGCAAGTGGCAGTCGGTCGGGCGCCTGGACATCAATACCGAAGGCCTGCTGCTGTTCACCAACTCGGGCGAGCTGGCCAACCAGCTGATGCACCCGCGCTTCGGCGTCGAGCGCGAGTACGCGGTGCGCGTGCTCGGCGCGGTCGACGAGGCCGAGCGCGAGCGGCTGCTGGCGGGCGTCGAGATCGACGGCCAGGCCTGCGCGCTGAAGAGCATCGAGGACGGCGGCGGCGAAGGCGCGAACCGCTGGTACCGCGTGGTCATCACCGAAGGCCGCAACCGCGAGGTGCGCAAGCTGTTCGAGGCGGTGGGCCATGCGGTGAGCCGATTGATCCGCGTGCGCTACGGCTCGGTGGTGCTGCCGCGCGGCCTGCGCCGCGGCCTGTGGGTGGACCTGGACGAGGCCGACGTGTGGACGCTGCGCCGCATCGCCCGGCCGGCGGCGCGGTCGCCGGCGGCCGGCGGCGCGGACGCCGAGCCGGCACCGGGTCGCGCCGACGGCGAGCGGCGCGGGCGCCGCGGCGGCCGCAAGGGGCGCAACGAGCGGCGTCGCGACGCGGCTGAGCGCGCGCCACGATTCGAGGGGCTGCCGCCGGGCGAGCGCGCTGAGAGCGGGCCGATCCCGAACCCGCTGCAGCAGACCTACGACAAGCGCGCGATCCAGCAGGAGCGCACGCGCCGCGCCGAATACAGCGAGGACGGGCCGATCCCGAACCCGCTGCAGCAGACCTACGACAAGCGCGCGATCCAGCAGGAGCGCACGCGCCGCGCCGAATACAGCGAGGACGGCCCGATTCCGAACCCGCTGCAGCAGACCTACGACAAGCGCTTCGTGCAGAAGGGCGGCGGTCTGTCGCTGGGCCGCGGCGCGGGCGGCAAGAAGAAGCCCTCGTCGGCGGGCCAGCCGGATCCGATGCAGACCGCGGTCGGCTACATCGGCGCCGACGCCTTCCTGCGCAAGGCCGGCGGCAGCGGCCGTGGCGGCCGGCCGGGGCGCGGCAAGCCCGGCGGTGGAGGCAGCGGTGGCGGCGGTCGTGGAGGTGGCGGCCGCGGCCGCTGATGCGGCAGTCCTTCATGCCCCGGGGCGTTGCCCCGCATCATGAAGGTTGATCGAGCGCCGCCTGGGCGGCGCGGCCGGTGCGGGTCTGCCGCGCTAGAATGTAAGGCTTTGCCAAGTCCTTGATTCAGGAGAGATTTTTGATGACCACTGAACGCACCCTGTCGATCATCAAGCCCGATGCCGTGGCGAAGAACGTGATCGGCCAGATCTACGCCCGCTTCGAGTCCGCCGGGCTGAAGATCGTTGCCGCGCGCATGGCGCAGCTGTCGCGCGCCGAGGCCGAGGCCTTCTACGCCGTGCACAAGGAGCGCCCGTTCTTCAACGATCTGGTCGGCTTCATGATCTCCGGGCCGGTGATGATCCAGGTGCTGCAGGGCGCGAACGCGATCGCGCGCAACCGCGAGCTGATGGGCGCGACCGACCCGAAGAAGGCCGAGAAGGGCAGCATCCGCGCCGACTTCGCCGACAGCATCGACGCCAACGCGGTGCACGGCTCCGACGCGCCCGAGACGGCGGCGGTGGAAATCGCCTTCTTCTTCCCGGCGATGGCCATCCACGGCCGCTGAGCGCGGGCACGCTGCGACGGGCGCACGAGCGTTGCCGTATGAGACACGCCGGGCCGCTCCCAAGTGCTCATCCCGCAGCGCGCAGCGCGGAGGTTGCCTTATGAGCGCGTTGGTCAACCTTCTGCAGTTCGATCTGGCCGGCCTGACGGCGTACTGCGAGGGCCTTGGCGAGAAGCGTTTCCGTGCCCAGCAGCTGTTCCGCTGGCTGCACCAGAAGGGCGAGAGCGACTTCGCGCGCATGTCGGACCTGGCGCGCTCGCTGCGCGACAAGCTGCACGGCGCGGCGGCGGTGCGGGCGCCGGCGCTGATCAGCGAGCAGACGGCGGCCGACGGCACGACCAAGTGGCTGTTCGACGTCGGCGGCGGCAACGCCGTCGAGACGGTGTTCATCCCCGAGCACGACCGCGGCACGCTGTGCATTTCGTCGCAGGCCGGCTGCGCGGTCGGCTGCCGCTTCTGCGCCACCGGCCACCAGGGTTTCAGCCGCAACCTGGATACCGCCGAGATCGTCGGCCAGTTGTGGTTCGCCGAACGCCGGCTGCGCGAGAAGCTGCAGTTGCCCGAGGGCGAGCGCGCGATCAGCAACGTGGTCATGATGGGCATGGGCGAGCCGCTGCAGAACTATGCGGCGCTGCTGCCGGGCTTGCGCGTGATGCTCGACGACCATGGCTACGGGCTGTCGCGGCGCCGCGTCACGGTATCGACCTCGGGCGTGGTGCCGATGATCGGCCGGCTGCGCGACGATTGCCCGGTGGCGCTGGCGGTGTCGCTGCACGCGCCGAACGATGCGCTGCGCAGCGAGTTGGTGCCGCTGAACCGCAAGTACCCGCTGGCTGAACTGCTGCAGGCCTGCAACCGCTATCTGGAGGCCGCGCCGCGCGACTTCATCACGCTGGAGTACTGCATGCTGCAGGAGGTCAACGACACGCCGGCGCTGGCGCATCAGCTGGTGCGCCTGGTGCGCGGCCTGGAAGGCGAAGCGCCGCGCTTGAGCTGCAAACTGAACCTGATCCCGTTCAACCCCTTTCCGGCGTCCGGCCTGTTGCGCTCGGCGCCGCAGCGCGTCGCCGCCTTCGCCGAGGTGCTGCGCGAGGCCGGCATCGTGACCACGGTGCGCAAGACGCGCGGCGACGACATCGCTGCCGCCTGCGGCCAGCTGGCCGGCGAGGTGCAGGACCGCACGCAGGTGCAGCAGCGCATGCAGCGCGCGCCGATCCGCATCCATGCCGCGGCGGGGAGGACGGCATGAGGCGTTTGGCCGCGAGGCTCGCGTGCACCGCCGCTGCGCTGGCCGTGCTGGCCGGCTGCACCAGCACGGTGACGACCACCGAAGCCAAGGTCGAAGCCAAGCCGGCGCCGAAGGCGCCCGATCCGGAGCAGCTGAAGCGCAGCGCCGCCACGCGCCTGGAACTGGCCAGCCTGTACTTCAGCCGCGCCCAGTACAACACCGCGCTCGACGAGATCAAGCTGGCGATCCAGGCCGACCCGAACAACGCCGGCGCCTACAACCTGAGCGGCCTGATCTATGCCGCGCTGGGCAACATGCCGCAGGCCGATGCCAGCTTCCAGCATGCGCTGCAGCTCGAACCGGGCAACGCGGACACGATGAACAACTACGGCTGGGTGCTGTGTCAGAGCCAGCGCTACAAGGAGGCCGAGGCGCAGTTCCAGCAGGCGCTGGTGCAGCCCGGCTACCGCGGCGCGGCGCGCACGCTGCGCGTGATGGGCATCTGCCAGGCGCGCGACGGCCGGCTCGAGCAGGCCGAGGCCTCGCTGCTGCGCTCGTACCAGATCGATCCGGCCAGCGCCGAGACCGCGTTCACGCTGGCCGACGTGCAGTACCGCCGCGGCCAGTACGAGCGCGCGCGCTTCTACATCGACCGCGTCAACAAGTCGGCCGAACAATCGAACGCGCAGACGCTGTGGCTGGGCGCGCGCATCGAATACAAGCTCGGCAACACGGTGACGGCGCGCGGCCTGGGCGAACAGTTGCGCAGGCGTTATCCGCAGTCGCCGGAGACGCTGGCCTTCGAGCAGGGCCGTTTCAATGACTGAAGCCGCCGCCCCGTCGACGCCCGCGGCAGGCAGCAGCGCCGGTGCGCTGCTGCGCGCGGCGCGCGAGCGCCAGGGCCTGCATGTGGCCGCGCTGGCGGCGGCGATCAAGATTCCGCAGCGCAAGCTCGAGGCGCTGGAAGCCGACCGCCTCGGCGAGTTGCCCGACGCCACCTTCGCGCGTGCATTGGCGCTGACCGTGTGCCGCGCGCTGAAGATCGACCCGGGCCCGGTGCTCGAGCAACTGCCGCAGGCCGGTGCGCAGCGCCTGGCCGACGTGGCCGGCGGGCTGAACGCGCCGTTCCGCGAGCGCCCCGGGCGCTCAGACAGCGGCGAGCGGCGGCCGCTGCGCCATCCGTTGGCGTGGGCCGCGCTGCTGGTGCTGCTGGCCGCGGTGGCGGTGTTGCTGCTGCCCGCCGGCTGGTGGCAAGACTGGTGGCCCGGCACCACCGCGTCCGGGACGCCCGCGGCAGCGGCGCCGTCTCCCTCCGTGGTCGTCGACGTGGCCGTGCCGGCCGATGCCGCGGCCCCCGTGGCCGAGACCGCGCCGCAGGCCGCCGTGGCCGCAGATGCCGCGGCCTCCGCGGCGACGGTGGAAGTGGTGCATTCGGTACCTGCGATCGAGCCCGGCGCCAGCGCCGGTGCCGCGTCCGACGCCGCCGCCGGCGTGGTCGTGCTGCGCGCTGCCGACTCGAGCTGGGTCGAGGTCGTCGACGGCGGCGGGCAGGTGCTGGTGCAGCGCACGCTGCAGCCCGGCGAGAGCCTGGGCCTCGACGGGCGGCCGCCCTTCAAGCTGAAGATCGGCAACGCCGCCGGCACGCAGCTGCAGTTCCGCGGCAACCCGGTCGATCTGGCGCCGCTGACGCGCGACAACGTCGCCCGCCTCGAATTGAAGTAAGCCATGGACCGCCCCACCTGCGACGAACTGATCCTGCCGGCCGGCGTGCGTCCGCGGCGCACGCGCCAGGCGGTGGTGCGCTGGGGCAGCCATGCACTGACGATCGGCGGCGATGCGCCGGTGCGCGTGCAGGCGATGACCAACACCGACACGGTGGACGCGATCGGCACGGCGATCCAGGTCAAGGAGCTGGCGCAGGCCGGCTCGGAGCTGGTGCGCATCACCGTCAACACGCCCGAGGCCGCGCAAGCGGTGCCGCACATCCGCGAGCAGCTGGACCGGATGGGGCTCGCGGTGCCGCTGATAGGCGACTTCCATTACAACGGCCACCGGCTGCTCAGCGAATACCCGGCCTGTGCCGAGGCGCTGAGCAAGTACCGCATCAACCCGGGCAACGTCGGCAAGGGGAACAAGCGCGACCGCCAGTTCGCGATGATGATCGAAGCCGCGATGCGCCACGACAAGGTGGTGCGCATCGGCGTCAACTGGGGCAGCCTGGACCAGGAGCTGCTGGCGTCGCTGATGGACGAGAACGCCGCGCGCGCCGAACCCTGGGACGCCAAGCCGGTGATGTACCAGGCGCTGGTGCAAAGCGCGCTGCAGTCAGCCGACTACGCGCGCGAGTTGGGCCTGAACCCGGACCAGATCATCATCAGCTGCAAGGTCAGCGGCGTGCAGGACCTGATCACCGTCTACCGGGCGCTGCATGCGCGCTGCGGCTACGCGCTGCACCTGGGGCTGACCGAAGCCGGCATGGGCACCAAGGGCACGGTGGCCTCGGCGGCGGCGCTGTCGGTGCTGCTGCAGGAAGGCATCGGCGACACGATCCGCGTCAGCCTGACGCCGCAGCCGGGCGAGGCGCGCACGCAGGAAGTGGTGGTCGCGCTGGAGATCCTGCAGGCGCTGGGCCTGCGCAGCTTCAACCCCAGCGTCACCGCCTGCCCGGGCTGCGGGCGCACCACCAGCGAGACCTTCCAGGTGCTGGCCAAGCGCATCGACGACCACCTGCGCGCGATGATGCCGATGTGGAAGACGCGCTACCCCGGCGTCGAGAACCTGAAGGTGGCGGTGATGGGCTGCATCGTCAACGGCCCCGGCGAGAGCAAGCATGCCGACATCGGCATCAGCCTGCCCGGCACCGGCGAGGCGCCGGCCGCGCCGGTGTTCATCGACGGCG
>DAIMFR010000084.1:0-18418 GCA_036724445.1 Rubrivivax sp. | reverse complement strand
ACCAGCTTGTCGCCCAGGCCCTCGATGTCCATGGCGCGCCGGCCGGCGAAGTGCAGCAGCGCCTGCTTGCGCTGCGCCGCGCAGAACAGCCCGCCCGTGCAGCGGTGGTCGATGCCGCCCTTCTCGCGCTGCACCGTGCTGCCGCACACCGGGCACTGCCTGGGCATGCGGAAGTTGGGCACGTAGTGCGCGCGGGGTTCGGCGATGCGGCCGACGATTTCGGGAATCACGTCGCCGGCACGGCGCACGATCACCGTGTCGCCGATGCGCACGCCCTTGCGGCGCAGCTCGAACAGGTTGTGCAGCGTGGCGTTGCTGACCGTCGTGCCGCCGACGAACACCGGCTGCAGCTTGGCCACCGGCGTCAGCTTGCCGGTGCGGCCGACCTGGATCTCGATGGCGTTCAGCCTGGTGAGCTGCTCCTGCGCCGGGTACTTGTGCGCCACCGCCCAGCGCGGCTCGCGCGTGACGAAGCCCAGCCGCTGCTGCAGCTCGATGCAGTTGACCTTGTAGACCACGCCGTCGATGTCGAAGGGCAGCGCATCGCGCTGCGCGGCGATCTCTTCGTGGAAGGCCGCGAGCCCGTCAGCGCCCTGCACCACGCGGCGCTGCGCGTTCACCGGCACGCCGAAGGCGGCGATCGCATCCAGCGTGGCGCTGTGCGTGGCCGGCTGCGCCCAGCCGCGGGTCTCGCCCAGGCCGTAGGCGAAGAAGCTCAGGCGCTTGTAGTCCATGCCGGCCGGGTCGAGCTGGCGGATCGCGCCGGCCGCGGTGTTGCGCGGGTTGATGAAGGTCTTGCCGCCCTTCTCGCGCTGGCGCCCGTTCAGGCGCTCGAAGTCGTCGCGGCGCATGTAGGCCTCGCCGCGGATCTCGACCAGCGGCGGCGCCTCGCCCTGCAGCCGCAGCGGAACCTGGCCGATGGTGCGCACGTTGTGCGTCACGTCCTCGCCGGTCTCGCCGTCGCCGCGCGTGGTCGCCTGGACCAAGACACCGTCCTCGTAGCGCAGGTTGATCGCCAGGCCGTCGAACTTCAGTTCGGCGTTGTATTCGACCGGCGGCGCGTCGGGCGCCAGACCCAGCTCGCGGCGCACGCGTGCATCGAAGGCGCGTGCGCCGTCGGCGCTGGTGTCGGTCTCGGTGCGGATGCTGAGCATCGGCAGCGCATGGCGCACCGGCACCAAGCCGGCCAGCACCGCGCCGCCGACGCGCTGCGTCGGCGAATCGGGCGTGCGCAGCTCGGGATGCGCGGCCTCGATCGCCTGCAGCTCCTGGAACAGCCGGTCGTATTCGGCATCGGGGATCTGCGGCGCGTCGAGCACGTAGTACTGGTGCGCGTGATGCTGCAGCGTGGCGCGCAATGCAGCGGCGCGGTCGGCGGGCGTTTTCATCGGCCGCAAGCATGCCATGGCACGCTGGCCGACAATCCGCGCTGCTGCACTTCGGGACACACGCGATGACCGACAACTTCGACCTGGTGGTGATCGGCGCCGGCTCCGGCGGCGTCGCCGCATCGCGCCGCGCCGCGGCGCACGGCGCCAAGGTGGCGATCGTCGAATCAGGCCGCGTCGGCGGCACCTGCGTGCTCCGCGGCTGCGTGCCGAAGAAGCTGCTGATGTACGCCGCCGCCTACGGCGACAGCCTGCGCGAAGCGGCCGGCTACGGCTGGAGCCTCGGCCCGGCGCGCTTCGAGATGGCACGCTGGGCCGCGGCCAAGGCGGCCGAAACGCAGCGCCTGGAACATGTCTACCGCCAGATGCTCGCCGGCTCGAAGGTCGAGCTGGTCGAAGGCCATGCGGTGCTCGACGGTCCGCAGCGCGTGCGCGTCGGCGAACGCGTGCTGCGCGCGCCGCACATCCTGATCGCCACCGGCGCCGCGCCAGCGCGCGACGCCATCCCCGGCATCGCCGATTGCCCGACCAGCGACGAGCTGCTCGATCTGCAGGCGCTGCCGGCGCGCGCCGCGGTCATCGGCGGCGGCTACATCGCGCTGGAATTCGCCAGCATGCTGGCGCGGCTGGGCGTGCAGGTGTGCCTGTTCTACCGCGCACGGCTGCCGCTGCGCGGCTTCGACGAAGACCTGCGCACGCGCGTCGCGGCCGAACTGCAGGCCGCAGGGATCGAACTGCACCCCGGCGCGGTGCCGCGCGAGGTGCAGCGTGCCGACGGCCAATGGCTGCTGATCGCCGACGACGAGCACGTGCACGAATTTCCGTTCGTGCTCAATGCCACCGGGCGGCGCCCCAACACCGCGGGCCTGGGCCTACAGACGCTGGGCGTGGCGCTGGCGGACGACGGCGCGGTGCCGGTCGATGCGCAGCTGCGCACCGCGGCCGAAGGCGTGTACGCGATCGGCGACGCGACCAACCGGCTGAACCTGACGCCGGTGGCCATCGCCGAAGGCCGTGCGCTGGCCGACTCGCTGTTCGGCGGCGCGCCGCGCAGCGTCGACCTGAGCCTGGTGGCCAGCGCGGTGTTCACGCTGCCGCCGCTGGCCACCATCGGCCCGACCGAAAGCCAGGCCGTGGAATCGGGCCGCCGGCTGAAGGTCTTCGAGGCCGACTTCAGGCCGATGCGGCAGGCCTTCATCGACGGGCGCGAGCGCTGCTACATGAAGCTGGTGGTCGACGCAGCCGACGACCGCGTGCTTGCCGCGCACATGATCGGCGCCGACGCGCCGGAGATCGTGCAGAGCCTCGCCGTCGCGGTGACGGCCGGCGTGACGAAGGCGCAGTTCGACCGCACGCTGGCGGTGCATCCCACGGCAGCGGAAGAATTCGTGCTCATGCGCGAGCCGTCGCGCACGGTGGGCTGAAGCCTTGGCCCGCGCTCAGCGGGCCGGCTCAAGCCGCATCGACCCGCATCAACCCGCGAACAGCCGCCGTGCGGCCGGCGAGCCCGCCGCCAGGTCGTGCGACTCGAGCGCGGCGTACAGCTGCGCCAAGTCCTTGCCGATGGCGTCGAAGGCCGGCGCACTGATCGGCCGCCCGGCGTCGTCCAGCAAGTCGGCGTCCATGTCCTCGGCCAGCGCAAAAGCCACCTTGCGCCATTGTGGGAACGGCTCCGCGGCGGCTGGCGTCTGCGGCACGTCCAGGCTCAGGATCACCTCGCGCAGCGCGGCGGCCTGCGCGTCTTCGGCCAGCGCGGCCTGGGCGTCGAACTCCAGTACCAGCACGGGAGGCGCGCCTTCGTCGGCCGCAGGCAGCACCAGCCGGCCCGCGACCGCACCCGGCACCAGGCCCTGGCGGCCGGCGCACTGCTGCACGTAACCCACCGACCAGGCGACCGAACGCGCCACCAGCCGCGCCGCCAGCTGCGCGTCCAGCGGCCCGGCGAAACCGTCGAGCTCGCGCGCGCGCGCCACCACGTCGAGCATGTCGGGGAAGTCGGGCAGCGCGCCCACGCCTTCGGCAAAGGCCTGCAGCTTGTGCACGAACTCGGAGTATTCGATCTCGTTGAGCGCGCCGCTGCGGTTGGCCAGCTGCACGCCGGCCTGCAGCTCGCCGTAGCGCTGCTGCGCCAGCGGCGTCTCCCAGTCGCCGGTTTCGGTGTTCAGGCCCTCGATGCTGAAGGGCTTAGTGCCGGCGCGGCGCGTCGCCGGCCAGTGCGCCAGCACCAGCTCGCCGCTGACCGGCGCATCCAGGCTCAGCGGCACGATGGCGTCGATCAGCGCATCCAGCCGCGCCTGGCGCCGCATGGCGGGCACGGCCGGTGGTGAGTGCCGCTCGGCGGCGTCGGGCGGCGTGCCGTCGGCCGCCGGCTGCGCATCGCCCAGCGCCGGCTCGACGCGCTGCGGCGGCGCGGCCGGCGCCTCGGCGCGGCGCGGGCTGGCGCGGCGCGCGCTCCACCAGCCATGCAGCAGCAGCGCCGCCAGCACCACGGCACCGAGGATCGACAGCGCGACAGTCAAGCTCATGACGCTCCGATCGAACGAGTTAGGACAGGCGCGTCGAGCAACCGCCGCGGAACCGGCTTGGCCGGGCCGCCAGCGGTGCCCCCTTGAGGGGGCGGCCGAAGGCCGTAGGGGGTGGGCATGTTCAAGCGGCTTCGGCCATGCCGAGCGCCTCTTCCATGTCCACCGCGACGATGCGCGACACGCCCTGCTCCTGCATGGTCACGCCGATCAACTGCTCGGCCATCTCCATGGCGATCTTGTTGTGGCTGATGAACAGGAACTGCGTGCCGGCGCTCATCTCGGTGACCAGCTTGCAGTAGCGCTCGGTGTTGGCATCGTCCAGCGGCGCGTCGACTTCGTCGAGCAGGCAGAACGGCGCCGGGTTCAGCTGGAAGATCGCGAACACCAGCGCGATCGCCGTCAGCGCCTTCTCGCCGCCGGACAGCAGGTGGATGGTCGAGTTTTTCTTGCCCGGCGGCTGCGCCATCACCTGCACCCCCGCGTCGAGGATTTCGTCGCCGGTCATCACCAGCCGCGCGCTGCCGCCGCCGAACAGGCTCGGGAACATGCGGCCGAAATGCTCGTTGACCTGCGTGAAGGTCTGGCCCAGCAGTTCGCGCGTTTCCAGGTCGATCTTGTGGATCGCGTCTTCCAGCGTGGTCATCGCCTCCTGCAGGTCGGCGTTCTGCGCATCGAGGAAGGTCTTGCGCTCGCGCGAGGCCGTCAGTTCCTCCAGCGCCGCCAGGTTCACCGCGCCCAGCGCGTTGAGTTCGCGGTTCAGCCGGTCGATCTCGCCCTGCAGCCCCCACAGCTTGACCCCCCCCTGCTCGATGCTTTCGGCCAGCGCGCTCAGCTCGACCTGCGCCGCCTGCAGCTGCTCCATGAACTGCGCGCCGCCGAGCATCGCCGCCTGCTGCTCCAGCTGCAGCTTGGTCTGCGCCTCGCGCATCGGCTCCAGGCTGCGCTCCAGCGTCAGCCGCTGCTCGTCGGCGGCGCGCAGCCGCGCGCTCAGCTCGTCGTACTGGCTGCGCGACGCGGCCAGCGCCTGCTCGCGCTGCAGCCGCAGCGCCAGCGCGCTCTGCAGCCCGGCCTGCGCCGCGGCATCGTTCAGCCCGGCCAGCTCCTCGTCGATCTGCGCGGCGGCCTGCAGGTTGGCGGCCACCTGCTGCTCGGCCGTCTGAACAGCGCGCTGCAACTCGCCCTGGCGCGCGGCCAGCGTGCGTGACTGGAATGCCGCTTCCTGCGCCTGGCGCTCCAGCGTGCGCAGCTGCTCGCGCGCGCCGTTGAGCCGGCGCTCGGCGTCGATGACCGCGTCGTCCAGTTCGCTGTGGCGCTGCTGCGCATCGGCCAGTTGCAGGTCCAGGTCCTCGAAGCGCGCTTCGCTTAAGGCTCGGCGCTCGCGCAGGCCGGCCAGCTGCGTGCCGAGTTCGCCCAGCTCGCCGTCGAGCTGGTCGCGCCGCGTCTGGCTGGCTTCAGCCTGCTGTTGCAGGCGCAGCAGCTCCACCTGCGTCTGGTGCGCGCGGTTCTGCGCCTCGACCGCCTCGCGCCTCGAGCTCGCCAGGCGCAGCGAGGCTTCGGTATAGGCGGCTTCGACGCGCACGCCGACGCTGCGCGCCTCGTCGGCGATCAGGCTCTGCGCGCGGTGCTGGCGCTCGAGGTTCTCGATTTCCTGCTGGCGCGCCAGCATGCCCGCCTGCTCGGAATCGGGCGCGTAGAAGCTCACCGCGTACTGCGACACCGCGTGGCCTTCGCGCGACATGATGATCTCGCCGTGCGTCAGCCGGCTGCGCGCGGCCAGCGCGTCGTCCAGGCTGGCGGCGGTGTAGACGCCTTCGAGCCAGTCGTTGAGCAGCACCTGCAGCCCGGCGTCGTTCAACCGCAGCAGATCGGCCAGCCGCGGCAGCGTGCGATGCGTGTCGGCATGGGCGGCGGCCTGCGCCGAATAGAAGGCCAGCCGCGCCGGCGGCGCGTCGGCGGCGAAGGCGCGCACGGTTTCGAGCCGCCCGACCTCCAACGCGCTCAGCCGCTCGCGCAGCGCGGCTTCGAGTGCCGTCTCCCAGCCGGGCTCGATGTGCACGCGCGTCCACAGGCCCTGCAGGCTGTCCAGCCCGTGCTTGACCAACCAGGGCTCGAGCTTGCCGCTGCTCTGCACCTTGTCCTGCAGCGCGCGCAGCGCTTCCAGCCGCGCGCCCAATTCGGCCCGGCGCGAGCTTTCGGTGGCCGCCGACTGCGCCTGCGCGCGGCGCTGCTCGTCCAGCGCCTGCACCTGTTCGTCCAGTTCGTGCTGCCGCGCTTCGGCCAGCGCCTGGCCTTCCTGCAGCGCGGCGCTGTCGCGCTGCAGTTGCTGCAGCTTGTCGAGGTCGGGCAACGCCAGGCCGCGGCGTTCGCCGTCCAGCCGGTCATGGCGCTGCTGCAGCTGGCGCATCTGGTCATCGAGGCTGCGGCTCTCGGCCGCCAGCACCTGGATCTGCTGCTGCACCTCGGCCACCGCGCCGCGCTGCCGGCTGCTGTGCGCCTGCGCGTCGCGCAGCGCGTCTTCCAGGCCCGGCAGCTGCTGCGCCTGCTCCTCAGCCTGCGCGGCCTGCAGTTCGGCCTGCTCATCCGCCGCTTGCATGGCCGCGGCGATGCGCTGCAGCTCGCCATGCGCGTCGGCCTGGCGCGTGGCCCATTGTTCGTTCTGCGCGCGCAGCTCGCCCAGGCGCGACTCGGCGCGCTCGCGGCCTTCGACCACGTAGCGGATGCGTTCTTCGAGCCGGCTGACTTCGAGCGCGGCCTCGGCCAGTTCGCCCTGGCGCTGGTGCAGCGCGTCGCCGGCGGCATAGTGCTGCTGGCGCACCGCTTCGAGCTCGGCCTCGACATGGCGCAGCTCGGCGATGCGCGCTTCCAGCGCGTTGCCGGCTTCGAGCAGCGCGGCATGCACGCGCTGCTCCTCGGCCGCGGCGTCGCGGTGCTTGAGGAACCAGAACTGGTGCTGCTTCAGCAGGCCCTGCTCCTGCAGCTGGCGGTACTGTTGCGCCACCTCGGCCTGCTTCTCGAGCTTTTCGAGGTTGGCGTTGAGCTCGCGCAGGATGTCCTCGACGCGCGTCAGGTTCTCGCGCGTGTCCTTCAGGCGGTTCTCGGTCTCGCGCCGGCGCTCCTTGTACTTGGACACGCCGGCCGCCTCTTCGAGGAACAGGCGCAGTTCCTCGGGGCGCGATTCGATGATGCGGCTGATCGTGCCCTGGCCGATGATCGCGTAGGCGCGCGGGCCGAGGCCGGTGCCCAGGAACACGTCCTGCACGTCGCGGCGGCGCACCGGCTGGTTGTTGATGTAGTAGCTGGAGCCGCCGTCGCGTGTCAGCACGCGCTTGACGGCGATCACGCCGTACTGGTTCCAGGGCCCGCCGGCGCGCGCGTCGCTGTTGTCGAACACCAGCTCGACGCTGGCACGGCCGGCCGGCTTGCGCTGGCCCGAGCCGTTGAAGATCACGTCCTGCATCGACTCGCCGCGCAGCTCGCTGGCCTTGCTCTCGCCCAGCACCCAGCGCACCGCGTCCATGATGTTGGACTTGCCGCAGCCGTTGGGGCCGACCACGCCGACGCGCTGGCCGGGCAACGCGAAGGTGGTGGGATCGCAGAAGGACTTGAAGCCGGAGAGCTTGATCTGGTCGAGGCGCATGGGCGGCGGAAGAACTCGGGCGGCCTCGGATCGCCGCGCTCAAGTGCTTGATTCTTCGAGGGAAACGCGCCTCTTCCCGAGCGTGAGACACATCCAAAAAGGCGCGCGGATGATAGCATCGACGCCCCGTTCCCGAGCCTGCACGATGCCCCGCAAGACCCCGTCCGCCGCCGCGCAACGCGCGAAGCCCGCCGTGCCGCCGACGCAGCCGAGCAAGCATCTGCAGGTGTTCCCCAACCCCGCCCCCGGGCGCGACTACCTGATCCGCTTCCAGCTGCCCGAGTTCACCTGCCTGTGCCCGCTGACCGGGCAGCCCGACTTTGCGCACTTCAGCATCGACATCATTGCCGACCGGCTGTGCGTGGAACTGAAGAGCCTGAAGCTGTACTTCTGGAGCTACCGCGACGAAGGCGCGTTCCACGAGGCGGTGACCAACACCGTGCTCGACGACATCGTCAAGGCAATCGCGCCGCGCTTCGTGCGCGTCAGCGCGCGCTGGTACGTGCGCGGCGGCATCTACACCGACGTGGTGGTGGAACACCGCAAGAAGGGCTGGAAGCCGGCCGAGCCGGTGACGCTGCCGCCGGCGCCCATGTCCACCGGCCTGTCCGGTTGAGCGCATGGCGAGCGCGGCACAGACGGCGAACGCGCCGCGCCCGGCGTACCAGAAGTTCGATCTGCGCGTTGCGCCCAGCCGCATCGACGGCCTGGGCGTGTTCGCCGCCGAGCCGATCGCCGCGGCACGCAAGATCGGCGAGATCCGCGGCGAATCGATCAGCGTCGATGACGCGCGCATCCGCGCCACGCGCAGCGAGCGCATCATGATCGTCGAGGTGTCTGCGCGGCGCGCCATCGACTTCTCGAAATC
This sequence comes from Rubrivivax sp., assembly GCA_036724445.1. Taxonomy (GTDB): domain Bacteria; phylum Pseudomonadota; class Gammaproteobacteria; order Burkholderiales; family Burkholderiaceae_C; genus Rubrivivax. The sequence continues at coordinate 10,000 of DAIMFR010000084.1, read as the reverse complement.
GCAGGACCCGATGCGCTGCACCAACCACTCGTGCCGGCCGAATGCGCGCCTGAGCATCCAGAACGGCCGCGTCGAGTTCTACGCGCTGCGCGCGATCGCGCCGGGCGAGGAGATCACCGTGAACTACGGGCCCACGCATCACGAAGGCCGGCTCGCCTGCCGCTGCGGCGCGGCAGGCTGCGGCGGCTGGCTGTAGCCGCCTGCCGCTGAGACGCGGCTCGTGTCGACGCCCCCGCTCAGCCGTCGCGCGGCAGCACCGTCAGCACGCGCACGATGAAGGTGTGCAGCTCGTTCATGTAGTTCTGCAGGAACTTCTGCGTGCCCTCGTCGCTGACCTGGCCGTCTTCGGCGATGAGGCCGGGCTTGAACTGGATGTAGGCCTCGACCGTGTTCATCAGCGGCGCATTGCAGAAGCTCAGCACGCCGCGCAGGTTCTGCTGTGCCAGCGCCGTGCCGATGGCGCCGATCGACGCGCCGATCAGGCCCGAGGGTTTGCGCGTGAAGGAGTTCTGGCCCCAGGGCCGGCTCGCCCAGTCGATGGCATTCTTCAGCCCGCCGGGAATCGAGCGGTTGAACTCGGGCGTGACGAACAGCACCGCATCGACGCCGGCGATCGCCTTCTTCAAGGCCAGCGCCACCGGCGGATAGTCGGCGTCGTAGTCCTGGCTGTACAGCGGCAGGTCCTTGATCGGGATCTCGATCATCTCCAGTTCCGGCGGCGCCAGGCGCACCAGCGCCTTGGCCAGCAGCCGGTTGATCGACTTGGACGACAGGCTGCCGACGAAATAACCAACCTTGTACTTGGTCATCGGGCTCTCCTTGCGGTGGTGGGAAGCGCAGCATAAGCACAAAGCCCGGGGCGGGCCAGTGCAAGCGCTTCTCGGCGCCGATCCGGCCGGCGCCGACCCCGCGCCCGCCCAGCGGCTCAATCGGCTCCGAGGGTGCGGGCGGCGGGGGCGGTCGGGCCGGCGCCTGCAAAATTGCGCCTCCATGCCGTCGGCGAGACGCCGAATGCCCGGCGAAAGTGCAGACGCAATGACACCACCGAGCCGAAGCCCGCCAGGGCACTGACGTTGTCGATCGGCTGAGCGGTTCTTTCCAGCAGGCGCTGCGACAGCGCGAGCCGCTCCGCGAGCAGCCACGCCTGCACGGTCGTGCCGGTCAATGCCTTGAATTGCCGCGTGAAGCTGCGGCGGCTCATGCGCGCCTCGGCGGCCAGGCTGTCCAGCGTGTGCGGCTCGTGCAGGCGCTCGCGCACCGCGTCGATGAGGCGCGCGAGCCGGGCGCCGCCGGCGGTATCGGGCAGCGGCTGCTCGATGAACTGCGCCTGCCCGCCTTGACGATGCGGCGACACGACCATGCGGCGCGCGACCCGGTTCGCCTGCGCCGCCCCCAGGCGCTGGCGCAGCAGGTACAGGCAGGCATCGATGCCCGCCGCCGTGCCCGCCGAGGTCAGCACGTTGCCGTCTTCGATGTAGAGCACGCCGGCGTCGACGTCGACGGCCGGAAAGCGCTCGGCGAAGGCGGCGGCGTACTCCCAATGGGTCGTGGCGCGGCGGCCGTCGAGCAAGCCGGCTTCGGCCAGCACGTGAGCGCCCAGGCACAGGCCGACGATCTTGGCGCCGCGGCCGTGCGCCTCGCGCAGCGCCCTGAGCAGCTTGTCCGGCACCGGTTCGTCCACGTCGCGCCAGCTGGGCACGACGACCGCGTCGGCCTTCTTCAGCACGGCAAGCGGGGCGAGATCGGTCAGGCCGAAGCCGGTGCGCGTGCGCAGCGTGCCGGCCTCTGCGGCGCAGACGACGACCTCGAACGGGCTGTCGTCCGGCAAGGCGTCGCTGAACACCATGCAGGGCACGGACAAGTGAAAGCTGCTGATGCGGTCGAAGGCCACGACGGCGACCCGCCACCTGGCGGCTGGGGATTTCATGGACAGCTGCGCAACGGCCTGAATGACCAGAATGGCCCGATCCTATCGGTTTCGGGTCTTCAGGCCAGTCGCCAGCGCAGGGGCCTTCACGAACAATGCGGGCATTCGCAACCCCCAAGGAGATTTCAGATGAGCAAGCCGGCACTGATCGTCATCGACGTGCAGAACGACTACTTCGAAGGCGGTGCCTTCACGCTGTGGCAGCCCGGGCAGGCGCTGGCCGCCACCGAGAAGGCGATCCGCGCGGCACGCGCCAAGGGCATTCCGGTCGTGAACGTCCAGCACATCGCGAACGGGCCTTCGCCCTTGTTCAACCCGGGCACCGAGGGCGTGAAGATTCACGAGCGCGTGCATGCCGCCGCTGCCGACGCGCCGGTCGTGGTCAAGCAGCATGCCGATGCCTTCGAAGGCACCGCGCTGCACCAGACCTTGCAGGACCTGGACGTGGACGAGCTGCTCGTGTGCGGCATGATGACGCAGAACTGCGTCACGCACACCGCCATCTCGCGCCGCGCCGACGACTACCGCAAGGTCACCGTGCTGACGGACGCCTGCACCACGGTGAACGAGGTGCTGCACGTCATCGCACTGGATGCGCTGTCCACGCGCGTGACTCTGGCCACCGTGGATCAGGCGCTCGCCTGAACCGGTTGCCTGCGGCAGGCTTCAGAGCGCAAGGGCGCGGGTGCCGGCTCTGGATGCCAAGGCCGCCAAGCGGCGGGGGATGGAACTGCTGCGCCGAGTGCCGGCGTGCGTCAACCCGCCGCGGCCGGCACCTCGGCCCACAGTTGCGCCGCCGGCAGATCGAGTGCCACCGATTCCAGCCGCAAGGCCTCGCCGGGCTCGAAGGGGTGCAGCACCCACAGGCCGTCTTCGCGTTTGCGGAACAGGTCGCAGCGGCGCGAATCGGTGTCCACCAGCAGGACTTCGCGCAGGCCGGACAAGCTGCGGCAGGCGGCGAACTTGTTCCCGCGGTCGTAGGCCGCGGTGGCCGGCGACAGCACCTCGACCAGCAGCACCGGGTCGCGCTTGACCATCGGGTCGGCGGCCTCAGCCGCGCTGCAGGTGACCATCACGTCCGGGTAGAAGAAGGCATCGACCGCCTCGACGCGCAGCTTCATGTCGGTGATGAAGGTGCGGCAAGGGGTGCCGGCCAGGTGCTGGCGCAGCGCCATCGCCACATTCAACGCCACGGTCACATGCGCCTCGCCGGCGCCGGCCATCGCGAGCACCTCACCCGCAACGAACTCGTGGCGCACGGTCTGCGTCGCGTCCCAGGTCAGAAAGTCCTGCGCACTCATGCGCAGCTTCTCGGCGGCAACTCCCATGGGAAGACTCCGTTGCGGCCGCACTGCGCAGCCGGCAATGACCAGTGTAGGCGGCAAGGCCCGCAACTCCCAGCGAGCCCTTTCTCGTCTTTGATGAAGCGGAAAGCCGCAACGGCGCGAACGCGGCGGTGCGCACATTGGCCAGATCGTGCGTGCCTTCGATCAGTCCGCCCGGCAGGTACAGGTCGAGCGTCAGCCGCGCGGCCAGTGCCGTCAGCGTGCCGATCATCAGCACGCCGGCCCGCTTCCGGCGGCCGATGATGCGTTCCCCCGGCCGGCGCCGCCTCACTCGCGATCGATGCCCTCGGGCATCGGCACGAAGCGCACGTCGAGCACATCGCGTTCGTGCCGGCCGCCGTCGGCCGCGCGCTCGATGACGCGCAGCACCTGGGCACCGTCGGGGCCCACCGGGATCACCATCCGCCCGGGCCGGGCAAGCTGTGCGAGCAGCGCGGGCGGCACCTGCTCGGGCCCGGCGGTCACCACGATGCGGTCGTAGGGTGCGCGCGCCGGCCAGCCCTGCCAGCCGTCCGCCACCTGCACCTCGACATTGCGGATGTGCAGCTGCCGCAGATGCTCGCGCGCCATTTCGGCCAGCGAGGCCACGCGCTCGATGCTGACCACCTGCTCCGCCAGCTGCGCCAGCACGGCCGCCTGGTAGCCGCAGCCGGTGCCCACCTCGAGCACACGATGCTGCGGCTCGGGGTCGGCCAGCGCCGTCATCAGCGCCACGATGAAGGGCTGCGAGATCGTCTGCCCGCCGCCGATGGGCAGCGGCCGGTCGTCCCATGCCATCGCGCGCCATTGCGCGCCGACGAAACGTTCACGCGGCACCGCCCGCAGCGCCTGCCACACGCGCGCACCCGGCTCGGCCAGGCCCGTGCGGTACGCGGTGGCGCGAAAGTGCGCCGCCACCTCGGCCCACATCGCCTGGCGCGCACGCGCCGCCCCGGGGTCGGGCGCGTCAGCATCGTCGGCAGCGCGTGACATGTCTGCAGTATGCGCCGCGCCGCGTGCCGCACCGCAGTGAGGCAGCCACGCGGCCACGCGGCTGCGGTGCCGCCGTATCCGGCCGGCGCAGCCCGAGGCGAACGCTGGCCCCGATCACCAGGGGCAGGCTGCGCTTCGGGCTATGCCGGCCCTGCATCCGCACTCGGCCCGCGCCCTGAGGCGCCGCCAAGCCCCTGGGCCTGCGGCGCTTCGGGCGGCAGCGTCTCCGCGTCCAGCGGCGGCTGTGCCAGCGGCTCGGCAGAGCCCTGCTTGTGGCGGCTCAGCCGACCCTGGACCAGGTAGTGGCACATGCGCCAGACGTGGTGGGCGCTGCGCTCGATCCAGCGGTAGGTGTCGGTGCGGCGCAGCGTGTCGGTGGCGCCGGCCGGCCCCACCGGCACCCGCCGCAGCGCCTCCTGCCGGCGCTGCACGGCCTCGGCGCCGAGGCCGGCCGCGCCCTGCTCCAGCTCGTCCAGGCTGGCCGACAGCTCGTGCGCCGCCAGAGCGCGCCGCGCGCAGGCGGCGATGCGCTGGCCGGACCCGGCCGCCCAGGCGTAGTCCGGCCCCGCCAGACGCGCCGGCGTCAGCGCCAGGTCGTGCAGGTGGCTGCACAGGCGCAGCAGGTGGTCGATGGCGTGCAGCTGCGCGATACGCGCGGCCGCCGATGCCTCGTCCCCGGCCGGCAGCTCGATGCGGCCGACGAAGTCGTAGGCACGGTCGATGTCCTGGTCCAGCGCGCGCAGCCGCGTGCCCAGCGTCTCGCCGTCCACGTCGCGCAGCCGGGCTTCGAACACCGCCAGGGCCTCGTCCGCCAGCCGCTCCAGCGCCCGCTCCGCGGCCTCCAGCGCCACCTCGGGCAGCGCCAGCAGGCTGGCGTCCAGGCGTGCCGTGGCGGCCCCCGTGGTCTCGGGCAGCAGGCGCTCGATCCAGCGCGCAAACGGCCCGGCCACCGGCAGGAACAGCAGCACCCCCACGGCGATGAACAGCGTGTGGAACGCCGCCAGACTGCTGGCGCCGGCGTCCAGCCCGGCATGCGTGTTCAGCCAGCCGATGACCGCATGGAACAGCGGCAGCAGCGCGATGGCGATGAGCCCCGCACCGGCGTTGAACAGCACGTAGGCCAGCGCCGTGCGCTTGGCGTGCACCGTGCCGCCGACGGCAGCGAGCACGCCGGTCAGCGTGGTGCCGATCGCCGCGCCCACCACCAGGGAGGCGGCCTGGTCGAAGTTGATGAACCCGCTGTGCAGTGCGGTGAGCGTGGTGGCGACGGCGGCGGTGGACGACTGCATGATGGCCGTCATCGCCAGGCCGACCAACATGGCGGCGATGCGCGCGCCGAAGCCGCCCACCGGCAGCGCGGCCAGGTTGAACACCGTCGCCAGCGCCTGCATGCCCTTGGACAGCGTGTCGAGCCCGGAGAACATCAGGCCGAAGCCGGCCAGCGCCAGGCCCAGCTCGGCGATGCGCCCCTTGCCGAGCAGCCTGAGGAAGGCGCCGATGCCGATCAGCGGCATGGTGTAGTAGCCCAGGCTGACCCGCAGGCCCAGGCCGGCCACGATCCAGCCGGTGCCGGTGTTGCCCAGGCTGGCGCCCAGCAGCACGCCGACGGCCTGCGAGGAGCCGATCAGCCCGGCGCTGACGAAGCCGATCAGCGTCACCGTCGTGGCGGTGGACGACTGCACCAGTGCGGTGATCAGCGCGCCCGAGGCGAAGGCCCGGAACGGGCTGCCGGTGAAGCGCACCAGCGCGCGCTGCAGCGCCCCGCCCGCGAAGCCCACCAGGCCCTGCGACATCAGCATCATGCCCACCAGGAACAGCCCGAGGCCGCCGGCAAACGGGAACAGGATGTCCGTCATGGCGCGCTATTGTTGCGGCGCGGCGGCGCGGCGGCGCGAAGCCGGCGCTGCGTGCGCAACGACGCGATGGACCGCCGAGCGCGGCTTGGTCAGCCTGGCCGCCCTGCTGGTGCCGGTGCCGGTTTTCGATGCCAAGGCCGCCAAGCGGCTGGGGATGGAACTGCTGCGCTGAGTGCCGGCGCGCGTCAACCCGCCGCGGCCGGCACCTCGGCCCACAGTTGCGCCGCCGGCAGATCGAGTGCCACCGATTCCAGCCGCAAGGCCTCGCCGGGCTCGAAGGGGTGCAGCACCCACAGGCCGTCTTCGCGTTTGCGGAACAGGTCGCAGCGGCGCGAATCGGTGTCCACCAGCAGGACTTCGCGCAGGCCGGACAAGCTGCGGCAGGCGGCGAACTTGTTCCCGCGGTCGTAGGCCGCGGTGGCCGGCGACAGCACCTCGACCAGCAGCACCGGGTCGCGCTTGACCATCGGGTCGGCGGCCTCAGCCGCGCTGCAGGTGACCATCACGTCCGGGTAGAAGAAGGCATCGACCGCCTCGACGCGCAGCTTCATGCCGGTGATGAAGGTGCGGCAGGGCGTGCCGGCCAGGTGCTGGCGCAGCGCCATCGCCACATTCAACGCCGCGGTCACATGCGCCTCGCCGGCGCCGGCCATCGCGAACACCTCACCCGCAACGAACTCGTGGCGCACGGTCTGCGTTGCATCCCAGGCCAGAAAGTCCTGCGTACTCATGCGCAGCTTCTCGGCGGCGACTCCCATGGCGAGACTCCATTGCGGCCGCACTGCGCAGCCGCGCAGCGGCCAGTGTAGGCCGGCACGGCGCGTTCCATGCCGCGGTCCGGGACGACAGCAGTTTCCCCGCGCATCGAGCCTGAAGGAAGTGCACTGGGGCTGAGCTGGGCCCTGGCCCAAGTGCGGGCCGGCGGCGGCGACCCGTACCCCGGACATGCCGGTGCGCGTTCGCGCAAGTCGGGTGCCTCGTCGAGCACCCGCTTGCACGCTTCGCCGAGGATTTCCAGCTGCCGCCCGACGGCCGAGCGCAGCAAGACGTTGCTCCGGTGCGCAGCGGCGTCGAGTTCGCCCAGGAATTCCCTGGCCCACTCCGCCGCCGTCAGTGCGTCATGCAGGTGCTTAGGCAGGTGCTTGGGCAGGCGCTTCGTCATGCAGCACGCGGCGCGGCGCATTCACCGCCTGCCGCAGATACGGGTTCTCGATCGGTGCATCGCCCAACATGTCGACGTGCCGGCCGAGCAGCGCCTCGAGGGCATCGATGAAGCCCAGGCAACGGCGCGCCAGCGATTCCTCGGGCCGCCGCACCAGCCTGACGATGAAGTCGAAGCCGCTGCGCCGCGCATCGAAGCGCCAGCCCAGCCGGCCGCGTCCCCCGGTAGCATCGGCGCATGGCCGACGACGAATTCAGGCTCCCGCCAGCGCTGCGCAAGCTGGGGCAGGCGCTGCAGCCTTTGCTGCTGCGCTCGCAGCGCGAGCTCGCACGCCAGGCCGTGCCGACAAGGCAGATGGTCGACCCGCCGGCCAGCTTGTCGCGGCACTGCGGCCGGCTGTCGGGCGTCATCGAGCAGTTGACGCGCAGCGTCGAGAACATGAACCTCGACGTGGCCGCCAACCCGCAGGCCGACGACGCCGACGTGCGGCGTGCGGTCGAAGGCCTGACGCGCTGCGTGGACGAGCTGATCGACGCCTGCCGCGACGCGCGCGGCCTGTACGCCGGCGGCGCGGCCGCGGAAACGCCCGCGTTGATGGCCGGCGCGTACCTGCACCTGCTTGTCGAAGTCACGCAGTGGCTCGAACGCCTGGTGCGCACGACCGCCGACCCGGCCGCCGAAATCGCCCGGCTGCGCCTGTCGTCTCCCCCCTACGAGATCGAGCTCACGCTCAAACTGAGCCCGGCGCCGCAACTGGCCGCGCTGCAGCAGTGGGCGCAGCAGCAGGCGCCCCAGCCGGCCAAGCCCGGCCTGCTGGCCCAGTTGGGCGTTGTCGTGCTTGTCTGGGGATTGGGCAACGCGCTGTTCGGCAACGACTGCGGCTGCGACTAGGCCGGCGTCCCGGTTGCGTCGCCGCAGTCCTCGCCATCGTCGTCTGCGCATTGCGCCCTCATGTGGCCGAGCCAGGCCTCGAGAAACTGCCTCGGACCGTCACGCCTGTCGCCGACGAAGAAGCTGCAGCCGTTTGGCAGAGCGGCCGCGGCAGCCTCCGGCAACAGGCCCCCAAGATCCGCAGGCTCGACGCCGTCGCCGTTGATGCCTGGGGTCGTGCCACGCACCATCTCGATCCAGCAGTCGCAGAAAAAAGCCAGCGGCGGCAGCGCTTGCCGCCAGATCGGGGCGACGGGCAGCGCCGTCAAGCCGTCCAACGCGTCGTGCCGACGGCAGTGACGGCCGGCGTGGTAGCGCCACAGCCAAGGGCGGCCTCGCGCAGCACGCGCCCGGGCTTCGGCGGCGCGATACAGCCCGCAGTAGAAGGCCAACTCGATCGTCGGCCGCACGAACAGTTCACGCTCCTCAGGCGCCAGCGCGGGCCAGGTACGGCGGCGCAGCGCCTTGGCGCGCCAACTCGAGAAGACCTGCTGCTCGACTTCGTCTGACCACTCATCGTCCGGCACATCGAGGCAATCCGCGCACCACTCGTTGGCAGCTTGACTGAGAAAGTTCACCTCTACCAGCGAGTGCAGTACGAATGCGAACGAAGTGTCCGCGACGCGCCGGAAGGCGCTTCGCGAACGCCTGCTGCCCAGCGCGGGCCAGCCGGAAACAAGGCCCCGCTCGAAGGCCACGCGAAGCGCGTCGGCGGTGCGCCCGAGCTCGAGGATCGGCAAGGGCTTGACCAGGGATCCGCACGCCTTGCGGAACTGCGCATTCGTCGCGCATTGCCGCAACGCCTGGTTCAATGCCGCGCCGCGCACCGGCCGGCTGAAGGCGGTACCGGCGGCGCGCCTCGCCGAGCGCCACGCCTCGTTCAGCGCTGCGAGCACCTCCGGCGCGGCGCGCCGGCTCGAGGCCCTTCCCGTCTTCGCTGCAGGCAACACCCTTCGCTCAGGATTCTTGCTCATGTCAACGGGAACCGCCCCAGTTCGGACTCCAGCCAGCCCTGCAGGCGCGGCAAGTCGCGCTGGACGGTCGCCACCACGACGCTGTCGTTCACCCGGTCGTAGCCGTGGATGAGCCGATTGCGCAGACCGATCGCAAGGCTCAGATCGGGTGCACGTTCGCGCAGCTCCGGCGCCTCGTCGAGCACCCGCTTGCACGCTTCGCCGAGGATTTCCAGCTGCCGCTCGACGGCCGAGCGCACCAGGTCGTTGCCCCGGTACGCAGCGGCGTCGAGTTCGCCAAGGAACGCCCTGGCCCGCCTCGCCGCCGTCAGTGCGTCATGCAGGTGCTTGGGCAGGCGCTTCGTCATGCAGCACGCGGCGCGACGCGTTCACCGCCTGCCGCAGATACGGGTTCTCGATCGGTCCATCGGCCAGCACGTCGACGTGCCGGCCGAGCAGCGCCTCGAGGGCATCGATGAAGCCCAGGTAGCGGCTTGCCAGCGATTCCTCGGGCCGCTGCGCCAGCCTGACGATGAAATCGAAGTCGCTGCGCTGCGCATCGAAGCGCCCATCGGCGGCCGAACCGAAGACCTCGAGCCGCTCGACGCCCCAGGCGCGGCACAGTGCGACGATCTCATCGCGGTGGTCGATCAGCGGTTGGGCGAGCGGCGGCGGCATGGTTTGCATTGTCGGGCTGGGGCGGCGCGGCCGCAATCGCGCCGCCCGCCACCCGACCCATCAGCCGCTGCACCGCGCATCGAAGCGCCAGCCCAGCCGGCCGCGTCCCCAGGCAGCATCAGCGCATGGCCGGCGACGAATTCAGGATCTCGCCAGCGCTGCGCAAGCTGGGGCAG
>DAIMFR010000083.1:0-19187 GCA_036724445.1 Rubrivivax sp. | reverse complement strand
ATCAGCCTGCCCGGCACCGGCGAGGCGCCGGCCGCGCCGGTGTTCATCGACGGCGCCAAGGCGATGACGCTGCGCGGCGAGGGCATCGCCGAGGAATTCCACAAGATCGTCGAGGACTACATCGAGCGAAGATTCGGCTCCCCCCCGTAGCGCCTTCGGCGCTCCCCCCAGGGGGCGCCGCTGGCGGCCCGGCAAAGCCGGTTCCGCAGCGGCCGCTCGATGACGAAGCGACAACCACACATGGCAGAACAGCTCCAGGCCGTCAAGGGCATGAACGACATCCTGCCGCCGCAATCGGCGCGCTGGGAATGGTTCGAGCACAAGGTGCGCGCGCTGATGCAGCGCTACGGCTACCTGAACGTGCGCACGCCGATCGTCGAACCCACGCCGCTGTTCGTGCGCGGCCTGGGCGAGGTGACCGACATCGTCGAGAAGGAGATGTACTCCTTCACCGACAGCATGAACGGCGACGCGCTGACGCTGCGCCCCGAGGCCACGGCCGGCGTGGTGCGCGCGGTGGTCGAACACAACCTGCTGTACGACGGCGGCAAGCGCTTGTATTACACCGGGCCGATGTTCCGCCACGAACGTCCGCAGCGCGGGCGCTACCGCCAGTTCCACCAGGTCGGCGTCGAGGCGCTGGGCTTCCCCGGTCCGGACGTCGATGCCGAGGTGATCCTGATGGCGCGCTCGCTGTGGCGCGACCTGGGCCTGGACGACGTGCGGCTGGAACTGAACAGCCTGGGCCAGCCCGAGGAACGGCGCGCGCACCGCGCGGCGCTGGTCGCGCATTTCGAGCAGCACCGCGACGTGCTCGATGCCGACGCGCAGCGCCGCCTGCACAGCAACCCGCTGCGCATCCTGGACACCAAGAACCCGGGCATGCAGCCGCTGGTCGAGGCCGCGCCGCAGCTGATGGACTTCCTTGGCGAAGCCTCGCTGAAGCACCTGGATGCCGTGCGCGCGATGCTCGATGCGGCGGGCCAGCCCTACCGCATCAACCCGCGGCTGGTGCGCGGCCTGGACTACTACAACCTGACGGTGTTCGAGTGGGTCACCGACCGCCTGGGCGCGCAGGGCACGGTGTGCGGCGGCGGGCGCTACGACGGCCTGATCGAGATGATCGGCGGCAAGCCGGCGCCGGCCGTCGGCTGGGGGCTGGGCATCGAGCGCGTGCTCGATCTGCTGGAGCAGCAGGGCATCGCGCCGCCGGCTGCGCCGTGCGACGCCTACGTGGTGATCCCCGACGCGGCGGCGCTGCCGCAGGCCACCGCGCTGGCCGAGGTGCTGCGCGCCGCAGGCGTGTCGGTGCTGCTGCATGCCGCCGGCAAGGACGGTCCGGGCAGCATGAAGTCGCAGTTCCGCAAGGCCGATGCCAGCGGCGCGCGCTGCGCACTGATCTTCGGCGCCGACGAACTGGCGCGCGGCGAGCTGTCGATCAAGCCGCTGCGCGACGCCGCGGCTGCGCAGCACACGCGCGCGCTGGCCGATGCCGCCGCCTGGGCGCACGAATTGCGCCCCGCATAATCCGAAACCTTTTTCGCGCGCGCCGCTCGAAGCGGCCGTCGCATCGACGGACATTCCATGGCCCAACCCCTAGACCTGCAGGAGCAGGAGCAGCTCGACGCCCTCAAGTCGTTCTGGAAGAGCTACGGCAGCCTGATCACCTGGGCGCTGGTCGCGGCGCTGGCCGTGTATGCCGGCATCAACGGCTGGCGGTATTGGCAGCGCGACCAGGCGGCCAAGGCGGCCGCCATGTTCGGCCAGCTGGAGCAGGCGGCGCAGGCCGGCGATGCGCAGCGCAGCGGCCAGATCTTCGACGACCTGAAGGAGCGCTACGCGCGCACCGCCTATGCCGAGCAGGCCGGCCTGCTGGCCGCGCGCGTGCAGTTCGACCGCGGCCAGGCCGACGCCGCCAAGGCCAGCCTGGCCTGGGTGGCCGACCACGCCGGCGAAGACGAATACCGCAGCGTCGCACGGCTGCGGCTGGCCGCGCTGCTGTTGCAGGCCGGCGACTTCGACGGCGCGCTGAAGCAGCTCGACGCCGCCAAGTCGCCGCCCTTCGCGGCGCTGGTGGCCGATCGCCGCGGTGACGTGCTGCTGGCGCAGGGCAAGCCGGCCGAGGCGCGCGCCGCCTACCAGGCGGCGTGGCAGGCGATGGACGAGAAGGTCGAATACCGGCAGCTGATCGATGCCAAGCTGACCGCGCTCGGCGCGGCGCCGGCAACTGCAGCAAAAGCGTCGGAGGCCGCCAAGTGACCGCGCCGCGCCGCCCGGGGCGGCGCGGCCGGGCGGCCGCACTGGCCGGCATGCTGGCGCTGGCGGTGCTCGCCGGCTGCGGCAGCAACAAGCCCAAGCCCAAGCCGCTGGAGCAGGTGGCACCGAAGATCGCCGGCCGGCTGGTGTGGTCGGCGAAGCTGGACAGCCTGAAGTTCCCGCTCTCGGTGGTGTCGCGCGACGGCCAGTTCGTCGTCGCCGGCAGCGACGGCACGCTGATGGCGCTGGATGCGCACAGCGGCCGCGAGCTGTGGCGCGCCAGCGCCGGTGCGCCGCTGAGTGCCGGCGTCGGCAGTGACGGGCGCTTCCATGCCGTAGTCACCACCGACAACAAGCTGGTCGCTTTCGACGGCACGCAGCCGGCGTGGCGCGCGCAGCTGAACTCGCGCGTCAGCACCGCGCCGCTGGTGGCCGGCGAGCGCGTGTTCGTGATGGGCGTGGACCGCGCGGTGCATGCCTTCGACGCCAAGGACGGCACGCGGTTGTGGACGCTGCAGCGGCCCGGCGATGCCTTGACGCTGCTGCACAGCGGGGTGCTGACGGCGGTGCAGGACACACTGGTCGCCGGGCAGGGGCCGCGGCTCGCAGGCATCGATCCGACGCTCGGCACGCTGCGCTGGGAGGTGTCGATCGGCGCGCCGCGCGGCACCAACGAGGTCGAACGCCTGGCCGACCTGATCGGCCCGCCGGTGCGCATCGGCAAGACGCTGTGCGCGCGCTCGTTCCAGGCCGCGGTCGGCTGCGCCGACGCCGAGATCGGCCGGCTGCTGTGGTCGCGCAATGCCGGCGGCGTGAACGCCATCGGTGGCGACGAAGAGCTGATCGTCGGCGCCGACGCCACCGACCGCATCACCGCCTGGAAGACGGCCACAGGCGACCTGGCCTGGAACAGCGAGCGCTTCCTGTACCGGTCCTTGAGCGCGCCCGAGGTGCTGGGCCCGGCGGTGGCCTTCGGCGACTTCGAAGGCTATGTGCACTTCCTCGACCGCAAGGACGGTCAGCCGCTGCTGCGCCTGGCCACCGACGGCTCGCAGGTGGTGGGCAAGCCGGTGCTGTCGGGCACCACGCTGCTGGTGGCCACACGCAACGGCGGCTTCTTCGCCTTCCGCCCCGAATAGCGCGCCCCACGGCTGCCGCGCGCGCATGAAACCCGTCCTCGCCATTGTCGGCCGCCCCAACGTCGGCAAGTCGACGCTGTTCAACCGGCTGACGGGAAGCCGTGATGCCATCGTCGCCGACTTCGCCGGGCTGACGCGCGACCGGCACTACGGCGACGCCAAGCTCGACGCTCGCGAGTTCATCGTCGTCGACACCGGCGGCTTCGAGCCCGACGCCAGCGACGGCATGCTGCGCGAGATGGCCAAGCAGGCGCGCCAGGCGGTGGCCGAAGCCGACGTGGTGGTGTTCGTGCTCGACGTGCGCGCCGGCCTGAGTGCGCAGGACCACGAGATCGCGCGCTGGCTGCGCAGCAGCGCGCGGCGCATCGTGCTGGCGGTGAACAAGGCCGAAGGCATGAGCGATTCGCCGCGGCTGGGCGAATTCCACGAGCTCGGGCTGGGCGAGCCGCATCCGATCTCGGCGGCGCACGGGCAGGGCATCCGCAGCCTGATCGAAGCGGCCTTCGACGGCTGGCCTGAGCCCGAGGCTGACGCACAGGACCAGGGCGAGAGTGAATCCAGGCCGATCCGGCTCGCCGTCGCCGGCCGGCCCAACGTCGGCAAGTCCACGCTGATCAACACCTGGCTCGGCGAGGAGCGGCTGATCGCCTTCGACCAGCCCGGCACCACGCGCGACGCGATCCGCGTGCCCTTCGAGCACCAGGGTCGGCGCTTCGAGCTGATCGACACCGCGGGCCTGCGGCGCAAGGGCCGGGTGTTCGAGAGCATCGAGAAGTTCTCGGTGGTCAAGACGCTGCAGGCCATCGCCGACGCGAACGTGGTGGTGCTGCTGCTCGACGCCACGCAAGGCGTGACCGACCAGGACGCGCACATCGCCGGCTACATCGTCGAGGCGGGGCGCGCGGTGGTGCTGGCGGTGAACAAGTGGGACGCGGTCGACAGCTACCAGCGCGAGCTGCTCGAGCGCTCGATCGTGCAGCGGCTGGCGTTCCTGAAGTTCGCGCCGGTGCAGCGCATCTCGGCGAAGAAGCGCCAGGGCCTGGGGCCGCTGTGGAAGGCCATCGCCGAGGCCCATGCGTCGGCGGTGAAGAAGCTGCCCACGCCGGTGCTGACGCGGCTGCTGCATGAGGCGGTGATGCATCAGGCACCCAAGCGCGCCGGCAGTTTCCGGCCCAAGCTGCGCTATGCGCACCAGGGCGGCATGAACCCGCCGATCGTCGTCATCCACGGCAATTCGCTGGACCACGTGACCGACGCCTACAAGCGCTATCTCGAAGGGCGCTTCCGCGAGCACTTCAAGCTGGTCGGTACGCCGCTGCGGCTGGAGATGCGCTCGTCGAAGAATCCTTTCGTCGAAGGCAGGGCATGACGGCCATGCTGCACTGCACGACGCCGGCCGCAGGCCTGTGATAAGGTCCTCGGTTCCAAGAAACTTCGATCACGGAGCATATCGTGAGCAATAAAGGGCAGTTGCTGCAAGACCCCTTCCTGAACCTGCTGCGCAAGGAGCATGTTCCGGTATCCATCTACCTGGTCAACGGCATCAAGCTCCAGGGGCACATCGAATCCTTCGACCAATACGTTGTGCTGCTGCGCAACACCGTCACGCAGATGGTCTACAAGCACGCCATTTCCACCGTCGTGCCGGGCCGTGCGGTGAACTTCCACGCCAACGAACCCGGCGAGCAGGCCTGAAGCGGCCGCGTACCATCGACGGCGTTGACCCGTACGTCTTGAACTCCTCGTCCCCACCCTCGGCCGCGTCGGCGGGCAACGCCACGCGCGCCGTGCTGGTCGGCGTCGACTTCGGCAAGGACGGCGGCTTCGATCCGACGCTGGACGAACTCGCGCTGCTCGCGCAATCGGCCGGCGACGACCCGGTGGCGCGCGTGGTGGTGCGCCGCAAGGCGCCCGATGCGGCGCTGTTCGTCGGCTCGGGCAAGGCCGACGAGATCAAGACGCTGGTGCAGTCCACCGGCGCGCAGGGCGTGATCTTCGACCAGGCGCTGAGCCCGGCGCAGCAGCGCAATCTGGAGCGCCACCTGGGCGTGTCGGTGGCCGACCGCACCGGCGTGATCCTCGACATCTTCGCCGCCCGCGCGCAGAGCCACGAAGGGAAGCTGCAGGTCGAGCTGGCGCGGCTGCAGTACATGGCGACTCGCCTGGTGCGGCGCTGGTCGCACCTGGAGCGGCAGAGCGGCGGCATCGGCCTGCGCGGCGGCCCGGGCGAAGCGCAGATCGAACTCGACCGGCGCATGATCGGCGAGCGCATCAAGTCGCTGAAGGAGCGTCTGCACAAGGTCAAGCGCCAGCGCGGCACGCAGCGCAAGGCGCGCGAACGCCGCGGCACCTTCGGCATCTCGCTGGTCGGCTACACCAATGCCGGCAAGTCGACGCTGTTCAATGCGCTGGTCAAGGCGCGCGCGCTCGCCGCCGACCAGCTGTTCGCGACGCTCGACACGACCACGCGCGCGCTGTGGCTGGGCGACGAGGCCGGCTCGGTGTCGCTGTCGGACACCGTCGGCTTCATCCGCGATCTGCCGCACAAGCTGGTCGAGGCGTTCCAGGCGACGCTGCAGGAGGCGGCGGACGCCGACCTGCTGCTGCACGTGGCCGACGCGTCGAGCCCGCTGCTGCTGGAGCAGAGCACCGAGGTCGAGCGCGTGCTCGACGAGATCGGCGCGGCGCAGGTGCCGCAGCTGCTGGTCTACAACAAGTGCGACCTGCTCGCCGATTCGCAGCGCCCGCGCCGCAACGTCGACTGGGTCGAGCGCGCCAACGGCCAGCGTGTGCGCCGCGTGTTCGTCAGCGCGCGCAGCGGCGAAGGCATCGACGCGCTGCGCGAGGCGCTGGCGGACACGGTGCGCGAGCGCTTGAAGGCCGCGCCCGCGCCCTCACCTGCGGCGCACGACCCGCGTTCGCTGGCCCCTGCCGCAGATCCTTCCCTTCCGTTCCCTCGATCACACCATGCCTGAGATTTACCGCGACCGGCGCGCCGCCGGCCTGGGCGAGCTGGCCGGCGCGGCAGCGGCGCTGCTGCGCGGCCTGCTGCGCCTTCCGCCCCGCCGCGGCGCCGACACGCTGGTGCTCAGCAACGGGCGCCACGACGGGCCGCCGGATCTGGACGAGCTGTGGCGCGACTTCAACCGCAAGCTCAGCGGCCTGTTCGGCGGCAAGGGAGGGCTCAAACCCAACCGCGGCGGCGCAGAGCGGCCACCCGACGGCGGCGGCGGCCCGCAGTTCCAGCCCAACCTGAAGAGCGCCGGCATCGGCATGGGCCTGATCGCCGGCGTGGTCGCGCTGGTCTGGCTGGGCAGCGGCGTGTTCATCGTGCAGGAAGGCCAGCAGGCGGTGGTCACCTCCTTCGGCCGCTACGCCTATACCGTCGACGCCGGCATCCAGTGGCGCTTCCCGTACCCGTTCCAGGCGCACGAGACGGTGCCGGTGACGCAGCTGCGTTCGGTGGAAATGGGCCGCAACACGCCGGTGCCGGCCACCGGGCTGCGCGACTCGTCGATGCTGACGCAGGACGAGAACATCATCGACATCCGCTTCACCGTGCAGTACCGGCTGAAGGACGCGCGCGCCTTCCTGTTCGAGAACCGCAACCCGGACGACGCGGTGGTGCAGGCCAGCGAATCGGCCGTGCGCGAGGTCGTCGGGCGCAGCAACGTCGACGCGGTGCTGTACCGCGCGCGCGACCAGCTCGCCGCCGACCTGCTGGTGTCGGTGCAGGCGCAACTGGACCGGCTGAACACCGGCATCCAGGTGGTCAACGTCAACGTGCAGACCGTGGCCGTGCCCGACCAGGTGGTGGCGGCCTTCAACGACGCCGTCAAGGCCACGGCCGACCGCGACCGCTTCAAGAACGAAGGCGAGGCCTACGCCAGCGACGTGATCCCGCGGGCGCAGGGCACGGCGGCGCGGTTGCGCGAAGAGGCCGAAGGCTATCGCGCGCGCGTGGTGTCGATGGCCGAAGGCGACGCCGAGCGCTTCCGCTCGGTGGTCGACGAATACAAGAAGGCGCCGCAGGTGACGCGCGACCGCATGTACGTCGACACGATGCAGCAGGTCTACGCCAACGTCAGCAAGGTCATGGTCGACAGCCGCGCCGGCTCGAACCTGCTGTACCTGCCGCTGGACAAGCTGATGCAGCAGGCGGGCGGGGCCGCCGCCGCCGCACCGCCGCCGGCGCCTGTGGAGACGCCGGCCGCGGCCGCCGTCAGCGACGCGCGTTCGCGCGACGGCGGGCGCAGCCGCGAGCGCGAAATGCGCTGAACAACGCTCTGAAGGACAAGCACATGAACCGAATCGGAGTGTTCGTCGCGGCGGCGCTGATCGCGCTGATGATTGCCGCGTCGACGATGTTCATCGTCGACCAGCGCCAGGTGGCGGTGGTCTTCGCGCTGGGCGAGATCAAGGAGGTCATCACCGAGCCGGGCCTGAAGTTCAAGCTGCCGCCGCCGTTCCAGAACGTGGTCTTCCTCGACAAGCGCATCCAGACGCTGGACAACTCGGAGACGCGGCCGATCTTCACCGCCGAGAAGAAGAGCCTGGTCATCGACTGGCTGGTCAAGTGGCGCATCAAGGAGCCGCGCCAGTTCATCCGCAACAACGGCACCGACTTCCGCAACCTCGAGAACCGCCTCGGCCCGGTGGTGCAGGCGGCATTCAACGAGGAGATCACGCGGCGCAACGTCTCGGGCGTGCTGTCGGTCGAGCGCGAGAAGGTCATGCGCGACGTGCTCGCGCGCCTGGCCGACGAGGCGCAGGCCTTCGGCATCGAGGTCGTCGACGTGCGCATCAAGCGCGTCGACTTCGTCGCCGACATCACCGACTCGGTGTTCAAGCGCATGGAGTCCGAGCGCAAGCGCGTGGCCAACGAACTGCGCTCGCAGGGCATGGCCGAAGGCGAGAAGATCCGCGCCGACGCCGACCGGCAGCGCGAGGTCATCGTCGCCGAGGCGTATCGCGATTCGCAGAAGGTCAAGGGCGAGGGCGATGCCAAGGCGGCGTCGCTGTATGCCGAATCCTTCGGCCGCGATCCGGCTTTCGCCAAGTTCTACCGCAGCCTGGAGGCCTATCGCACGAGCTTCCGTTCGCGTTCGGACCTGATGGTCGTCGACCCGAACAGCGAGTTCTTCCGCGCGATGCGCGGCAGCGGCTCGGGCGACGGCAAGTAGGCCGCCGGCCCATGTCCGACCTGCTGTTCGGCGCGATCGCGCTGATGCTGGTGCTCGAAGGGCTGCTGCCCTTCCTCAGCCCGCAGCGCTGGCGCGCGGTGTTCCAGAAGGCGACGCAGCTCAGCGACGGCCAGATCCGCTTCGTCGGCCTGAGCAGCATGGTCGTCGGCGTCGTGCTGCTGCTGTTCTACTGGAACTGAAGGCGCGGCCGGCCGCCGCGACCGCGGCGGGCGGGCGCGCGGCCCGCTCATACAATGTTTCTTTAAGCTTTCCGGGTCCGTTCATGTCGTCTGCGTGGCTGCTGCCCGAGCACATCGCCGATGTCCTGCCTGCCCAGGCGCGCCGTATCGAAGAACTGAGGCGCAGCCTGCTCGACCGCTCGCGCAGCTGCGGCTTCGAGTTGATCATGCCGCCGCTGCTCGAGCACCTCGATTCGCTGCTGTCGGGCACCGGCCACGAGCTGGGTCTGAAGACCTTCAAGCTGGTCGACCAGTTGAGCGGGCGCACGCTCGGCCTGCGCGCCGACACCACGCCGCAGGCCGCGCGCATCGACGCGCACCTGTTGAACCGCGAAGGCGTGACGCGGCTGTGCTACTGCGGGCCGGTGCTGCACACGCGGCCCAGCGGCTTGAGCTCGCGCGAGCCGCTGCAGTTCGGCGCCGAGATCTTCGGCCATGCCGGACTGGAGGCCGACCTCGAAGTGCAGGAGCTGGCGCTGGATGCACTGCAGGGCGCCGGCATCGGCGGCCTGGTCATCGACCTGGCCGACGCGCGCGTGGTGCGCGGCGTGCTCGCCGGGCTGCCGATCGATGGGCTGCAACTGCAGGAGGTGGTGGCGGCACTGTCGAGCAAGGACGCGTCCGGCGTGGCGGCGTTGTCTAAAGGATTCCCGCAGGTCACCCGCGACGCACTGCAGACTTTGCTCGGGCTCTACGGCGGCGGCGAGGCGCTTGGGCGCGCGCGCCGCGAGCTGCCGCAGCGCGCGCTGATCACGCAGGCGCTGGATGATCTGCAGTGGCTGGCCACGCACCTGCAGCGCGACCATGCGGCGGTGCGCGTCGGCTTCGATCTGTCGGACCTGAGCGGCTATGCCTACTACAGCGGCACGCGCTTCGCGATCTACGGCGGCGCGTCCAGCGAGGCATTGGCGCGCGGCGGACGCTACGACGAGGTCGGCGCGGTGTTCGGCCGGCGCCGGCCGGCGGTCGGCTTCAGCCTGGACCTGAAGCTGCTGGCCGAGCACGCACCGAGCCTGCCGCGCGCCAGCGCGGTGCGCGCGCCCTGGTCCGAGGATGCGGCGCTGCGCGCGGCGATCCGCAAGCTGCGCGAGGCCGGCCAGACGGTGCTGTGCGTGCTGCCTGGGCACGCGAACGAAGGCCAGGAATTCGCCTGCGACCGCGAACTGGTCGCGGTCGGCGGTCAATGGCTGCTGCGCCCGCTCTGATGCGGATCGGGCAGCCGCTTTGCAACTGAAGGATTGCGCTTGAACACGAAGCAGGGCCCAGAGGCCGCGCGCGGCCGCAACGTCGTCGTCGTCGGCACCCAGTGGGGTGACGAGGGCAAGGGCAAGATGGTCGACTGGCTGACCGAACACGCCCACGGCGTGGTGCGCTTCCAGGGCGGCCACAACGCCGGCCACACGCTGGTCATCGGCGGGCGCAAGACGGCTCTGCAGCTGGTGCCCTCGGGCGTGATGCGCGACGGCGTGCCGTGTTACATCGGCAACGGCGTGGTCGTCGATCCGGCGCACCTGCTGCAGGAGGTGGAGCGGCTCGAAGCCGCCGGGCTGGAGGTGCGCTCGCGGCTGTTCGTCAGCGAGTCGTGCCCGCTGATCCTGCCCTTTCACGTGGCGGTCGACCACGCGCGCGAAGGCCTGCGCGAGAGCAGCGGCGCCGGCAAGATCGGCACCACCGGCAAGGGCATCGGCCCGGCCTACGAGGACAAGGTCGCGCGCCGCGCGCTGCGCGCGCAGGACCTGAAGCACCCGCAGCGCTTCGCGAGCAAGCTGCGCGAGCTGGTCGAGCTGCACAACTTCGCGCTGGCCGGCTACCTGCATGCGCAGCCGCTGGAATACCAGGCGATCCTCGACGCGGCTATGCGCGCGGCCGAGCAGATGCGCCCGCTGCTTGCCGACGTCGGCTATGCGCTGCACCAGGCGCATCTGGGCGGCGCCAACCTGCTGTTCGAAGGCGCACAGGGCACGCTGCTGGACATCGACCACGGCACCTATCCCTTCGTCACGTCGAGCAACTGCGTCGCCGGCAATGCGGCCGCGGGCTCCGGCGTCGGGCCGGGCATGCTGCACTACGTGCTCGGCATCACCAAGGCCTACACCACGCGCGTGGGCAGCGGCCCGTTCCCGACCGAGCTGCCGATGGATGCGGCCGGCAGCGTCGGCGAACACCTGTCGCGGGTCGGCCAGGAGCGCGGCACGGTCACCGGCCGGCCGCGGCGCTGCGGCTGGTTGGATGCGGCGGCGCTGAAGCGCTCGACGATCATCAACGGCCTGTCGGGGCTGTGCATCACCAAGCTCGACGTGCTCGACGGTCTGCCCGAGATCAAGGCCTGCGTCGGCTACAAGCTCGGCGGGCTGGCCATCGACGTGCTGCCGCTCGATGCCGACGAGGTCGCGGCCTGCGAGCCGGTGTACGAGAGCTTCCCCGGCTGGAACGAGAAGACCGCCGGGCTGACCGAGTGGGGCCAGCTGCCGGCCAACGCGCGGCGCTACCTCGAACGCGTGCAGGCGCTGATCGGCACGCCGATCGACATGGTCTCGACCGGACCGGACCGCGAGCACACCATCGTGCTGCGCCATCCGTACCAGGGCTGAAGGAGCGGCGTCCCCGGCTCGCCCCTGAACCTCTTCACCACCTCAGCAGACTCCAACCCCACATGCTCACCGACGACGGCAAACACCTGTACGTGTCCTGGGACGAGTACCACATGCTCACCGAGCGCCTGGCGCTGAAGGTGCACAACTCGCACTGGGCTTTCGACCAGATCCTGTGCCTGGCACGCGGCGGCATGCGCCCGGGCGACGTGCTGTCGCGCGTGTTCGACAAGCCTCTGGCGATCATGTCCACCAGTTCGTACCGCGCCGATGCGGGCACGATCCAGGGACGGCTGGACATCGCCAAGTACATCACGCTGCCCAAGGGCGAACTGGCCGGGCGCGTGCTGCTGGTCGACGACCTGTCGGACTCCGGCGTGACGCTGCAGGCGGTGGTCGAGCGGCTGCGCGGCATGCCGTCGATCAGCGAGCTGCGCTCGGCGGTGATCTGGGTCAAGGCGGCGTCGACCTACACGCCCGACTACTTCGTCGAGCAGCTGCCGACCAGCCCCTGGATCCACCAGCCCTTCGAGGAATACGACACGATGCGTCCGGACCGGCTGGCGAAGAAATACGAGATCTGAAGCGCGCCGGATTGCCTGCAGCTCCAAAAAAAGAGAAAGGGGCCGGCACTGCCGACCCCCGCTCTTCACATCAACCACCTTGGTGCCCAGGAAGGGACTCGGTCACATGAACGCGGCCCCGGCCCGGCTTGCAAGCCGGGCCTCCTCTGTCCCTCGCGCACAGCACGCAGGTGCTGTGCTCTGGGCACAAAGAAAGAGGGCCGATACTTGCGTATCGGCCCTCATCATCATTGGTGCCCAGGAAGGGACTCGAACCCCCACGGAGTTACCCGCTAGTACCTGAAACTAGTGCGTCTACCAATTCCGCCACCTGGGCACTGCAAACCGAAAGTCTAGCATCAAAGAGACCATCCACCCGGCGGCCGGCGCGAGCGGCGCC
This sequence comes from Rubrivivax sp., assembly GCA_036724445.1. Classification (GTDB taxonomy): domain Bacteria; phylum Pseudomonadota; class Gammaproteobacteria; order Burkholderiales; family Burkholderiaceae_C; genus Rubrivivax. The sequence goes on along the minus strand of DAIMFR010000083.1, from coordinate 6,816 downwards.
GCCCTGTTGAGCGAAGTCGAGGGCCAGGTCGAAGGCCACCAGGACGGGCACGGCTTCGTCAAGCGCGACGACGGCGGGCCCGCCATCTACCTGTCGCCGCAGGAGATGCGGGCGGTGCTGCACCGCGACCGCGTGCGCGTGCGCATCGTGCGCTACGACCGCAAGGGCCGCCCCGAGGGCCGCGTGCTCGACATCGTCGAGCGCCGCAAGGCGCCGATCATCGGCCGGCTGCTGCACGAGGCCGGCATCTGGCTGGTGGCGCCCGAGGACCGGCGCTACGGCCAGGACATCATGGTGCCGAAGAACGCCACCGCCAACGCCGCGGTGGGGCAGGTGGTGTCGATCGAGCTGACCGAGCCGCCGTCGATGTATTCGCAGCCCATCGGCCGCGTCATCGAGGTGCTGGGCGAGATCGACGATCCGGGCATGGAGATCGAGATCGCGGTGCGCAAGTACGAGGTGCCGCACCGCTTCTCGCCCGAGACGCTGGCGCAGGCGGCGGCGCTGCCGGACAAGCTGCGCCCGGCCGACCGGCGCCACCGCATCGACTTGAGCGACGTGCCGCTGGTCACCATCGACGGCGAGGACGCGCGCGACTTCGACGATGCCGTCTACTGCGAGCCCTTCGTGCGCGGCCGCGGCAAGAACCGCGTCGAAGGCTGGCGGCTGATCGTGGCCATCGCCGACGTCAGCCACTACGTGAAGCCCGGCGAGGCCATCGATGCCGACGCCTACGAGCGCGCGACTTCGGTGTACTTTCCGCGGCGCGTGATTCCGATGCTGCCGGAAAAGCTGTCCAACGGGCTGTGTTCGCTGAACCCCGAACAGGATCGCCTGGCGATGGTCTGCGACATGGTTATCGGCGCCGAAGGCGCGATCGATGCCTACCAGTTCTATCCGGCGCTGATGCGCTCGCAGGCGCGGCTGACCTACACCGAAGTCGCCGCGGTGCTGGCCAATACGCGCGGGCCCGAGGCCAAGGCGCGTGCCGAACTGGTGCCGCACCTGCTGCATCTGCACGAGGTGTACCGGGCGCTGCTGAAGCAGCGCGCCAAGCGCGGCGCGGTCGATTTCGAGACCACCGAGACGCAGATCGTCTGCGACGACAACGGCCGCATCGAGAAGATCGTGCCGCGCACGCGCAACGACGCCCACCGCCTGATCGAGGAGGCGATGCTCGCGGCCAACGAATGCGCGGCCGGCTTCATCGAAGCCGCCGGCCATCCGGCGCTGTTCCGCGTGCACGAAGGCCCGACGCCCGAGCGGCGCGTGACGCTGCAGAACTACCTGCGCGCGCTGGGCATCGGGCTGCACCTGAGCGACGATCCGACGCCGGCCGAGATGCAGTCGATCGCCGAGGCCACCAAGGACCGGCCCGAGGTCGCGCAGATCCACACGATGCTGCTGCGCTCGATGCAGCAGGCCGTCTACACCAGCGACAACGCCGGGCATTTCGGCCTGGCCTACGGCGCCTATGCACACTTCACCAGCCCGATCCGGCGTTATCCGGACCTGCTGGTGCACCGCGTGATCAAGGCGATCCTCGGCGACAAGCGCTACCAGCTAGACGCCGCGCTGGTGGCGCGTCTGCCGCCGCCGCCGCCGCGGCGCGGCGCCAAGCCGGCCGCCGACAAGCCGGCCAAGGCGATGAGCAAGGAGCTGCAGACCTGGGAGCTGGCCGGCGCGCACTGCAGCGCCAACGAGCGCCGTGCCGACGAGGCCTCGCGCGACGTCGAGGCCTGGCTCAAGTGCCGCTTCATGCGCGAGCACCTGGGCGAGGAATACGCGGGCACGGTCAGCGCCGTGACCAGCTTCGGCCTGTTCGTCACGCTCGACGCGCTCTACGTCGAGGGGCTGGTGCATATCACCGAGCTGGGCGGCGAGTACTACCGTTTCGACGAGCTGCACCAGGAACTGCGCGGCGAACGCACCGGCGTGCGCTACGCGATCGGCACGCGCGTGCGCGTGCAGGTCAGCCGCGTCGACCTGGACAGCCGGCGCATCGACTTCCGCCTGGTGCGCGACGCTGAGCTCGGCCCGCCGCAGACGCGCGGGCGCGGCGAACGTGTACGCGCCGCCAGCGCGGTGGATGAGCTGAAGTCGGTGCAGGACGCCGACCGCGCCGCCAAGGCCGAACGCAAGGTCGGCAAGACAGGCAAGGCGGGCAAGGCGGGCAAGGCAGACAAGAAGGCCGCTGCCGCAGCCTCTTCGAAGGCGGCGCGCAGCCGTCGCTGAAGCGGCGCCGGGTTCGCGGACTTTCGCTACGCGTCGCTGCCGCGCGCCGCGGCCGTCTCGCGCATCGCCTCGCTCAGCTCGCCCGCGCGCAGCGCCAGGCTGCCGGGACGATGCTGAAGGATCCGGTCGGCGGCGCGGCCATGCAGCCAGGCGGCCGCCTCGGTGGCGCGGCGCGCGGCGCTCGTATCGTCCCGTGCCGCGGCCTGGGCCCAGAAGCCGCCGATCCAGCCGGCGAGCACGTCGCCGGTGCCGCCGCCGGCGAGCAGGCCGTTGCCGCTGGGGTTGATCGTCGGCACGCCCTCGGGTCCGGCGATGACGCTGCCCGAGCCCTTGAGCAGCACGACGCAGCGGTGTCGCTGTGCCAGCGCGTGGGCGGCGCGCAGCCGGTCGGCCTGCACCGCGGCCGCGTCGCAGCCCAGCAGCCGCGCCGCTTCCAGAGGATGCGGCGTCAGCACCGTCGGCCGGCCGTGCGCGGCGCGTGCGTCAAGCAGCTGGCGCAGGCTTTCGTCGGCGGCGATCGCGTTCAGCGCGTCGGCGTCGAGCACCAGCCGCGCGCTGCGCGACAGCAGCGCCGGCAGCGCGTCGCGCACCGCGCCGCCGCCGCCGCAGCCGCAGACCACGGTGCCGCGCGCCGGCAGCGCGGCCTCGCCGCGCCAGGCGGCGCGGCGCAGCATCAGCTCGGGCTGCAGCCCGTCATAGGCCGGAGCACTCGCGTCCAACAGGCTGACGAACACGCGTCCAGCGCCGGATGCGAGCGCCGCGCGCGCGGCCAGCAGCGCCGCACCGCCCATGCCGGGGGCGCCGCCGACCACCAGCAGGTCGCCGAAGCTGCCCTTGTGGCTGGCATGCGCGCGCGGCGCCAGCAGCTCCAGCGCGCCGGCGCCGGCGAGTCGCGCGCTGGCCGGCACGAGTCCGTCGGCGGCGACGCCCAGTGTGTCGAGCCAGATCTGCCCTGCGTGGTCGCGGCCGGCCGCGGTGAACAGCCCCGGCTTCAGCGTCAGCAGCGACAGCGTGTGCGTCGCGCGCACCGCGTCGCTGCCGAGCCGCTGGCCGGTGTCGGCGCTCAGGCCGGAAGGCAGGTCCACGGCCAGGATCGGCGCGCCCAAGCCGTTGAGGCGCTCGATCGCCGCGGCGATCCCGCCCTGCGGCGCGCGCGAGGCGCCGAGGCCGAGCAGGGCGTCGATCGCCAGCTCGCAGGGTGCGTCGTCGTCTGGCGGCGCGATCTGCACGCCGGCCTGCAGCGCCTGCTGCCACGCGTGCAGCGCATCGTCGGGCAGCCGCTGCGCATCGCCGTACAGGCTGACGCTGACCGAGCGCCCGGCGCGCTGCAGCAGCGTCGCCGCGACCAGGCCGTCGCCGCCGTTGTTGCCCGGCCCGCAGGCCACCCAGACCTGCCGCGCATGCGGGGCCACGGCCAGCGCCAGCCGCGCGACCGCCTGGCCGGCGCGCTGCATCAGCGCGTGCGGCGGCTGCTGCGCCAGCGCGGCGGCTTCGATCGCGCGCGAGGCGGCGACGTCGTGCAGCGCCCAGCCGGCAGTACCGGGCAGAACGCGCTGCGGGACGGCGGTGGGGGGCGCGGACATGCGGAAGGAGCGTCAACGGCAGCGCATTGTGCGGCAGCGCCGCGCGCCGATCTCAGGCATGCAGCCGCTGCGGCGCGAGCCCGCTGGTGTCGATGGCCGGCTCGCGCCCGGCGATCAGATCGGCCACCAGCCGTGCCGAGCCGCAGGACAGCGCCCAGCCGCTGGAGCCATGCCCGAGGTTCAGCCAGATGCCGCCGACGCGGCTGCGGCCGAGCAGCGGCGGGCCGTCGGGCAGCATCGGGCGCGCGCCCTTCCACGCGCTGGCCTGCGACAGCCGCGCCGCGCCGGGGAACCAGTCGTCGAGCACCTTGTACAGCGTGGCCAGCGCCGCGGGGTTGAGCTGCTGCGGTGCGCCGCCGAGTTCCGCGCTGCCGGCGACGCGGATGCGCTGGCCGAGGCGCGAGATCGCCACCTTGAACTTCTCGTCCATCACCGCGCCGCGCGGGCCGAGCGCCATCGTTGCTTCGCCGTGGCTCAGCGGCGCGGTGATCGAATAGCCATAGACCGGCGCGATCGGCAGCTTCAGCCCCAGCGGCTTCAGCAGCCGCCGCGCCTGCTGGCCGGCGCAGACCAGCACCGCGTCGAAGCCGGCTTCGACGGGGCGGCCGCCGCGTCCGCCGTGGCCGGGGCCGGCCGCGCTCAGATCGTGCGCGACGACCTGCGCTGACGCACCGCCGCGCAGCGCACGCACGTCGTGCTGGAACAGGAAGCGCGCGCCGTGCTGCTGCGCCTGGGCCTTCAGCAGATGCGCGAACTGCCGGCAGTTGCCGACCTCGTCGCGCGGCAGCGAAATGCCGGCCTGCAGCGGCGTGTCGGCGTTCAGGCCCGGCTCCAGCCGGCGGCACTGCGCGGCGTCCAGCAGCTCGAAGCCCACCTGCAGCTCGGTCAGCATGCGCAGCGAGGCCTGCGCCTGGTCGACATCGCGCGCGCTGCGCAGCAGCACCAGCAGGCCGCGCGCCTGCTCGTATTGCAGTTCCAGCGCTTGCGTCAGCGCCTGCAGCCGCTGGTGGCTGTAGCGCGCCAGCAGGTACAGGCTGGCGCGGTTGTGCTGGTAGACCGCCGGGCGGCATGCGCGCCACCAGCGCCACATCCACGGCAGCTGTGCCAGCGCGTTGGCGCCGCCGAAGCGTACCGGCGCATGACGGCCGAGCAGATGGCGCAGCAGCTTCAGCGGCATGCCCGGCGCGACCCAGGGCGTGACCCAGCCCGGCGCGACGACGCCGGCATTGGCGAAGCTGGTCTCGCTGGCCACCGCGGCGTGGCGCTCGTAGACCGTGACCTCGTGGCCGTCGGCGGCCAGCTCATGCGCACTCGTCACGCCGACGATGCCGGCGCCGATGATGGCGATGCGCACCGCTCAGCGTCCCGCGCAGAGCGCCTGCTCGACGGCCAGCGCGGCGTCGAGCAGGGTGTCGTCGCGATGCGCCGGCGCCCACAGCATCAGGCCGACCGGCAGCTCGCCTGCGGCCTGGCAGGGCAGCGACAGCGCGCAGCCGTCGAGGTAATTGACCAGCGACGGGTTGCGCAGCAGCAGCGTGTTGGCGGCGAAGAACGCGGCGTCGTCGTCGAGCAGCGGCTGCAGCGGCGGCGCGACGATCGGTACCGTCGGGCAGACGAAGGCGTCGACGTCCAGCGCCAGCGCCTCGACCTGATCGATCCAGCGCCGGCGCGCCTGCAGCCGCTCGATGTAGTCGGCCGCGCCGATGCCGCTGCCGCCGCGGATGCGCGTCAGCACGCGCGGGTCGTAGTCGGCGGCGTGCGCGTCCAGGCGCGAGCGGTGCCAGGCCCAGGCCTCGGCGGCGCTGATCTGGCCGCTGCTCGCCGCCGGCGCGTCGTCTGCCGGCAGTGCGCGTTCGACGATCTGTGCGCCGCCGCCGCTCAAGCGCGCCAGCGTGCGCTCGAAGGCGCGCGCCACCGTCGCGTCGAGGCCGTCGAGCAGGCCGCCGCCTCGAGGCAAGGCCAGGCGCAGCGCGCGCAACGGCCGGCCGCGCAGCCGCACTGGCCGCGCCGCCAGCACCTGGTGCAGCAGCACCGCGTCGCGCACGCTGTGCGTGATCGCGCAGGCGGTGTCGAGCGTGAAGGACAGCGGCAGGCAGCCGTCCAGCGGCGTCAACGCCTGCGTGTTCTTGTAGCCCACCAGGCCGTGCAAGGCCGCCGGCACGCGGATCGAGCCGCGTGTGTCCGAGCCCAGCGCGGCCCAGGCGGCCCCCGCGGCCACCGACACCGCGCCGCCGGAGGTCGAGCCGCCGGGGATGCGCGGCGTGGCGTCCAGCGCCGGCGTGGCCGCATTGGCCGGCGTGCCGTGATGGGGATTGATGCCGACGCCGGAGAAGGCGAACTCGCTCAGGTTGGTGTGGCCGACGAGCGCGGCACCAGCGGCGCGCAGCCGCGCCACGGCGCTGCAGTCGGCCGCGGCAGGTGCGGCGTCGGCCAGCGACTTGGACGCCGCGGTGCTGGGCGCGCCTGCGACATCGAACAGGTCCTTGACCGATACCGCCAGGCCGGCCAGCGGCGGCACCGGCGCACCGGCGCGGCGTCCGGCATCGACCGCTGCGGCCGCGGCGCGCGCCATGTCGTCGAAGCGGCGGATGAAGACGTGGCGGCAGGCGGCCGAGTCGGCGGCGGCCAGCGAGCGCTCGAGCGCGGCACCGGCCGACTGCCTGCCGGCGCTGATGTCCGCGGCCTGGGCGGCCAGGTCGCCGCCCTTGGCGCATGTTAGAATTTGCCGGTTTGCTGAGCTGTCCATTGCCGCGATTGTCGCAGCCGCCCGGGCAGCTTCCTGCGAACGAATCCCCGAACCCGGCCGCCGAACGGTGCCGCTTACCTGCCGCTCTGACCGAGCGGCAGCCAAGGGCGGTTCTGGCTGGTGTTCAAGACCCAACCTTCGGAGAGACCATGTCCGTATCCATGCGTGAAATGCTGGAAGCCGGTGTCCATTTCGGGCACCAGACGCGCTTCTGGAACCCCAAGATGGCCCCGTACATCTACGGCCATCGCA
>DAIMFR010000082.1:0-19329 GCA_036724445.1 Rubrivivax sp. | reverse complement strand
TGCTTCCTGCTGCCGCGCTGGCGGCCCGACGGCACGAAGAACCCGCTGCAGGTGCTGCGCCTGAAGCGCAAGATGGGCAACGTCAGCAACGCCAGCAGCGAGACCGAGTTGCGCGGTGCGCTGGCCTGGATGGTCGGCGAAGAAGGCCGCGGCGTGCGCACGATCATCGAGATGGTGGCGATGACGCGCTTCGACTGCATGATCGGCTCCACCGCCGGCCAGCGCGCGGCGGTGGTGCAGGCGCTGCACCACTGCTCGATCCGCTCGGTCTTCGGCCGCGTGCTGAATCAACAGCCCTTGATGCGCAACGTGCTCGCCGACCTGGTGCTGGAACACGAGGGCTCGCTGGCGCTGACCATGCGCCTGGCGCGCGCGATGGACCACCGCGACCATCCGCAACAAGGACAGCATGAAGACGCGCTGGTGCGCCTGGTCACCGCGGTGGGCAAGTACTGGATCTGCAAGCGCACGCCGCAGCATGCCTACGAGGCCATGGAATGCATCGGCGGCAGCGGCGTGATGGAGGACAGTCCCTTCCCGCGGCTGTACCGCGAGGCGCCGGTCAACGCCATCTGGGAAGGCAGCGGCAACGTGCAGTGCCTGGACGTGCTGCGCGCGATGCAGAAGTCGCCGGAAGTGGTCGGCGCCTTCTTCGCCGAGCTGGCCAAGGCGCGCGGCGCGAATACGGCGCTGGACCGCTGGGTCGCATCGCTGCAGGCCGAGTTCAAGGACCAGGCCGACCTGGAATACCGCGCGCGCCACGTGGTCGACCGCATGGCCCTGGCGATCCAGGCCGCGCTGCTGGTGCAGCACGCGCCGCCGGCCGTCGCCGACGCCTTCTGCGCCTCGCGGCTGCAGGGCGAGGGGCAGCGGCAGTACGGCACGCTGCCGCGCGGCGTGGACTGCGCGGCGCTGGTCGCGCGCGCGACGCCGCTGGCCTGAGCTCGGGGAAGCGGGGAAGAGCCCGTGCGTCGAAGCGGGCTCCTTCCAGGCCTCAGTTCTCTCCGCGCTTGAAGCCGATGCTCTGTGCGCGGGGAGTGACGAGACGCTCAGGCGGCGCTTGGCGAGCGGTCGGCACGCCGGGGCGGCGGCGGCGCGGGCGTCCGGTCAGCCGAACAGGCCTGTCAAGTCGACCGGTACGCCCGGCAAAGCAGCGAGGCCGAATATCCCGGGCGTGGCAGTGGCGCTGCCTTGCAGGAAGTCGTCGCCATTGGGCTCGCGATGCACGCGCAGCAGCTGCGCTTCCAGGTCCACGATCCACACCTCGGGCACACCGCGGCGGGCGTAACGCGGAAGCTTGATCTCGCGGTCGTAGCGCAGGCTGCTGTCGGAAACCTCGATCAACAGCAACGTGTCGGCGGGAGTCGGCAATGCGGTGGCGTAGAAGTCGTCGCGCCATTTGAAAAGCGCCAGGTCCGGCTCCGGTTCGCTGTAGTCGTCGAGGCGGAAGCTCGACTGCGAGGAGACGATGGCCCGCTTGCCGATGGCCTGCTTGAGCAGCATGTCCAGCCGGTTCACCATCGCCCAATGCCGCGTGCCGATCGGCGCCATCTCGATGATCTCTCCGTCCAGCAGTTCCACGCGCAACTCAGGGCCGATGATCCCGGTGCGGCCCAGTTGCTGGTATTCATCGGCACGCAGCCGATGGCGCTTCAGCGGCGGTGGCAGTTGGTCGATGGCACCCATCGCCGGCAGTCTAGCAGCGCCCTCACGACCCGATCAAGCGAGATCGGGGCGCTGCAGCCCTTCTCCATGGCCTCGCCCCACAGCAGCAGCACATTGATGCCCCGATAGGGCTGGCCGTTGGCCCGCAGCGGGCGGGTGATGTGGCCGGCGGCATGAGTTGCGTTCCACGGCTTCTGCCACGGGCGAACACCGGCGTCGAGGCTGGCGACGATGGTTGCCGTCACGCGGCTGTAAACGTCTTGGCGGGGGACTTGATGGCTGCTCATGGTCTCTGCTCCTGAATCGGCTGCGAGGCTCAGCACTGCGCTGTGCTGGGCCTCTGGCCGTCGCCGAGACCGGGGGAGGCAAGGCGCAAGGGCGACAGGCGGGGGGGCTCACCCGGCCTGCACAAGCGAACGCAGAGAGCGCGGAAGGTTGTGGATACCCCGCCAGTCGGGCGCAGCCTTTACCCTTGTGCCGCGGCAAGCTGTGGCGGCTGCACGGCCGCAAGACGCTGGTGCCGGCCGGCGACCATGCCCACGCCTTCATTGTCGCGGCGCAGCTGGACGGCGAGCCGGCGCTGCTGCTGCCCGAGGCACGCGCCCCGGGCGTCGAAGTCGGCGGCTACCCGCTGCACGACGGTGCGCGCGCGGCCGACCTGCTGCTGAATGCGGCACCGGCCGAACTGGTCGCGCGCGGTGAAGCAGCGGCCTGCCTGCTGCGCGCGATGAACGACATCGGCCTCAGTGCGCAGGCCGCCGAGGCCATCGGCCTGATGGACCGGCTGCTGCTGCTGGTGCGCGAGCACCTGGGCACACGGCGCCAGTTCGGCGTGACGCTGGACAGCTTCCAGGCGCTGCGCCACCGCGTGGCCGACATGAAGCTGCAGCTGGAGCTGGCGCGCGGCATGAGCTTCTATGCCGCGCTGGAACTGGTGCGGCCGTCGGCCCAGCGCCGCGCGCGCGTGTTCTCGCAGGTCAAGGTGCAGCTGGGCCAGGCGGCGCGCTTCGTCGGCCAGCAGGCGGTGCAGCTGCACGGCGGCATCGGCGTCAGCGACGAGTCCGTCGTCGGCCATGCCTTCAAGCGGCTGAGCTGCATGGAGCTGCAGTTCGGCGACACGCTGCAGCACCTGGGGCAGGTGGTCGAGCGGATGCAGGACGAGGCCGGAGTGTTTGCCGATTGATGGCTGAAGAAGGGGATCGCAGTTTCTCTCAGATGATAGAATGACATCTATCAACTGGGAGCCATCCGCATGTACGCTGCCGTGGTCGAGCCGGGCAAGATCGCCCAAGTGCTGGGTCTTCGTCGAAGGGTCAGCTCGGTCGAACAGCTCGAGCAGCAGGTGGAGGCCGGGCTGCCCAAGGCCTCGCTCGGTGCGGTGGCGCGCTACGTCTACGGCAACTCGCCCGATGCAGCGGCGCTGATGCAGCGGGTCATCCCGGCGGCCACGTTCCACCGCCGGGGGGAAGAGCTGAAGCCGCAGGAGGGCGAGCGCGTCGAACGCCTGGCGCGGGTGATCGCGACGGCCGAGTACGTGTGGAACAACGCCGACGACGCACGCGCGTTTCTGTCCAGCGCCCACGCCATGCTCGGCGGCAAGCGGCCGATCGAGGTGGCCTTGACGGAACTGGGAGCACGCCGGGTCGAGAATCTGCTCTGGTCGTTGTTCCACGGCGTCGCCGCATAGGACACGATGCCCAAGGCCACTACGGCCAGGCAAGCCAAGTCGCTGGCCTGGCAGGCCTGGCGCATCGCCGACGGGCGCTTCGACGTGTTCAGCCCCATTGGCGCCTCGCTGGTGGGCGGCCGATGGAATTCGCCGGGCCTCGGCGTCATCTATGCCAGCCGATCCTACGCCGGCGCCATGCTGGAGTGCCTGGCCCACGCGGGCATCGGGCGGGTGCCCAGGACGCACGTGGCGATCGAGATCAGCATCGCGGCTGCCGTGAGTGTCGAGCAGCAAGGCGAGAGCAGCCTGCCTGCCGGGTGGGATCATGCGGACCTGCGCGTGGCCCGCGCCTTCGGCGATGCCTGGATTCGCGAGCGGCGCACGGCCGTGCTGGTGGTGCCTTCGGTCGTCGCGCGCAAGGAGATGAACGTGCTGTTGAATCCGCAACACGCGGACTTCAAGAAGATCCTTGCCGGAAGCCCTGAACCTGTGGTCTGGGATGCGCGGCTGTTCAGCCGCCGCTGACGGTCAAGTCCCGGTGCAGGTCACAGGCCTTCTCACAACGAGCCGCAATGAAGGATGGAACATGTGCCTGCCACCGACGCCTCGCCGTCGTTCGGATCGGCATCTTGAACTTGCGCTGCACGCCACAGCCGCCATCTGCGCGTGTCTGCTCAGTGGCCGCCGATGGTCGTTTACAGGCCGATCTACGAATCTTGGCGAGTGACTGCAGTCAGGCCATGAATCCAACGATGTCGAAGACGGGAACGGTCGACAATGCTCTTTGGAGAGCCGGCACTGACCGTCGGCAAAGCGGCAAAGCGCCAGCGGCCTAGCTGAATCTGCGAGCAGCCGCGTCGACATCCTCGATGGTCAGAGCGCCAAGCGCATCGGTATCGAGATCCGACGCGCTCGCTAGGCGGTTAGCCTGTTCTTGCAAGGTCGCTTCGAAGAGGTTGCGCATCAGCCGCGCGTTGCCGAACGACTCCGTGCGGCGATTCCAAAGCAACTGTACATGGCCGCGAAGCGCGTCGTTGAAACCGTCGCCGATCGCATAGTCGTTTGCGCTGACAAGTCCGCAGAAGATGCTGATGAGGTCGTCGACCGAGTAGTCAGCAAACGGAACGGTCTGCGGGAAACGCGACGCCAATCCAGGGTTTGCCGCTACAAAGGTCTTCATTGACTCCGTGTAGCCAGCCAAGATAACAACGAGGTCGTCGCGATCGTCCTCCATTCGCTTCACCAGCGTGTCGATCGCCTCTCGGCCAAAGTCGTTTTCGCTACCCTTCGCCAGCGAATAAGCTTCGTCGGTGGTGGCGCGGAAGGCTTGCACGATCTTCCACAGCCGGGGCACCACCGAAGGGTGGCGGTAGCCGGCCGAGGTCATCAGCACCACGCTCGCGCCGCGCGTCAGCGGCGCATAGCCGCCGACGATGGCGCCGGCGACGTGGAACACCGGCACGCCGATGAGCCGCACCTCTTCGCTGCCGATACCCGTCAAATACTTCGAGGCCCAGGACCAGAACACCTGGTTGCGGTGCAGTTGCCTGGCCAGCTTGGGCGCCCCGGTGGTGCCGCCGGTATGGAACAGCGAGGCCGTGTCATCGGGGCTGAAGACGCGGCCGGACAGCAGGCGGTCGCCACGGCACTGCTCGACCTGCGTCGCGTAGTCGACGACCCTGACGCCCGCCACCGACGCCGGGCAGGGTGTGTCGCCGCCCACCCGCACCACGGCGGCCAGGCCCGGCAACTGCCGCACGACGGCTTCGAGCTTGGGCCACGGCGACGCGTTCTCGTCCCCGCCATAGGCCACGATGACCTTGGTGCCGGCGGCGCGGAACATGTGCACCAGGATCTCCGGCTCGAGCATCCAGTTCGCCGGGTTGACGATGCCGGCGGCCTGCGCCCCCCACAGCGCGAACAGCGCCTCGGGCACGGCCGGCATCAGCACCGAGACGACATCGTCCTTGCCGATGCCCAGCTCGCACAGCAGGTTGGCGGTCTGGTTGAGCTTGGTGCGCAACTCGCCATAGGTGACGCGCCGCGCCGTCTCCACGGGCCGGCAGCCGTCGGTGAAGAAATGGATCGCGACCTTGGCCGGGTCGATGGCGCAGCCATCCATCAGCATCTCGTAGGTCGATGGCGGCAGGCGCCGCTCGGCCAAAGGCACGCTTTCGAAGCGCTGCACATCGGCTTCGGTCAGCAGCAGGTCGGAAGCCCAGTAGCTGGGTATCTTGGACATCGCATGGTCTCCCGCGGGTTCAGAACTGCTCGGCGGGCAATTCCATCAGGCAACCCGCCCCCGTCTCGACGCGCTCGCGCAGCGCGGCGATCAGCGGCAGCTCGCGCTCGAACCAGTAGCGTGCCAGCGCCAGCTTGCGTTGGTAGAAGGCCGCGTGGCCCGCGGAGGGCAGCTTGCGCACCGCCACCTCGGCGATGCGCAACCACATGAAGGCGCAGGCGAGGATGCCGACCATGGTCAGGAAGTCGTAGGACGACGCGCCGGTGTCGTAGGGCCTGCGCTGAGGGTCGGCGAACCAGGCCGCGGCGGCGCGCACCTGCTGCGCCGCTTGCGCGAGCTGCTGGGCCCACGCGCGCAAGGCTGGATCCTCACCCGCCTCCTGCGCGCTGCGCTCGACCAGCTCGATGAAGTCGGCGAACGCACGGCCGCCGTTGCCCGGCAGCTTGCGCAGCGCCAGGTCGAGTGCCTGCACGCCGTTGGCGCCCTCGTAGAGCTGGAAGATGCGCGCGTCGCGCACCAGTTGTTCGACGCCGTTCTCGCGGATGTAGCCGTGCCCGCCCATCAACTGCATGGCGCCGTTGGCCGCGGCGAACGCGCGGTCGCTGAACCAGGCCTTGACGACCGGCGTCAGCAGGCTGCCGACGGCCACGCTGGCCGCGCGCCGGGTCTCGTCGGGCTCGTCGAGCAGCGTGCGCACGAACAGGCCCAGCGCGCGCGCGCCCTCGATGAACGCGGCCTGCTCGAGCAGCAGGCGGCGCACGTCGGGGTGGACGATGATCGGATCGGCGGCGTCGGTGCCGCGGTCCTGCGCCTCGGCGGCGCGGCCGACGAGCCGCTCGCGCGCATACTGCGCCGCATGGCCGTAGGCGCGATTTGCCGAAGCCAGCGCGGTCAGCCCGGTGCCCAGGCGCGCCGAGTTCATCATCTCGAACATGCCGCTCATGCCGGCCGACGAGCGCTGACCGGCCGCGGCGCCGGGCTGCGCGCCGCCGACCTGCCAGCCGACGGCGTCGTCGAAGTTCATCACGCAGGTGGCATTGCCCTTGATGCCCATCTTGTGCTCGACGCCGCCGACGCCGACGCCGTTGGCGCCGCCCAGCGTGCCGGTCTGCGCGTCGATCGCCCGCTTCGAGACCAGGAACAGGTTCACGGTCCAGAGCTGGTCCACGTAGCGGCCGCTCGCGTCCGGCAGCTTGGCCAGCACCAGGTGGATGACGTTCTCGGCGAGGTCCTGGTCGCCGCCGGAGATGAAGATCTTGGTGCCGCTGATGCGGAACGTGCCGTCGGGCTGCGGCACGGCACGCGTCTTCATCAGGCGCAGGTCGGTGCCGCAGTGCGGCTCGGTCAGGCACATGGTGCCGGTCCAGCGGCCGCGGACCATCTGCGGCACCACGTGCTCGCGCATCCAGTCGGCGCCGTTGCGGCGGATCGTGGCGTGCGCGCCGTTGGTCAGGCCGGTGTACAGCGCCAGCGAGTTGTTGGCCGACGCGGCGAACTCCCTGACCGCCTGGCCGATGATCTCGGGCAGGCCCGCGCCGCCGTAGGCCTCGGGCGCGGCCACGCTGGGCCAGCCGGCCGCGCAGCAGGCGTCGTAGGCCGCCTTGAAGCCCGCGGGCGTGCTCACCTTGCCGTCCTGCAGCCGGCAGCCCTGCTCGTCGCCGACGGCATCGAGCGGCGCGTAGACCTCCTCGTAGAACTTCGCCGCCTGCTCCAGCACCTGGCGCGTGTCGTCGGCAGCGAAATCGCCGACCGCATGTCCGCCGTCCGGCGCGATCACCTCGTGCAGCAGGAAGACGTAATCGTCGACAGGAGCCTGGTAGGCGATGGGCATGATCGGTCCTTCGGATGTCTGGTGGCAAATGCAGGGCGCACGCCGCCCCGGCGGCCTCGCGGGCGAGGCCGCAGTTCGGGGCAGCAGTGAAGCCGGCCCGCGGCGCGGGGCAGCAGTCAAACCGGCCCGCGGCGCGGGGCAGCAGTCAAACCGGCCCGCGGCGCGGGCCGTCAGTCAACGTGCGCTCAACGTCCCTGGAAGCGGGCTTCGCGGCGCTCGACGAAGGACTTGATGCCTTCCTTGAAGTCTTCCGACGCGAAGACCTGCTCGCGCACGCGCGGGATGACGTCGATCGCCGCCTTCTCGCCGTGCTCGATGTAGGTCAGCGCCGATTCCTTGGTCGCGCGCAGCCCGATCGGCGCGACCTTGCAGATCAGCCGCGCGATCTCCAGCGCGCGCTCGCGGTGCTTGCCGTAGGGATGGACCTCCTGCACGAAGCCGCAGCGGTAGGCCTCCTGGGCGTCGAACTCGTCGCACAGGAACAGGTGGTACATGGCGTTGCCCCAGCCGGTGCGCGTCAGGTAGCGGAAATGGGCGCCGCCCAGCGGCGCGATGCCGCGCTTGGATTCGAGCTGCGCGAAGCGCGCGGTGTCGGCCGCGATGACGATGTCCGAGGCCAGCATCTGCTCGATGCCGATGGTGTAGGTGATGCCGTGCACCACCGAGATCAGCGGCTTGCGGCAGCGCTTCTTCAGCCCGAAGGGGTCGACCTGGTCCGGCGGGATCGGCTTGGCCGTCGCCGTGGGGCCGAAGAACTTGGGCATGTCCAGCCCGGCGGTGGTGTGCTCGCCCGCCGGGTCGAGCACCGCGACCCACAGCTTGTCATCGTTGTCGAAGGTCGTCAGGTGCTGCGACAACTGCTGCATCAGCTCCGGCGTGATGGCGTTCTTCTTCGCCGCGTTGTCGAGCGAGATGACGGCGATGTGCTCGTCGACGATCGTCATGCGCACTTCGGGGGTGTTGGCTTGGCTGCTCATGGGGAACTCCTTGGCTGGGTGGTTGGGTGGTTGGGTGGGCAACGGGGTCGAGCCGCGCTCAGATCGCGCTCAGGTCGCGGTCAGGCCGCCGTCGACGGCCAGTATCTGGCCGGTGATGTGCTTGCCGGCTTCGCTGGCGAAGAGCAGCGCGGCGCCCTTCAGGTCGTCGTCGTCGCCGATGGTCTGCAGCGGCGTGCGCGCCGCCAGCTTCTCGACGCCGAGCTTGGCGATCGTTCCCTTGGTCATCTTCGACGGGAAGAAGCCCGGCGCGAGCGCGTTGACGGTGATGCCGTACTGGCCCCACTCGCCGGCCAGCGCGCGCGTGAAGTTGACGACGGCGCCCTTGCTGGTGTTGTAGGCGATGGTCGGCTGCGCGCCGGGCCCCGGCCCCTTGAGGCCGGCGATCGACGCCAGGTTGACGACGCGCCCGTAGCGGTTGGGGATCATCGACAGCTTGCCGATCTTCTGCGTCAGCAGGAACAGCGAACGCACGTTCAGGTTCATCACCTTGTCCCAGGCTTCGAGCGGATGGTCGGCGGTGGTCGCGCCCCAGGTCGCCCCGGCGTTGTTCACCAGGATGTCCACCTTGCCCAGGCGCTGCACCGCCTCGTTCGCCAGCCGGTCGACGTCCGCGTCCTTGGCGTTGTCGGCGGCGATCCAGCTCGCCTCGATGCCCAGGCCGGCGAGGTGCTCCTGCGCCGCCTGCAGCGCATCGGCCTTGCGCGCCGACAGCACCAGGCGCGCGCCCTGCGAGCCCAGCGCCTCGGCGATCTGCAGCCCCAGGCCGCCTGAGCCGCCGGTGATGAGGGCCGTGCGGCCCGTGAGATCGAACAGTTTTGCCACCGCAGTCATTGCCGCTTCTCCTTTCACAGCACTTCGAACAAACCGGCGGCGCCTTGGCCGCCGCCGATGCACATCGTCACCACGACGTACTTCACGCCGCGGCGCTTGCCTTCGATCAGCGCGTGGCCGGTCAGGCGCGAGCCGCTGACGCCATAGGGATGGCCCACGGCGATGGCGCCGCCGTTGACGTTGAGGCGCTCGTCCGGGATGCCGAGCTTGTCGCGGCAGTACAGCACCTGCACCGCAAAGGCTTCGTTCAGCTCCCACAGCCCGATGTCCTCGACCTTCAGTCCGGCGCGCGCCAGCAGCTTCGGCACCGCGAACACCGGCCCGATGCCCATCTCGTCGGGCTCGCAGCCGGCGACGGCAAAGCCGCGGAACGCGCCCAGCGGCTGCAGCCCGCGCTTTTCGGCCAGCTTCGCGTCCATCACCACGCAGGCCGACGAGCCGTCGGAGAACTGGCTGGCGTTGCCGGCCGTGATCACGCCGCCCGGCAGCGCGCTGCGGATCTTGGCCACGCCTTCCAGCGTCGTGTCGGGGCGGATGCCCTCGTCCGCCGCGATCGTCACCTCGCGCGTGGCGACGCGTCCGCTGGCCGCGTCGACCACGCCCATGGTGGTGGTCATCGGCACGATCTCGTCGTTGAACTTGCCCGCCGCCTGCGCCGCGGCGGCGCGCTGCTGGCTGCGCGCACCGTAGGCGTCCTGCGCCTCCTTGCCGATGGCGTAGCGCTTGGCCACCTGCTCGGCGGTCTGCAGCATGCTCCAGTAGATCTCCGGCTTGTGCTGCTGCAGCCAGGGGTCGCGCCGCATGTGCGGGTTGGCCTGGTTCTGCACGCAGGAGATCGACTCGACGCCGCCGGCGACGATGACCGAGGCGCCCTCGACCATCACGCGCTGCGCCGCCAGCGCGATCGACTGCAGCCCCGACGAGCAGAAGCGGTTGATCGACATGCCGGCCACGCTCACCGGCAGTCCGGCGCGCAGCGCGATCAGCCGCGCCACGTTGCCGCCGGTGGTGCCTTCGAGCGCCGAGGCGCCGATGATCACGTCCTCGACCTCGCCGGGGTCGATGCCGGCGCGCTCGACCGCGTGCCTGACCGCGTGCGCGCCCAGCGTCGGGCCGTAGGTCATGTTGAAGGCGCCCTTCCAGCTCTTGGCCAGGCCGGTGCGCGCGGTGGAAACGATGACGGCTTCGTTCATGATGAATTCCTTGTTCGTTGCATCCGGCGCTCAGGCGTTGAAGCTCCGGCCTTCGGCGCCCAGGCGTTCCAGCAGCGGCGCGGGACGCCAGCCCGGGTCCTGCTGCTGCTCGGCCAGCCGGCGCAGCGTGCGGCGCACGTTGAACAGGCCGACGGTGTCGGCGTAGAACATCGGGCCGCCACGCCAGGCCGGGAAGCCGTAGCCGTGCAGGTACACGGCGTCGATGTCCGAGGCGCGCGCGGCGATGCCTTCGTCGAGGATGGCTGCGCCTTCGTTGACCAGCGCATAGATCAGCTGCTCGACGATTTCCTTGTCGCTGAAGCGCTTCGGCGTGATGCCCTTCTCCGTCCAGTAGGCCTGCAGCAGCGCCTTGACCGTGGGCGACGGCAGGGCCTTGCGCTGGCCCGGCTGGTAGTCGTACCAGCCGCCGCCGGTCTTCTGGCCGAAGCGGCCCTGCTCGCACAGGCGGTCGTTGACTTCGAGCCGGGGCAGCGAAGGGTTCTCGGCATAGCGGCGCTTGCGGATCGCCCAGCCGATGTCGTTGCCGGCGAGGTCGGCCATGCGGAACGGGCCCATCGCCATGCCGAAGGCTTCGACCGCGCGGTCCACCTGCTCGGGCAGCGCGCCCTGCTCCAGCAGCCGGGCGGCGCGCGTCGTGTACTTGGCCAGCATGCGGTTGCCGATGAAGCCGTCGCAGACGCCGCAGACCACCGCCACCTTGCCGATGCGGCGCGCCAGCGCCATCGCCGTCAACATCACGTCCGGTGCCGTCTTCGCGCCGCGCACCACCTCCAGCAGCTTCATCACGTTGGCCGGGCTGAAGAAGTGCAGCCCGACCACGTCCTGCGGGCGCCGGGTCGCGGCGGCGATCTGGTCGACATCCAGCGTCGAGGTGTTGGTGGCCAGGATCGCGCCGGGGCGCATGACCTCGTCCAGCGCGCGGAAGGTCTTCAGCTTGACCTCCATGCTCTCGAACACCGCTTCGATCACCAGGTCGCAGTCGCCGAGCAATGCAAGGTCCAGCGTCGGCTGCAGCAGCGCCATGCGCTGGTCGAGCTGCTGCGGCGAGAGCTTGCCCTTCTTCAGGCTGGTCTCGTAGTTGCCGCGGATCGAGGCCAGGCCCTTGTCCAGCGCCTCCTGCGACAGGTCGAGCAGCCGCACCGGGATGCCGGCGTTGAGGAAGTTCATGGCGATGCCGCTGCCCATCAGCCCCGCGCCGACGACCGCGACCTTGTTCAGCGCCCGCTCCGCCGTCGCTGCCGGCACGTCGGCCAGCTTGGCGGCGCTGCGCTCGGCAAAGAAGGCGTGGCGCAGCGATTGCGACACCGGGCCGTTCATCAGCTCGATGAACAGCCGCCGCTCCAGCGCCAGGGCCTCGTCGAAGGGCAGCTTGAAGCTGGCCTCGATGGCATCGAGGCAGCAGCGCGGCGCAGGCAGGTTGGGGTACTTCTGGGCGATGGCCGGCCGCACCACCGCCAGGTAGGCGTCGGGGCTCGGGTGCTCGAGCTTCAGGTCGCGCGCCCGCGGGTGCGGCCCCGGGCGGGCCGCGACTTCGCGCGCAAAGGCGATCGCGCCCGGCAGCAGGTCACCGTCGATCATGCGGTCGAAGAGCCCCGAGTCGGCCAGCTTCTCCGAGGCCACCGACGTGCCGTGCACGATCATGTCGGTGGCTGCCTCCAGGCCGATCAGCCGCGGCAGCCGCTGCGTGCCGCCGGCGCCGGGCAGCAGGCCCATCGTGACCTCGGACAGCGCGATGCGCGCCTTGGGTGCGGCGACGCGGTAGTGGCAGGCCAGCGCCAGTTCCAGGCCGCCGCCCATGGCCACCGAGTGCACGGCGGCGACGACCGGCTTCGGACTGTCCTCGATCGCGGCGAGCACCGCGTTCAGGCCCGGCTCGCGGCGCGGCGAGTTGAACTCGCGCATGTCGGCGCCGCCGGAGAAGGCGCGTCCGCCGCCGGTGAGCACGATCGCCTTGACCGCAGCGTCGGCCAGCGCGCGGTCGAGGTCGTTGACGATGCCGGTGCGCACGCTGAAGCTCAGGCCGTTGACCGGCGGGTTGGCGAGGCTGATGACGGCGACATCGCCGTTGACCTGGTAGTCGGTGCTCATGGGGCGTTCCTGGTTCGAGGTGGGGATGGCAGTCACTGGCCGCTGGCGGCCATGGACGGCTGGCGTTCGAGAAAGCTCTTGAAGAGGGCTTGCGCCTCGGCGCTCTGGCGCAGCGTGTTCAGCGTGGCCGACTCCTGCTGCAGGCGGCGCAGCAGCCCTTCTTCGTCGGCCTGGCGCAGCAGCGCGCGCGTGGCCGCCAGGGCCTGGCGCGGCTTGGCGGCCAGCCGCTTGGCGACGGACAAGGCCTCTTCCTCGGCCAGCTCGGCCGGCAGCACCTGGTTGACCAGACCGGCTTGGCAAGCCTGCGCCGCCGGAATGGCCGCGCCGAGCAGCAGCCACTCCGACGCCTTGGCCCGGCCGACGATCCGGCTCAGCAGCAGGGTCGAGCCGAACTCGGGACAGAGCGCCAGGTCGACGAAGGGAAAGCGGATGCGCGCATCGTCCGAGGCCACGACGTAGTCGCAGTGCAGCAGCACGGTCGCGCCGATGCCCACCGCATGTCCGCGCACACAGGCGACCAGCGGTTTGCGCAGGCCCAGCACCGCTTGCATGAAGGCGAGAGCCGGCGACTCGGACCGGCCGTGCCCGTGCCCGTGCCCCTGCACGAACAGGCTGATGTCGTTGCCGCTGCTGAAGTTGCCGGCCGCGCCGCGCAGCAGCACGGCGGCGACATCGTCGCGGCCGTCGGCCTGCGACACCGCATCGGCCAGGGCCTGGTACATGTCGGCCGTCAGCGCGTTCTTCTTGGCCGGCCGGTCTAGGGTCAGGATCAGCACCTGCTGATCGACGCGCGACTGAAGGTGGTTCATCGGGTTTCTTCACGGTCGGCTGCGGGCTTGCAGCGCGTGACAGAAGTGTGTGCGCCACGGCCGGTTTCGGCTGTCGGAAGTCTCTGCGCGGCTTGTCAGCGTTTTCTGAAGCCGAGAGTCAGTCAGTCTTTCGCCGAGCGAAGCGCGCTGCTATCCTGCGCCAATGAAGGTCAGCGAGATGCTGCGTCGGATCCAGGCCGACGGTTGGTACCTCGTCGCCACACGTGGCAGCCATCGACAGTTCAAGCACGCGAGCAAGCCTGGCCGCGTCACTGTTCCCGGCAAGTCGAGTGACGACCTTGCTCCTGGCACTCTGAACAGCATCCTCAAGCAGGCTGGTCTGAAGACGTGAGGTCATATGCGCTACGCGATCGTCATCGAGAAGGCGGAAGGCAACTACTCCGCATACGTCCCTGATCTGCCCGGGTGCATCGCCACGGGCGCTACGGTTGCAGAGGTTGAAGCTGAGATCCGCGATGCGATCGCCTTCCACCTTGAGGGCTTGCGCGAGGACGGACTTCCTGTCCCCTCAGCTTCGAGCCAAGTTGAATACGTCGATGTACTGGCCTGAAGCGCAAGCAGCGTTTCAGCTCAACGCGCCGGGAGCGACGTGACGCCGGCGGTCGCGGCTCGGTCGACGCCCAAGCGCTGCACCAGCGGCGCACGCAGCAACTGTGGCAGGTCGTCATCACCGACGACGCGACGCACAAGGCGCTCCCCCGCGGCCAGTTGCGGCTGCAGAACGTGCCGCTTCCGGCAGCACGGCCGTGACCGAACGCTGCCAGGCCCGCCGCGGCAGCTTGACTCTCTGTATCCATTTGGCTACAGTGCGCACATGTTCACCGTTCTTCAGACAGAAGAATTCGTGGCCTGGCTCGACGCGCTGAAGGACAGGCGCGCTCGAGTCCGGATCGCGGCACGCCTTCGGCAGGCGGAAGCCGGGAGCCTTGGCGACTGGCAGCCGGCCCGAGGGCGAAGTCTCAGAGATGCGGGTGCACTCCGGCCCGGGCTACCGCCTGTACTTCGTGCGGCGCGGCCGCGTGATAGTGCTCATGCTCAATGCGGGTGGCAAGTCTACGCAGAAGCGTGACATCCGCCGTGCGGTGAAGTTGGCTGCGGAACTTGGAGACGACCTATGACGAAGACCAAGACCCCTATGAAGCTCGTGGCGTTCGACGCAGCGCGATACCTTGAAGACGACGAAGCAATCGCCGAATACATGACGGCGGTACTTGAAGCCAACGACCCGGACCTTCTACTCCTGGCGCTCGGCGATGTCGCCCGCGCAAAGGGCATGGCGCAGGTGGCCAAAGATGCTGGTCTCGGCCGTGAGAGCCTCTACAAGGCCCTTGCGCCAGGCGCGAAGCCGCGCTTCGAGACGGTCATGAAGGTTGCACGTGCCTTGGGTGTCAAGTTCACAGCTCAGCCCACTTGAACAGCGAGCGGCGAAGGTGAGGTCTAACCCAGCTCTAACCTCCGTCCAGGGGACTGGCCTACGGCCAGCCCTTTACGTCGAACGTTACACGTCACAGGCGGCAGATCCGCGGGACTGGCCGCAGGCCGTGAAGAGCTGCGTGCGGCCGGGCTTGACCACGCGGGCCCGCGCGACGAAGCGTTCGCCGACAGCCGGGCGCAGGCAGTTCACCGAATAGTGCGAGGTCGGTACGCGGCCGGCCAGCGTGGCCGCGGCGAAGCCGCAGGACGTATCGATCAGCGCCCCGATCAGCCCCGCGTGCAGATGGCCGGCATATTGCCCGAGGTCGGGCCGCCACGGCATCGCGAGCGTGACGGCGCCCGGCTCCGCGGCAACGACCTCGATGCCGCACAAGCGATTGAACGCGGCGCCCGCATTGATCGCGCGGATGCGCGCCGGAACGTCTTCGGATTCGTGTTGCATCGAAAGCTCCGTCACGCGCGCTGCAAAGAGCGCCCGACTCGAATCTCGATGTCGGATCTGCTGTCGACGCCTATCGCGCCAGCAGGCCCGCCAGGCGCTGCGAAATGATCGCTTCGGCATCCTGCATGATCCGGCCGATCAGCGCCTTGACGGTCGGCACGTCGTCGATCAGGCCGGCGACCATGCCGCAGGACCAGGCGCCGGCGTCCATGTCGCCGTCCTTCATCACGCGCGGATAGACGCCGCCCACCTCGTCGACGATGTCGATGAAGCGGATGTCGGCGCCGAGTTGCTTTTCCTTCTCCAGCAGCCGCCGCACGCCGGCGTTGTCGAGCACCCGCTCGGTATTGCGCAACGGGCGCATGACCAGCCGCGTATCGAGTTCGCTCGCCGCGACGATCGCGCGCTTGACGTTCTCGTGGACCGGCGCCTCCTGCGTGGCGATGAAGCGCGTGCCCATGTTCATGCCGGCGGCGCCCAGCGCCAGCGCCGCCACCAGGTTGCGGCCGTCGGCCATGCCGCCGGAGGCCACGAACGGAATCTCGAGTTCGTCGGCGGCACGCGGCAGCCGGATGGACGCGGGCGCGAGCGCAGCGCATGGCTGGGAGTGCCCACAGGGGCCTGCGCTGCGCCCGGCGGGAGCAGTGTGGCCGCCGCGACGGGACTTCGGCTGTCGGAAGCGTCTCGGCGCCCGGTCAGTGTTTTCTGAAGCCGTGTTGCCTCGCCGCGCCACCTGGGTTGAAATCCGCTGGGCAAAGCGCCTCGGACTGCAGGCTATGACCGATCCCCTCATCGACCTCGGCGACTACGAGGAGCCCTTCAAGGGGCTCGTCGAGCAGTCGATCGCCGGCATCTTCATCCTGCAGGACGGCAGGTTCCACTACGTGAACGAGACCTTCGCGCGCATGTGCGGCCTGAAGCGCGAGAAGCTGATCGGCGCCGACTTGCGCAACGTGGCGCCGCCGGACCAGGCGGCCGAGATGGTCGAGCGCTACGAGCGGCGCCAGCGCGGCGAAGCGCCCGACGAGCGCTACATCGTGCGCCGCACCTCGAGGCGCCGGCCCGGCTCCTTCGAGCTGCACAGCACGCCGGTCATCTACCGCGGCCGGCCGGCGATGGTCGGCGTCGGCATCGACATCACCGAGCAGGAGCGACAGAAGGCCGAGCTGGTGGCGGCCAGCCAGCGGCTGCAGGAGTTGGTGGCGAATGCGAACAGCGTGCGCGAGAAGGAGCGCGCGCGCGTGGCGCAGGAGCTGCACGATGTCGTCGGCGGCATGCTCACCGCCGTGAAGTTCGACGCTTCGCGGCTGTCGATGGGGCTGCAGCAGCTGCAGGAGCGCAGCGGCGTGGCCGCGGCGGGCACGGCTTCGAAGGCGCCGGCGCTGGCCTCGCTGTCGGCCACCGCCACGCAGGTCATCCAGCTCATCCAGGACACCATCGAAGCCGTGCGCACGATTTCGGAAGGGTTGCGGCCGGGGGTCCTCGATCACCTCGGACTGCAGGACACGCTGGTGCAGGAACTGCAGCGCTTCGAACAACGCTACGGCATCCACTGCCGCTTCGACACGGCCGGGCCGGTTCAGCCGCTGGACAAGGACCGGGAGATCGGCATCTACCGCATCTTCCAGGAGGCGCTGACCAACGTGGCCCGGCACTCGAAGGCGACGCAGCTCCGGGTGAGCCTGATCTGGTCGGCGCAGGAGCTGGCTCTCGAGGTGGCGGACAACGGCCTCGGCTTGACGGGGGGCCCCCCGCCCGCCGGCAAGCGGCTCGGGCAGCTCGGCATGCGGGAGCGGGCCAGGGAACTGGCAGGACGGCTGGAACTGGGTGCCGGCCCGCAGGCCGGAACCAGCGTGCAGCTGCGCGTGCCGACCAGGCCGAGCGGCCACCTGGCGAAGGGCTTGCCGTGATCCGCATCCTGCTCGTCGACGACCACACCATCTTCAGGGAAGGCCTGAAGCGTCTGCTCGTCGAACAGGGCGACTTCAGCGTCGCCGCGGAGGCCGGCGACGCCATCGAGGCGCTGCGGCACCTGCGCGAGGCGGAGTTCGACGTGGTCCTGCTGGACGTGAGCATGCCCGGACGCAGCGGGCTGGAGATGCTGCCTTCCATTCGCGCCGAACGCCCGGCGCTGCCCGTCGTGGTGCTGAGCATGTACCCGGCCGAACAGTATGCGTTGCGCGCCTTCCAGGCCGGCGCCGCCGGCTACATCGGCAAGGACATGAATGCACCGGAACTGATCGCCGCCATCCGCAAGGTGGCCGCAGGCGGACGCTACGTGCCCCCCGAGATCGCCGAGCGTGTGCTCGACGGCATCGACCAGGTGCAACAGCGTGCACCGCACCAGCAGCTGTCGTCGCGCGAGTACGAGATCATGCTGCTGATCGTGCGCGGCACGCGGCTCACCGAGATCGGCAAACAGCTGTTCCTGAGCGTGAAGACGGTGAGCACCTATAGAAGCCGCATTCTCGACAAGCTCGGCGTCGCCAGCAATGCGGAGTTGGCGCGTTATGCGCTGCTGCACCGGCTGATCGACTAGGGCCGGCTCACACTGCGGGAAGGGGCTGCGTTGGGACCGGAAATGCCGCAGCATGCGCTTGCCGCGGAATCGGCAGCGCCGCGCACGCTGGCGCGTTCGGTGGCCAGGTTCACCGCAGCCTGCGTGACGTCGGCACCGCCTGCAGCGCACGTTCGACGCGGCCCACGCACGAGGCGCAGGTCATGCCATCGATCGGCAGGCTGATCGTCGCCGCGGCGGCTGCGCGCTCCGCGAGTTTGGCACTCATGCGGTTTCCAAATCCTGGCGTTCGATACGGACACAAACTTGAACCTTGCCATTTTGTTAAAGTCAAGTGTGCATCATCGTATCGGGCACACCGCCCGCGCCACTGCGGCGGCGGCCGCCGCGGCAGCACAGACCACCAACTTTGCCGCGATCAGTTGCGCCAAAGCGAGCCGGCCACGACAGGATCTGCAGCTGTACGGGAGTTGATTTGAGATAACAAATACGTCATGTAGACTGGCACGAAGGCGGCGGTAAGGCTCCCTTTGACGCTAACGACAACGGAGGAGAGACGATGGAAATCTTTGTTCAGCAGTTGCTGAATGGGCTGGTTCTCGGCGGGATTTACAGTTTGGTGGCGCTGGGATTGACGCTCGTCTACGGCATCCTCGAAGTGCCCAACTTTGCCCATGGCGCGTTCTACATGATCGGGGCGTTCGTCTCGTATCTGTTGATGACCTCGCTGGGCATGAACTACTGGCTCGCCATGCTGGGTTCGGCCATCGTAATGGCCGTGCTCTCGGTCTTTGCGGAACGACTGGTGTTCAACCCTTTGCGTGGCGCATCGTTGCTGCATGCCATGGTGGCCGCCATCGGCCTGCTGCTGTTTTTGGAATCGGGCGCGCAAGCCCTTTGGGGGGCCGATTTTCGGCGCATGCCCACGCCCTATGACGGCGTCGTGCATGTCTTCGGCGCCGTCGCGCCCGTCCAGCGCTTGTTGATCATTGCTGGTGCCTTCATTCTGGTGCTCGCCCTGCACTTGTTTCTCACGCGCACCACCACGGGCTCCAGCATCGTGGCCATGGCGCAGAACCGCGAAGGCGCATCGCTCATGGGGATCGACGCCACGCGCGTCTCCATGCTGACTTTTGCCATCTCCGGCGTTTTGGCGGCAATTGCCGCGACCTTGTTCGCACCCATCGCGCTGGTCTTCCCGGCCATGGGCAATCTGGTGGTGATGAAGGCTTTCGTCATCATCATCCTGGGAGGCATGGGCAGCATTCCGGGCGCCATCGTTGGCGGGCTCATCATCGGTCTGACCGAGGCCTTTGCAGCGTTCTATATTTCGACCGATTACAAGGACATCGTCGCCTTCATCCTGTTGGTGGCCATCTTGTCCGTCCGACCGCAGGGCCTGTTTGGCTCCGGAGGGCACTGATCATGAGAATTTTCGGAGGGCGCCTTGGTTGGGCGTTGCTGTTCGTACTGGGTGCGGTGTATCCGCTCGCTACGGACAACGACTACCACCTAACCATTCATGATCCGGCCGGCTCGCCCCCGAGCATGAAAGCTCTGGCGGCGC
>DAIMFR010000081.1:0-19372 GCA_036724445.1 Rubrivivax sp. | reverse complement strand
GCGCCAGTGCTTGATCTCAGGCTCGGCACGGCTCATTTAACCGGACAGTAGTGATGGGCTATATCGCCTCGCGCAGTCAAGCATCAACGATCGTCGTCGTGGCCAACGACAAGGGCTACCAGCCCATGATCGAGCACGCGAGGGCCATGGGATTCAAGGTGCGTCAGCAAGGGCATCGCCGGTCCAGGCCCGATGCGTCAGCAAAGGCCGCCGCTGCGAAGCCTGCGGCCGAGACGGTCACGGCCAAGCAGCCTGCAGTCAAACGAGCCAAGAAGGCCGCGGCCAAAAAGACGAACACGAACACCTCGACACCCACGGCGAAGAAGGCAGCCGCGAATTCGACCGGCACGACCGCGGCCACGAGCTTGGCTGCCGCGGAACCTGCCCATGCCGCGCCCGCTCCCGCACCTGTCCCGTCATTGGCGCCGGCAGCGACGCCAAGCTTGTCGCCGGTGTCTGCGGATTTGCTGCAAAAGCTCACCGTCAACCTTCGGAAGATGAACGGCAAGCGTCCCGCGAAGGCAGCCTCGTTGAGGAGAGCCCTGAAGTCCTTCCTGGGTGTCGAGACCGGCGATGAGTCGATCGAGGTCGCGCTGGGCAAGCTGATCACACGAGGTGTCGTTGCGCTGGGCGCGAAGGGCGATGTGTCCTACCCTGGCATTTCGGCAGCGTCGGCTTGCACCGGCACGTAGTGCGAGCCTGACCGCTACCGATCCACGTTGCCTCGAGGGCGCTGAATCCGGAGGAAGTTGCTGCCGGCTCTATGCCGCCAGCGGCGGCGGCTGGAACGCGCGGTACTCGTCTTCGAGCCAGCGTGCGAAGCGCAGGCACACCGGGTCGGCAAAAACCGGTGCGCAGACCTGCACGCCGATCGGCAAGCCGTCGCTCGACTGGCCGATCGGCAGCGCGGTCGCCGGCAGCCCGCACAGGTTGGTGTAGCCGGCCCAGAACATCGAAGTAGTGGTCGGCTGAGCGCGGCCGTTGACCGGGATCAGGCGTTCCCAGCGCCAGCCCTGTTGGTCGTGCTTGAAGGCCGGCGTGGTGGCCACCGGGCAGATCAGCAGATCCCAGCGTTCGAAGAACGCGGTCCACTGGCGGCGCAGCCGGCTGCGCCGCTCGTCCAGGCGCAGCCAGTCGCGGTGGCTCAGCGAGCGGCCGCGCCAATGCAGCGCCTCGAACTCCAGGCTGTCGGCGGGCCACTTGGCGGCCTCGGCCACCGCCTGGCGGTACTCGTCGTCACTGGCGTCGCCGGTCAGCGCTGCGCGCACCAGCGGCACGTAGGTGGTCCAGGCCTCGGTGCTGTCCACCGGCCGCTCCTGCTCGCCGACCGCGACGCCGCGCTCGCGCAGGAAGGCCACCAGCGACGCGATCGCATCGCGCACGCTGGCGTCGACCTCGGCCAGCGCGTCGTCGGCGACCACCGCCACGCGCAGGCGCGGCGCCGGCACGCCGGCATCGCGCCAGGCCACCGGCTGCCAGCCCAGCGCACCGAAGCTGCGCAGCGGCGCCGCCAGCAGCTCCATCGCCAGCGTCAGGTCGTGCGCGCTGCGCGCCAGCGGCCCGGCGACGGCGATGTCGGTGGTGTCGACGCATTCCATGCCGGGCAGCTGCTGCCCCTGCAGCGGCACCACGCCCCAGGTCGGCTTGTGGCCCCAGACGCCGCAATAGTGCGCCGGGTTGCGGATCGACGCGCCGATGTCGCTGCCGAGCTCCAGCGCGCTCAGGCCGGCGGCCAGCGCCGCCGCCGAGCCGCCCGACGAGCCGCCGGGCGTGCGCGTGACGTCCCACGGGTTGTGGGTGGTGCCGTAGACCGGGTTGAAGGTCTGCCAGTCGGCCATCGCCACCGGCACGTTGGTCTTGCCGAAAATCACGGCGCCGGCATCGATCAGCCGCTGCACCGCGGCGGCCGGCTGCGCGGCAATGTTGTCGCGCATCGCCTCGAAGCCCCAGGTCGTGGGCAGACCGGGCACGTCGAAGGATTCCTTGACCGTCATCGGCAGGCCATGCAGCGGGCCCCAGCATTCGCCGCGGGCGAGCGCGGCGTCGGCGTCACGCGCACGCTGCAGCGCGCGCTCGGCATCGAGCACGACGATGGCGTTCAGCGCCGGGTTCAGCCGCTCGACGCGCCGCAGATGGTGCTGCAGCAGTTCCACCGCCGACATCTCGCGGCGGCGCAGGCGCAGTGCCAGTTCGGTGGCGGGCAGCAGGGCCGGGTCGGTCATGTGGAGCCTTCCTGTTGAATGGATCGCCGCAACAGCGATCAGGCGATCAGGCGATCAGGCGATGAGCTGGCGCAGCCGGTCGGGCATCGGCACCGTCTTGCCCTGCGGGATGTTCAGCCACACCGTGGTCGCGCCGCCGGTGGCATAGAACACGCCGGGCTGGTCGATGCGCTCCAGCGTGACGTAGGTGTCGAAGCTGCTGCGCCCCGGGTTGCACGCGTAGTGCTTGGCCAGCAGCTCGCCCGGGTATTCGAGCTGGCGGATGAAGTTGCAGAAGGCGTTGACGACGACGAAGCCTTCGCCGTTCATGTCCGGCGGGCCGCCCACCTGGTGCAGCCATTCGATGCGCACGCTCTCCATGTAGCGGAAGTACACGGCGTTGTTGACGTGGCCCATCGCGTCCATGTCGCCCCAGCGGATGGGGATGCGCATCTGGTGCACCAGCTTCTTCTGCTCGGGGATGTCGAAACGCATTGCAGGCTCTCAGTCCAGATCGATGCCGAGCTCGGCACCGATGCGCTGCACCCGCGCGCGCAGCCGTGCCAGCTCGTCGGCCAGCCGCGCCTGCTCGGCCTTCAGCGCGGCGATCTCGCCGGCCGAGACGCCGCCGTCGCCGGCCGGCGCCGTGGCGCGATCGGCGCTGTCGGCGTGGCAGGCCACTTCGCCGCACAGCAGATGCGCCCAGCGCGCTTCACGCGCGCCGGCGGCGCGCGGCAGCCGCACGGTGCGCGGCGGCTCCTTGGCGGCGAGCTCCTCCAGAAAACCCTCGACCGACGAGATGTCGGCAAAGCGATGCAGCCGCTCGCAATGCAGCCGCAGTTCCGCCGCCGTCTGCGGGCCGCGCAGCATCAGCGTGGCCAGCAGCGCCACCGAGGCCGCCGGCAGCGCATAGACCCGCGCCATGTTCTGCTCGAAGCGCACGACGCGGCTGCCCGCGCCTTCGAACACCAGGCTCAGGCTCTTCAGCCCGTCCACCGCGGTCAGCACTTCGGCCTCGGTGGCGTTGATCACCGGATCGCGCGCAGTCTTCTGGTTGCAGCCGGCGAGCAGCGCGTTCAGCGACAGCGGATAGGTATCGGGCACGGTCGATTGTTTTTCGACCAGCACGCCGAGCACGCGCGCTTCCAGCGGCGTCAAGGCACGCACGTCTCAGGCTCCGTAGCCGTCGTCCGCCGAGACGACCGCGCCGTTGATGAAGCGGCTTTCGTTGGCGCACAGCATCATCAGCGCCGAATCCAGGTCCTGCGGCCGGCCGACGCGCTTGCGCGGCAGCATCTGCACCAGCTTGCGCCCGCCTTCGGTCTGCCAGTGATGGTGGTTCAGCTCGGTGTCGATGTAGCCCGGGCACAGCGCGTTGACGTTGATGTCGAAGCGGCCCCATTCCAGCGCCATCGCGCGCGTCATGTGCACCACCGCGGCCTTGCTCATCGCATACACGCCGATCTGGCCGACCACGCGCAGCCCGGCCATCGAGGCCACGTTGACGATGCGCCCGCCGATGAAGGTGCCCGGCGCGGCGCCGCGCGAGCGCGCGATCATGCGCTTGGCCACTTCCTGCGCGACGAAGAAGGCACCGCGCGTGTTGGTGCCCATCACGTAGTCGTAGTCCTCGGGCGCCACGTCGACCAGCTTTTGCGTCGTGCTGACGCCGGAGTTGTTGACCAGGATGTCGATCGTGCCCATCTCGGTCTCGGCATGGGCGACGGCGGACTTGATGCTGTCGGTATCGGTGACATCCAAGGTCACCACGTGCGCGTCGCCGCCTTCGGCCTCGATTTCGGCGCGCAGCGTCTTCAGCCGCTCGACGCGCCGTGCCGCCAGCACCACGCCGGCGCCGGCCTTGGCCAGCGTGCGCGCGAACTGCGCGCCCAGCCCGCTGGACGCGCCGGTCACCAACGCCACGCGGCCCGCCAGATCGATGTTGTAGCTCATGTCCCCGCCCCTCCTTTTCGCTGCGGCTCACGATAGCACGCAGCCTGCCGTGCGCCCGCTGCAAGCACGCCGCCGCGGGCCGCGCGGGATACGAAATCGCACGATCGTTCTATTTTGAAGACGGCGCAGTTAAACTCCCGCACCAACGATCACCGAGGAGCCGCCGCCATGAGCCCGCAACAGCTAGTCGAAACCTATGGTCCGCGCGAGTCGATGGAATACGACGCGGTCATCGTCGGCGCGGGCCCGGCCGGGCTGTCGGCGGCGATCCGGCTCAAACAGCTGGCCGCGGCGAAGAACGCCGAAGTGTCGGTGGTGGTGCTGGAAAAGGGCTCCGAGCCGGGCGCGCACATCCTCAGCGGCGCGGTCATGGATCCGCGCGCGATGGCCGAGCTGTTCCCCGACTGGAAGGAAAAGGGCGCGCCGCTGAACCAGCCGGTCAGCGGCGACGACGTGCTGATGCTGCGCCAAGCAAGTGCGGCGCGCACGCCCGACTTCTTCGTGCCCGACTGCATGCACAACGAAGGCAACTACGTCATCAGCCTGGGCAACGTCACCAAATGGCTGGCCGAGCAGGCCGAGGCGCTGGGCGTGGAGATCTTTCCCGGTTTCAGCGCCGCCGAAGTGCTCTACGACGACCAAGGCGCGGTGCGCGGCGTGGCCACCGGCAATCTGGGCATCGGCAAGGACGGCGAGCCGCACGAAGGCTTCCAGCTCGGCATGGAGCTGCTCGGCAAGTACACGCTGTTCGCCGAAGGCGCGCGCGGCCACCTCGGCAAGCAGCTGATCGCCAAGTACCAGCTCGACGCCGGCCGCGACCCGCAGAGCTACGCGATCGGCATCAAGGAGCTGTGGGAGGTCCCGGCCGAGAAGGCCAAGCCCGGCCGCGTCGTGCACACCGCCGGCTGGCCGATGGACAACGATACCTATGGCGGCGGCTTCCTCTACCACCTGGAGGGCAACAAGGTCACGCTCGGCTTCGTCGTCGGGCTGGACTACAAGAACCCGTTCCTGAGCCCCTTCGAGGAGATGCAGCGCTGGAAGACGCACCCGAGCATCCGCGCGCACATCGAAGGCGGCAAGCGCATCGGCTACGGCGCGCGCGCCATCACCGCCGGCGGCATCCTGAGCCTGCCGAAGACGGTGTTCCCCGGCGGCGCGCTGATCGGCTGCGACGCCGGCTTCCTAAACGCCAGCCGCATCAAGGGCAGCCATGCGGCGATGAAGACCGGCATGCTCTGTGCCGAAGCGGTTTTCGACGCGCTGCAGGCGGGACGCAGCCACGACGAGCTGTCGGCCTTCCCGCAGGCCTTCGAGCGCAGCTGGCTGCACGAGGAACTGCAGCGCTCGCGCAACTTCAAGCAGTGGTTCAAGAAGGGCCTGATCATCGGCAGCCTGATGACCGGCATCGAACACTGGCTGCTGCCCAAGCTGGGCTTCAAGGCGCCGCCGTGGACCATCCACCGCGACAAGGCCGACCACCTGTACCTGAAGCCGGCGGCCGAATGCACGCCGATCAGCTACCCCAAACCCGACGGCAAGCTGACTTTCGACCGTCTGAGCAGCGTGTTCATCAGCAACACCAACCACGAAGAGAACCAGCCCGCGCACCTGACGCTGAAGGACGAAGGCGTGCCGGTGGCCATCAACCTGGCGCGCTACGCCGGGCCGGAGTCGCGCTACTGCCCGGCCGGCGTCTACGAGTTCGTGAAGAACGAGGACAACTCCGACCGGCTGCAGATCAATGCGCAGAACTGCGTGCACTGCAAGACCTGCGACATCAAGGATCCGACGCAGAACATCGTCTGGGTCACGCCCGAGGGCGGCGGCGGGCCGAACTACGCGGGGATGTAGCGCCGGGCATGCCTGCCTTGGTTCGCGGGGGCGATACGCGGGTGCGCTGCGCGCCCCGGGGCCCGCAATGCGCGATCGACCGGTTCGAGTGACCTATTCCTGGGGCTGCACGCGATGAGCGAGGATCCGACCATGACGCGCCGCTGGCCTGGCGTGGGCGGCAGCCCGGACCTATCGGCCCAGGCAGCGGCGCGCCGCGGCAACCGCCGGCGGCTGCTGGTCTTCGGGCTGAGCTTCCTGCTCGCCTTCATCCTCGGCCAAGCCTGGAACTTCAGCCGTCCGGCCGAATACCGCGCCAGCACCCGCCTGCAGGTGAACCTGCCGGAAGTGGGCCGTCCCGGCTCGCCGGCGTCCGCGGCCTTCGCCACCAAGCTGCAGCTGTTCGACAGCCGGCCCATGCTGTCGAAGCTGGGCGACGCGCTCGCCCGGGCCGGAACACCTGCCGGCACCCTGGGCACGGACCCGGCGGCCACGCTGCAGTCGATGCTGCAGGTGCTTCCGGTGCAGGGCTCGGAAGTCGTCGAACTGCATGCCGTCGGCCTCGACCCGCAGTGGCCGGCAACCGTGCTCAACGCCTACCCCGAGGTCGTCCGCAACGAGATTGCCGCGCGCCAGACGAAGGAAGCGGATGCGCAGCTCGCCGCGGCGCGACAGGAGCTGACACGGCTGGAACGCAGCGCCACCGAGCGGCGGGCCCGCCTCGACGCCTACCGGCAGCGTGAGGACGTGGCCGCGGAACGCGACGACAACGACGCCGTGGCGCGCAGCAAGGGCCTGAACCGGGCACTGGACACGGCGGTCGAGAAGGAAGCCGCGGCGACGGCCCGCCTGGCTGCCATCGGCAAGGCCGTCGAACAAGGCAAGAGCAGCACCCAGGTGCGTGCGGACCCGGCCCTGTCCGGCCTGGAGACGCGGGCGCACCAGGTGCGCGAGGATCTGAAGGAGCTCGAGCGCAGCTACACGGCGGACTTCCTGGCGATGGACCCGCGCGCCCGCGCCATGCGCGCACGGCTGGCCGAACTGGACGCGCAGATCGTGCGCCAGCGCGACCTCAGCCTGCAGGCGGCGCTGCAGGCCGCGCAGGAGGACCAGTCCAGTGCGCAAGCGCAGGTCGAGCGGCTGCGCGCGCAGTTGCGCACCACGCGCCCGGCACTGACCAAGACGAATGCGCACTTCAGCGAGGCCAAGGTGCTGGAGGACGACCTGGCCCAGGTGGACAAGGCGCGGCGCGACCTGCTCGAACGCGTGTCGCGCCTCGAGGCCGACGACGCGCGCCGGGTGGCCACGATCACGGTGCTCGAGGCTGCCAGCGTGCCGAGCGCGCCGTTCCGTCCCGACCGCTGGCGCGACGGCGCGCTGGTGCTGGCGGGCGCGGCGGCGTTGGCCCTGCTGCTGATGGGCACGGTGGAACTGTTCAACCGGCCGGCACCCATCGCCGCGCCGGCATCGAGCACGACCGTGCTGCTGACGCCGGGATGGCCGAATGCGCAGGCGCAGGCACAGCTCGGCGGTGGCGCACGGTCGCCGCTGCTGGGTGCCGCGCCGCATGGCGCGAGCGCCGCGGCATTGCCCGCGCCGCTGCAGCTGCTGAGCCAGCCCGAAGCCACGGCACTGCTGAGCGCCAGCCGCGGCCGCTCGCGCCTGCTGTGCGCGCTCGCGCTGATGGGCCTGTCGGCCGAGGAAGCGCTGGCCCTGCGCGCCGGCGACCTCGACGCCGCTGCGCTGCGCCTGCAGGTCGGCGGCGCCTGGGCGCGCGCGCTGCCCGTGCCGGCGTGGCTGCCGCAGGCCATGCCGCACGGCGCGGCCGCAGAACAAGCGCTGCTGCACGATGCCGCGGGTCAGGCGCTGACCGCGGCCGACCTGGCGTCGCTGGTCATCGCTGCCGCGCTGGACGCGCAGCTGCCGCAGGCGGGCGGCATGAGCTGGGAGACGCTGCGCCAGACCGCCATCGACTGGCTGATCGGCCAGGGGCTGCGCTACAGCGAACTGCCGCGGGCCGTCGGCCGCGTCGACGCCGACACGCTGCAGGCGCTGTCGTCGCGGCACGCCGAGGCGCCGCGGCGCAACCTCGACGAGCTGCAGCGGCTGATGCCGGCGCTGCAACTCGACCCGCAGGCTTGAGCGCCGCCCGCCCAGGTTGCGCCCGCACCGGCGGCGCACGGTTGGAGCCGCTTCAGACGTCGACTTCGATGGCGTCGCCGTGCAGTTCCATCAGCTCGCGCCGCGCCGCCGCTTCGCCCTTGCCCATCAACCTGGTCAACGACTGCACGGTGGCGTCGAAACCGGCCAGGCCATAGGCCACCGGCAGCAGCCGGCGCGTCTCGGGGTTCAGCGTCGTTTCCCACAACTGCTCGGCGTTCATCTCGCCCAGGCCCTTGAAGCGGCTGATGCTCCAGCTGCCTTCGCGCGCGCCCTCCTTGCGCAGCTTGTCGAGCGTGGCTTCCAGCTCGCCCTCGTCCAGCGCATACAGCTTGGCCGCCGGCTTCTTGCCGCGCGCCGGCGCGTCGACGCGGAACAGCGGCGGCCGCGCCACATGCACATGGCCGCGCTCGATCAGCTTCGGGAAGTGGCGCAGGAACAGCGTCAGCAGCAGCACCTGGATGTGCGAGCCGTCGACGTCGGCGTCGCTGAGGATGCACACCTTGCCGTAGCGCAGGCCGCTGAAATCGGGCTCGTCCTGCGGGCCGTGCGGGTCGACGCCGACGGCCACCGCGATGTCGTGGATCTCGTTGTTGGCGAACAGACGGTCGCGTTCCACTTCCCAGCTGTTCAGCACCTTGCCGCGCAGCGGCAGGATCGCCTGCGTCTCCTTGTCGCGGCCCATCTTGGCGCTGCCGCCGGCCGAGTCGCCCTCGACCAGGAAGACCTCGTTCAGGTTCAGGTCGCGGCTTTCGCAGTCGGTCAGCTTGCCGGGCAGCACGGCCACGCCGGAGCCCTTGCGCTTCTCGACCTTCTGCGAAGCGCGCTGGCGCGTCTGCGCCTGGCGGATCGCCAGCTCGGCGAGCCGCTTGCCGTAGTCGACGTGCTGGTGCAGCCACAGCTCGAGCGCCGGCTTCACGTAGTTGGAGACCAGCCTCAAGGCGTCGCGGCTGTTCAGCCGCTCCTTGATCTGGCCCTGGAACTGCGGGTCCAGCACCTTGGCCGAAAGCACGAAGCTGGCGCGCGAGAACACGTCCTCGGGCATCAGCTTCACGCCCTTCGGTGCCAGCGCATGCAGCTCGATGAAACCCTTGATCGCGCCGAACAGGCCGTCCTTCAAGCCGCTTTCGTGCGTGCCGCCGGCCACCGTGGGAATCAGGTTGACGTAGCTTTCGCGCAGCGTCGCGCCCTCTTCGGTGAAGGCCACCACCCAAGCCGCACCCTCGCCTTCGGCCACGTTCTCGGTCTCGTTGCCGGTGGCGTACTGCTCGCCTTCGAACAGCGGGATCAGCGGCTCCGCCGCCAGGTGCTGGTTCAGGTAGTCGCGCAGACCTCCCTTGTAGAGCCAGGTCTGCGTCTCGCTGGATTTTTCCTGCGTCAGCGTCACCGTCACGCCGGGCATCAGCACCGCCTTGCTGCGCAGCAGGTGCACCAGTTCCGCGCGCGGCAACTCGGCGCTGTCGAAATACTTCGGGTCGGGCCAGACACGCACCTGCGTGCCGTGCTTGCGCTCGCCGGCCGCCGCGGCGCGCACATGCAAGGGCTCCGCGACGTCTCCGCCGGTGAAGGCCAGCGTGGCGACTTGGCCGTCGCGCCACACCGTCACCTGCAGCCGCTTGGCCAATGCATTGGTCACGCTGACGCCCACCCCGTGCAGGCCGCCGCTGAAGCTGTAGGCACCGCCCGCGCCCTTGTCGAACTTGCCGCCGGCATGCAGCCGCGTGAACACGATCTCGACCACCGGCACCTGCTCTTCGGGGTGCAGGCCGAAGGGAATGCCGCGGCCGTCGTCGTCGACGCTGACCGAGCCGTCGGCATGAAGGATGAGCGCGATGCGCTTGCCGAAGCCGGCCAGCGCCTCGTCGGCGGCGTTGTCGATCACCTCCTGCACGATGTGCAGCGGGTTGTCGGTGCGCGTGTACATGCCCGGCCGCTGCTTGACGGGCTCGAGGCCCTTCAACACGCGGATCGAGGCTTCGGCGTAGATGCTTTGCTTGGTGGCCATGGCAGCGGATTGTGTAGGACCCGGCGGTTGACGCTGCGCCGTCATCGTGGACCGCATGCCAGCGTCGTGCTACGATCTTCTGATCGATACGGGAGTCTTCCGATGGAAACGGTAATGGTATCCCCGAAGTACCAAGTCGTCATACCACGCAGCATTCGTCAGGCCCTGGGTATCGAGCCCGGCCAACGGCTGCAGGCGTTTCGTTACGGAGACCGGGTCGAGCTGATTCCCTTGAGGCCACTGTCGCAGGCGCGCGGCTTTCTGGCCGGGCTGGACAGCCGTGTCGAGCGAGACGCGGACAGGCTGTGAACGTCGTCGATTCGAGCGGCTGGCTCGAGTACTTCGGCGACGGCCCCAACGCCCCACACTTTGCAGGCCCTCTGGGCCGCCCGGAAGAGCTGATCGTCCCGGTGATTTCGGTGTTCGAGGTGTTCAAGCGCGTGCTTCAGCAGCGCGACGAGGCCTCGGCATTGCAGGCTGCCGCCCTGATGCAGCAAGGGCAGGTCGTCGCTCTCGACGCGGCGCTGGCGATGGCCGCTGCCAAGTTGTCCTTCGAGCTCAAACTGCCCATGGCCGACAGCATCATCCTGGCCACGGCGCGCCAGTTCAATGCCGTGTTCTGGACGCAGGACGCCGATTTCGAGAACATGCCCGGCG
The DNA here is from genome assembly GCA_036724445.1 of Rubrivivax sp. Taxonomy (GTDB): domain Bacteria; phylum Pseudomonadota; class Gammaproteobacteria; order Burkholderiales; family Burkholderiaceae_C; genus Rubrivivax. Next base: position 8,563 of record DAIMFR010000081.1, on the reverse strand, counting down.
TGCGCTACGTGGCCGCGGTGAGAGCCTGACGAAGCGGGGCTAAGCACTGCCGTCGCCATGCAGCGTCAGCGTGATGCGTATGCCGAAGCCGGCAAGTGTCAGGTCTGCGCTCCCGTTGTGTCGAAGCACTCCGCAACGATGGCTTCGATGCGCTCCAGTTGTTCAGGCTTCAGCAGCACCAGCTCGGCGGCATTGCGGCGCCGCTGCGGCAGCCGACCGCCGTTGTGCCGGACCCTCTGGATCAGCAGGTTGATGGTCCGGTCGGGCAGGTCGAACGCGCGGTCAGCGCGCCGCCCATTTCAGGCGCGCGGGCGCCGATAACGTGCCATCGCCAAACCCTTGATGTCGATCTCCGGCGTGCGGCCGGACACCAGGTCGGCAATGACGCGCCCGGTGCCGGCCGCCATGGTCCAGCCCAAGGTGCCGTGGCCGGTGGCCAGCAGCAGGTCGGGCAACGGCGTCGCGCCGACGATCGGCGTGCCGTCGGGCGTCATCGGCCGCAGCCCGCACCAGAAGCTGGCCTGGGACACGTCGCCGCCCTGCGGGAACAGGTCGGTGACCACGTGCTCCAGCGTCGCGCGCCGCGCCTCGCGCAGCGCCAGGCTGTAGCCGGCCAGCTCGGCGGTGCCGCCGACGCGGATGCGCTCGCCCAGGCGCGTCACCGCCACCTTGTGCGTCTCGTCCATGACCGTCGACTCGGGCGCGGCGCGGGCATCGGTGATCGGCACGGTGATCGAGTAGCCCTTGACCGGATACACGGGGATGCGCAGCCCCAGCGGACGCAGCAGCAGCGGCGACCAGCTGCCCAGCGCGAGCACGACGCGGTCGGCGTGCAGCACGCCGGCATCGGTCTGCACGCCGCTGAGGCGCCCGCCCTGCTGCTGCAGCGCGAGGATCCGCGTGCGCCAGCGGAACTGCGCGCCCAGCGCCTGCGCCATGTCGGCCAGGCGGTTGCTGAATTTGAAGCAGTCGCCGGTTTCATCGCCGGGCAGGCGCAGCGCGCCGACGAATTTCTGCTTCGTCAGCGCCAGCGCCGGCTCGACCTCGACGAAGCCGTCGCGGTCCAGCAGCTCATAGGGCACGCCGTACTGCTTCAGCACCTCGATGTCCTTGGCCGTGCCGTCCAGCTGCGCCTGGGTGCGAAACAGCTGCAGCGTGCCCAGCGCACGCTCGTCGTAAGTGATGCCGGTGTCGGCACGCAGCGCCTTCAGGCAGTCGCGGCTGTATTCGGCGATGGGCACCATGCGGCTCTTGTTCAGCGCATAGGCGCGCTCGCTGCAGTTGGCCAGCATGGCCGCGCCCCAGCGCCACATCGCCGGGTCGAGCAGCGGCCAGATGACCAGCGGGCTGTGGCGCATCAGCATCCACTTGACGGCTTTCAGCGGCACACCCGGCCCGGCCCACGGCGCCGAATAGCCGGGCGACACCTCGCCGGCGTTGGCGAAGCTGGTTTCCAGCGCCGGGCCGTCCTGCCGGTCCAGCACCTGCACCTCGTGACCATCGCGCGCCAGGTAGTAGGCGGCGCTGGTGCCGACCACACCGGCGCCGAGCACCAGCACCTTCAAGACTTGGCTCCGCTCATGGGGCCGCAATGTAGCTCTTGCCTGGGCCCGAGCGGGCTTGCGTAAGATTCGGCGCATGAGTGCTTCCGCCCCGGGTGCAGTCGCCCGACTGTCGATGACGCAGGTGCTGCTGTGCGGCGCCGCCGTCGTCACCTTGTCGATGGGCATCCGCCACGGTTTCGGCCTGTTCCTGCAGCCGTTGACCATGGACCGCGGCTGGTCGCGCGAGACCTTCGCCTTCGCGCTGGCGGTGCAGAACCTCGCCTGGGGCCTCGCCGGGCCGCTGGCCGGCATGATCGCCGACCGCTTCGGCGCCTTTCGCGTGCTCGCCGCCGGCGGGCTGCTCTATGCCGGCGGGCTGGTGCTGATGGCGCTGTCCACCTCGGGCCTGGCCTTCACAGGCAGCGCCGGGCTGATGCTGGGCATGGCGCAGGCCGGCACCACCTATGCCATCGTCTTCGGCGTGATCGCGCGCAACGTCGCGCCGGACAGGCGCTCATGGGCCATGGGCGTGGCCGCCGCGGCGGGCTCTTTCGGCCAGTTCCTGATGGTGCCGGTGGAGAGCTGGCTGATCGGCGGCTGGGGCTGGCAGAACGCGCTGTTCGTGCTCGGCCTGCTGGCGCTGCTGATCCTGCCGCTGGCCATCGGCCTGCGCGAGCCGGCGCTGCATGCGGCCGCAGGCGCGCCGCAGCAGAGCGTGCGCGCGGCGCTGCGCGAAGCCTTCGGCCATGGCGGCTTCAGGCTGCTGACGGCCGGCTACTTCGTCTGCGGCTTCCAGGTGGTGTTCATCGGCGTGCACCTGCCCAGCTACCTGAAGGACCACGACCTGGCGCCGGGCGTGGCGACGACGGCGCTGGCGCTGATCGGCCTGTTCAACGTCTTCGGCACCTACGTCGCCGGCAGCCTGGGCCAGCATGTGTCCAAGCCGCGCATGCTGTCGGCGATCTACCTGCTGCGTTCGCTGGTCATCGTGCTCTTCATCAGCGCGCCGCTGACGCCGCGGAGCGTGTACCTGTTCGCCGCGGCGATGGGCCTGCTGTGGCTGTCGACCGTGCCGCCGACCAATGCCGTGGTGGCGCAGATCTTCGGCGTGCAGTACATGTCGATGCTCGGCGGCATCGTGTTCCTGAACCACCAGATCGGCTCGTTCCTCGGCGCCTGGCTCGGCGGCCGGCTGTACGAGGCCAGCGGCAGCTACGACCTCGTCTGGTGGATCTCGATCGCGCTCGGCGTGTTCGCCGCCGCGGTCAACTGGCCGGTGCGCGAGACGCCTGTTGCGCGTCCCGCGCCGCAGCCGGCATGAAGCCGCGCCTGGCCCGGTGGGGGCTGGCGCTGCTCGCGGCGGCAGCGCTGGCGGCGGTGTTTGCCGCCTATCTGAACCCGCATTTTGCGGTCGACCTGGCGAACCGTGTCTGGTCCTGTTTCTGAGGCACCGTCGCCGTGGGTGCAGCGCTGGACGCCGCTGCTGCGGCCCGGCGGCCGCGTGCTCGACCTGGCCTGCGGCAGCGGCCGCCACGTGCGCTGGCTGAGCCGCCAGGGCTTCGCGGTCACGGCGGTGGACCGCAACGCCGCGGCGCTGCAGCCGCTGAGTACCATCGCGCGCGTGGTGGTGGCCGATCTGGAAGCCGCGCCCTGGCCGCTGGCCGGCGAGCGCTTCGACGCGGTCGTGGTGACCAACTACCTGTGGCGAGCGCTGTGGCCGCAGCTGCTGGCGTCGCTGGACCGCGGCGGCGTGCTGATCTACGAAACCTTCGCCGACGGCAACCAGACGGTGGGCAAGCCGTCGCGGCCCGACTTCCTGCTGCGCCGCGGCGAACTGCTCGAACTCGCGCGCGGGCTGCGCATCGTGGCCTACGAAGACGGCTTCCTGTCCGCGCCGCCGCGCTGCCTGCAGCGCATCGCCGCGGTCGCCGAAGACCCGGCCGCGGGCGCCGCGCCGCGCTATCCGCTGGGCGGCGTGTCCGCCAGCCCCGGCACGGGCGCGTAAAATCCGCAGATTGCAAGGAACAGGCATGAACGCAATAGTTGGCAGCATCGTCGCGCTGGTGACGCCGATGCACGAAGACGGCAGCGTGGACTACGCCGCGCTGCGCCGCCTGATCGACTGGCACATCGCCGAAGGCACCGACTGCATCTGCGTCGTCGGTACCACCGGCGAATCGCCGACGGTGTCGATGGAAGAGAACTGCGAGATCATCCGCGTCGCCGTCGAGCAGGCGGCGGGGCGCGTGCCGGTCATGGCCGGCACCGGCGCCAACGCCACCAGCGAGGCCATCGAGCTGACGCGCTTCGCCAAGCAGGTCGGCGCCGACTGCCACCTGTCGGTGGTGCCGTACTACAACCGGCCGTCGCAGGAAGGCATCTACCAGCACTTCCGCGCCGTGGCCGAGGCGGTGGACCTGCCGATGGTGCTGTACAACGTGCCCGGCCGCACCGTGGCCGACATGCAGCACGACACCGTGCTGCGGCTGGCCCAGGTGCCGGGCATCGTCGGCATCAAGGAAGCCACCGGCAACATCGAACGCGCCGCCTGGCTGATCAAGCAGGCGCCCGAGGGCTTCTCGATCTATTCCGGCGATGACGGCACCGCCGTCGCGCTGATGCTGCTCGGCGGGCACGGCAACGTCAGCGTCACCGCCAACGTCGCGCCGCGGCTGATGCACGAGCTGTGCATGGCCGCCATCGAAGGCCAGGCCAAGCGCGCGGCCGAGCTCCAGCTGCGCCTGCTGCCGCTGCACCGCGAGCTGTTCTGCGAGCCGAGCCCGGCGCCCACCAAGTGGGCGATGGCCCAGCTCGGGCTGTGCGGCGCCGGGGTGCGGCTGCCGATCGTGCCGCTCAGTGCCGCCGGCCAGGCGCGCGTGCAGCAGGCGCTGCGCGACAGCGCGCTGCTCTGAGCTGCGCGCGGGAACTCCAGCCATCGGCCCCGCCCCTAACCGACGCCCGAATCGCGCACCGCAGCCGGTGCGCTGGAGATGCGAAGTGAAGCCTTTTCCTGCTCGCCTTGGCGGCAAGCCGTTCGTCCTGTGCGCGCTGGCGCTGACCGTCGGCTTGGGCGGCTGCTCGTCCGGACTGTTCTCCAGCGACCGCGTCGACTACCGCAGCGCGGCGACGAAGATGAACCCGCTGGAGATCCCGCCCGACCTGCAGCAGCTCAGCCGCGACGGGCGCTACCAGCAGCCGCAGCAGGGCGGCGTGATCAGCGCCAGCGCGATGCCGGCCGGCAGCGCCGGCATGCGGCCGGTGGTCGCGCCGGCGGTGGCTCCCACCGCCATCGGCGACTTCAAGGTCGAGAAGGACGGGGACCGGCGCTGGCTCAGCGTGCCCAAGCCGCCCGAGCAGGTGTGGCCGCAGATCGTCAGCTTCTGGCAGGACCTGGGCTTCACGCTGGAGAAGAACGACGCCGCGGCCGGCGTGCTGGAAACCAACTGGGCCGAGAACCGCGCCAAGCTGCCGCAGGACATCATCCGCAGGTCGCTCGGCGGGCTGCTCGACTCGGTCTACTCGACCGGCGAGATGGACCAGTACCGCACGCGCATCGAGCGCACGCCCGGCGGCGGCAGCGAGATTTTCGTCACCCACCGCGGCATGATCGAGGTCTACACCACGCCGCAGAAGGACTTCACCAAGTGGGAACCGCGGCCCAGCGATCCGGAGCTGGAGAGCGAGATGCTGTCGCGGCTGCTGGTCAAGCTGGGCGCGTCGGAGACGATGGCGCGCAACGCCGTCGACAACCCGGTGGCCGCGGTGCCGGCTCAGCCGCGCGCGCGCGTGCTCAGCGACGCGCCCGGCGCGGCGCTGGAAGTCGACGACGGGCTCGACCGCGCCTGGCGCCGCGTCGGCCTGGCACTGGACCGTTCGGGCTTCAGCGTCGAGGACCGTGATCGCGCGGCGGGCCTGTATTTCGTGCGCTACGTCGACCCGAAGACCGCGGGCCAGGAAGCCTCGCCGGGTTTCTTCGCCAAGCTCTTCGGCGCCAGCACCGACACCAGCGCGGCGGCCCTCAAGTACCAGGTGGCGTTGAAGGCTGACGGCGCGAAGACCATCGTCTCGGTGCTGAACTCGCAGGGCGCGCCCGACGGCAGCGACAACAGCAAGCGCATCGTCGCGCTGCTCGCCGACGAGTTGAAATAACCCACTGCAAATGCAAGAAGCCGCCCAAGGGCGGCTTCTTGCTTCTTCAGGCGCGACGGTCTTACTGCTTGACGGCCGAAGCGGCGGCGGCAGCCGCGTCCTTGGCGGCGTCGACGGCTTGGACAGCGGCGTCCTTGGCTTCGACGGCGGCGGCGGCGGTGGCCGCCGCGGCGCCCACCGCGGCCGACGCAGCACTGTCGGCCGCTTCGGCTACGGCGGCGGAGGCGGCGGCAGCGGGCGCGGCCACCGCTTCAGCGGCGGAGGCGGCGGCAGCAGCCGGGGTGGCCGGCGCAGCGGCCTCTTCCTTCTTGCCGCAGGCGGCCAAGGCGACGGCTGCGACCAGCGAGGCCAACACGAGTGACTTGTTCATGGAGAAAATCCTCTGAGGTTTTGGTATGGAACTGCGGATCCGCTGCACAGTCCGCACGCCGCGAGGGGTGCGGCGAGCCGGTTCTGTCGTGGCAGGGCCGACGTGTAGATTGCCAAGCCCAGCCCGCAATTATAGGGTCATCTAGTGGATTTCCCTTAAAGACCAAGGGTGGTGACCGGAAAGGCAGGCGCCGCGCGTTGCTGCAGCGCATCAACCCGCTCCTGGCACGACCGCAGCGCCGCCGGCTCGGAAGACGACCATCCGCGCCAGAGGCTCTTGTCCAGCAGTTGCACCAGCACCGTGCCTTCGGCGAGCAGCAGGCTGGGCAGTTCGACCGCGTCCTCGGGCAGCGGACTGCTCGCGGCGATGGCATGCGACCACAGGCGGTAGCCGGCGACGAAGCGCGGGCAGCGCTGGCGCAGCCCGTCGAAGTCGCTGGCCAGCAGCAGCAAGCGGCGCTGCGGCAGCCGCAGCCACTCGCCCAGGCGCTGCAGCCAGGCGGCATCATCCAGCGGCCAGCCGGAGAAATCGGGGTCCACCCAGACCATGCGCCGCGCACGCCGCGCCAGCGCCGCGGCCAGCGCCTCGTGCAGCGACGCGGCGAAGGCGCCGCGTGAATCGATGGCGCCGGCAGGCGCCGCCTGCGACACGCCAGGGGCGCGGGGTTCTTCCATTCAAAGCTCCTGCAGCCAGCCGGCGGCGGCCCAATCCTCGACGATGGCGCGCGCCGGCGCGCTCAGGCGCGACAGCTCCGGCGCAGCCAGTTCGCGCCGGTCCGACAAGCGGCGCAGCAGCCGTGCGTCGGCGCCGCCGGCGCGAAAGGACTCGCCGTTGATGAACACGTGCCGGGCGTCGTAGAGCATGCGCGTGCGCCGGTCGAGCCGCACGCCGCGCGACAGACCGGGGCGGCGCGGCGGCGGCTCGAACCAGACGCGCGCCTTCGGTTCGCTGAGCAGTTCGCCGAGCGCGCGCGCCAGCGCGTCGGGGTCGGACAACGCCGCCTGCAGCGCACGCGCGCCGAAGTCCTGCAGCGCCGCCGGGATCGCACCCGGCGTGGCCGTCGGCGGCTGTCCGGCGTCAGCGTACAAGCGTTCATCTGCGTCGGACGCGGCGTGCTCGGCCAGCCGCGCCAGCAGCTCGCGCCCCAGCTCGCCGGCGGCCGGCGCACTGAAACCCACCGACGCGGTCATGCATTCGCCGACGGCCACGCCGTCGTGTGCCCATTGCGGCGGCAGGTACAGCAGGTCGCCGGGTTCGAGCAGCCAGTCGTGCTCGGGCTCGAAGCGGCGCAGGATCTTCAGCGGCAGGCCGTCGATGAAACGCCGGTCGCGCGCACGGCCGACGCGCCAGCGGCGCCGCCCCTGCACCTGGATCAGGAACACGTCGTAGGAATCCAGATGCGCTCCGACGCCGCCGCCGTCGCTGGCCCAGGACAGCATCAGGTCGTCGAGCCGCGCATCGGGCACGAAGCGGAAACGCTGCAGCAGCTCGTGCGCCGCCTGCAGGTGCAGGTCCAGCCCCTGCACCAGCAGCGTCCAGCCCGGCTGCGCCAGCGGCGGCAGCGCGCGCCGCGGCAGCGGCCCGTGGCGCAAGGCCCAGCCGTCGCCCCTGCGCAGCACCAGGCGCGACTCCACCGCATCGCCGGCGGCCAGCGCGAACAGCGCGGCACGCGGCAGCGGCGCGGCGATGCCGGGCAGCGCCTGGCGCACCAGCAGCGGCTTGCGCTGCCAGTGGCGGCGCATGAACTGCGCCGGCGTCAGGCCGGCGAGCAGCGGCAGCGGCTGGTTCGGGTCCACCGCGCGATTGTGGCGTCGCTGTGCGATCATCGGCCGCATGAAGATTGCCGCGCCCTGCGTGCTGAGCCTGAGCTGGACGCTGTCCGATGCCCAGGGGGGCGTGATCGACGAACTGGCCGAGCCGGTGGAGTTCTTCTATGGCGGCAGCGACCTGCTGCCCAAGGTCGAAGAAGCGCTGCTCGGCCACGAGCTCGGCCATGAAGCCCACCTGCACCTGGAACCCGAACACGCCTTCGGCGACTACCGCAGCGAGCTGGTGTGCTTCGAGGCGCGCGAGCTCTTCCCCGAGCAGCTCGAGGCCGGCATGCAGTTCGAGGGCCTGCCGAGCGGCAGCGTGACGCCGGACATGCCGCCCGACCTGTTCTACACCGTCACCGAGATCTATCCGTCGCACGTGGTGCTCGACGGCAACCATCCGCTGGCCGGCATGGCCTTGCGGCTGCACCTGAAGGTGCGCGACGTGCGCGAGGCCAGCGACGAGGAGATCGAGGCCGGCACGCTGGGCACGGCCGGCCTCACGGTGCTGAACACCGCGCCGCCGGGCGCGCCGATGCACTGAGAGCCTCCCGGGCGCCGCCAGGGGCCTGGGAGGCTCAGAGCCTGTGAAGTATTCCGGCGCGCCCGAGCGGGCGTCCGAGACGGTATCGATCTAGTAGAACGTTCCATCAAAGTGGTTACGCAATGACCGACAATTGCGCCGGTGC
>DAIMFR010000080.1:0-20671 GCA_036724445.1 Rubrivivax sp. | reverse complement strand
GGTCAGCGCCAGCACGTTCTCGCGCATCGTGCCGTAGCGCACGGCGTTGGTGCCGCTGGCGCGCGTGGCCGCCATGCCGCCCAGGCTGGCGTTGGCGCCGGGGTCGATGGGGAAGAACAACCCCGAATCCTTGATCTCGCGGTTCAACTGCTCGCGCGTCACGCCGGCCTGCACCGTGACCGTCAGGTCTTCGGGGTTCAGGCGCACGATCTGCGTCATGCCCGAGACGTCGACGCTGACGCCGCCCTGCACCGCCAGCAGATGGCCTTCCAGCGACGAGCCGGTGCCGTAGGGAATCACCGGCACCGCATGCTCGGCGGCCAGCGCGACCACGGCGGCGACTTCCTCGGTGCTGTCGCAGAACACCACCAGCTCCGGCGGCGTCACCGGATAGGGCGATTCGTCGCGGCCGTGCTGCTCGCGCACCGCGGCGGCGCTGGAGCAGCGCGCGCCGAAGCGCTGCTGCAGCGCGGCCAGCATCGCCGGCGGCACGCGCCGCGGCTCGAAGGCGGGCCAGGCTTGGACGGGATCGGGTGCGTTCATGGCGAGCCTCCAGCGCTGCGGGCAACGGCCGATTCTAGGCAGCGTGCCTCCCGGCCGCGCGGTGGGTGCGGGCATCGCGGATGCCGGCAAACTGGGAGCACACGCCACTGCAGTTCCGGCCCTCAGGCCGGCGTCGCGGTGCGACCATGGGCTTTGGCATGCATTGCGCGCCTGATCAACCATGACCCAGGCAACGATCATCCCTGACCGCGGCGAGTTCATCGATGCGTTGCAGGCGCTGCGCCGCGGCCGGGTGCTGGTGCGCGTCAGCGGCTTCAGCGGCGGCTGCACGCTCGACGGCGCGCCGCTGTACAGCGCGCACCGCACCCTGCTCGACTACGGCCTGGTGCGCGAATTCGACAACCCGCAGGGTTTTGCCGCGGTGCGCTGCTGCCGGCTCAGCGAGCGCGGGCGCGACTTCGCCGAGCGCTGCTGCGAGGCCTGGCGCCGCCGTCCGCTGCTGCAGCGGCTGGCGGTGCGGCTGGCGGGCTGAAGCCGCAGCGCTTGCGGCCGGCGGCGCAAGGGTACGATCGGTACCCATGGGAAAACGCCTGACACAGATCGCCACGCGCACCGGCGACGACGGCTCTACCGGCCTCGGCGACGGCACGCGCGTGCCCAAGGACCACCTGCGCGTGCAGGCGATGGGCGAGGTCGACGAACTGAACTCCAGCCTGGGTGTGCTGCTGGCCGAGCCGCTGCCGCCGGAGGTGCGCGCGCTGCTGGGCGCGATCCAGCACGAGCTGTTCAATCTGGGCGGCGAGCTGTCGATCCCCGGCTATGAACTGCTGAAGGCCGACGCCGTGCTGCAGCTGGACCAGGCGCTGGCGCAGCACAACGCCGCGCTGCCCAAGCTGCAGGAGTTCATCCTGCCGGCGGGCAACCGCGCCGCGGCGCTGGCGCATGTCAGCCGCACGGTGGCGCGGCGCGCCGAGCGCGCCGTCGTGGCGCTGGCGGCGCAGGACAAGGTGAACGCGGCGCCGCGCCAGTACCTGAACCGCTTGTCCGACCTGATGTTCGTGCTCGCTCGCGTGCTGAACCGCGCCAAGCTGGACGGTTTGGGCGGCGACGACGTCTACTGGAAAAGCGAGAAGCTGGCCCGCGACGCGGGTTGATGCGGCCGGCAGACGAGCCCGACACTCCCGCCGACGCGCCCGCGGCGCAGGGGCGCCGCCGCCAGCCCTGTCCGCTGCTGATGCCGCTCAGCCTGCCGCGCGCCGCGCCTTCACCGCGTCGCTCAGCACGCCCAGCACCTGCAGCGAATCGTCCCAGCCCAGGCAGGCGTCGGTGATGCTCTGGCCGTAGGCCAGCTTGCCCGGATCGTCCTTGCCGGCGCTGAACTTCTGCGCGCCCGCGACCAGATGGCTTTCCACCATCAGGCCGAAGATGCAGCGGCTGCCGGCGTGCAACTGGGCCGCCACGTCGCGCGCCACGTCGAGCTGCCTCTCGTGCTGCTTGCTGCTGTTGGCATGGCTGCAGTCGACCATCAGCGTGCAATCCAGCTTCGCCGCCTCGATCTCCTTGCAGGCCGCGGCGACGTGCGCGGCGTCGTAGTTCGGCGCCTTGCCGCCGCGCAGGATGACGTGGCAGTCCTTGTTGCCGCGCGTCTCGACGATCGCTACCTGGCCGTTCTTGTGCACCGACAGGAAGTGGTGCGGCCGGGCTGCGGCCTGGATGGCGTCGATGGCGATCTTGACGTTGCCGTCGGTGCCGTTCTTGAAGCCCACCGGCGCGCTCAGGCCCGAGGCCAGTTCGCGGTGCACCTGGCTTTCAGTGGTGCGCGCGCCGATCGCGCCCCAGCTGATCAGGTCGCCGATGTACTGCGGGCTGATCACGTCCAGGAACTCGCTGCCCGCCGGCATGCCCAGGCGGTTGATCTCCACCAGCAACTGGCGCGCGATGCGCAGGCCCTCGTCGATGCGGTAGCTCTCGTCGAGGTAGGGGTCGTTGATCAGCCCCTTCCAGCCGACGGTGGTGCGCGGCTTCTCGAAGTACACGCGCATCACGATCTCCAGCGTGTCGGCGTACTGCTGGCGCAGCGGCAGCAGCCGGCGCGCGTAGTCCAGCGCCGCGGCCGGGTCGTGGATCGAACACGGACCGATGATCACCAGCAGCCGGTCGTCCTTGCGCTGCATGATCTGCCGCACTGCCTGGCGCGTCTTGCCGATGAGCTTTTCCACCGGCGTGCCGGCGATCGGGAAGAAGCGGATCAGGTGTTCGGGCGGCGGCAAGGGCGTGATGTCCTTGATGCGCTGGTCGTCGGTTTCGCTGGTCTTCTCGCTGAGCGCGTGGCGTACTTCGGCGCCGTGGCTTCGGGACTGCATGGGGACTCCTGTTTCGTTTTCGCTGCGGACAACAAAAAACCGCCGGGGTTGCCGGCGGTTTGTCTGGATCGGGTACGTCGTTTCGTTCACGCGCGCCACTGGGTCCAGCCGCCGGATGGGGCCGTAAACCAGCAGCTCGTAAAGCGGAACGTGGCGCGATGCATGGGGGCGACTTTATCACGCCGCCGCGACGGCTCGCCGCGCGAGCACGCCGATCAGGTGCGCACGGTAGGCGGCGCCGGCATGCAGGTCGGTGTTCAGGCCGTCGGCCGGCACCGCCAGGCCGGCCAGCGCCTGCGCCGACCAGTCCTTGGCCAGCGCCGCTTCGAAGGCGCCAACGCGGAAGACACACGGCCCGGCGCCGGTGACGGCGACGCGCGTGCTGCTTCGGGGATCGGGCCCCTGGCTGACAAACACGCCGACCAGCGCGAAGCGCGACGCCGGCTGCTTGAACTTGACGTAGGCCGCGCGTTGCGGGATAGGGAAGCTCAGCGCGGTGATCAGCTCGCCAGGCTCGAGCGCGGTCTCGTACAGGCCCTTGAAGAAGTCGTCGGCGGCGATGCGGCGCCGGTCGGTCAGCACCGTCGCCCCCAGGCCCAGCACCGCGGCCGGGCAGCAGGCGGCCGGGTCGTTCTGCGCCAGGCTGCCGCCGATCGTGCCGCGCGTGCGCACCGCGGGGTCGCCGATGCCCTCGGCCAGCGCGGCCAGCGCCGGGATGTACCGGCGCACCTCGGCCGACGCGGCGACGACCGCATGCGGCGTCATCGCGCCGATGCGCAGGGCATCGGCTTCGACGGCGATGGCGTTCGCGCCCGGCAACAGCGACAAGTCGATCAGGTCCGAGGGCGCGGCCAGGCCGAGCTTCATCGTCGGCAGCAGCGACTGGCCGCCGGCCAGGTAGCGCGCGTCGCCGCCGGCCCGGTGCAGCTGCAGCGCAGCGGCCTGCGACGCGGGGCGGTGGAAGGCAAAGGGGGTCATCGCGAACTCCTCGGGCAGGTCTTCAAGCGTCAAGCGTCAAGCCGAATGGCCGTGCAGCGCGGCCCACACGCGTTCGCTGGTCAGCGGCATCTGCAGCTTCAACGCCGCCTCGGCCGCGCCGGCGCGGCTCAGCGCATCGACCACGGCATTGACCACCGCCGGCGTTGCGCCGATGGTGCCCAGCTCACCGACGCCCTTGACGCCCAGCGGGTTGGTCAGGCAGGGCGTGCTCTGGTCGAGCGTGGTCTTGAAGCGCCGCGCGGCGTCCACGCGCGGCAGCGCGTAGTCCATCAGCGTGCCGGTCTGCAGCTGGCCCGATTCGCGGTCGTAGACCACCTGCTCGCACAGCGCCTGCCCCAGGCCCTGCACCGCGCCGCCGTCGAGCTGGCCGATGACGATGGTCGGGTTGATCGCACGGCCCACGTCGTTCACCGACGCGTAGCTGGCCAGCTCGACCACGCCGGTGTCCGGGTCGATCTCCACCTCGCAGATGTGGCAGGCGTTGGGCCAGCTCGGCGCCTGCACCGCGCTGGTCGAGTCGATGAACACCTGATGGTCGGCCTGCCTGGCCGCCAGCTCGAACAGGCCGATCTGCCGGTCGGTGCCGGCGACGCGGAACACGCCCTCGCGGTACTCGATGTCGCGCGGCGCGGTCTCCAGCGCCTCGGCCGCCAGCGCCTGCGCCTTCTCCACCGTGCGCTCCGAGGCCACCTTGACTGCCGAGCCGCCGACGAAGATCGAGCGCGAGCCGGCGCTGCCGAAGCCGGTGCCGCGGTCGGTGTCGCCCTGCACGATGCGCACCTTCTCGATAGCCACGCCGAACACGTCCACCACCAGCTGTGCGTAGCTGGTGGCAATGCCCTGGCCCATCGCCTGCGTGGCGCTGAAGACCTCGATGAAGCCGTCGCCCGAGACGTTGACGGTGACGCGCTCCTCGAACACGTTGCCGCCGGTCCATTCGAGGAAGGACGCGATGCCGCGTCCGCGATGCTTGCCGGCCTTCTTCGACTGCGCGGCGCGCGCGTCGAAGCCGGCCCAGTCGGCCTGGGCCAATGCCTGGGTCTGCACCGATTCGAACTTGCCGCTGTCGTAGACCTGCCCCATCGGGTTGGTGTAGGGCATCTGCTCGGGGCGGATCATGTTGCGCCGGCGCAGCTCGGCCGGGTCCAGCTTCAGCCGGCGCGCGGCGGCGTCCATCAGCCGCTCGATGTTGTAGATCGCCTCCGGCCGGCCGGCGCCGCGGTACGCGCCCGCAGGCGTGGTGTGGGTCAGCACCGCGCTCAGGCGCAGGTCGATGACCGGGATGTCGTAGATGCTGGTCGTGACCCACGGACCGATCAGCAGCTGGATCAGCGTGCCGGTGGTGGTGGCGTAGGCGCCGACGTTGGCCTGCGTGCGCACGCGCAGGCCCAGTGCGCGGCCGTCGGCGTCCAGCGCCAGCTCGACACGGCTGCGGATGTCGCGGCCGTGGCCGGCGGAGAGGAATTCCTCGCTGCGCTCGGCGATCCACTTCACCGGCCGCTGCAGCGTGTGCGTGCAGTGCGCCACCAGGATGTCCTCGCAATACGCGCCGGTCTTCATGCCGAAGCCGCCGCCGACGTCGCCGACCACCACGCGCAGTTTGTCGGTGGGCCAGCCGAAGACCTCGTTGCACAGCGTGTCGCGCACGCCGCCGGGCATCTGGCTGCTCATGCGCAGCGTCACGCGCCCGCCGTCGAAGCTGCCGAGCACGCTGCGCGGCTCCAGCGAGGTCGGCGCCAGGCGCTGGTTCACCAGGTCCAGCGCCACCACGTGCGCGGCTGACGCGAAGGCGGCGTCGCATTCGTCGGCCTTGCCGTGGCGCGCCTCGGCGGCGAAGTTGTCGGCGGCGTCGGCCCAGACCTTGGGCGCGCCGGCGGCGGTCGCGTCGTCCAGGTGCGTGACGTTCGGCAGCTCCTCGTATTCCACCCACACCGCGTCGCGGCCGGCGCGCGCCGCGTCGGCGCTGGCGCCGACCACCGCGACCACCGCCTCGCCGACGAAGCGCACTTCGCCGACCGCCAGCGCGTGGCGCGGCGTCTTCGGCGCGGGCGCGCCGCCCGGGCCGGGGAACACCGGCTGCGAGCCCAGCGGCTTCAGGCCGGCCTGCAGCAGATCGGCGCCGGTGTACACCGCCAGCACGCCGGGCAGCGCCAGCGCGGCCGAGCTGTCGATGGCGGCGATGCGCGCATGCGGGTAGGGCGAGCGCTGCACGCTCATCCAGGCTTGGCCGGGCAGCGTCACGTCGTCGGTGAACCGGCCCTTGCCGGCGACCAGCGCCGGATCCTCGATGCGGCGCACCGACTGGCCGCTGCCGTAGCGTTGGGCGACGGCGCTCATTTCACGGCTCCCGCCAGCGCGCCCGCGGCCTGCTCGACCGCGGCGACGATGTTCACGTAGCCGGTACAGCGGCACAGGTTGCCTTCCAGCGCCTGCTCGATCTGCGCCCGCGCCGGCTGCGGCGTGCGCTGCAGCAGCGCCGTCGCGGACATGATCATGCCCGGCGTGCAGAAGCCGCACTGCAGAGCGTGGCAGTCGATGAAGGCCTGCTGCACCGGATGGCGCTCGCCGTCGCGCGCCAGGCCTTCGATGCTGGTCACGCGCCGGCCCTCGGCCTGCAGCGCGAGCAGCGTGCAGCTCTTCACCGGCTGGCCGTCGAGCAGCACGGTGCAGGCGCCGCACTGGCTGGTGTCGCAACCGACGTGGGTGCCGGTCAGGCCGAGCTGCTCGCGCAGCACCTCGACCAGCAAGCGGCGGCTGTCGACCTGCAGTTGCACCGCCTGGCCGTTGACCTCGAGCTTCAGTGGACTCATGGAACCGCGCCTCCTTCGAGCGAACGGCGATCGTAGCGCGCCGCTCTTCGCGGTGCCGGCGTAAGCTGCGGTCCGCGGAACGGGGCGGGCGAGCCCTCGCTTGAAGGAGACGAACACCATGGACGCATCTACCGACGCGGCACGCCGCGAGCGCATCGACGCCGTGCTCGCGCTGGCCGCACCCAGGCTGCAGCCGCCACAGCGCACGCTGCTCGAGGCCTTCGCCCGCGCCTACTTCCACCACCTCGACAGCGACGACCTGGGCGCGCGTTCGCCCGAGGAACTGCTGGGCGCACTGCTGTCGATCTCGCAGTTCGGTGCCGAGCGCACGCCCGGTGCGCTGCGGCTGCGCGTCATCAGCCCGACTCAGGCCGAGCACGGCTGGGCCTCGCGCCACACGGTGATCGAGGTGGTCAACGACGACATGCCGTTCCTGGTCGACAGCCTGTCGATGGAGATCTCGCGCCAGGGCCTGAGCATGCACCTGATCGTGCATCCGGTGCTGAGCGTGCAGCGCGACGCGCAGGGGCGGCTGCAGTCGTTGCGCGAGCGGGGCGCGCACGAGCACGACGATCGGGCGCTGCGCGAATCGTGGATGCACATCGAGGTCGACCGGCTGGTCGATCCGGCACAGCGCGCCGCGCTGGCGGCCGGTCTGGAGCGCGTGCTCGGCGACGTGCGTGCGGCGGTGCAGGACTGGAAGCCGATGCTCGGGCGGCTGCACGAGACGGCGGCCGAACTGGAAACGCCGCCGCCTTCGGTGCCGCCGGCGCTGGTGCAGGAAAGCCGCGCCTTCCTGCAGTGGCTGGCCGACGAGCACTTCACGCTGCTCGGCTACCGCCGCCACGACCTGGTCAGCGAGCACGGCGAGGACGCGCTGCGCCTGGTCAGCGGCAGCGGCCTCGGCGTATTGGGGACCTCGGGCGCATCGGGCGACGCAGCACACGAGCTTTCCTCCAGCTTCGCCGCGCTGCCGCCGCAGGCGCGCGCGCTGGCGCGCTCTGCGGTGCCATTGCTGCTGGTGACGCGCTCGAACACACGCTCCACCGTGCACCGCCCGGGCTACAGCGACTATGTCGGCATCAAGCGCTACGGTGCCGGCGGCGAGATCATCGGCGAGCACCGCTTCATCGGCCTGTTCAGCTCCAGCGCCTACAACGCGCGTGTCGAGGAGATCCCGCTGCTGCGCCAGAAGGTCGCGGCGGTGATGCAGCGCGCGGCGTTGCCCGAGGGCGGCCACCTGGCCAAGGCGCTGCAGCACATCCTCGCCACCTATCCGCGCGACGACCTGTTCCAGATCGGCGAGGACGAGCTGTTCGACACCGCGCTGGGCATCCTCGCCGCCGGCGAGCGCCAGCGGCTGCGGCTGTTCCTGTGGCGCGACCCCTACGAGCGCTTCGTCTCCTGCCTGGTCTACGTACCGCGCGAAGCCTATTCGACCGAGCTGCGCAGGAAGTTCCAGGCCATCCTGATGGCTGCGCTCGACGGCCAGCGCGCCGACTTCAACGTGCTGCTCGGCGACACGCTGCTGGCGCGCGTGCACTTCACGATCCGCACCGCCGCCGGCCAGGTGCCGGCCTACGACCGGCGCGCGATCGAAGCGCAACTCGCGGCGGCGGCGCGGCGCTGGGACGACGAACTGCGCGACGCGCTCGTCGACGAGGCTGGCGAAGCCCGCGGCCTGGCGCTGTACAAGCGCTGGGGCCCGGCCTTTCCGCAGGTCTACCGCGCGATCCATGCGGCGCACGCCGCGGTGCCCGACCTGCTGGAAGTCGACGCGCTGACGCCCGAGCAGCCGCTGGGCCTGGCGCTGTACCGGCCGCTGGGCGGCAGCGCGGTCAGCCTGGGCTTCAAGGTCTACCGGCGGGGCGAGCCGGTGGTGCTGTCGGACAGCCTGCCGATGCTCGAACACATGGGCGTGCGCGTGCTCGGCGAGGACAACTTCCGCATCGGTCCGCGCGACGACGGCGCGGACGGCGGCGCGCTGGCGGCGCTGCACGACTTCAAGCTCGAAGCGCCGCTGTCCGACGAGGCCGAGTTCGAGACGCTGGCGCGGCTGTTCGAGCACAGCTTCGCACGCGTGTTCCGCGGCGAGGCGGAGAACGACGACTTCAACCGCCTGGTGCTGCGCGCCGGGCTGACGGCCGACGACATCGTCGTGCTGCGCGCCTACGCCAAGTACTGCAAGCAGATCGGCTTCGCGCTGTCGCAGAGCACGATCGAGGCCACGCTGGCCGCGCAGCCGCAGATCGTGCACATGCTGGTGCGGCTGTTCCACCTGCGCCTGCACCCGCGCGAGCACGACGACGCGGCGGCCGCCGAGCAGGTGCGCGCGATCGAGCTGGCGCTGGACCGCGTCAGCAATCTGAACGAAGACCGCGTGCTGCGCCAGCTGCTGGCGCTGGTGCTGGCCACGCTGCGCACCAACCGCTGGCGCACGGGGGTCGGCCACTCGGGCGCGCCCGGGCCGCAGCGCAGCTTCCTGAGCTTCAAGTTCGACTCTGCCAAGGTGCCCGGCCTGCCCGAGCCCAGGCCGCTGGTCGAGATCTTCGTCTACTCGCCGCGCTTCGAGGGCATCCACCTGCGCGGCGGCAAAGTGGCGCGCGGCGGCCTGCGCTGGAGCGACCGGCCCGAGGACTTCCGCACCGAGGTGCTGGGCCTGGTCAAGGCGCAGATGGTCAAGAACACGGTCATCGTGCCGGTCGGCAGCAAGGGCGGCTTCGTGCTGAAGAAGGCCCCGCCGGCCAGCGACCGCGAGGCTTACCTGAAGGAAGGCGTGGCCTGCTACCAGGACTATCTGCGCGGCCTGCTCGACCTGACCGACAACCTGGCCGGCGGCCAGGTGCTGCCGCCGCCGCTGGTGCGCCGCCTCGACGGCGACGACCCCTACCTGGTGGTGGCGGCCGACAAGGGCACGGCCAGCTTCTCCGACCATGCCAACGCCATCTCGGCCGAATACGGCCACTGGCTCGGCGACGCCTTCGCCTCCGGCGGCAGCGTCGGCTACGACCACAAGGCCATGGGCATCACCGCGCGCGGCGCGTGGGAGAGCGTCAAGCGCCACTTCCGCGAGCTGGGCGTGGACACGCAGAGCCAGGACTTCACCGTGGCCGGCATCGGCGACATGTCGGGCGACGTGTTCGGCAACGGCATGCTGCTGTCGCGGCACATCCGGCTGGTGGCGGCCTTCGACCACCGCCATGTGTTCATCGACCCGGCGCCGGACGCCGCCGCGTCCTTCGCCGAGCGCGAGCGGCTGTTCGCGCTGCCGCGCTCGTCGTGGGCCGACTACGACACGAGCCTGATTTCCGCCGGCGGCGGCGTGTGGTCGCGCGCGCAGAAGTCGATCCCGGTATCACCTCAGGCCTGCGCGGCGCTGGGTATCGAGCCGCGCGACGACCTGCGCTTGGCACCGGCCGAACTGCTGGGCGCGATCCTGAAGGCGCCGGTGGATCTGCTCTACAACGGCGGCATCGGCACCTATGTCAAGGCGCGCAGCCAGAGCCATGCGGATGTCGGCGACCGCGCCAACGACGCGCTGCGCGTCGACGGCGCCGACCTGCGCTGCAAGGTGGCCGGCGAAGGCGGCAACCTGGGCTGCACGCAGCTCGGCCGCATCGAGGCGGCGCTGGCGGGCGTGCGCATCAACACCGACGCCATCGACAACTCGGCCGGCGTCGACACCTCGGACCACGAGGTCAACATCAAGATCCTGCTCGGCCTGGCGGTGGCCGACGGCGAGATGACCGAAAAGCAGCGCAACGCGCTGCTGCCGCGGATGACCGGCGACGTGGCGGCGATGGTGCTGTCGGACAACTACTACCAGACGCAGGTGCTGTCGCACACGCGCCGGCTCGGCGCCACGCTGCTCGACCAGCAGGCGCGCTTCATGCGCCACCTGGAAAAGAACGGCCTGTTGAACCGCGCCATCGAGTACCTGCCCGACGACGAGCAGCTTGCCGAGCGCGAGAAGCAGGGCCAAGGACTGACCACCCCCGAGCTGGCGGTGCTGCTGGCTTACAGCAAGATGTGGCTGTCGGACGAGCTGGTCGAATCCGACCTGCCCGAAGACCCCTGGGTGGCGAGCGCGTTGACGCACTACTTCCCGCCGCTGCTGCGCGAGAAGTTCGCCGCCTACGTTCCGCGCCACCCGTTGCGCCGCGAGATCATCGCCACCCACCTGCTGAACCGCTTGGTCAACCGCGTCGGCCCGACCTTCGTGCACCGGCTGAGCGAGATGAGCGGCGCCCAGCCCGCGCAGATCGTGCGCGCCTTCCTGGTGGTGCGCGAGGTCTTCGGCTGCGGCGAGTTGTGGCGGCAGATCGAAGCGCTGGACAACCAGGTACCCGACGCGGTGCAGGCCGAGATGGCGAATCACATGAAGGGCCCGAGCGCGCGCGCCACCACCTGGCTGCTGCAGCCGCGGCGCCTGGCCGAGGGCCTGCAGCCGTTGATCGAGCGCTTGACGCCGGCAGCGGCCATGCTGCGCGAGCGGCTCGAGCCGGAGGCAGCGAGCTCGCCGCAGGCCGTGGCCTGGGTCGCGGCCGGAGTGCCGTCCGCGTTGGCGCAGGCCGTCGCCGCCACCGACGGGCTGCACGACGCGCTGGACATCGCCGAGATCGCGCAGGCCAGCGGCGTGCCGCTGCAGCAGGTGGGCGAGCTGCACGCCGAGCTGGGTGCGCGGCTCGGGCTGCACCGCGTGCAGCGGCAGATCGAGTCGCTGGATGCGCGTGGCCATTGGGACACGCTGGCCAAGATCGCGCTCGGCGACGAGCTGGGCGAACTGCAGCGTCAGATCGCGCTCGAAGTGCTGGGCCGGCGCCAGGGCAGCGCGGCGCAGATGCTGCAGGCCTGGGAAGCCGAGAACCAGCAGGTGCTGCAGGACGCACACAAGCTGCTCGCCGAGCTGGCCGACGCCAAATCGGCCGATCTGGCGATGCTGTCGGTGGCGCTGCGCAAGCTGCGGCATCTGGCCTGAAGGAGCGCCGCGTGATGCACAGCATCGTCGCCGGCATTGCGCTGGCGGTCTGCGTGGCGCTGCTGCTGCGCATGCTGCTGCGCGAGCCGCAGCGCCGGCGCGTCGACGCGGTCTTCAGGCGGGCGCTGCTGCGCGGCCGGCAGCTGGCGCGGCGCGCCTGGTTCTGGCCCCGGCACCGCCGGCATGCCGCGCGCGAGGCCGACGACGCGATCCGCCGTGCGCAACGCCGCGGCAGCAACGTCGTGCGGCCGGACTCCTTCAAGCGGCCGCGCAAGCCCCACTGAAGAGCCCGGCGAGGCGAAGTCAGGCGTCGGCAGCCGGCCGCTTGCGCGCCATGAACTCGCCCATCGCCGCCTGCGGCTCGCCGGTGGTGTAGGCGTGCGCGAACTCGCCGATGCTGTCGCGCACGGCCTGCGCCAGCGGCACCGTCTGCCAGTGGCGCAGCAGGCGCTTCTGCTGGCGCAGCGCCTGCGGCGGCAGCGCAGCCAGCGAGCGAGCGCGCTGCTCCACCAACTCGTCCAGGCCGCCGACCGCGCAGCGCTCATGCACCAGCCCCCAGGCCTCGGCGCGCGCCGCGTCGATGTTCTCGCAGCCGAGCAGCATCCAGTCGGCGCGCGAGCTGCCGATCAGCCGCGGCAGCAGCGCCGCGTGGATCACCGACGGGATGCCGACCTTGAGCTCGGGCATGCCGAACATCGCGCTGTCGTCGGCCAGGCGCAGATCGCAGGCCAGCGCCACTTCGAGCCCGCCACCCAGGCACCAGCCGGCGAGGCGCGCGATCACCGGCACCGGCACCTGCATCACCGCGTCGCACAGCCCGGCCAGGCCGCTGATGAAGCTTTGGGCCGTGGCCGGATTCAGCGCCGCCATCTCGCCGATGTCGGCACCGCCGATGAAGGCGCGCTCGCCGCTGCCGCGCAGCACCAGCACGCGCAGCTCGGGCTCGGCCGACAGCGCCTGCAGCGCGGCGCGCAGATCGGTAATGGCCGCGCTGCCGATGATGTTCAGCCGGCCGGCGTCGCGCAACTGCAGCGTGCCGATGCCGACGGCGTCGAGCGTGGCGTGCGCGTGCCTGGAATCGTGGATGGTCGGCATCTCTTGTTCGTCGAGCCGCTCGCCGCCGAGACGCTATGCCGTGCCGCCCACCGTCAACCGGTCGATGCGCAGCGTCGGCTGACCCACGCCCACCGGCACGCTCTGGCCGTCCTTGCCGCAGACGCCGACGCCGGTGTCCAGCTGCATGTCGTTGCCGATCATGCTGACGCGCGTCATCGCTTCCGGGCCGTTGCCGATCAGCGTCGCGCCCTTGACCGGATAGACGATCTTGCCGTCCTCGACCCAGAAGGCCTCGCTGGCCGAGAACACGAACTTGCCGCTGGTGATGTCGACCTGGCCGCCGCCGAAGTTGGTGGCGTACAGCCCGCGCTTGATGCTGGCGATGATCTCTTCCTTGCTGTGCGCGCCGCCCAGCATGTAGGTGTTGGTCATGCGCGGCATCGGCACGTGCGCGTAGCTTTCGCGCCGGCCGTTGCCGGTGGGCTTGACACCCATCAGCCGCGCGTTCAGCGCATCCTGGATGTAGCCCTTCAGGATGCCGTCCTCGATCAGCACGTTGCGCTGCGTCGCATGGCCTTCGTCGTCGATGTTCAGGCTGCCGCGCCGGTCGGCGATCGTGCCGTCGTCGAGCACGGTCACACCCTTGGCCGCGACACGCTGGCCGATGCGCCCGGCAAAGGTGGACGAGCCCTTGCGGTTGAAGTCGCCTTCGAGCCCGTGGCCGACGGCCTCGTGCAGCAGCACGCCGGGCCAGCCCGGGCCGAGCACGACGCTCATCTCGCCGGCCGGCGCCGGGCGCGCTTCCAGGTTCGTCAGCGCCGCGTTGACCGCCTGCTCGACGTAGGACTTCAGCACCTCGTCCTGGAAGTAGCCCAGGCCGAAGCGTCCGCCGCCGCCGCCGGTGCCGACCTCGCGCCGGCCGTTCTGTTCGGCGATCACCGTCACCGAGACGCGCACCAGCGGGCGCACGTCGGCGGCGCGCGTGCCGTCGGCGCGGGCCACCAGCACCACGTCGTATTCGGCGGCCAGC
The DNA here is from genome assembly GCA_036724445.1 of Rubrivivax sp. Taxonomy (GTDB): domain Bacteria; phylum Pseudomonadota; class Gammaproteobacteria; order Burkholderiales; family Burkholderiaceae_C; genus Rubrivivax. Next base: position 6,931 of record DAIMFR010000080.1, on the reverse strand, counting down.
CCGGCCATCACCTGCACCACGCGCGGGTCCTTGGCGCGCGCCAGCTTCTCGACGCGCTCCAGCAGCGCCACCTTCTGCGCGCTGTCGAGCGTGGCGATCGGGTCGGTCGGCCCGTAGAGCACGCGACTGCCGCTCACGCGCGGCCGGGCGGCGAGCTTGACGCGCTTGTTCTGCCCGGCCGCGGCGATGGTGCGCACGGTGCGCGCCGCATCCTGCAGCGCCGCCTCGGACAATTCGTCGGAATAAGCGAAGGCGGTCTTCTCGCCGGCCACCGCGCGCACGCCGACGCCCTGGTCGATGCTGAAGCTGCCGCTCTTGACGATGCCTTCTTCCAGGCTCCAGCCTTCGTGGCGCGTGCTCTGGAAATACAGGTCGGCATCGTCGACGCGGTGCTCGCCGATGGTGGCCAGCGCGCGCGCCAGCGCCGCTTCGTCCAGACCGAAGGGTTCGAGCAGCACGCCTTGGGCAATGGCCAGGCGTTCGAGCGTGGGTTCGCGGCTGATCATGTGGGCTTCCTCAACGACAGGCGGGTTTCATTCTAGGAGTCGGACCTACTTGGGGGTGGTGGCCTGCATCTGCAACGCCGCCTGGTACAGCGCGTTGCGCGGCCCGGCGCCCAGTTCGGCCGCCAGGCTCACCGCCTGCTTCAGCGGCAGCTCGCGCAGCAGCAGGCCGAGCGTGCGTTGCGCTGCCGGCGGCAGGCCGTCTTCTTCAGCCGCGGCGGCCGGCAATGCATGCAGCACGAGCACGAATTCGCCGCGCTGCCGCTGCGCATCGGCGGCCAGCCAGGCCGGCAGTTCGGCGGCAGCCAGCGTGTGCACGGTCTCGAACTGCTTGGTCAGCTCGCGGCACAGCGTCAGCCGGCGCTGCGGCATGGCCTCGGCCAACTCGCGCGCCAGCTTGTCGATGCGGTGCGGCGCCTCGAACAGCACTTGCGCGGCTGCGGCCTGCGCCAGCCGCTGCAGCGCCGCACTGCGCGCCGCGCCGCCGGCGGGCAGGAAACCGACGAAGGCGAAGCCGCCGGATCCGTCGGCCGCATCGCCGGCCACGCTCAACGCCGCCAACGCGCTGCTGGCACCAGGCACCGGCAGCACGCGGCAGCCGGCCGCGGCCACCCGCGCCACCAGCAGCGCACCCGGGTCCGACACGGCCGGCGTGCCGGCGTCGCTGACCACGGCCACGCGCTGGCCCTGCTGCAGCCGCTGCAGCAGCAGCGCGCTGGCCTGCGCCTCGTTGTGGCGGTGCAAGGCGATCAGCGGCTTGTCCAGCCCCAGGTGGCGCAGCAGCACCGCGCTGACGCGCGTGTCCTCGCAGGCCACCGCGTCGACCAGGCCGAGCACGTGGATCGCGCGCAGCGTCAGGTCGGCCAGGTTGCCGATCGGCGTGGCCACGACATAGAGCGCGCCTGCGGGATACTGCTGCGCACCCGCGGCCGCAGCGGCGGCGGATTGCAGGAGGGCGGGGTCGATGTTCAAGGCGGCGGGCGGCAGGACCACGAAGGCCATCGGCGACGCCGCCGAGGCGCGTGCGCTGGCCCATCTGCAAGCCCAGGGCCTGAGGCTCGTGCAGCGCAATTATCGGCTGGCCGGCGGCCCGCACGCGCGCGGCGCCGAGGTGGACCTGATCCTGCGCGAGCGCGACGGCACGCTGGTCTTCGTCGAGGTGCGCGCGCGTGCCGATGCCGGCCACGGCGGCGCGCTGGCCAGCATCGGCGCCGCCAAGCAGCAGCGCATCGTGCGCGCCGCACGGCACTACCTGCTGCGGCTGCCGGCGCTGCCGCCGTGCCGCTTCGACGTCGTGGCCATCGACGGCGAGCGCATCGTCTGGATCAAGGCGGCTTTCGACGCCGGCTAAGATCGCCCATTCGCTGGGGGTGCTGCGGCCTGTTCAGGCAGCGGCTGAGAGAGTCCCTTTGAACCTGATTGAGGTCATCCTCGCGCAGGGAAGCAAGCTCGAGGCGGTGCCGCCGCCATGACTGCCGACCTGCCATTCATCTGCAGGAGCGCACGAATGGCAAACACGTCTAACCCGTCGTCCGCGCCGCGCCGCGACAGCGCGCATGCGTCTTCGCTGCCGGTGCCCGCGGCCGACCGCGTGTTCGGCTTCGGCCAGCATGCCTCGCTGTGGTTCAGCCTGGGCGTGGGCCTGCTGGTGATGCAGGTCGGCAGCTTCCTGGTGCCGGGCCTGAGCCTGCCGCACGCGCTGCTGGCCGTGCTCGCCGGCTCGGTGCTGGGCGCGGGGCTGCTGGCCTGGGTGGCGGCGATCGGCTGCCGCGAAGGCCTGTCCAGCTCGGCGCTGGTCGGGCACACGCTGGGCCGGCAGTTCGCCATGCTGCCGGTGGCGCTGAACGTGGTGCAGCTGCTCGGCTGGACGGCCTTCGAGCTGGTGATCATGCGCGACGGCACGGCGGCCATCCTGCGCCAGCTTACCGGGCTGGACGCCGCCTGGCTGCCGGTGGCGGCCACGCTGGCCTGGGGCGCGCTGCTGGTGGCGCTGGCCGGCGGCACGATGACCGGGCTGGTGCGGCGCTTCGTCAGCCGCTTCGGGCTGCCGCTGGTGGTGCTGTCGCTGTGCTGGCTGAGCTGGCAGTTCTGGTCGCGCGCGCAGGCGCAGGGCTTCACGGCGCTGTGGAACCGCCCCGGCGACGGCTCGATGAGCGTGCTGCAGGCGCTGGACCTGGTGATCGCGATGCCGGTGTCGTGGCTGCCGCTGGTGGCCGACTATGCGCGCTATGGCCGCTCCGCCGCGGCGGCGCTGCGCGGCACCTGGCTCGGCTTTGCGCTGGCCAACATCTGGTGCTACGTGCTCGGCGTGCTGGTGGTCAGCACCTCGGCGCCTGGCGCCGAGCTGGTGGCCACGCTGCTGCTGGCGCAGGGCGGGCTGGTGGCGCTGGGCCTGATCCTCATCGACGAGCTGGACAACGCCTATGGCGACGTGCACTCGGGCGCGGTGTCGGTCAACTTTTTGCGCCGGCGGCTGTCGATCCGGCGCATCGGCATGGGGCTGGCCGTGCTCGGCACCGTGGGCGCGCTGCTGCTGCCGATGCACAGCCTGGAGCCCTTCCTGCTGCTGCTGAGTTCGATCTTCGTGCCGCTGTTCGGCGTGGTCATCTCGCAGCTTGCGCCGGGCCTGCCGCCCGAGCGCCAGTGGCGCTGGGCGCCGACGCTGCTGTGGCTGCTGGGCATCGCCACCTTCCACGCCGGCGCGCAGTGGTGGCCGGCCTGGGGTTCGGCGCTGCCGAGCCTGGCGCTGACGCTGGGGCTGGGCACGCTGCTGCGCCGCGCCGGGCCGGTGCGGGAACTGCCGCCGGAGGGCCGTGTCATATGATGCATGTCCATGCTCGAGCAGCGCATACAGCAACAGTTCTTCGACAGCGCTGACCTCCAGTACCAGACCGCCGAAAGCCTCGCCCGGCCCGTGGCCGATGCGGCGCAGGCCCTGACCGGCTGCATCACCGCCGGCGGCAAGCTGCTCGTGGCCGGCGTCGGCGGCGGCGCCGCGCTGGCACAGCACTTCTGCGCCGCCTTCGTCGGCCGCTTCGAGCGCGAACGTCCCGCGCTGGCCGCTGTGGCGCTGGCCGCCGATGCAGTGCTGCTGGGCGCGCTGGCGCGCAACGGCGAGCCGGCGTGGGTCAAGCAGATCCAGGCGCTGGGCCAGAGCGGCGACGTGCTGCTGCTGATCGACCCGCTGGGGAAGGACGCGGCGCTGAAGGCCGGCATCGAAGCCGCGCATGCGCGCGACATGGCGGTGGTGCTGCTCGGCGGCCGCGGGGCCCCGGCGCTGCGCGATCTGCTCGGCGAGACCGACGTGCTCATCGCCGTGCCGCACGACCGCGCGGCGCGCGTCGTCGAACTGCAACTGCTGGTGCTGCATTGCCTGTGCGACGCGGTCGATCTGCAACTGATGGGAGAACAGGACCCCTTATGACGAACTTGACCCTGCGCCGCACCGTGGCGGCGCGCCACGCCCTGGGCCGCGCGCTCCTCGCGGCCCTGGCGATCAGCGGCGTGCTCGGCGGCTGCGTGGCGGTGGTCGGCGGCGCGGTGGCCGGCGGCACGATGCTGGCGGTGGACCGGCGCAGCACCGGCGCGCAGGTCGACGACCAGACCATCGAACTGCGCGCCGCGACCGTCATCGCCGACGCCATCGGCGAACGCGGCAACGTCAGCGTCACCAGCTACAACCGCGTGGTGCTGCTCACCGGCCAGGTGCCGAACGACGCCGACCGCGCCAAGGTGGAGGCGGCCGTGGCCAAGGTGGAGAACGTGCACGCGGTGGTCAACGAGCTGGCGGTGATGCCCAACAGCAGCCTGGCGCAGATATCAACCGACACGCTGACCACCACCAAGGTCAAGTCCGGCTTCGTCCAGGCCAAGGAGCTGCAGATGGCCTCGATCAAGGTCGTCACCGAACGCGGCGTGGTCTACCTGATGGGCCGCGTCACCGAAGCCGAGGCCAACGTGGCGGCGCACGTGGCGCGGTCGGTCGGCGGCGTGCAGAAGGTGGTCAAGGTGTTCGAAACCATCACGCCGGCCGAGCTGGCGGCGATGCCCGTCCCGCCGACCAACGCGGCGTCGGCGGCGCCGGCCGCCTCGGCGGCGAAACCTTAGCCGCGCAGACGGCGGATCAGGCTGGAGGTATCCCAGCGGCCGCCGCCCAGGCGCTGCAGGTCGCCGTAGAACTGGTCGACGAGCGCGGTGACGGGCACGCGCGCGCCGTTGCGCCGCGCCTCGTCGAGCACCAGGCCCAGGTCCTTGCGCATCCAGTCGACCGCGAAGCCGAAGTCGAACTGGTCGTCGACCATCGTCGGGCCGCGCTGCTCCAGCTGCCAGCTCTGCGCTGCACCCTTGCCGATGACCTCGAGCACCTGCTTCATGTCCAGCCCCGCCTTCTCGCCGAAGGCGATGGCCTCGGCCAGGCCCTGCACCAGGCCGGCGATGCAGGTCTGGTTGACCATCTTCGCCAGCTGCCCGGCACCGGGGCCGCCGACGCGCGTCACCGCGCGCGCATAGGCCATTGCCAGCGGCTGCATCGCGTCGAAGGCCGGCGCGTCGCCGCCGCACATCACGGTGAGCACGCCGTTGACCGCGCCGGCCTGCCCGCCCGACACCGGCGCGTCGACGAACTGCAGCCCGTGCTCGCGGGCATCGGCATGCAGCTCGCGCGCCACCGCGGCCGAGGCCGTGGTGTGGTCGACGAAGATTGCGCCCGGCGCCATGCCGGCGAAGGCGCCGTCGCTGCCCAGCACCACGCTGCGCAGGTCGTCGTCGTTGCCGACGCAGGCGAACACGAACTCGGCGCCGCTGGCTGCGGCAGCGGGCGTGCCCGCGCGCTCGCCGCCGTATAACGCCTGCCAGTCCGCGGCCTTGGCCGCGCTGCGGTTGTAGACGGTGACGCGGTGCCCGGCGCGCGCCAGATGGCCGGCCATCGGATGGCCCATCACGCCCAGGCCGAGGAAGGCGACGCGGCGCGGCGGCACGGAGCCGTAGGTCTTGCTGCTCATGGATCAAGTATGCCGCGGGGGCGGATGCGGCCCTTCGGGAATGGCTGTGCAGCCATACAAGCTGACGCCCAACGCTTGAGTTCGTTCGGGCGACGAGGCGGCGGCGCGGCCGACCGGGTGTAGACTGGATCGATATGAACGCTCGCGTGGACCACCTTCTGGACGAGGTGCTGGGCCTTCCGGAAGAGGAACGCTCGGCGGTGGCTGCGGCGCTAGTCGACAGCCTGGAAGGCAGCGAGGACGCGAGCGTTTCGCAAGCCTGGAGGCAAGAGCTTCTGCGGCGCCGGGATGCGCTGCGTTCGGGCGTGTCCGCCGCCGTGCCTTGGGCTGAGGCTCGCGCGCGCATCGGCGCGCTGTGAGCCGCTTCCGGGTAGAGATCCTCCCGGAGGCGGAGGCGGAGTTCCGCGAGGCCTTCCTCTGGTACCTCGAGCGCAGCCCGCTGGCGGCGGACGCCTTCCGGACGGAACTGTTCGACAAGATCGACAGTCTTGCGGGCGATGCGCACTCGTGGCCGAAGGACGAGGCCGGGATTCACTTCCGGATGCTGAGCCGATTCCCGTACACCGTGCACTATGACCTGGCAGACGGCGTAGCCACGGTGCTCGCCGTGGCGCACCAGCGCCGCGCGCCCGGGTACTGGCGCCGGCGCAGCTGACGCGCCCGAGAAGCACGGGGCGCCCGCCCCAAGCCTCACACGATCGTCAGATGCTCGGTGCCCGAAGCCAGGTCCGGGTTGCGCGCACGCTGGCTGTGCAGTTTGATCTGCAGCCGCAGGTCGTTGACCGAATCGGCGTTGCGCAGCGCGTCCTCGTAGCTGACGGCATTGGCTTCGTACAGGTCGAACAGCGCCTGGTCGAAGGTCTGCATGCCCAGCTCGCGGCTGCGCTTCATCAGCTCCTTGATCTCGCCGACCTCGCCCTTGAAGATCATGTCGGCCACCAGCGGCGTGTTCAGCATGATCTCCACCGCCGCGACGCGGCCCTTGCCTTCCTGGTGCGGCAGCAGCCGCTGCGAAACCAGCGCGCGCAGGTTCAGCGACAGGTCCATCAGCAGCTGCGCGCGGCGCTCCTCGGGGAAGAAGTTGATGATGCGGTCCAGCGCCTGGTTGGAGCTGTTGGCGTGCAGCGTGGCCATGCATAGGTGGCCGGTCTCGGCGAAGGCCACCGCGTGGTCCATCGTCTCGCGGTCGCGAATCTCGCCCATCAGGATCACGTCCGGCGCCTGGCGCAGCGTGTTCTTCAGCGCCGCTTCCCAGCCGTCGGTGTCGATGCCCACCTCGCGCTGCGTGACGATGCAGTTCTTGTGCGGATGCACGAACTCCACCGGATCCTCGATGGTGATGATGTGGCCGTAGGAGTTCTCGTTGCGGTGGTCGACCATCGCCGCCAGCGAGGTGCTCTTGCCCGAGCCGGTGGCGCCGACGAAGAT
>DAIMFR010000079.1:0-20983 GCA_036724445.1 Rubrivivax sp. | reverse complement strand
GGCGGCCTTGTCGAGCACGCCGTTGACGTACTTGTGGCCGTCGGTGCCGCCGAAGCTCTTGGCCAGTTCCACGCCTTCGTTGATGGCCACGCGGTAGGGGACGTCGATGCAGTGCATCAGCTCGTACACGCCGATCATCAGCACCGCATGTTCGACCGGCGACAGCAGGCTGGTCTTGCGGTCGACATGGCGCGCCAGCAGCGCGTCGATGGCCGCGGCTTCGCGGATGCCGCCGTGCAGCAGCGCGTCGAAGTGCACGCGGTCGAGCTTGTCGAAATCGGCCTGCTCCTGCAGGTGGGCCTCGATCTCGGCACCGTCGGCGCCCGACAGCAGCCACTGGTACAGGCCCTGCAGCGCGGCCTCGCGGGCGCGGCGCCGCGGCGCGCCGGCCGGGCGCTTGCCCGAAGCCGGCTTACGCACCGGTGCGGGCGTGTCGGCGTTCACTTGATGTCGTCCAGCAGGTTGGCCATCTCGACGGCCACGCGCGCGGCGTCGCGGCCCTTGTCTGCCGCGCGCGCCCAGGCCTGGGCCTCGTTTTCCACCGTCAGGATGGCATTGGCCACCGGCAGCAGGTGGTCGAGCGTGATGCGCGTGACGCCGGCACCGCTCTCGTTGGCCACCAGCTCGAAGTGATAGGTCTCGCCGCGGATGACGCAGCCCAGCGCGACCAGCGCGTCGTACTCCTCGGTCTCGGCCATGGCCTTCAGCGCCAGCGGAATCTCCAGCGCGCCCGGCACCGCCACCAGGTCGATGTCGCTGTCGGCCACGCCCAGCACCGCCAGCTCGGCCAGGCAGGCGTCGGCCAGCGCGCGCGTCAGCGCCTCGTTGAAGCGCGCGCGCACGATGCCCACGCGCAGGCCGGCGCCGTCGAGCCCGGTGGTCTGCCCCTGGTCGGCTTGCTGCATGGTCAATCCTGCGCGGCGACGAAGCCGGCGACTTCGAGGCCGTAGCCGGTCATGCTGGGCATGCGGCGCGGGCTGCCGAGCAGCTTCATGCGCGTCACGCCCAGGTCGAGCAGGATCTGCGCGCCGATGCCGTAGGTGCGCAGATCCAGCTGCCGGCCGGCCGGCGCGCGCTCGGCCTCGGGCAGCAGCCGCGACAGCAGCGCATCGGGCTGCTGCGTGCAGTTCAGCAGCACGGCCACGCCCTGCGGCGCGGCATGCAGCGCCGCCAGCGCGCGCGGCAGCGGCCACGAATGCCCGCCCGGGCCGGCATCGAGCAGGTCCACCGCAGTGAAGGGCTCGTGCACGCGCACCAGCACTTCGGCGCCGCGGTCCCAGCGGCCGTGCGTCAGCGCCAGGTGCAGCCCGCCGCCGTGGTCGCGGTAGCTGTGGCATTCGAAGGCGCCCTGCGGCGTGTGCAGCGTGCGCGAGCCCAGGCGCTCGATCAGCGATTCATGGCGGCTGCGGTGGCCGATCAGGTCGGCGATGGTGCCGATCTTCAGACCGTGCGTCTCGGCGAAGACCTCGAGGTCCGGCAGCCGCGCCATCGTGCCGTCGTCCTTCATCACCTCGCAGATCACCGCCGCCGGCTCGAGCCCGGCCATGCGCGCCAGGTCGCAGCCGGCTTCGGTATGGCCGGCGCGCATCAGCACGCCGCCGTCCTGCGCCAGCAGCGGGAAGACGTGGCCGGGCTGCACCAGGTCGGCGGCCACGGCGTCGCGCGCCACCGCGGCGGCCACGGTGCGCGCCCGATCGGCGGCCGAGATGCCGGTGGTCACGCCGGTGGCGGCTTCGATCGACACGGTGAACGCCGTGCCGTGCCGGGTGCCGTTGCGGCTGGCCATCGGCGGCAGCTGCAGCCGCTCGCAGCGCTCGCGCGTCAGCGTCAGGCAGATCAGCCCGCGCGCGTGCCGCGCCATGAAGTTGACGGCCTCGGGCGTGACGTGTTCGGCAGCGAGGATCAGGTCGCCTTCGTTCTCGCGATCCTCCTCGTCGACGAGGATCACCATGCGGCCTGCCGCCAGCTCGGCCACCAGTTCGGGAACGGGGGAAATGGGCATGCCGCGATTGTAGGCGGCGGCCCTTTCGAGGCGCTGTCGCGGTCTTGTCAGCCGGCGGGCGCCGCACCGCTGCCGAGCATGCGTTCGACGTAGCGCGCGATCAGGTCGACTTCGAGGTTGACGCGGCTGCCGGGCTGCAGCGTGCTCAGCGTGGTCTGCTGCAGCGTGTGCGGGATCAGGTTGATGCTGAATTCGCAGCCGCCGGCGTCGTCGAGCACGCGGTTGACGGTGAGGCTGACGCCGTTGATCGCGATCGAACCCTTGTAGGCGAGGAAGCGCGCCAGCCCGCGCGGCGCGCGCACGCGCAGCTCATGGTGGCCGCCCAGGTCGGTAAAGCGGCTGACCTGGCCGATGCCGTCGACGTGGCCGCTGACCAGGTGGCCGCCGAGCCGGTCGTGCGCGCGCAGCGCCTTCTCGAGATTTACCGGGCCGGTCTCGTCCAAGCCCGCGGTCTTGTCCAGGCTCTCGGCCGAGATGTCGAGCGTGAAGCGCGCCGCGGCGGCGTCGAACTGCGTGACCGTCATGCACGCGCCGTTGAGCGCGATGCTGTCGCCGTCCTGCACGTCGTCCAGCCAGCCGGGCGGGGTCTGCACGGTGAGCCGCTTCCCCGCGCCGGCGGGATGCGCTTCGATGATGCGGCCGATGCCGCTGACGATGCCGGTGAACATGGGCTCAATTGTCGTCGAGGAAGTCGGCGCGGCCGGGCGGGCGCGCCAGCAGCCGCAGGTCGCCGCCGATGCGCTCGAACTGCGTGAAGTTGAAGGTGAAGGGCAGCGCTTCGTCGAGCGCGCTGAAGGGGCCCAGCGCCGCCATGCCGCGCCCGCTGCCGAGCAGCCTGGGCGCCAGGTAGACCAGCAGTTCGTCGACCAGGCCCTCGCGCAGCAGCGAGCCGTTGAGCTTGTGGCCGGCTTCGGCGTGCAGCTCGTTGACGCCGCGCCGCGCCAGGTCGGCGAGCATCGCGCTCAGGTCGACCTTGACGTGCGCGGCGGGCAGGTGCACCACCTCGGCACCGCGGGCGCGCAGGGCCGCCTCGCGCGCGGCGTCGTGCCCGGCCGCATAGATCAGCACCGCGCCCGGCGCGCCGAGGATGCGCGCATCGGGCGGCGTCTGCAGCTTCGAGTCGACGACCACGCGCAGCGGCTGGCGCGCGGTGGGCACCAGCCGCACGTCCAGCCGCGGGTCGTCGTCGAGCACGGTGCCGATGCCGGTGAGCAGCGCCGACGCGCGCTTGCGCCAGCGGTGGCCGTCGGCGCGCGCGGCCTCGCCGGTGATCCATTGGCTGGCGCCGTTGTCCAACGCCGTGCGGCCGTCCAGCGAGGCGGCAATCTTCATCCGTACCCAGGGCCGGCCGCGTTGCATGCGCGAGAAGAAGCCGATGTTCAGCTCGCGCGCGGCGTGTGTCGGTTCGCCGCCGGCCACGTCGACGGCGATGCCCGCGGCGCGCAGCCTAGCGAAACCCTGGCCTGCGACCAGCGGGTTGGGGTCACCAGTGGCGGCGACCACGCGCGCCACGCCGGCGTCGATCAGCGCGTCGCAGCACGGCGGCGTGCGCCCGTGGTGCGCGCAGGGCTCGAGGCTGACGAAGGCCGTGGTACCGCGCAGCGCGTGACCCGCTTCGCGCGCGGCGCGCAGCGCAACGATCTCGGCATGGGCGCCGCCGGCCTGCTGCGTGGCGCCGCAGCCCAGCGTGCGTCCGGCCGCGTCGACGATGACGCAGCCGACGCGCGGATTGGGGTCGGACACGCCGATGGCCTGTTCCGCCAGTGCCAACGCTTGCTGCAGGTGGGCGAGGTCGGCGGGACTCATGGCCGGCAGTCTACGCAAGCCCTGCGCTCGGGCGCGGCGGCCGATGCGCGCTGTGGCGCGTCTACGGCGCAGGCTGGTGCACCAGCGTATTGCTGTTGACGAAGTCGCCGGCGGCTGGGTTGGCGGCCACGTCGGTCGGGCAGGTGAATGCTTGCGGTGTGGGATTCACGCCGTCGTCATTTCCCGCGCGGATGACCAGGAAGTTCTGGTCAGTCAGCGCTTCGCTGGCCTCGGCGTCGACGTAGTCGCGCGGGTGCTGCTGGTTCGGGATGACCTGCGCGTCGCTGGTGGCCGGGGTGTAGCGGCACACGCGCAAGTGACCGGCATCGTCGTCGTCCTTGTCGACTGCCCATTGCCACGCCGCGGCCGCGCTCGGCAGTACCAGCTCGGATCTCCCCGACCAGCGCGGCGTCAAGCCCGCCTGGCCCGTAGGGAAGAAGACGGCACAGAAGTACGGCACCACGGTGCGGGACGTAGGCAGCGATATCGTGCGTGCGTAGCAGGAGTAGGTCGGGGCGGCTTGGCCTCTGCTCGTCAGGTCGAGCAGGACGACTTGGAGCGGCAGCGCCGTGTCGATGGGGTTTTCCGCATCGGCCGCCTGGGGCTGCACCATGCCTGTCGAAAAGCGCACGAAGCCGCTGAGCGGCAAGGCGTTCGCGTTGTTGTCGCAGTTCAGGCTCTGTATCGCCGCCCACGTCGAGGTCTGAGCGAGAGTCGCCCCGTTGCACATGCCGACGATCATGCCGGTCATGTTGTTGAATACGAACACCGGTGCGCCCGTCACTCCCGACGGTCGGTAAACGCTGAAGCGCCCGTTGTCCGACAGGGTGTCGGCCCTGACAGGAATGGCTGCGTGGCGCCCATGCGCCCCGCCACCGCTGCGCGGCAGCGCCAACGTCCCGGCCAGCTCGGGTGGGCTGGCGGTGATGGTCGTGCTCAGGCGCACGTTCTGCGTCTCGCCGTTGCGGTCCTGCCAGCTGACGTCCACCGTCAGCGTCTTCATGCGCGGCGCGGCGCCGATCAGCAGCGGGTCGGTGGTGGTGGCGGCGTCGGTGACCGTGCGCTGTAAGGTGAAGCTGCCGTTGTCGCCGGTGACCACGGTACTGGTGCTTCCGTCCGCCAGATCGGCGTAGGCGGTCTGTCCGGTCTTGGTTTCGACGACCGAGTAGGCCCGCCCCTCCTCGATGGCCTGCTGCGCGATGCGCACTGCTTCGGCGCGCTGCTTGGCGACGTCGCTGTTGAAGCGCATGCTGCTCTGCAGACCGACGTAGGCCAGCATGCCGAAGGCGATGACGGCCAGTGCGACCACGGCCTCGATCAGCGAGATGCCGCTGGCGATGTGCTGCTGCCGCTTCATCAGAAGTCCTTCCAGCCGCCGGGCACGCGCACGAAAGAGCCGCTCTCGCGGCGCAGCAGATCGAGCATGGCGGCGTCGTAGACGATGCTGCTGGTGCCGCCGCCGCTCAGGCTCAGACCGCTCTCGGCGATGAGCGCGCCGTTCAGCAGCAGCGTGCCGGTGGTTGTCAAGGTCGGGCCCGTCGCGTTCTCCATCAGGTAGACCACGCCGTTGACTTGCGCCGCAGAATCGGATGCCTCGAGGTTGCCGGTGATCACGAGCAGTGCGGGGGACGCGGCCCTGCCGATCGGGTCGGAAATATCGATATCCAGGTCGCCGTCGATCCACAGCACGCGGCCGGGGTTGAGGCTCGCCAGATCGTCCAGGTGCACGCCGCTGGCCGTGCAACTCGGCCTGCAGTCCACATACACGGCCGCCGGTTGCAGGCGCACGGTGTCGCGATCAGCCGCGAAGACCGCGGCGAACATGCGGTCCGACAACGGCTTCGTTGGGTCCCAAGGAGTTGTCGTCAGATCATTCAGCCAGCCGTCCGGATTGGCGACCGTGACGTTGCGTGCCAGATTGGACGGATCGGACGGCGTGCCTGCCGGGCCGTTCAGGGCCTGCGGCGTGCCGTTAACCGTGCCGCCGACGCGCAGCGTGATGCCGCCGGAGCCCGCATCGGTGTTCGTCAGGTTCAGAGGGCCCGCCCCGCTGAGGTCGAGGTCGACGCGCACGCTGAGCGCCGCGCCCGGCGGTGCCGGAAGCGCGCTCTTCAGCGCGACCACCGCGTTGACCGTGGCCTGGCCGTCGCCCGAACTCGTGCTCGAAGCGCAGACCGCGCCGCCGCTGTCCAGCCGCGTGCAGCCGGTGGATTCAATCCGCAGCACGCCCGCCGGATAGACCGTGCCATCGGGCGCCCTGTCATGGAAGCGCAGCACGAAGGCCGGGAACGACCCGGTTCCGCTGGGCGCGCTGAGCGACAGCGCCGGGTCTTCCGGGCAGTCGCACTGCCAGTCGCTGCCGTTGAACACGCAGGCGGCCTGCCGCGGGGTGCCATCGCTGCGCAACCGCGCCGTGACGAGGCCGTCGGCGTCGATCGACAGATAGCGCATGCGGAAGCTCTCGTCGCTGGTCGCAGGGTTGTTCTGCGGCACGCAGGCGGCGTCGATGCGCCCGCTGTTGAGCATCGTCAGCGCCCATTCGACGCCGGCTTCGGCGGCTTCGAAGGCCTGCGCCGCGCGGTACTGGTTGGCCGAGGTGCGCTGCTCGAAGATCAGGTTGCGGCTGGTGTATGCCGCCACCAGTGCGACGATGAAGAACAGCACCATCACCACCACCAGCGTGGCGGCGCCGTGCGCGATGCGGGGCAGGGGGCGTGGGTTCGGGCGCATCATGGTCAGTCCGGGCAGGCCTGCGGCAGCGGTGCACCCGAGGCGTCCTTCATGTTGAATTCCACCAGGTCGTTGCGCAGCCGCACCACGGTGCGCAAGCTGCGCTGCACCGACGGATCGCTGACGGCCTGGCCGGTAATGGCCACGTCGAGGGCGCGTACGGTCAGCGTGGGCCAGCAGTTGTTCGTGCCGTCCGGGCACAGCTTGGGGCAAGGCAGACGCGTCAGCGGCCCGTCCTGCGGCGTGATACTGAAGCTGGTGATGCGCAGCGTGTTGCCGTCGGTCAGCTCCTGCCAGCCGCCTGCGCTCAGCAGCGTCTTGAGAACGTTGCCGTCCTTCTTGAAGCCGAACGGACCTGTTTCATTCGGCTGCCGCACGTACTCGAACTCGAGTTGGGTGGGCAGCCCGTTCACGTTCAGGGTCGAAAAGGGGTTGGATGGGACGGCCGCGCCCGATGCCCATACGAAACTCTTCGCGGCATCGGGCCAATACCCGGCGCGCCGCAGGTCGCGCGTGATGATGTCGGCGGCGGCGCGCAGATCCTGCTGCACCTGCGTTTCCAGCAGCAGCCGGCGGTTGTCGTTGAGCTGCGTGGACACCAGCATCGCCGCCGAGGCCACGACGAACATGCCGACCGCAATGCCGACCAGCAACTCGACCAGCGACAGGCCGCGCCCCGGGCGCCGCGACGGGTGCGTCAGCATGGTGCGAACCCGCTCACGCCCCCGCCCGGGGAGCAGACGCTGGGGCTGCCGGACAGTCCGATCGTGGTGCGCAAGGTCCGGGCGGTGTCAATCGAAGCCTCGACTTGAAAGCTGGTGCGAAACTCGACCGGGTACGGTTGGATGCCGCCCGTAGTGGCGAGGAAGAAGAAGTCGGGCGACTGGCGGGCGGGCAAGCTCAGCCGCACGCCCTGGCTCGCGGGAATCTGCACGGTGCGGATCTCCTGCGTTCCCGCAGCACAACGCAGGCCCGCCGCCTTGCTGCAATCGCACTTGCCTCGAGGATTCAAGCTGTTGTCCACGTAGATCGTGTAGCAGGACATGGCGGCGCCGTTGGCAGCCGGGCTGAAGACCACCTGCACGTTTACGGTCTTGTCGGGGTCGCCGCTGCGGCGCTCGGTGCGGCTCAGCGCCTCGCTGCGCGCGAACTGCATGTCGGTGACCAGCTGCGCGTTGATGCTCTTCAACCGCTGCAGCAGGATGAAGTCGTACAGCGATGGGGCGGCCAGCGTCAGCAGCACCGCGGCCACGAGCAGCGTGATCATCAGCTCGACGAGGGTGAAGCCGCTCTCGCGCTGCATCATTGCACCCAGCAACGGTTGGCGTCGGGCCAGGCGGCGCTGCTCGCGCCCGCGCCGTACTCGATGTTGCCGCGGTCCACGCGCACGCTCAGCGTTCGGCAATTGCCGTCGCCGGCCTGCGTCGTGCCGGCCGCCGCCGCGGCCGTGGCGGTATAGCCGGTGGCACTGGCGGCGTCGATGCTGATCGCGTAGTAGCTCTTGGAACTGGTAGCGCTCAGGTTCAGGTCGGTGAGCAGGGCGGTGTAGGCGCTTTGGTTGCTGCGCCAGCGCTCCTGCGCCTGCTGCACCGCCGACAGCGCGGCAAAGGCGTCGGAACGCCGGCCCTTGCGGATCGAGTCCATGAAGCTCGGGTAGGCGATCGCCGCCAGGATGCCGACGATGGCCACGACGATCATCGCCTCGATCAGCGTGAAGCCGCCGGGGCGGCGTCGTGGGCAGGGGGTCTTGCGCATCGCGTGGCGATTATCGGCGGCGTGCCGGCGGCCCGGCGCCGACGCGCCATGCCGCCCGTCGCCCGTCGCGTGCCGCTCAGCAGGCACGGTAGCCGCTCAGGGCGGGCGCCGGCGAGCACGAGCGCACGCGGCCCATGATGTTCATCACCTGGTGGATGGCGGCGCCCTGGCGCGTGCTGAACTGCAGCGTGGCAGTGGGCGTGCTGGTGCCCTTCAGCGGCTCGAAGACGATCGAACGCGAGTTGAACTTCAGGTTCACCGGGCCGCCGGCGGGGAAGTGCACGCTGCGTTCGGCTTGCGCCGCGCCCTTGCACACCGGCGCGCCGCCGCCCGCGCAGCCACACTGGTTGGCCGCGCCGCTGTGAATGACGTAGCAGCTGCCGGCCGCGCCGGTCTCGAAGCTGATGCGCAGCGGCGCATTGCGCGCCACGGCCAGCATGCGCGCGTGGTGGATGTCGGTTTCCAGCTGCGCGGCCGCGCCTTCCAGGTGGCGGCGCTGGATGGCGCCGTCGAAGCCGGGCACCGCCAGGCTGGTGAGCACACCCAGCACCGAGACCGTGACCATCGATTCGACCAGCGTCACGCCGGCCTGTGCGCGGCGCTGTCCTGGAGCCGGGCGGCGGAGGTGGCGGCGGGTGTTCATGAGCGGGTCTCCTGGGCAGTGAATCGATGGCTTCACTGTAGGAATGCGCATGCCCTCGCGCGCCCCCAGCGCGGGGGTTCAGGACGACGGAATTGGAGGGCCCCCGCGGCATCCCCCATCGGGGGGGGTTCGATTGGATTCAGGCCGGGTGCAGGCGGGCGCCCGGCCTTTGGCAGGCACGGCTCATGCCGATTCCTGTTCGCACGCAACACGCAACGGAACGAGAAGCCGCTTGCGGCGCATAGCGGCTGCTCGTGGCTGTTTGTATTTCCGTGCGGGCCGAGGACAGCGGGGAAGCGAATCCGCTCATGTCCCCCGCCCGGTCTGTCGACCGGGCTCCTCCTTTACTTCCCGGATTCGCTTCCCCGCCATCCTCGGCTGGCAGCGCCGTGGCTGTCGCAGCGCCCGAACAGCCGCGTTCCCGCCGCAAGCAGCATGGGGTCTGGGGCAGTCGTGTTTGCGGCCTCGACCGCGCCGCAGCGGCGCCAAGCCGAGGATGGTGGGTGAGCGCATTCGGGAAGTAGAGGAGGAGACCGCGCCATTCATGGCGCGGTCGGGGGACATGAGCGAATGCGCTCACCCGCCAGCCTCGGCCCGCACCGTCCTTGGAGCGCAAAGCGGTCAGCTGAAAGACCGCAACGCGCCGGCAGCAGGCCCCGTTCTGATGCCCTGATGCCTCTCAAGGAAATGTGGCTTTGCCACTTTTCTTGACCCCAGGGGGCGGGAATGACGAAGTCATTTCCTGGGGGTGCTCAGATCAGATCGCAAATCCGTATCAGATGTCCCGGATCAGCTGCCGGAACTCGTCCACGTCCTCGAAGCTGCGATAGACCGAGGCGAAGCGCACGTAGGCCACCTTGTCGATGCGCTTCAGTTCGCGCATCAGCAGCTCGCCCAGGCGTGCGCTGGACACTTCCTTGGCGCTGCCGGCGAGCAGCTTGTCGTGGATGCGCTCCAGCGCCGCGTCCACCTGCTCGATGCTCACCGGGCGCTTGCGCAGCGCCAGCAGCATCGACGCGCGCAGCTTGGCGGCGTCGAAGTCGACGCGCGAGCCGTCCTTCTTGACGACGGCCGGCATGGCGATCTCGGCGCGCTCGTAGGTGGTGAAGCGCTTTTCGCAGTGCTGGCAGCGGCGCCGCCGCCGCACCGCGCCGCCTTCGTCCGATTCGCGCGTCTCGACGACCTGCGTCTCGTCGTGGCTGCAGTAGGGGCAGCGCACGGCGCGCCTTCAGCGATAGACCGGGAAGCGCCGTGTCAGCGCCGCGACCTTGTCGCGCACCTCGGCGATGCGCGCCTCGTCGTCCGGCCGATCCAGCACGTCGGCGATCAGCTGCGCCGTCTGCCGCGCCTCGTCCTCCTTGAAGCCGCGCGTGGTCATGGCCGGCGAGCCCAGGCGGATGCCGCTGGTGACCATGGGCTTTTGCGGGTCGTTGGGGATGCCGTTCTTGTTGCAGGTCATGTGGGCGCGGCCCAGCAGATCCTCGGCCTGCTTGCCGGTCAGGCCCTTGGGCCGCAGGTCGACGAGCATCACGTGGCTCTGCGTGCCGCCGGAGACGATGCGCAGGCCGCGTTCGATCAGCGTGCGCGCCAGCACGTCGGCGTTCTTCACCACCTGCTGTTGATAGGCCTTGAACTCGGGCGCCAGCGCCTCCTTGAAGGCCACCGCCTTGCCGGCGATGACGTGCATCAGCGGCCCGCCCTGGATGCCGGGGAAGATCGCGCTGTTGATCTTCTTGGCGATGGCCTCGTCGTTCATCAGCAGGATGCCGCCGCGCGGCCCGCGCAGGCTCTTGTGCGTGGTGCTGGTGACCACGTCGGCAAACGGCACCGGGTTCGGGTAGACGCCGGCGGCGATCAGCCCGGCGTAGTGCGCCATGTCGACCATGAACACCGCGCCGATGGCCTTGGCCACCTTGGCGAAGCGCTCGAAGTCGATGTGCAGGCTGTAGGCCGACGCGCCGGCGATGATCAGCTTCGGCTTGTGCTCGTGCGCCAGCCGCTCCATCGCCTCGTAGTCGATGGCCTCCTTGGCGTCCAGGCCGTAGCTGACCACCTTGAACCACTTGCCGCTCATGTTCAGCGCCATGCCGTGCGTCAGGTGGCCGCCTTCGGCGAGGCTCATGCCCATGATCGTGTCGCCGGGCTGCAGCAGGCCGAACAGCACCGCCTGGTTGGCCTGCGAGCCGGAGTTGGCCTGCACGTTGGCGTAGGCGGCGCCGAAGAGCTGCTTCACGCGGTCGATGGCCAGCTGCTCGACGATGTCGACGTATTCGCAGCCGCCGTAGTAGCGCTTGCCGGGGTAGCCCTCGGCGTACTTGTTGGTCAGCTGCGAGCCCTGCGCCGCCATCACCGCGGGCGAGGTGTAGTTCTCCGACGCGATCAGCTCGATGTGCTCTTCCTGGCGGCGGTTCTCGGCCTCGATCGCCGCCTGGATTTCGGGGTCGACGCGCGCGACGGTGGATTGGGAACGGTCGAACATGGCAGTCCTCTTCAGGTGAAGCTGTCCCGTCGCATCGCCGGCGGCGGCCGGCGTTGGAGGGCTGCCCAGGCGAACGGCTGATTGACGCGGCCAAGACGCCGCCCACCGCGCTCCACGGTGGTGATCCACCTCGGGTGCCGGGCCCGCCGGGCCGCAGTCCTTATCGCCAGTCGCGCAGGCCGCCAGTGTAGCGGCTGGCAACGCGCGGCGCCGTCAGTCGGCCAACGCCAACTGTTCAACGGCAGCCGCTGCGCCCGGTGCGGGCGCGCCCGGCGCCGATGGCGAGACCGACGCTTGCTGCGCCGCTGGCCTCGGCGCACTCTGGATCGGCGCGTTCGCCGGCACCGGGTTGCCGCCGGCCACGCGCTTCATATGCCCTTGCTCGCTCAGCACCTTGCTCAGGTAGCCGCCGTCGCTCTCCAGGTTGGCGGCGCCGACGTACCAGCGCAGCCCGGCTTCCAGGCCGCCGGCGCGCGCGATGCACTCGCGCAGCACCTGCACGCCGACCTTCAGGTTGCTGATCGGGTCGAAGGCCGCATGCGTGCCGCCGAAGGGCTCGTACTTGTCGCCGTGCACGCGCGTCATCACCTGCATCAGGCCCTGCGCACCCATCGCGCTCTGGGCGAAGGGGTTGAAGCGCGATTCGATGGCCGCGATGGCCAGGATCAGCGTCGGGTCGAGGCCGACGCTGTGGCCGATGGCCCAGGCTTCCTGCACCAGCCGGCCGACCGGCTCCAGCGCCACGTTGTAGCGGCGCGAGATCCACTTGGCCAGCGCCGCCTGCTGTTTGGTCAGCTCGCTCGGGTGCACCGCGGTGGCTCGCGCCACGGCGTCGGGCTCGGCGGCGATCGCGGGCGGCAGCTCGCCCGCGTCGCTGCGGCTGCCCTGGCGCTGCTGCAGCCAGTCCAGCGCCCAGGCTTCGGTCTGCTGGCGCAGGTCGGGGCGGCCGGCGGCGAAGACCAGCACCACCACCACGGTCAACCCGAGCAGCGCCAGGCTGTTGTGGCTGACTTCGAGCAGGCCGTTGCCTACGTCGCGTCCGGCGACGCTGATGGAGCGCATCGGCGATGCGCACGCAGTTCGGAGCTTGTGCAAGCTGTTCATGGCAATCCTCGGGTTGCGGATGCCGGCGCCGGACGCCGACCCCTTGCGCCTGCCTCGAGCTCGAAGATTCAGGCGCCAGTGATAATCGTTCGGGACGGGCGGCAGCCACTGCAACGGCCGGTGCGGCCGGTAGCTGCCCGCCATCGACGCCTCAGGAACCCGGCTCGGTGTCCAAGGGTTAACCCTAGATGGCGTCAATATTTGGCGAATTCTGAAGTCGAAGATATACATAGTCAAGAATAAGAAATTAGTCTCTAATTACAAATTCGTATGATTTACGCCGATCTTCGCGACTTCATCGACCAGCTGGAGCAGCTCGGGAAGCTCGTCCGGGTGCCTGAAACGGTGTCTCCGCACCTGGAAATGACGGCCATCAGCGATGCGGTGTTGCAAGCCGCGGGCCCGGCGCTGCTGTTCGAGAAGCCGGCCGGTTACAACATCCCCTGCCTGACGAACCTGTTCGGCACCCCCGAACGAGTGGCGCTGGGCATGGGCAGCGAGTCGCTGGCGGAGCTGCGCGACGTCGGGCGCATGCTCGCCGGCCTGAAGGAGCCGGAGCCGCCGCGCGGCGTCAAGGACGCCGGCAAGCTGCTGCAAATGGCCAAGGCGCTGTGGGACATGAAGCCGGCCGTGCAGCGCCGCGCGCCGTGTCAGGAGGTGGTGTTCGAGCACGACGACGTCGATCTGGGCCGGCTGCCGCTGCAGACCTGCTGGCCCGGCGATGCCGGGCCGCTGCTCACCTGGGGGCTGGTGGTCACGCGCGGCCCGCAGTCGGTGCCCGCGCCGCGGCTGCGGCAGAACCTGGGCATCTATCGCCAGCAGCGGATCGGCCCGCGGCAGTTGATCATGCGCTGGCTCGCGCACCGCGGCGGCGCGCTGGATTTCCGCGATTTCGCGCGCGCCAACGCCGGGCAGCCGTTTCCGATCGCGGTGGCGCTGGGCGCCGACCCGGCGACGATCCTGGGCGCGGTGACGCCGGTGCCGGACACGCTGTCGGAATACCAGTTCGCCGGGCTGCTGCGCGGGCGGCGCACCGAGCTGGTGGCCAGCGCCGTCGGCGAGGGCGAACTGAAGCTGCAGGTGCCGGCCAGCGCCGAGATCGTGCTCGAAGGCCACATCCCGACCGCGAGCGCCGGCTGGCAGGGCCGCAGCGAAGCCGGCGTCGCGCTGCGCGAGCAGGGCGGCCATCTATATGCGCTGGAAGGCCCGTTCGGCGACCACACCGGCTACTACAACGAGCAGGACTGGTTTCCGGTGTTTCAGGTCGACCGCCTGACGCATCGGCGCGAGCCGATCTACCACTCCACCTACACCGGCAAGCCGCCGGACGAGCCGGCGGTGTTGGGCGTGGCGCTGAACGAAGTGTTCGTGCCGATCCTGCAAAAGCAGTTTCCGGAGATCGTCGACTTCTACCTGCCGCCCGAAGGCTGCAGCTACCGGCTGGCGGTGATCTCCATCAGGAAGGCCTATGCCGGACATGCCAAGCGCGTGATGTTCGGGTTGTGGAGCTTCCTGCGCCAGTTCATGTACACCAAGTTCATCATCGTCACCGACGACGACGTCGACGTGCGCGACTGGAAGGAGGTGGTGTGGGCGCTGACCACGCGCATGGACCCGGTGCGCGACATGACGCTGGTCGAGCACACGCCGATCGACTACCTGGACTTCGCCTCGCCGGTCAGCGGACTGGGCGGCAAGGTCGGTCTGGATGCGACGAACAAGTGGCCCGGCGAGACGGCGCGCGAGTGGGGCCGGCCGATCGCCATGGACGCCGCGGTCAGCGCGCGCGTGGCCGACACGGTCGAGCGGCTGTTGCAGACGGGATCCGCAGCCCCCGGTAGATAAATAGTTCCGCCCCCGCGCTTCGGGGCCTTGATCGCAGCGGCAAATTGGCTTAGCCTGAGGCTGCCTGAATGCAGGCACAAGCGATGGCGCAGTCTCTGCGCATCAGGGGCCCCGGACCTCATCTCTCCGGATCCCCGACGGCGGCATCACCGCCCGCCCCCTCGACCGCAAGGTTCGAGGGGGTTCGTTTTTGGGGGGCCGCCTGGCGCCTGCGCGGCTGGGAGCCCAGTCCACTGGAAGGCGCGTAGCATCGCGGCGGGACGGCCCGCGGCGGTTGTCCGACGGGCGGGTCCAGATGGCAGAACAACAAGGACAACAAGGACAACAAGGGCAGGTTGCGCCGAGATCCCCGCGGATGTCGCGTCCGGTGCGTCTGCTTTTGTGGGTGGCGGCGTCGCTGGCGTTGCTTTGGCTCGCCGCCTGGCTGGGCGTGCCGCCGCTGGTGAAATGGCAGTTGCAAAGCCGCGGCTCGGAAGCTCTCGGGCGCGAATTGCGTGTCGGCGAAGTGCGCTTCGTGCCGCACACGCTGGCGTTGACCCTGCACGATCTGTCGATCGCCGGCGCGGCGGGCGCGAGCGCGCCGCAGCTGCAGGTCGAGCGCATCTTCATCGACATCAGCGCGCGTTCGCTGTGGCGGCTGGCGCCGGTGGTGCAGGCGCTGCAGATCGACGCGCCGCACGCGCGCCTGGCGCGGCTGGCCGAGGGCCGCTACGACGTCGACGACGTGCTGCAGCGGCTGTCGCGGCACGAGCCGCAGCCCAAGCCGCAGGGCGAGATGGCGCGCTTCGCGCTGTTCAACGTGCGCGTCAGCGGCGGCGAGCTGCTCTTCGATGACCAGCCGGTGGCGCGCCGCCACGAATTGCGCAAGCTGAGGCTGGATCTGCCGTTCCTGTCGAACCTGCCCGACGACCTGCAGGTCGAGGTCGAGCCGCGGCTGGCTTTCGAGCTCAACGGCAGCGCGTTCGACAACCACGGCCGCTCGACGCCCTTCGCCGAAGGCCACGCCTCCGAGTTCGACATCCGCTTCAAAGAGCTGGAGCTCGGCCCGATGTGGGCCTACGCGCCGGCCGGGCTGCCGCTGCAGCCGGCCGGCGGCGCGCTGTCGGCCGACCTGAACCTGCGTTTCGAGCAGCCGCTGGGGGGCGGCCCGCAGTTTCGTCTGCAGGGCCAGATTGAGTTGCGCGAGCTGAGCCTGACGCCACCGGACGGCACACCCTTGCTGGCCTGGCAGAACCTGCGCCTGCGGCTGGCCGAGGTGCGTCCGCTGCAGCGCCGGCTGCTGCTCGACGAACTGCAGATCGATGGCGCGGCGCTGCATCTGCGGCGCGAGGCCTCCGGCGAACTGCAACTGCAGCGCCTGCTGGCCGCGGCGGCGGCAGGCCAGGCGCCGCGCCCAACTGCTGCTTCTACCGCTGCTGCCGCTTCTGCCGCTTCCGCTGCTTCCGCTGCTTCCGCTGCTTCCGCTGCGTCCGCTGCGTCCGCCGCTGCCGCCGCTTCTGTCGCTTCCGCCCCCGCCACCTCGGCTGCGGCTGCCGTGCCGGCGGCGTCAGCGGGCGCGGCGGCTGCAGCGGCCGGCACAGCGCCGCCATGGCAGGTGCAGCTGGGTGCGCTGCAGTTGAACGGTGCCCAGGTGCACTGGAGCGACGCGTCGCTGCAGCCGGCTGCCGAACTGCAGCTGGACGACCTTTCGCTGCAACTTCAGCAGTTGAGCTGGCCCTTCACCGCCGACGCGGCGCTGCGCCTGGACGCGCAACTGGCGGCGCAGGGCCGGGCGGCGGGCCGCTTGCACGCCGAAGGCGCCTTCACCGACCGCCACGCGAAGATCGAGCTGCGCGCCGAAGGCCTGGATCTGGCGGCTGCCGCAGCCTACCTGCAGCCGCACCTGCGCCTGCAGGCCAGCGCCACGATGGCGGCGACCGCGGCCGTCGACTGGGCGCGCGAGGCGCCGCAGCGGCTGCTGCTGCGCGTGCCGGCGCTGCAGGTCGACGATCTGCGCCTGGCGGAGCCCGCGCCGCAGGCGCCGCAGCCGGCCAAGGGGCGCGACCTGCGCCCGCCGCCGGCGGTGGCGCAACTGGCCAAGCTCGAACTGAGCGGCGTGCAGGCCGACCTGCTGCAGCGCAGCGTCGTCGTCGGCGCCTTGAGCGTGCAGCAGCCCTTCGTGGATCTGAAGCGCGATGCGGCCGGTGCGCTCAACGCCAGCGCCTGGCTGGTGCCGCAGGCGGCGGCGGGCGACGCCGCACCTCCGGCCGCGCCGGCCGGCGCTGTACCTCCGGCCGCGCCGGCCGCGGAGGCTGGTGCGCCTTGGCAATTGGCGCTGCGCGAGTTCAAGCTCGACGGCGGACGCGCGCGCCTGGCCGATGCGGCGCTGCGCGCCGGCCCGCTGGAGCTGAGCGGCGTGCGCGTGCAGGCCGAGGGCGTGAGCTGGCCGCTGGTGGCCGGTGCGCCGCCGCTGAATACGCAGCTGGCGGCAAGCCTGTCCACCCAGGCCAAGGACGGCACCCCGGCACGCATCGACTGGCGCGGCCGCGTCTGGCCGCAGCCGCTGGGCGCCAACGGGCAGTTGCGCGCCGAGCGCTTGCCGGTGCATGTGTTCGAGCCGTATTTCGGCGCTGCGCTGCCCGTGCTGCTGCAGCATCTGGAGGCAGGCTTCCAGGGGCAGGTGGATCTGAAGCAGACGCCGGCCGGGCCGGCCGGGCAGGTGCGCGGCGAGGTGCTGCTGGCCGACCTGCGCGTGCTGGCGCGCGCTGCGCCCGGCGCGCCGCCGCCCGACGGCGAACTGCTGCGCTGGAACGCGGTGTCGATGCGCGACTTCGGTCTGCGCCTGCAACCCGAGGCCAAGCCGTTGCTCGAGGTCGGCGAGCTGCGCATCAGCGACTACTACTCGCGCGTCGAGGTCACCCCGGAAGGGCGCTTCAACCTGCAGACGATGGCCGCGCCGCCGGCCGGCTCGGCCGCTGCGCCCACCGCGGCATCCGCCGCACCGGCCGCGGCCAGCGCGCCGCCGGCCGCTGCCGCCGCTGCAGCCGCTGCGCCGCAGCTCAGCGCGCCGTCGGCGATGCTGAGCCGCCTGCCCATCGATCTGGTGGTCGACGCCACGACCTTCAGCAACGGCCGCGTCGACTTCCGCGACCTGTTCATCCGCCCCAACTACAGCGCCCAGCTCAGCGAACTCAACGGCACGGTCGGCCACCTCGACAGCCGCTCGCGCGACCTGGCGACGCTGCAGTTCAGCGGCCGCATCGCCGGCACCGGCCTGCTGGAGATCGGCGGCGCGATCAACCCGACGGTGATGCCGCCGGCGCTGGACATCAAGGCCAAGGCACAGGACGTCGACCTGGCGAGCCTGACGCCCTATTCGTCCAAGTACGCCGGCTATCCGATCGAGCGCGGCAAGCTCAGCATGGACGTGGCCTACAAGGTCGACGCCGACGGCAAGCTCCAGGCCAACAACCAGATCATCGTCAACCAGCTGACTTTCGGCGCCAAGACCGACAGTCCCGACGCCACGTCGCTGCCGGTGCCGCTGATCGTCGCGCTGCTGCAGGACAAGAACGGCGTCATCGACCTGGACATCCCGCTGACCGGCTCGCTCAACGATCCGCATTTCAACCTCGGCGCGCTGGTCTGGAAGGTGGTCGTCAACCTGTTCCACAAGATCATCAGCTCGCCGTTCTCGGTCATCGGCGGCGGCGGCAAGGATCTGAGCAGCGTCGACTTCAAACCCGGCACCGCCGAACTCGCCGCCGGCGGCGACGAGGTGCTGTCCAAGGTGGCCAAGGCGCTGGACGATCGGCCGGGGCTCAAGCTGAGCATCAGCGCCACGGCCGACCCGGTGGGCGAGCGCCGCGCGATGCAGCAGGCCGCCTTCGAGCAGCGGCTGCGCGACGAGCAGCGGCGCGAGCGCGCCCGCGGCGCGCTCGGCAGCAACGCCGCGGACGCGCCGCTGCCGCCGCTGGGCGCCGAGCAGCGCGCGAAGCTGGTGCGGCAGATCTATGACGACACGCGGCTGCCCGACAAGCCGCGCAACTTCATCGGCATGGCCAAGGACATCCCGGTGGCCGACATGGAAGCGATGCTGGTCGCAGCGCTTCCGGTGGGCGACGGCGCCGCGCGGCAGCTGGCGGTGCAGCGCGGCGTCAGCGTGCGCGATGCGCTGCTCGCCAAGGGCCTGAGCGCCGAGCGGCTGTTCCTGACCGAGCCGCAACTGCGCGCGCCGGCCGCCGATACTGCGGCCGGTGCGGCCGGTGCGGCAAGTGCGGCCGGTGCTGCCGGCGCAGCCGGTGCCGCCAATGCCGCCAATGCCCCATGGGTGCCGCAGGCGCAGCTGAGCTTGTCGGCGAGTTGAGGGCGCGCACAGGCGGCCGCCACGAACGGAGGACCAGATGGCCATCGAAACGATCACACTCGGCGGCGGCTGCTTCTGGTGCACCGAGGCGGTGTTCCAGCAGGTCGACGGCGTGCGTGCGGTCGAGTCCGGCTACAGCAACGGCCACACGCCGAAGCCGAGCTACCAGCAGGTGTGCAGCGGCGACACCGGGCACAACGAAGTCGTGCGCCTGGAGTTCGACAACCAGCGCATCGGCCTGCGCGAGCTGCTCGAGATCTTCTTCACGATCCACGACCCGACCACGCTGAACCGCCAGGGCGCCGATGTCGGCACGCAGTACCGCTCGGGCATCTACCTGCACGACGAGGCGCAGCGCGCGGTGGCG
Organism: Rubrivivax sp.; assembly: GCA_036724445.1. Classification (GTDB taxonomy): domain Bacteria; phylum Pseudomonadota; class Gammaproteobacteria; order Burkholderiales; family Burkholderiaceae_C; genus Rubrivivax. The sequence continues at coordinate 1,907 of DAIMFR010000079.1, read as the reverse complement.
CGCGAAGTGCTCGACGAGGCCAACGCGGCGCTGGGCGGCCGCGTGGTCACCGAGCTGCACAGCGTCTACAACTACTGGCGCGCCGAGGACTACCACCAGCGCTACTTCGACAAGAACCCGCACCAGGGCTATTGCGCGGCGGTGGTCGCACCGAAGCTGCAGAAATTCCGCAAGACCTTCCAGGCCCGCCTGAAGGCCTGAGTGCAGGCCTGAGTGCAGGCCTGAGTGCAGGCCTGAGTGCGAAGGCGCGGCGCCAGCGCTACGGCGCCAGCCGTTCGCGCAGCCAGTTGCCGTGCTGCGGCCCACCCTGCAGGCCAACTTGCAGACGGTAGCGCAGCCGGTCGTGCAGCCGGCTCTTGCGGCCCTGCCAGAACTCCCAGGTGTCGGGCGCCAGCCGGTAGCCGCCCCAGTGCGGCGGGCGCGGCGGGTTCAGCGCGAACTTCAGGCCGAACTTGGCTGCATTGCCGACCAGCAGCGCGCGCGAGGCGATGACCTCGCTCTGCGGCGAGGCCCAGGCGCCGATGCGCGAATCGAGCGGCCGGCTGGCGTAGTAGGCATCGGACAGCTCGGCCTCGACCTGGGTGACGCGGCCTTCGATGCGCACCACGCGTTCCAGCTCGACCCAGTGGAACTGCAGCGCCGCCTGCGGGTTGGCCGCCAGCTCGCGGCCCTTGCGGCTTTGATAGTTGCTGTACCAGACGATGCCGCGCGCGTCCAAGCCCTTGAGCAGCACGATGCGCGTCGACGGCCGGCCGTCGGGGCCCACGGTGGCCAGCGTCATCGCGTTCGGCTCGGGCAGTTGCGCATCCAGCGCCTGTTGCAGCCACGACTCGAATTGTTGCAAAGGGTCAGCGGCCGAAGCCTCTTCGTCGAGCGCATCGCGCTCGTAGCTCTTGCGCAGATCGGCCAGGTTCTTGTCCATCGGAGAAGTATGACGCTCGCGCGACACCGCGGCCGGTCGATCCCTTACGTGAAAGGCCCTAAGTGAAGCTCCCACTATCTGCGCCGCCGCGGCGCGGCCATGCTTGAGCCATCAAGCGCGCCGCAGTGCGCGCCATCACCAGACTTACCTCGAAAGGTACAGGGCATGCAGTCCCGTCCGACCGTCGTAGTGCTGGCCGCAGGGAAGGGCAGTCGATTCAAGGGTCCGGCGCACAAGCTCGAACAGAGTCTCGGGGGCCTGAGCGTGCTCGGCCGCACGCTGCACAACGCGCTCGAGAGCCATCTGCCGGTGGTCGTCGTCACGACGCAGGCGCTGGCCGCCGGCGCCGCCCAGGTGGTGGCCGCGCGCGACGTGGTCATCGTGCCGGAAGCGCTGGCCGCGCTCGGCATGGGCCATTCGATCGCCGCCGGCATCGCCGCACGTGCCGACGCCCCCGGCTGGCTGCTGCTGCCCGGCGACATGCCGATGGTGCGGCCGGCGACGATGCTGGCGGTGGCCGCGGCGCTCGAGCACCATCCTGTGGCCTATGCGCAGTACCACGGGCGGCGCGGCCATCCGGTGGGCTTTGCCGCCGAGCTCTACTCCGAGCTGATGATGCTCAGCGGCGACGAGGGCGCACGCCGCATCGTCGCGCGCTATCCGGCGGTGGGGGTCGATGTCGACGATCCGGGCACGCTGCTCGACCTGGACACCGAAGCCGACTTCGCGGCGCTGCTGGCGAGCGGCGCTTTCGACTCGCGTTCCGGCGCGGCCGAGGCCTGAGAGCCTGTGAAGCATTCCGCCACGCCCGCTCGTGCGCCCGAAACGGCGCCGCTCGTCGTTGCAAATGCTCGCCGTAGCCCGAGCTACGACTGCGCTTTGCGCCTAGATCGACACCGTTTCGGACGCCCGCTCGGACGCGCCGGAATGCTTCACAGGCTCTGAGAGGGTGTAGCCAAAATAAACATGTCGCTATATCCTCGCT
>DAIMFR010000078.1:14107-21564 GCA_036724445.1 Rubrivivax sp. | reverse complement strand
GCGGAGATCAACGCCATCATCAGCGCCGACCCGCGCATCCCCACCAACAACCGCGAGATCGTGCTGCGCCTGATCGACGGCAGCGACCTGCACGAGTTCAAGCCCGACTACGGCGACACGCTGATCACCGGCTTTGCCCGCATCAAGGGTTTCGAGGTCGGCATCCTGTGCAACAACGGCGTGCTGTTCTCCGAAAGCGCGATGAAGGCGACGCAGTTCATCGAGCTGTGCTGCCAACGCGACATCCCGCTGCTGTTCATGGCCGACATCAACGGCTTCATGGTCGGGCGCGAAGCCGAGGAGGCCGGCATCGCCAAGCACGGCGCGAAGATGATCACGGCCATGACCTGCGCCAACGTCGCCAAGTACACGCTGATCATCGGCGGCTCCTACGGCGCGGGCTACCTGGCGATGTGCGGCCGCCCGTTCAAGCCCAACGCGCTGATCATGTGGCCCAACGGCCGCGCCGCGATCATGGGCCCGGACCAGGCGGCCACGACACTGGCCATGGTCAAGGACGACCAGCACAAGCGCGACGGCACGAGCTGGACCGACGCGCAGCGCGAGGCCTACAAGGCACCGGTGCGCAAGACCTTCGAGGACTTCGCCAACGCCTACAACTTTGCGCGCAACACCTGGTGCGACATGGTGATCGAGCCGGCCGAAACGCGCGACGTGATGGCGCTGCTGCTCGACCTGGCGGGCCGCGTGCCGGCGCTGCCTTCGCGCTTTGGCGTGTTCCGGATGTGAACTGGGAATCGACGCCGTGTTCAAGAAAATTCTGATAGCGAATCGTGGCGAGATCGCCTGCCGCATCGCCCGCACCTGCCGACGGTTGGGCGTGGCGGTGGCCGGTGTTCATTCCAGCGCCGACCGCGACGGGCTGCATGTGCGGCAGATCGGCGAATCGGTGGAGATCGGCGGCGCGCCGGCCTCCGAAAGCTATTTGCGCATCGACGCGGTGATCGCCGCCGCAAAATCCGTCGGGGCCGAAGCCATCCATCCGGGATTCGGCTTCCTGGCCGAAAACGCCGCATTCGCGCGCGCCGTCGAAGCGGCGGGCCTGGTGTTCATCGGCCCGACCGCCGACGTGATCGAACGCCTGGGCGACAAGGCCGCGGCCAAGCGCGAGGCCAAGGCTGCCAAGGTGCCGATCGTGCCGGGCAGCGAGGCACCGAGCGTCGACCCGGCCGCGATCGCCGCGTCGGTGCGTGCAGTCGGCCTGCCGGTGATGCTGAAGGCCGCGGCCGGTGGCGGCGGCAAGGGCATGCGCGGCATCACCAGCCTGGAGGGGCTGGAGCAGGAGATCGAGTCCGCGATGCGCGAGGCCAAGAACTCGTTCGGCGACGCCGGCCTGATCGTCGAGAAGCTGATCCGCCACGGCCGCCACATCGAGATCCAGATCGCCGGCGATGGCCAGGGCAGGGTGATCCACCTGTTCGAGCGCGAATGCACGCTGCAGCGGCGCCACCAGAAGGTGATCGAGGAGGCGCCCGCGGCCAACCTCAGCGCCAGGATGCGCGACAGCATGGCCGCCGATGCGGTGCGGCTGGGCGAACGGCTCAAGTACCGCGGCGTGGGCACGGTCGAGTTCATCGTCGGTGCCGACGAGTACCACTTCCTCGAGGTCAATCCGCGCCTGCAGGTCGAGCACCCGGTGACGGAAATGGTGACGGGCCTGGACATCGTCGAGATCATGCTGCGCATCGCCAGCGGCGAAGGCTTGCCTGTGCAGCAGGGCGATGTGCGCATCCACGGCCATGCCGTCGAGGCGCGCATCTGCGCCGAGGACCCGGCGGCGGGCTTCCTGCCGTCCACCGGCAAGCTGTCGCAGGTGCGTTTCCCCGACCTGGGCGTGCGCGTCGAGACCGGCATCGAAAGCGGCATGGAGGTCACGCCCTACTACGACTCGATGCTGGCCAAGCTGATCACGCATGCGCCGACGCGCGACGAAGCGCTGGACCGGCTGTCACTGGCGCTCGAGGACACCGTGGTCTTCGGCGTCACCACCAACCGCAGCTTCCTGCGCCGCCTGATCGACCTGCCCGAGACCCGCACCGCCACCTTCCACACGCGGCTGATCGACGAGCAGATCGCCGGCTGGTCGCTGGGCGACGCGCTGCACGACACCCAGACCCTGGCCGTGGCCGCCTGCCACTGGCTGCAGTTGCAGCGCCAGGTCGAATCGCGCAGCCCCTGGAGCCGCTGGCACAGCAGCGGCTGGCAGATGAGCGTCGGCGGCGAAAGCCTGGCGCCGATCCCCAGCCTGCACGTCGAAACGAGCGACGGCGTCAGCGCCGAGATCCGCTTCGGCCCCTTGCGCGCCGACGGCAGCATGCTGGTGGGCGTGAACGACGCCCGGGTGCCGGTGCGGCTGGCGCCGGCTGGCGACGCCGGCAGCTACCTGGCGGTCACCGACACCCATCGCGAGACCGTGCGCCTGCACCGCGACGGCGACATGCTGTACCTGCACGACCGCCGCGGTTCACACAGCCTGAAGGTGGTGCCCTACCTGTCCTACATCAGCACCTCGGCCCAGGCCAGCGGCGAACTGAAGGCGCCGATGATGGGCCTGATCCTGAAGGTCAACGTGGCGCCCGGCGACCGCGTGGAAAAGGGCGCCGTGGTGGCGATCCTCGAGTCGATGAAGATGGAGATGCGCATCGTTGCCGAGTGCGCGGGCACGGTGGCCTCGGTCACCTGCCAGGCCGGGCAGACGGTGGAGCGCAGCGCGGTGGTGGCGTCGATCACGCCTGATTGAAATGCCGGTCAAGGTCGAACCCAAGGGCCCGCTCGCCGGCCTGCGCATCCTCGACCTGACCAGCGTCGCGATGGGCCCCTACGCCACCCAGACCCTGGGTGACCTGGGTGCCGACGTGATCAAGATCGAGCCGCCGCAGGGCGACCTGACGCGCCACAACGCGCCGGGCCGCCACGCCGGCATGTCGTCGCTGTTTCTGCAGCTCAACCGCAGCAAGCGCAGCGTCGTGCTCGACCTGAAGGACGCCGAAGGCCGCGACGCGCTGCTGCAGTTGGTGCGCAGCGCCGACGCGATGGTGTGCAACGTGCGCCCGAAGGCCATGGAACGCCTGGGCCTGGGCTACGAGGTGCTGGCCGGCGTCAACCCCAAGCTCGTCTATTGCGCCTTGGTCGGCTTCGGCCAGGATGGGCCCTATGCGGAACGCGCCGCGCTCGACGACCTGATCCAGGCCGGCTGCGGCATGGCCGCGCTGGCTGCGCAGGCCGCACCGCAGGGCGGGCCGCAGTATGCGCCGGGCTGGATCGCCGACCAGGGTGTCGGCCTGGTGGCCACCTATGCCCTGCTGGCCGCGCTGCTGCACCGCGAACGCAGCGGCCAGGGCCAGATGGTCGAGGTGCCGATGTTCGAGAGCATGGTGCAGTTCACGATGACGCCGCACCTGTACGGCCAGAGCTTCAGGCCGCCGATCGGCGGCACCGGCTACCCGCGCATCTTCGCGCGGCGGCCGTTCAAGACGCTGGACGGCCACCTCGGCGCCACGGCCTATGCGCCGGCGCACTGGCACGCCTTCTTCGACATCATCGGCCGGCCCGAGCTGAAGGCCGAAGCGCGCTTCGCCGACCAGGCCGGCGTGGCCCGGCATGTGGGCGAGCTGAACGATCTTTTTGCCGCCGAACTGGCCGCGCGCAGCAGCGCCGAATGGCTGCGCCTGTTCGACGCGGCCGGCATCCCGGCAATGGCGATGCACACGCCCGATTCGCTGCTGCACGACCCGCACCTCGACGCCGTGGGCTTCTTCCAGGACGTCGAACATCCGAGCGAGGGCGCGATCCGCACCATGGCCGTGCCCACGCGCTGGTCGGCCACGGCACCGCTGCCGCAGCGCCAGGCCCCGCGGCTGGGCGAGCACAGCGTGGCGCTGCTGCGCGAGGCCGGGTTGAGCCCGGCGCAGATCGACGACCTGCTGGCGCGCGGCATCAGCGTCGACGGCGCGGCGCCGCCGAGCGCCGGCTGAACTTCGGCCGGCCCGCCTGCCCTGGCCCTACTTGCGCTTCTGCTGCTCCATCAGCGCGCGCAGCCTGCTCTTGTGGTCGTCGGTGGAGAACAGGTAGTTCTGCACGTAGGCCTCGTAGCTCAGGCAGGACTGCAGGTCGGTGTCCTCGCCGCGGGCGATGGCCAGCTTGCTGGCCGCACCGGCGCGGCGTGGTGTCGCCTGCTTGATCGACGCGGCGATGGCCAGTGCCGCGTCCAGCAGGTGTTCGCCGGGAACGACGTCGACGAAGAGGCCCGCGGCGCGCCCGGCCTCGGCCTCGACGCTGGCGCCGGTGAGCAGCCAGTGCCGGGCGCGCACGCTGCCGACGATGCGCGGCAACAGGTAAGAACTGCCCATGTCGCAGGCCGCGGCGCCCAGGCGGCCGAAGGCGAAGAAGTAGCGCGCCTTGTCCGAGGCCACGGCAATGTCGCAGGCCATTGCCAGCGCCGCGCCGCCACCGACCGCAGCGCCATTGACCGCGGCAATCACCGGCAGCTCCAGCTCGCGGATGCGCTGCACCACCTTGTGCAGGCCGCGGATGAAGCGGAACTGCAGCTCGGCGTCGACACCGTCGGGGTTGACGACCTGGCCCAGCTCGGCGCCGGCGCAGAACACGTTGCCGGCGCCGGTCAGCACCACGGCGTGCAGGCCGAGATCGTCGTCGAGTTGCTGCAGCACGCCCAGCATCTGGTCGGGGAAGCCCAGCCCGAGTGGATTGCGTTCGCGCGGGCGGTTCAGGGTGACGATGGCCACGCCTTCGCGCCGCTCGATGAGGATGGCGGCCGGCGCGGTGCCGGCAGCTGGGGTGTGGGTGCTCATGCGGGCCTCGCAGGGGTCGGTGATGGCGGCAGCGATCAGCGCGCCGCGCGCCCGAGCAGGCTGTCGCCGATGATGTTGCGCTGGATCTGGTTCGTGCCTTCGATGATCTGCAGCACCTTGGCGTCGCGGAAGTAGCGGTTGATCGGCGTGTCGGCCGAAATGCCCGCGGCGCCGAGCAGCTGCACTGCGTCGGTCGCCACGCGCATCGCGGTGTCGCTGGCGAAACACTTGGCCATGGCCGCGATCGGCGCCAGCTCGATGCCCGATGCGCCGCTGTCCACCACCGCCGCCGAGCGGTACACCAGCTGGCGCGCGGCCTCGGTCTGCATCGCCATGTCGGCCAGCATCCAGCGGATGCCCTGGTTCTCGCTGACCTTGCGGCCCCAGGTGATGCGGTTCTTCACGAACTCGATGCTGTGGTCGATGGCGCCCTGCGCCAGGCCGACGCCGCGCGCGCCGATCAGCGGGCGGCTCTTGTTGAAAGCCTCCATCACGTCCTTGAAGCCGCGCCCGTCCTCGCCGATGCGGTTGGCTTCGGGCACGAACACCTCGTCGAGGAACAGCGGGCACGAAGGCACGCCGCGCGCGCCCATCTTGTCTTCGTGGCGGCCGACGGTGAAGCCCTTGCTGCCGCGCTCGACGATGAACAGGTTGATGGCGCGTGCGCTGTCGTCGTCACCGGTCTTGGCGGCCACGAGCACGAAGTCGGCGATGTGCGAGTTGGTGCACCAGATCTTCGAGCCGCTGATGCGGTAGCCGCCATCGCAGCGCCGCGCGCGGGTGCGGATGCCGGCGACGTCGCTGCCGCTTTGCGGCTCGGTGGTGGAAAACGCGCCGCGCAGTTCGCCGGCAGCCAGCGGGCCGAGCAGGCGCTGCTTCTGCTCGTCGTTGCCGGCGGCGAGGATGGCGCCGAACGGCACCCACTGCACGATCAGCAGGTAGGCGGTGTTGTAGCAGACGCGGCCCAGTTCCTCCACGGCCAGGGCGGCCGACAGCATGCTGCCGGTGCCGCCGTATTCCTTTGGGAACGGGATCGTGAACAGGCCGACTTCGCGCAGCAGCTCGAACATGTCCTGCGGATACTCGGCGCTGCGGTCGATGTCGGCGGCGCGCGCCGCCACCTTGTCGCGTGCCAGGCGCCGCACCAGAGCCTGGATCTCGCGCTGCTCGTCGTTCAGGGCATAGGCTTGCATGTGCTGCGGGCCCCTCAGCCGACCGCCTTGTCGCGGCACTTGATCATGCGCATCGGCGTGTAGGTGATGGCCAGCGTGCCGTCGTGCTTGACGATGCGGTTGCGCGTGCGCACCAGGCCGCGGCCGGGACGGCTCTTGCTCAGCCGCGCCTCGATCACCTCGCACTCGACGTGCAGGGTGTCACCGGCGAACACCGGGTTGTGCACCTTCAGGTCCATCTCGAGGAAAGCGAAGCCGGTGTGCTGCATGGTCGCGTGCACCAGCAGGCCTTCGGCGAAGGTGTAGGCGAGGGCGCCAGGGGCGACGCGGCCCTTGATGTCCGACTCGGTGCGCAGGAACTCGAGATCGGTGAACAGCACCTCGGTCATGCCGGTGCAGGTGCAGAAGTTGACGATGTCGGTTTCGGTGACCGTGCGGCCCACGGTGCGGAACTGACGGCCCAGAGGCAGGTCTTCAAAGTGCAGGCCGATGCCGAGGATTTCCATGGGTCTTGCTTTGTGTGTGGCGGTCAACGGGCGACCAGGTTCATCAGGTCCGGGCTCAGCTCGGGATAGCCGCAATCCGGTGCCAGCACCGGGATCAGCTTGCCGTCTGCGCGCTTGCCCAGCGTCGGCTGGATGCGCCGCAGCGGCCGTGAACGCGCGGCTTGCACGGCGCCGGCCACGTCGCCCGTGTGCGCCAGCAGGGCCAGGTTGCACAAGGTCGGGTAGATGATGGTGCGGCGGCGCTGCGCGCATTCGTCCAACGCATCGGCCGGGCGTATCCAGAACGAGTCCACCGCCTCCGAGCCATCGTGCTGTGCCACTTGGCCAGCCGGCGCTGCGGCGATGAAGAAGTGGGTGTCGAAGCGCTTGGGCGAGACTTCGGGCGTCACCCAGTGGGCATAGGGCACCAGCTGCTCCAGCGCCAGTTCCAGGTCTTCTTCGCAGACCATGTCGACGAAGGCATTGCCGCCGGCGGCCACCCGCTCCTGCCAACGCTGGTGCAGGGCGGCGCGCCGCGTGCCGTCAACCATGGCGCCGCCATGGCGGGCCAGCAGCAGGCCGCTTTCCTCGAAGGTCTCGCGGACCGCGGCCACGCGCAGCGCAAACTGCGGCTCGCCCGGCAGGGGGCCGCCACGGGCGCGTCCGGCGATGCGCGGGTCGGTGTCCGAGGCCGATATCTTGCCCCCGGGGAATACCGCAGCACCGCGGGCGAAGTCGATCTCGTGGTGCCGAACCACCATCAGCGTCTCGAGCCCCTGCGGGCCGTCGCGGACCAGCACCACGGTGGCGGCCATGGCCGCCACGGCCGGCACGGCCGGCTCGCTGCTCGTCGGGCCGCCCACGTCAGACCCTCATCTCTTGCGCGATGATCGTGCGCTGGATCTGCGACGTACCGCCACCCACCGTGGATTGCATGCCCTCGCGGAAGTAACGCTCCATGTCGCCCT
>DAIMFR010000078.1:0-14007 GCA_036724445.1 Rubrivivax sp. | reverse complement strand
CCGCCACCCACCGTGGATTGCATGCCCTCGCGGAAGTAACGCTCCATGTCGCCCTCGGGCGTCATGCCGTAGCCACCCAGGATCTGCATGCCCTGGCGGGTCACGGTCTGCAGGGTCTCGGACGCGAACAGTTTGGCCATCGCCACTTCCTTGCGGCAGGGCAGGCCACGCGCGGCGAGGTCGGCGGCGCGGTAAGTGATCAGCCGGGCTGCGTCGGTTTGCGTCTGCATATCGGCCAGCATGTGGCGGATGACCTGAAACTCGTAGATCGGCTTGCCGAACTGCACCCGCTGCTGTGCGTAGGCCAGGGCGTCGTCGACGGCGCCCTGTGCATTGCCGACATAGCTGGCCGCAACCGCAATGCGCTCCAGCGCCAGATGTTCGCCGGCGATGATCTTGAAGCCCTCGCCGGGCGCGCCCAGCATGTTGGCTGCCGGCACATGCACGTTGTCGAGGAAGATCTCCGTGGTCACGACGGAGCGGCGGGCCAGCGTCTGCAATGGGCGGATGGTCAGGCCCGGCAGGTCGTTGGGCACGATCAGCACCGACAGGCCATCACGCTTATCCGGGGTGTTGGCGGTGCGCACCAGCATCAGGATGACGGCGCCGCGGTTGCTGGCGCCGCTGCACCACAGCTTCTGGCCGTTGACGACGTAATCGTCGCCGACGCGCTCGGCGCGGGTCTGCACGTTCGCCACGTCCGACCCGGCGTTGGGTTCGGACATGGAGATCGGGAAGCGGATCTCGCCGCGCATGAATGGCTTGAGGAAGCGCTGCTTCTGGTCTTCGGTGCCATGCAGCGACAGGTTCATCGCGGTGAAGATGCCGCCGGCAATGGCCACCGAGAAGTCCACGCCGTAGCAGGACAGCGCCTCGCACAGCAGCGCATAGGAGAACACGTCGCCGCCATCGCCACCGTCGGCCTCGGGCACGAGCAGGCTGTGGAAGCCGAGTTTGGCGGCCTTCTCGTAGGCTTCGAAAGGGAAGGCCCGGTCCATGTCGCACTTGCGGATGTACTCGCGGCCGATGTCGCGATCCACCCAGCGGCGGGCCGAGTCCTTCCAGGCCTGTTGCTCTTCGGAGAGGAAGTTCATGGGGTCATCGTCCTGGCTGACGTCAGTGACGCGGGACGCGCACCGGCTGGCATGCCAGCAGGCCCGCCAGCGGCGACAGATCTGGAAGGTCCTCGAGGCGATCGATCAAGTGCAGCACCTCGTCGCTCGACTCTGGGTCCAGCAAGGGGTGTGCGATGGCGCGAAACTTGTTCTTCAGCCTCGCCCCCTGCGCGTCCAGGTCCGTCGCCGGGACGCCGCAGTCGTGGCGCCGACGCAAGATCGAGCCGTCGACGGTTTCGATGACCACCTCGGCCTGCGTCAAGGCGCCGCATGCGCGGACCAGTTCCACCTGCACCCGATCACGCAGCCCGGTCAGCGCCGGCTCGTTCGTCGACTCGTCGCTGTAGCTGGCCAGGTTGGCGGTGTCCAAGCCCGCCAGGGCCATGGCCACGACATGACGCAGACTGAACTTGGCTTCCAGCCCGGTGCGCGGCGCGGGAATGTTGCACACCCCCTCGCTGCCCGCCGACACATGCACGGTGACTCGCCGGACGTGGTTCTCCTCGAGACCGTGCGTTTCGCGCAGGTGGCGCGCGGCTTCGATGGCCGCGTGCGTGCCGTAACAGGCCGCGTGATACTTGAACAGGTTGTCGCGCAGGTACAACCCGCGGGCTGGCTCCCGCAGCCCGGCGGCGGGGTCGAAGTCGGGGCCGTGTGTGGCGGCGAAGCCCTGCAGGGCTTCGATGGCGTCGCTGCGGCCGGTGAAGCCGCGTGCTGCCAGCTGTGCGGCCATCATGCCGTCGGCGCTGGCCTTGCCGGCGTGCAAGGGCTTGCACATCGAGCCGAACATCGCCTTCAATCCCGCGGCCTGCGTGGCCGCAATGCCCAAGGCATCGGCGGTGTCGTCCGCATCGAGCTGCAGCAGGCGGGCGCAGGCTGCGGCCGCGCCGAATGTGCCGATGGTGCCGGTGCTGTGGAAGCCCAGTGCGTAGTGCCCCGGAGACACGGCCGCACCGATGCGGCACAACGTCTCGTAGCCGGCGACGAAGGCCGTCATGAACGCCGCACCGCTGTCGCCGCGCGCTTCGGCCAATGCCAGCAAGGCCGGCACCAGCACCACACTCGGATGCCCCGTGAACGACATGTTGACATCGTCGAAATCGAGCGCGTGCGATGCGGCCCCGTTGATCAGCGCGGCCTGGCGGCTGCTGGCGGCGAAGCCATGGCCGACGACCGTGGCTTGAGGGAAACCCCCTTGCTCACGCGCTTCCTCCGCCAGCATGTGCGTCACCGGCTCCTGCGCGCCGGCCAAAGTGACAGCGATCCAGTCCAGCAGACAATGGCGAACGAGCGTGCGCGCGTCGGCGGGCACGGCGTCGAAGGTCCATGCAGCGTTTTTTAGTGCCAGGGCGCGGGTGAAGCGCAGATCCCGCTGCGACGGTTTGGCGACTGCCATCAGAACCGAGCCTGCAGATGCGCTCGAGGATGCGGTTGCCGAAACGGTTGCAAAACGGATGCTCATGTCATTGCCCCTTCCATTGCGGTTTGCGCTTTTCGCGGAACGAACGCGGCCCTTCGATCGCGTCCTCACTCAGGTACACGGCGTCGAAGGCGCGGTGCGATGCACGCAGCGCGGCTGTACGGCCCATTTCGGTGGCCATGCGCACCATCTCCTTGGCGCCGCGCACGGTGAGCGGCGCATTGACCAGGATGCGTGCGGCCAGTTCCTTGGCACCTTTCAGCGCCTCGCCCTTGGGCACGACGCGGTTGACGTAGCCCAGTTCGTAGGCGCGCTGCGCGCTCAGCGGGTCGCAGGTCATGGCCACTTCCATGAGGATGCGCTGCGGCAGCATGTGGATCACCGGCGACGCCCAGGGCATGCCGCGGCCGACACGGCCTTCGGTGATGGCGAACTTGGCCGTCTCATCGGCCACGCACAGGTCGCACATCTGCGCCAGGAGCCAGCCACCGGCGTAGGCATATCCCTGCACGGCGGCGATCACGGGCTTGCTGACTTCGATGTTGTCGCCCAGCACGGGCATGAAGTTCTTGGGCGGGATGCGCAGCACCGTGTCGGCGGCCTCGACCAGGTCCATGCCGGCGCAGAACGTGTCCCCTGCGCCGGTGAGGATGGCAATCTGCGCCGAATCGTCCGCCTCGAAGCGCGGCCAGACATCGAAGAGGGCCTGACGCACGGCGCGGTTGATGGCGTTCTTGCGCTCCGGGCGGTTGATGGTGATGACAGCGATACCATCGCTGACCTCATACAGCAGTTCGTTGCTCATCGCTTTCCGTTCAATGGCTGGGGAGTGGGAAGACGCTCTGCGCGGCAACCGAGGGCTTGCGACAGTTGCGCGGCGATCTGGATCACGATGCCGGTGAGCCGCTCCGCCACGGCGCGCCCCCGTTCGATGGGGGCGGCGATGATGACGGCGGCATTCACCTGACCGTTGGGTTCGAAGATGGGCGCAGCAAAGCCGGCCACGTCGGGCGTGACCTCGCCGATGGTCACGCCATGGCCGGTCGTGCGTATGCGTTCGATGATCTTGGCCAGTTGGCGACGGTCGGTCACCGTCTTGTCGGTCAGCGCCCGCAGGTCGGCAGTCTTCAGGTATTCGCGTTGCCAACCCTCATCCTGAAATGCGAGCAGCACGCGGCCGGCCGAGGTCGCGAAGAGCGGGCGCGTGGTGCCCACTGGCACGGCATAGCGCACCGGCTTGTGGCTCTCCAGGATCTGGGTGTACGTCAACCTGCCCGAGATCCGGTCGATGACCGCGAGCAGTACCGTCTCGCCGGACAGCGCGCGTGCTTCGCGCAGATACGGGGTGGCCACGATGGTCAGTGAGCGGGCCGCAACGAGCGCCGCGCCGAGTACAAAGGATTCTGGGCCGAGCCGGTAGAGTGAATCGTGTCGCTGCACGTAAGCTGCTGCAGCCAAGCCTTGCAGCAGCGAATGCACGCTGGTCTTCGGCGCCTCGATCTGCGCCATCAGTTGCGACAGCGTCAGCCCGTCCGGCTTATCGGCGAGCAATCGCAGCGTCCGCAGCACCCGCTCCAACGCCATGGGCGCCACTTCGCTGCGCCGTGGGGCGGCAAACCTGACCTGCGCGAACGACGACTGCACGGTGGTGTGTCTCCTTCATAGTTCTTATATCGGAACATATGTTCCCCTATCAGTCCATCCTAGTGGCGGTTGATTCCAGCGTCAAGCGAGAGAACCCGAGGGGCAAAAGCGAAGGCGCTCGAGCGCGAGGGAGACTGCCTTTCGTGATCCGGGCCGGTTGCGGCCATCCACGATGCTCGGCCGGGGCAATGACCTGAAACGGCGGCGCGGCGGATCGATGCCGCAGGGGCGAGCTGTCCGTCTGCCGTTCCCTCAATCCGCCAGCGCCGGCGACGCAGCGGCGGCCACCGGCGAGGCCGGCTTGCGCAGCAGCGCGATCCAGGGGATGCCCAGCAGCGCCACCCACATCATGAGGCTGAAGTCCTGCAGGTAGGCCAGCATCGCCGCCTGGCGGCCGACCTCGGCGTCGAGCCTTTGCAGGCCGGCGGCACTGGACAGGTCGTGCGCCCCGACCTCGACCGCCTGGCGCAGTGCCAGGCTGAAGGGGTGGATGAATTCGGCCAGCGCCGCGTGCCCGGCCTGGGTGTTCTGCGCCAGCAGCGCCACCATGGCCGAGATACCGATGCTGGCGCCGATGTTGCGGATCAGGCTGAACAGCGCCGCGCCCTCGTTGCGAAAGCGCGGCGCCAGGGTCGAGAAGGCCACCGTCGACAGCGGCACGAAGACGAAGCCCAGGCCCAGGCCCTGGACGATGCCGGTGCGGGTGACGTCCCAGGCGCTGGTGTCGAGGCTGAACTGCGTCATCTCGTGCATGGCCAGGGCGGTCAGCACCATGCCGAGCAGGATCTGCCAGCGCAGGTCGATGCGCGGGCCGATGCGGCCGACGGCGAACATCGCCGCCATCGTGCCCACGCCGCGTGGCACCAGCAGCGTGCCGACGTCGATCACCGGGTAGCCCAGCAGGCCATGCAGGAAGGGCGGCAACAGGGCCATGGTGCTGAACAGGATCGCGCCCATGAAGAACATCAGCAACAGGCCGACGCTGTAATTGCGGTCGGTGAACAGGCGCGGCTCGATGAACGGGCGATCGTGGGTGAACATGTGAACCACGAACAGGTACAGCGCCAGCGCAGCCAGGAGTGCCTCGACGACGATCTCGGCACTGTCGAACCAGCCCTGCGACTCGCCGCGGTCCAGCATCATCTGGAAGGCGCCGATGGCCAGCACCAGCAGCCCGAAGCCCAGGCCGTCGAAGCGCCGCCCGCGGTCCAGCGGCGTCTCCTGCACGAAGGCGGCCAGTCCCAGCCAGGCCAGGATGCCGACCGGCAGGTTGATGTAGAACACCCAGCGCCAGCTCAGGTGCTCGGTCAGCCAGCCGCCGAGCGTCGGGCCGAGGATGGGCCCGACCATCACCCCGACGCCCCACAGCGCCATCGCCGAGGCGTGGCGTTCGCGCGGGTGGCTGTCCAGCAGCACGGCCTGCGACAGCGGCACCAGGCAGGCGCCGAACACGCCCTGCAGCAGGCGGAAGGCCACCAGCTGCGTCAGGCTCTGCGCCGCCCCGCACAACATCGACGCGATGGTGAAGCCGACCACCGACCACATGAACAAGCGCTTGCGCCCCAGCCGCGCGGACAGGAAACCGGTGAGCAGCATGAAGATCGCCGCCGCCACGATGTAGGACGTGAGCACCCAGGAAATCTGGTCCTGCGTCGCACCCATCGCGCTCTGCATGTGCGGCAGCGCGACATTGGCGATGGTCGTGTCCACCGCTTGCATGATGGTGGCCAGCATCACCGAGACCGTGACCAGGCCGGGATGGGCGACGGGCGGGTTGCCGGCGCTGCTCACGCCAGGGGGGCCGCGGCGGCCGAGTTCACTGACGCGGCCAGGCCAGGCCGAGCAACTGCCGGCGCTGCCCGGTACGGACCGTGACCACGGCGCTCAGACCGGCGCGCAGCGGAGGTTGCTCCGCGGCGCTGTCGAGCTGGATGCGCACCGGCACGCGTTGCACCACTTTGACCCAGTTGCCGGCAGCGTTCTGTGCCGGGATCAGCGAGAACTCGGCCCCGGTGGCCGGGCTGAGGCTGTCCACCGTGCCATGCCAGACCAGGCCGGGGTAGGTGTCGACGCGGATCTCGGCCGGCTGCCCGGCGCGCAAGTGGCTGAGGTCGGTTTCGCTGAAGTTGGCCTCGACCCAGGGCGTGGCGCTGACCACCAGGGCCATCACCGCGCTGCCCACGCTGACGAACTGGCCCAGCCGCGGCGGCCGGCTGGCGACGCCAGGCAGCGCCGCGCGTACTTCTGTGCGGGCCAGGTCGAGCTGGGCACGCTCGAGTTCGGCACGCGCCGCCAGCATGCTGGGGTGGCGCGCTATCGGCGCGTCGACGCGGCCGCCCAGGTTGACGGCGATGCGTTGCAGTTCCTGTTCGAGCACGGGCAGCTGCTGTGCCGCCAGGTCGCTGGACTGTCGGGCTTCGTCGAAGCGGGACGACGAGACGAAGCCGCGCGCCACCAGGTCGGCCTGGCGCCGCTGCTCCTGGCGTGCGAATGCCAGCCGGGTATTCGCCAAGATGATCTCGGCCTGCTTCTGGCGATGGGTCGCCGCCAGCGCCGCCAGGTCATTGCGCACCTGGGCGACCTTGGCTTCGGCCTCGGCCAGGGCCACGCGGTAGGGCGCAGGGTTGAGCCGGAACAGCACGCGTCCGGCCGCGACGGCCTCGTTGTCGCGCACCAGGACTTCGGTCACCGGGCCGGCCACCTCGGCGCTGATCGCGACCTTGTCGGACTTGACGTAGGCATTGTCGGTTTCCACGGAGCCGCCGCCGCGCAGGTACCAGGTCGGCAGGGCGGCCGCGGCCAGAAGCGGCAGCAGACCCATGAAGACGACGCGTACCAACCGGCGGCGCCCGGTCCTTGCGGCGGAGGCGCTATCGGCAGGCGACGCCAAGGCGGTCGGATCGATCGGGTCCTCGTTCATCGGTGCGAGCGCTGGTGAGCCTATGACGCGCCCAGGTTGTCGCGCATGCGGTGCAGGGCATCGAAGACCAGCTTGACCTGCGCGGGTGCGAGGCCGCGCAGGGCGTCGGCCTGCACGGCGGCGCTGGTGCGGAAGATGGTGTCCAGCTGCGGGCCGGCTGCGGCGCACAGGTGGATACGGTAGGCACGGCGGTCGCCCGCGTCGACACGACGCTCCACCAGGCCGGCCTGGGCCAGCTGGTCGATCAGGCGCGCCAGGGTGATCGGCTGCACTTCCAGCAAGGCGGCGAGTTCGACCTGGCGCACGCCTTCGTGACGCGCCACGTAGACGAGCGCTCGCGCCTGCGCCAGCGTCAGCTGCGGGTCGGTCAGCCGCTGCTGGAACGCGTGCCGCATCTGGCGCGCCACGCTGGCCAGCAGAAAGCCCAGCGAATCCTGCTTCGAGTTCAATGACGGGCGGAAAATAGTGAGCGTTGCTTACTATATACGCTTGTCGGCATTCCCTACGGGCAGGGCGCCGCGGCGGCTCTGCCGTTTCAGCCGCGCGGCCAGAGCACGCGCCAGATGCCCTGCGCGGTGGCGCAAACCTTGCCGTCCTCGTTGATGAACTGGCCTTCGGCGAAGGCCGTGCCGCGGCCCAGGCGCAGCACGCGGCCGCGGGCCTCGAAGCGGTCGCCGCGCGCCACGTCGAGGTAGGTCATGGTCAGCGTGATGGTGAAGGTGCGCAGCTCGCGCGCGTCGACCGTCTGCGCGTCGGGCAGCGCCAGCAGGCCCGAGATGATCGAATAGCCGAGCGCGCCGTCGCACATGTACGAGATGACGCCGCCGTTGATCACCTTCGCCGCGTCGCCGCCGGCGCCGCCGCCGCGCTGCGACGGTGCCGCTTGCGCCAGGCAGATCGTGACTTCGCCGGGCGCGTGCTCCTGAACGCTCAGGCCCTGCGCGCGCATGAAGGCGTCTTCGTTCCAGCCGCGCTTGATGCTGGCGATGACTTCGCGGTTGCGGCTGGTGTCCATGTCTCAGGGCTTTCAAGTGGTGGCACGATCGCCAAACTAACACTTGTTATGTTATCGTGAAAGTCTGGCGCACACATCGTGCGGCCGCCCTGAAGGAGCCCCAGAACATGTCCGACCAGCCGCCGGTTCGCCTGGATGTCGACGCCGACGGCATCGCCACGCTGACGCTGAACCGCCCGGAGCAGCTCAACGCCTTCGATCTGCCGATGATCGAAGCCTGGCGTGCCGCGCTCGAAGCGGCCGAGGCCGACGAGCGTGTCAAAGTGGTGGTGGTCACCGGCGCCGGCCGCGCCTTCTGCGCTGGCGGCGACTTCGAGGAGATGGCCAAGTTCAGCGAGATGAACAGCCTGGACCGCAAGAACTTCCTCTACCGCAACGTGCACCGCATCCCGCTGGCGCTGGAGCGCATGGACAAGCCGGTCATCGCCGCCATCAACGGCGCGGCGCGCGGCGCCGGCCTGGACATGGCGCTGATGTGCGACATGCGCTTCATGGCGCAGTCGGCCACGCTCGCCGAGACCTACATCAACATCGGCCTCATCGCCGGCGACGCCGGCTCGTGGTTTCTGCCGCGCCTGATCGGCACGGCGCGCGCGCTCGAGCTGTTCTGGTCGGGTCGCGTGGTCGGCGCCGAGGAGGCCGAGCGCATCGGCATGGTCAACCGCAGCGTTCCCGACGCCGATCTGCTGAAGGTGACCTACGAATTTGCGCGCACCGTCGCCTCCAAGCCGCAGCAGGCGGTGCGCTTCTTCCGCCGCGCCGTCTACCAGAGCCAGACCATGGCGCTGGGTGCGCACCTGGACATGGTGTCTTCGCACATGGCCGTGCTGGAAGACCTGCCCGAGCACCGCGACGGCATTGCCGCGTTCCGCAACCGCGCACGCGGCAAGTCCTAGCCGCCGGCGCGGCGCAAACAATCCCCAGGCCGGCATGGCGGGCGTTCTCGAAGGCATCACGGTCGTCGACCTGTCGCGGCTGATCGCGGGGCCGTACTCGACCATGGCTCTGGCGGACCTGGGTGCCCGCGTCATCAAGGTCGAAGCCCTGGCGGGTGAGGACGGCCGCCACCTCGGGCCGCCGTTCTACGGCGAATCCAGCGTGACTTTCATGTCCTGCAACCGCGGCAAGGAGTCGCTGGCGCTGGACCTGCGCAAGCCGGGCGGGCGCGACATCCTCGACCGCCTGATCAAGCGTTCGCAGGTCGTGGTGCACAACTTCAGGCCCGACTTCGCCGAAAAGTACGCCCTGACCTACGATGACGTGCGCGCGCTGCAGCCCGAGGTGATCTACGCCGCCGTCACGGCCTTCGGCGAGCAGGGCGCGTACCGGCTGCGCCCGGCGGTGGACAGCGTGGTGCAGGGCATGGCCGGTGGCTTCTATGCCAGCGGCAACGAGGGCGACGACCCGATTCGCATGGGCATTCCGCTGGTCGACGTGGCCTGCGGCATGTGCGGCGCCTTCGGCGTCCTGGCCGCCGTGATGCACTGGCGCCAGACCGGCCGCGGCCAGCAGGTCGAAACCGTGCTCGTCCACACCATGTTCAACCTGATGGCCTCCAAGGTGGGTGAGCATGCCGTCGAGCGGCGCGAGCCGGCGCGTGCCGTGAATCTGCCGATCGCCGCGCCCAGCCGCCACTTCTGCGCCGGCGACGGCCAGTGGTTCAGCCTCTCCGTCATCAGCGACGGCGCCTTTGCACGCTTCTGCGACGCCATCGGCCGCCGCGAATGGGTGGCTGATCCGCGTTACGCCAGCAACGCCGGCCGCGTGGCCCACCGGCCCGAGATGGCGGCCGAACTGGGGGCGATCTTCGCCACGCAGCCGGCAGCGCACTGGCTGTCCGCGTTCGCCGAAGCCGACATTCCCAGCGGGCCGGTGAACACCGTGTCGCAGGCCATGGCCGACCCGCAACTGGCCGCCCGCTTCGTTGCGCACCCGGAATTGCCAGGTCTGCCGCTGATCCCGTTCCCAGCGCACCTGGGGCAGGGCATGCTGAGCCCCGAGCAGATGGCGCCGCCGCCGCGCGCCGGCCAGCACAGCGCGGCGCTGCTGCACGAACTGGGTTGTGATGCTGCCGAAGTGCAGCGCCTGGTGCGCGAGCGTGTCGTCCGCCTGGCCGAACCAACGCCATGAGGGCCTGAGCATGAACCCACCCGACACCGCCGAGGTCATCTGGCGCCCGTCTGCGCTGCGCGTGGCGCGCGCCCGCATCACCGACTACACGCGCTGGCTGAAGGAGCGCAAGGGCCTGGACTTTCCCGACTACGCCGCGCTGTGGCAGTGGTCGGTCGACGAGATCGAGGCCTCGTGGGCGGCGATGGTCGAGTACCTGGAAATCCCGCTGCAGGGCGATCTCAAGCCGGTGCTGGCTGACCGCAGCATGCCCGGCGCACGCTGGTTCCCGAACACGCGCACCAACTACGTCAGCCAGATCTTCAAGCACGCCAGTACCGCGCGGCCGGCGATCGTCTTCCGCAACGAGGAAGGCGCGCGCGACGAAGTGTCGTGGGCCTGGCTTGAGCGCGACGTGGCGGCGCTGGCGCAGTGGTTGCGCGAGCAGGGCGTGCAGCCCGGCGACCGCGTGGTCGCCTACCTGCCGAACATCCCGCAGGCCGTGGTGGCCTTCCTGGCGGTGGCCAGCATCGGCGCCGTGTGGTCGCTGTGCTCGCCCGAGATGGGAGTGGCGGCCGTCGTCGACCGCTTCCGCCAGATCGAGCCCAAGGTGATGATCGCCGTCGACGGCTATCGGTGGAGCGGCAAGGCGCACGACCGCCGCGATGTGGTGACGGCGATGCTGGGCGAACTGCCCAGCGTCGAGCGGCTGGTGCTGGTGCCCTACCTCGACCTGGCGGCCGACGCCGCGGCCTGGCCGCAAGGCGTGGCCTGGCGCGACACGCTGCGCCGCGAGGTGCCGCTGCAGATCGACCTGCAGCCTTTCGACCATCCGCTGTGGGTGGTGTATTCGTCGGGCACCACGGGCCTGCCCAAGCCCATCGTGCACGGCCATGGCGGCATCCTGGTCGAACACGTCAAGACCATGGCGCTGCACAACGACGTCTGCGCCGGCGACTGCTTCCACTGGTACACCACCACCGGCTGGGTGATGTGGAACCTGAACGTGGCCGCGCTGCTGGTCGGTGCCACCATGTGCGTCTACGACGGCAACCCGGCCTGGCCCGATTACTCGACGCTGTGGCGCTTCTGCGGCGAGATGAATCTCGACTTCTTCGGTGCCGGTGCCGCTTTCTTCACCATGTGCGAGAAGAACGGCGTCGAGCCGCGCAAGGTGGCGGCGCTGGGCCGCTTGCGCACGATCGGGTCCACCGGATCGCCGCTGTCGCCCGAGAGCTATCGCTGGGTCTACGACAAGGTGGTGCGCGATGTCTGGCTGACACCGATGTCCGGCGGCACCGACTTCGCCGGCGCCTTCGTCGCCGGCGTGCCCACGCTGCCGGTGGTGGTGGGCGAGATGCAGGTGCGCTGCCTGGGCGCCAATGTGCAGGCCTGGGACGACGCGGGCCGGCCCTTGGTCGACGAAGTGGGCGAACTGGTCTGTACGGCGCCCATCCCGTCGATGCCGCTGTACCTGTGGAACGACCCGGGCGGCAAGCGGCTGCACGAGAGCTATTTCGACGTCTACCCCGGCGTCTGGCGCCATGGCGACTGGCTGCGCATCACGCCGCGCGGCGGCGCCATCATCTATGGCCGCAGCGACGCCACCATCAACCGCCACGGCGTGCGCATGGGCACCAGCGAGCTCTACCGCGTGGTCGAGGCCCTGCCCGAGGTGATGGACAGCCTGGTCGTCGACCTGGAGTTCCTGGGCCGCGAGAGCTGGATGCCGCTGTTCGTGGTGCTGCGGCCGGGGCATGAACTCGACGCCGCGCTGACCGAGCGCATCAAGTCGGCCATACGCAGTGCACTGTCGGCGCGCCACGTTCCCAACGACGTCATCGCCGTGCCCGAGGTGCCGCGCACGCTCACCGGCAAGAAGCTCGAGGTGCCGGTGAAGAAGCTGCTGCTCGGCCAGCCGGCCGAGAAGGTGGCCAATCGCGACACCATGGCCAACCCCGCCAGCCTGGACTGGTTCGTGGCGCTGGCGCGGCAGCGCAACCAGCAGGCCGATCAACGCTGAAGGAACTCACTCCATGACAAGAAAGAACGTCCACCGCGCTGCGCTGTGCGCTGCTGCGGCACTGTGGCTGGCCGCGGCGACCAGCGCTCCGGTGCTGGCCCAGTCAGCCTACCCGAACAAGCCGGTGCGCATCATCGTGCCTTCGACGCCCGCCGGCGTGCTGGACAACGTGGCGCGCACGCTGGCCCTGCGTCTGGGCGAGCAGCTCGGCCAATCCATCGTCATCGACAACAAGCCCGGTGCCGGTGGCAACATCGGCGCCGAGGCCGCAGCGCGCTCGCCGGCCGACGGCTACACCCTGTTCATCGGCTTCAACGCGACGCACGGTGCCAACCTGGCGCTGTTCGGCAAGCTGAGCTACGACCCGGTCGGTGACTTCGCCCCCATCAGCCTGCTCGCAGCCGTGCCCAACATCATCTCGGTGCACCCGGCGCAGCCGGTGAACTCGCTCGCCGAACTGGTGGCGCTGGCCAAGGCCAAACCGGGGCAGTTGAGCTATGCCTCGTCGGGCAACGGCACGTCCACCCATCTCGCCGCCGAACTGTTCAAAGCGGTTGCCGCCATCGACATCGCGCACATTCCCTACAAGGGCAGTGCGCCGGCGGTCACCGACGTCATCGCCGGCCAGGTGCCGGTGCTGATGGACAGCGTGGCCTCGTCGACGGCTCACGTCAAGGCCGGCAAGCTCAAAGCGCTGGCAACGACCAGCCCGAAGCGCTTGTTGGTGCTGCCAGACCTGCCCACCGTGGCCGAGTCGGGCTACCCGGGCTTCCAGTCCACGGCCTGGGTCGGACTGCTCGCGCCGGCTGGCACGCCCAAGGCCATCGTCGAACAGATCAACGCCGCCGTCCTCAAGGTCATGGCGCTGCCCGAGACGCGCGAACGCATGGCCGGCTTCGGCGCCGAGATCACCACGTCCACGCCCGACGAGTTCGCGGCCCACATCCGGTCAGAAATGGCCAAGCTGGGCAAGGTGATCCGCGATGCCAACATCAAGGTGAACTGAGTCCCGCACACCGCGCAGCGCCGCAGGCCGTGCGCCTGCCAATTTTCCCCCCAAACCCACCAGCACTGGAGAACCACCATGTCAGACAAAGAGGTCTACTACGAAGTCAAGGACTACGTCGGCACCATCACCATCAACCGGCCGAAGTCGCTGAACGCCTTCACCGGCGACAACATCGTCGAGATGCAGCGGCTGCTCGACGTGGCGTCGGCCGACAAGAACGTCGGCGTCATCGTGCTCACCGGCGCCGGCGACCGCGCCTTCTGCGTCGGCGGCGACGTCAACTGGGAGAAGGGCTCCGGCGGCAAGAGCGGCCTGGAGGACCTGAACTTCACGTTCAACCGCCAGATCGTCGAGTGCCCCAAGCCGGTGATCGCGCGCGTCAGCGGCTACGCCATCGGCGGCGGCCACCACATCGCCTATTTCTGCGACTTCACGGTCGCGGCCGACCACTCCATCTTCGGCCAGAACGGCCCGCGCGTCGGCTCGCCGGCCGGTGGCTACATCGTCTCGCACTCCGCCAACGTGCTCGGCCACAAGCGGGCGCGCGAACTGTGGATGCTGTGCCGGCGCTACAACGCGCAGCAGGCGCTGGACTGGGGGCTGGTGAACTCGGTGGTGCCTAAGGAGAAGCTCGACGAAGAAGTGCGCAAGTACGCCGACGAGCTGCTGTCGCTGAGCCCGACCTGCCTGCGCATCGTCAAGCGCTCGTTCTACCACCACATGCAGCCCATCATGGCGCGCGACATGAAGGA
>DAIMFR010000077.1:0-22459 GCA_036724445.1 Rubrivivax sp. | reverse complement strand
TGATCAGCGCCGGCGTCGCGTCCAGCGCATAGATCGACGGCAGCAGCATGGCGATCGTCGTGGTCGGCCCCAGGCCGGGCAGCACGCCGATCGCCGTGCCGAGCAGGCAGCCGAGGAAGGCGTAGGCCAGGTTCTGCAGCGTGAAGGCGACGCCGAAGCCGATGGCCAGGTTCTGAATCAGATCCATCGTGTGCTCCTCAGGTCGTCAGGAAGGCGGGCCACAACGGAATCACCAGTCCCAGGCCCTTGATGAACACCAGCCACGAGCCCACGGTGAGCACGATGCAGCTGAGGATGGCGTCCTTCCACTTGAACTCGTCTCCGGCCAGGCTGCACACGATGATCAGGATCGGCAGCGACACGGCCATGCCCAGGGGCGGCAACGCCAGCCCGAAGACCACCACCGACAGGATGATCAGGGCCATCGGCCTAAACGGCATCGCCCCGATCTTGTCGCCGCCCGGGGTTTCGACGGTCAGCGCCTTGAACAGCACGACCGCACCGAGGATGGCCAGCAGGATGCCCAGCCCGAACGGGAAGTAGCCCGGGCCCGGCCGCGCCGAGGAACCGAAGCTGTAGTTGGTGGCGCCGGCAGCGAACCCCAATCCGGTGACGATGAACATCAGTCCGGACCAGAAATCCTTCTGGCTCTTGATCTTCACGCGTGTCTCCTCTGTGGACCAGTGGAGCGCGATTCTAGGCACCATGGCCGCAGGGCCTGCTGTGGTTTCCACGTAAGGCGGCATCGAGGGGCGGCACCGAGGGACTATGGCAGGGCGCGGTGCCCGCCGGCGTCTTCAGCCGCGCATGTCCAGGCTGGGCGTGCTCCTGAGCACTTCCTCGATCGTGGTCAGGCCTTCGGCCACCTTCATCGCGCCGGCCAGGCGCAGTGCGCGCATGCCGTCCTTGACCGCCTGGCGGCGCAGCGCGGCGGCGTCCAGCGCCGGGTGCACGCAGCCGCGCGCAGCCTCGGTCATCAGCAGCAGCTCATACAGGCCGACGCGGCCGCGGTAGCCGGTGTGGCGGCATTCCAGGCAACCCACCGGCTTGTAGGGCCGCACGCCGCCGGACAGGCGCCAGGGTTTGGCCAGTTCGTCCAGCGTCTCGCGCGTGGTGCCTTCGTCGCGCTGCTTGCAGGCCGGGCACAGCATGCGCGTCAGCCGCTGCGCGAGCACGCCGATCACCGTGGCCGAGATCAGGTAGGCCGGCACGCCCAGGTCGGCCAGGCGCGTGATGGCGCTGGCCGAATCGTTGGTGTGCAGCGTGCTGAACACCAGGTGGCCGGTGAGCGCCGCCTGGATGGCCATCTCGGCGGTGGCCAGGTCGCGGATCTCGCCGACCATGATGATGTCCGGATCCTGTCGCATCAGCGCGCGCAGCCCTTCGGCGAAACCCATGTCGATGGCGGCCTGCACCTGCGTCTGGTTGAAGGCCGGCTCGATCATCTCGATCGGGTCTTCGATCGTGCAGACGTTGACCTCGTCGGTGGCCAGCGCCTTCAGCGTCGAATACAGCGTCGTCGTCTTGCCCGAGCCGGTGGGGCCGGTGACCAGGATGATGCCGTGCGGCCGGCTGATCAGCTCCTGCCAGCGCGCGGTATCGTGCGTACCGAAGCCCAGCGCCTCGACGCCCTTGACCGCCGTCTCCGGGTCGAAGATGCGCATCACCAGCTTCTCGCCGAAGGCGGTGGGCAGCGTCGACAGGCGCATCTCGACCTCGCCGCCGATCTTGTCGGCGGTGTCCGGGCGCTTGGTCTTGATGCGCCCGTCGAGCGGGCGCCGCTTCTCGACCACGTCCATGCGGCCGAGCAGCTTGATGCGCGAGACCATCGCGTTCATCACGCCCAGCGGCACCTGGTAGACGGTGTGCAGCACGCCGTCGATGCGGAAGCGGATCGCGCCCATCTCGCGCCGCGGCTCCAGGTGGATGTCGCTGGCGCGCTGGTCGAAGGCGTATTGCCACAGCCAGTCGACCACCTGCACCACGCCCTGGTCGTTGGCATCGAGCTGCTTGGCGCTTTTGCCCAGCTCGACCAGCTGCTCGAAGCTGGCCGCCGTCGAGACCTCGCCGCTCTTCTGCGCCGCGCGCACCGACTTGGCCAGCGCATAGAACTCGGTCGTGAACTTGCGCACGTCCTGCGGGTTGGCCAGCACCAGTTTGACGCCGCGGCGCGTATGCGCCTCGATCTCCGGGACCCATCCCAGGTCGAAGGGCTCGGCGGTGGCGATCACCACGTCATGGTGGTTCACCTGGATGGGCAGCGCGCAACGGCTCTCGGCGTAGGCCACCGACATCACGTCGGCGACGCGGCCGACGTCGGCCTTCAACGGGTCAATGCGCAGGTAGGGCATGTTGCAGCGCTGCGCCAGCCATTCGGTCAGCGCTTCGGTATCCAGCGCCTTGTGCGTGCCGGCGCGTTGCAGGCCCGCGCCGCCCAGCCGCACCAGCGCATGCTGGCTCGACGCGCCGGCGCCGAAGCGGCGCGTCACGCGTTCGCTGTCGTCGGGCGTGATCCAGCCGTCGTCGCGCAGCCAGCCGAGCAGCGCACGCCAGTCGAGCTTGCCGCGCCATGGCTGGTGCGGCACGGCCAGCGTGTCGGCCGCCGCCAGGCGGGCGGCGCGCAGGGTGGAGGCGGTAGGGCTCATCGCGGCGGCGGCTCGACGGAGGATGGGGGCTGCGGCACCAGCGGCCGCAGCATGCACAGCCATTTTCGCGCCGGCAGGCCCCAGCGCCGCCAGCGCGATTCGATCTGCGCGGCGCGTTCGAGCAATGCGGCACGGTCGGGCAGCCGCACGTTGTGGCCGGCCAGCACCACGCGGTTGCCTTCGCGCGTGGGCCGCAGCGGGCAGACCTGCTCGGCGCCGAAAGCCTGCACCAGCTGCGCGAGGCTGTGCTCGAAGCGCGCGTCGCGTCCGAACAGGTTGACGCCCATCACGCCGCCTTCGGCCAGCACGCCGCGGCAGGCGGCGTAGAAGCCGGCGTCGTCGAGCACCGGCGCCGCGGCCTCGTGGTCGTACAGGTCGACGTGCAGCAGCTGCACGCTGCCCTGCTGCGCCGGGTCGCGCACCCAGTCGGCGGCGTCCATGGCCAGCACCTGCAGCCGCGCACCGTCGGCCGGCAGGCGGAAGCTGCGCCGGCACAGCGCGATCACCGACGGGTTCAGCTCCACCGCCGTCGTCTGCATGCGCAGCGCCTTGTGCGTGAAGCGGGTGATGGCCGCCGCGCCCAAGCCCAACTGCACCGCACGCCCCTGGCTCCACTGCTCGACCGGCAGCCACAGCAGCGCGGCGAGCATGCGCTGCACGTACTCCAGCTCGATATGGTCGGGCCGCTGGATGCGCATCGAACCCTGGATCCAGATCGTGCCCAGGTGCAGGCTGCGCACGCCGTCGTATTCGGAGATCGTCGCCTCGGGCAGACGCGCGGCGGGTTTGCGAGTGCTGGTCATGCGCCGTGCAGTCCGCAGGCCTCGAACACCGCGCGCCAGGCCGTGAGCTTGCGCTCGAAGCTCCAGCCGGCATGGGCCGGGCTGCTGGACGGCAGCCGGAACACCTGCAACCCGAGCTGGCCGGTGATACGCATCGCGCGCGCCGACTCGCCGCCGTTGTGCGCCACCGCCGCCAGGCGCGGCGCGCGCTGCAGCAGGCCGGCCAAGTCGTTGCAGCGGGCCTGGCGGATCGCGCTGTCGAGGCTGCCTTCACGCTCGCATTCGGCGATCACGTCCCACAGCCCCAGCCCGCGTGCACGCAGGCGCTGCAGCCGTTGGTCATACGCCAGCGCGAGCAGATCCTCGCCCAGCAGCGCCGACAGCAGCGGCCAGAACTGGTTGCGCGGATGCGCGTAATACTGCCCGGCCGCCAGCGAAGCCGCGCCCGGGAAGCTGCCCAGCAGCAGCAGCCGGGTGTGGCGCGAAATCACCGGCGGCAAGCCGTGCAGTCTGCGGCTCACGGCGGCAACAGCCCGGGCAACGCGGCGACGGCGTTGGCGCTGGTGCGTGCGGCCGTCTGCGCCAGGCTCCAGCCGCGCAGCGCGGCCAGCGTCTGGGCGATGCGCGGCAGCTCGGCCGGCTCGTTGCGCGACACCTGGCCCGCGGCGCGCTGCTGCGCCGTGCGATACAGCCATTGCGGCGGGATGTCCGGCGCGTCGGTCTCGAGCACGATGGCCTTGGCAGGCAGCGTGGCCGCCAGGCGGCGGATCTGCAGCGCACGCTCGTGCGTCATCGCGCCGCCGAAACCGAGTTTGAAACCGAGGGCGACGAACATCGCGGCCTGCACCTCGCTGCCGTTGAACGCATGGGCGATGCCGCCGCGCACCGCGACGCGCCGCAGCCCGTGCAGCAGCGCGTCGGCTGAGCGGCGCACGTGCAGGATCACCGGCAGCCCGGCGTCGCGGGCGATGACCAGCTGCGCCAGGTAGAAGCGCTGCTGGCGCTCGCGGTCGTGCCCGGGCACGAAGTGGTCCAGACCGATCTCGCCCACCGCCACCAGCCGCGCGTCGCCGCGTCGTGCCTGCACCGCGTCGCGCAGCCGTTGCAGGTCGCCGTCGGCCGCGCGCGCCACGCACAGCGGATGGATGCCCAGCGCATACGCGCCGCCGTGCGCATGGGCGAGCGAGCGCACCGCCTCGAAGTTGGCGACTTCCACCGCCGGCAGCACCAGCCGTTCGACGCCCGCGGCACGGGCGCGTTCGACGACCACCTCGCGGTCGGCATCGAACTCGCTCGCGTCGAGATGGCAATGGGTGTCGATCCAACCCGGCATGCGGCGATGATGCACTGCGCGGCGGCCTTCGCGCGCCGGTCTGCCTACGGCCGCAGGGATGCACGGGCTCGCGCAACGTGATAACGTGAATCTTCAGTCGTCCCGGATCCGTTGCCCACGCGTCCTCGCATGCCGAACCGCAAGTCCCCGCTGTACAGCGCGTCGCGCCGCAACGTGGCGGTGGCGCCGCCGGCTGCCCCCTCGCCTGCCGCCGCATCGCCGACCGCGCCCTCGACGCAGGCCCCGGTGCCGCCAGCCGGCGCGCGGCGCGCGCGCGCCTGGCGCCGCCACGCACCGGCGCTGGCCTGGAGCAGCATCGGCGCGCTGCTGGCGCTGGCCTTGATGCTGGGCGTGCTCGGCCTGCAGCCGCGTCCGCAGGTACTGACGCAGAGGCAGATCGACGCCGCGGTGCGGCATTCGCTCGAGAAGGACCCGCTGCCCTCGCCCGCGGCCAAGGCCTACGAAGGCGTGGCGCGCTCGGTGGTGCGCGTGGTCGGCCTGATGGACGACGAAGACGACGCCACCGAGCATCCCGAGAAGCGCGCAATGGAACGCAGCCTGGGCACCGGCGTGGTCATCAAGGACGACGGCACGATCCTGACCAACCTGCACGTGGTGTGGGGCGCGCGCCGCGTGCGCGTGACCTTCGCCGACGGCCACGAGTCCGACGCGCCGGTCATCGGCAGCCAGCCGGAAAACGACTTGGCCGTGCTCAAGGCCAAGAGCCTGCCCGACGACCTGGAGCCGGCGACGATGCGCTCCACCGGCGACCTGGCGCCGGGCGACCAGGTCATCGCCGTCGGCCACCCCTTCGGCATCGGCCCCTCGGTCAGCGCCGGCGTGGTCTCGGGCCTGGGGCGCGAGTTCCGCTCGCCCGAGGGCCAGCGGGCGCTGACCAACCTGATCCAGTTCGACGCCGCCGCCAACCCGGGCAACTCCGGCGGCCCGCTGGTGACCATGGACGGCTACGTGGTCGGCATCGTCACCGCCATCCTCAACCCGAACGAGCAGCGCACCTTCGTCGGCATCGGCTTTGCCGTGCCGATCGAAAACGCCGCCGGCGCCGCCGGCCTGCCCCCGTTCTGAACCCCCAACCGCAGGAAGAGCCATGCAATTCGGCGCCAACGATCCGACCCAGACCGCTGGGCTGATGGAGCGCATGCTGTACGAAGTCAAGCGCGTGGTCGTCGGACAGGACCGCTTCCTCGAGCGCGTGCTCATCGCCATGCTCGCCCAGGGCCACCTGCTGGTCGAAGGCGTGCCCGGACTGGCCAAGACGCTGACGGTCAAGACCCTGGCGCGCACCATGCGCGGCAGCTTCAAGCGCATCCAGTTCACGCCCGACCTGGTGCCGGCGGACCTGATCGGCACGCGCATCTACAACCAGAAGACCGGCGAGTTCGGCACCTCGCTGGGCCCGGTATTCGCCAACCTGCTGCTCGCCGACGAGATCAACCGCGCGCCGGCCAAGGTGCAGAGCGCGCTGCTCGAAGTCATGCAGGAGCGGCAGGTGACGATCGCCGGCGAGACGCACCACGTGCCCGAGCCCTTCGTCGTGATGGCGACGCAGAACCCGATCGAAACCGAAGGCACCTACCCGCTGCCCGAGGCGCAGGTCGACCGCTTCATGATGAAGGTGCTGGTCGACTATCCGACCGAGGAGGAGGAATTCGTCATCGCCCAGCGCGTCACCGGCGCCGGCAGCGACGTGCAGACGGTGTGCGATACGCACGCACTGCAGGCGCTGCAGCGCGAATGCCGTGCGGTCTACGTCGACCCGTCGCTGATCCAGTACGCGGTCAGACTGGTCAGTGCCACGCGCCAGCCCGCGCGTTACGAGTTGCCCGACCTGGCCAAGTACCTGACTTTCGGCGCCAGCCCGCGCGCCACCATCGGCATGGTCGAGGGCGCGCGTGCGCTGGCGCTGCTGCGCGGCCGGCGCTACGCGCTGCCCGAGGACGTGGTCGATCTGGTGCCCGACGTGCTGCGCCACCGGCTGGTGCTGTCCTACGAGGCGCTGGCCGACAACCTCAGCGCCGACCAGATCGTGCAGCGCGTGATGCAGAAGGTGGCCGTGCCCGACAAGCCGATGGCCCATGCCCCCAATGAAAACGGCAACGCGGTCCATGCCTGAAGCCGACGCCGGCCTGCGCGCGCCGGGCATCGAAGAACGGCTGCTGCGCCAGCTCGAATGGACGGTGCTGCGCCGCCTGGACGGGCTGCTGCAGGGCGACTACCGCACGCTGCTGCGCGGCACCGGCATCGATCTGGCGGACCTGCGCGAATACCAGTTCCACGACGACGTGCGCCACATCGACTGGAACGTCACCGCGCGGCTGCAGACGCCGCACGTGCGCCAGTTCACCGAAGACCGCGAGATGACCGCGTGGTTCCTGCTCGACCTGTCGGGCAGCGTCGACTTCGGCTCGATGGACGTGACCAAGCTGGCCGTGTCCGCCGGCTTCGTCGCCGTGATGGCACGCGTACTGACACGCCACGGCAACCGCGTCGGCGCGATGCTCTACGGCACGCGCGTCGACACCGTGCTGCCGCCGCGGCTGTCGCGCCAGCACGTGCTGAACCTGATGCGCCTGATGCGCAGCCGGCCGCGCGACGACGGCGCGCGCGGCGCCACCTCGCTGGCCGATCTGCTCGATGGCGCGGCCGGCGTCATCAAGCGCCGCTCGCTGGTGCTGGTGGTCTCGGACTTCATCAGCCGGCCGGGCTGGGAGAACGCCTTGGCGCGTCTGGCGCAGCGCCACGAGGTGGTGGCGGTGCGCCTGTTCGACCCGCTGGAGATGGCGTTGCCCGAACTCGGCCTGGTGACGGTCGAAGACGCCGAAACCGGCGAGCAGCTGTTCATCGACACCGCCGACCCGGCCTTCCGCAAGCGTTATGCGGCCGAGGCCGAGGCGCGCGAAGCCGCGCTGCGCGAGGCGCTGGCGCGCGGCGGTGCCGACACGCTGGAGTTGTCCACCGACGACGACCTGCTCGAATCGATGCTGCGCTTCGCCGCGCTGCGCCGTCAGCGCAGCCGGCTGAAGGTCGGCAGCCGCTTTCCACCGCATCTGCGCAGCGGCAGCGCCGCGCAGCTTGCCGGAGCCTGAAGTCATGAGTTTCATCTGGCCCAGCCTGCTGTGGTCGCTGCTGCTGCTGCCGCTGCTCGTGCTGTCGTATCTGTGGCTGCTGCGCCGCCGCCGGCGCAGCACCGTGCGCCTGGCCAGCCTGGCCGTAGCCAAGGCCGCGCTCGGCAAGGGCCCGGGCTGGCGCCGCCACGTGCCGCCCGTGCTGCTGCTGCTGGCCCTGGCCACGCTGCTGGTGGCCATGGCACGGCCGACGGCGGTGATCACGCTGCCGCTGTCGCAGCGCACCATCATCCTGGCGATGGACGTCTCCGGCAGCATGCGCGCCGCCGACGTACAGCCCACCCGGCTGGAAGCCGCACAGCAGGCGGCCAAGACCTTCGTCACCAGCCTGCCGCGCGACGTGCGCGTCGGCGTCGTCGCCTTCGCCGGCACGGCGGCAGTGGTGCAGGCGCCGACCACCAGCCGCGAGGACATCATCGCCGCCATCGACCGCTTCCAGCTGCAGCGCGCCACGGCCACCGGCAGCGGCATCATCCTGTCGCTGGCGACGATCTTCCCCGACGCGGGCATCGAGATCTCGCAGGCCACCGGGCAGCGCAACATGCCCAGCCCGCTGGACGAGAAGGAGAAGAAGAAGGACGAGTTCACGCCGGTGCCGCCGGGCTCGTACACCTCGGCGGCGATCATCATGCTCACCGACGGCGCGCGCACCACCGGCCCCGACCCGCTGGAAGCGGCGAAGATGGCCGCCGACCGCGGCGTCAAGGTCTACACCGTGGGCATCGGCACCGTCGCCGGCGAAACCATCGGCTTCGAGGGCTGGAGCATGCGCGTGCGCCTGGACGAGGCGGCGCTGAAGCAGGTGGCGCTGCTGACGCAGGCCGAGTATTTCTACGCCGGCACCGCGCAGGACCTGATGAAGGTCTACCAGGCGCTGAGCTCGAAGCTGGTGGTCGAGAAGAAGGAAACCGAGATCACCGCCTTCTTCGCCGCCGCCGGCGCGCTGCTGGCGCTGCTGGGCGCGGGGCTGTCGGTGTGGTGGTTCGGACGCGTGGCCTGAGGCCGCATACCTCGATCAGCAAGGATCGGGTCAAGGATCAGGTGGCCATGGATGCCACGCACGGCTCGTGGCGTCGTTGAGTAAGCTCCTGCCGTGCAGCGCACCGGCGCGATCATCGGCTCCGCGATCTTCCTGATCATCGCTCCGGGCACGCTCGCCGTATATGGCCCTTGGCACCTCATGCACTGGCCGACGAGTACAAGCGCTACCGGGCGAACGTGAGGCGATGGTTGCCGCGCATCACCCCATGGCGCGGGTAGATGGCGAAAGCGCTGCGTGCGCGTCATCGCCCAGCATCGCAGCTGCTGCCGCTGTCCCGGACCGACGCGGCTGACCGGTTGCCCGGCCTGGGGGCGAGCCGTGCCGCCCCACCTGCCCGCTCACGGCTGCAGCCGCAGCAGCTGCCCGTCGGCGCTGTCGGTGAGGACGTAGATGAGGCCGTCCGGCCCCTGGCGCACGTCGCGGATACGCGCGCTCAGCGCGTTCAGCAGCCGCTCTTCCCTGACGACGCGCGTGCCGTCCAATTCCAGCCGCAGCAGCGACTCGCCGCGCAGCGTGCCGAGCAGCAGGCTGCCGGCCCAGCCCGCGTAGCGCTCGCTGGTC
The DNA here is from genome assembly GCA_036724445.1 of Rubrivivax sp. Lineage (GTDB taxonomy): Bacteria > Pseudomonadota > Gammaproteobacteria > Burkholderiales > Burkholderiaceae_C > Rubrivivax. The sequence continues at coordinate 12,950 of DAIMFR010000077.1, read as the reverse complement.
ACGAAGGCCATGCCGCTCGGCGCGACCGACACTGGTACCCAGTACTTGAGCGGCTGCTCGAAGCCCGGCTTCGGGCCTTCTTCGCCGATGCGCGTGCCGCTGCCGTAGTTGCGGCCGTAGGTCAGCAGCGGCCAGCCGTAGTTGCGCCCGGGCAGCACGCGGTTCAGTTCGTCGCCGCCCTGCGGCCCGTGCTCGCTGATCCACAGCTCGCCGGTCTGCGGATGCAGCGCCGCGCCCTGGACGTTGCGGTGCCCCAGGCTCCAGATCTCGGGCTTGGCGCCGGGCGTGGCGACGAAGGGGTTGTCGGCCGGCACGCGGCCGTCGGGCTCGATGCGCACGACCTTGCCGATATGGTTGTCCAGCGTCTGCGCGTCCTCCTTGCGCGAGAAGCGGTCGCCCAGCGTCACGAACAGCCGGCCGTCGCGCGCGAACACCAGCCGCGAGCCGCAATGCTGCCGGCTCGACACCTTGGGCAGCTGCGTGAAGATCTTCTGCACCTCGCGCATCTGGTTGCCCTGCAGCTTGCCGCGCGCCACCGCGGTGCTGTTGCCGCGGCCGCCACCTTCCCCGGCTTCGGCATAACTCCAGTAGACCCAGCCGTTGTCGGCGTAGGCGGGGTCGAGCACCACGTCGAGCAGGCCGCACTGTCCGCCGGCATCGACCGCCGGCAGACCGGAGACGGGCTCGCCGACGCGGCCGTCGCGTTCGACGATGCGCAACCGGCCGGCACGCTCGGTGACCAGCCAGCGCCCGTCGGGCAGGAAGGCCACCGCCCATGGATTGGCCAGGCCGCGGGCCACGCTCACGGCCTTGGGTTCGGCAGCATGGGCCGGCGCGACGACGGCGGCCACGCAGGCCAGCCACAGCATCAGGATCCTGGTTCGCATCGCTCTCGTGCAGACAAGAAAGCGCCGATGTTGCCGCAAAGCCCGATGGGGTGTCACTCCATGGCTTCGACGATCATCTGCACCCGCGCCTGGCCCTGCCATTCGTCCAGGCTCAGCCGGTAGGCCAGGCGCACGTGCGCGGCCACCGGCTCGGCGCGGCCGAACCAGATGGCATCGCGCAGGCTGCCGGCGTGGCGCACGCGCAGCTTCAGGTGCTTTTCGCCGACCAGCCGCTGCTGCAGCACCTCGACCTCGTCGCAGAACAGCGGCGGCTCGAAGCCCTGGCCCCAGACCTGAGCGTCCAGCAAGGCCACCGTCCGGGCGTTGAACCACTCGATCTGCAACGGCCCGTCGGTGCGCACGGTGCGCGTCAGCGTGGCCGCATCCAGCGCTTCGCCGGCCACCTGCTGCAGCGCGCGGTCGAAGTCGTTGAAATGCTCCTCGGCGATGCTGCAGCCGGCGGCCATCGCATGCCCGCCGAAGCGGCGCAGCAACTGCGGCTGGCGCTTGGCCATCAGGTCGAGCGCGTCGCGCAGGTGGAAGCCGGGGATCGAGCGCCCCGAGCCCTTCAGCAGCCCGTCGCCGCCGCGCGCGAAGACGAAGGCCGGCCGGTGCAGCCGGTCCTTGAGCCGGCCGGCGACGATGCCGACCACGCCTTCGTGAAACGCGGGGTCGAACAGCGCCAGCGCGCTCGGCGGCGCGCTGTCTTCAGCCGGCATCAGCCGCTCCAGCCAGGCCTGCGCCTGCTCGTGCATGCCGGATTCGACCTCGCGCCGCTGGCGGTTGATGGCGTCCAGCGCCTGCGCCAGCTCCTGCGCGCGCGACGCGTCGTCGCTGAGCAGGCATTCGATGCCCAGCGTCATGTCCGACAGCCGCCCCGCGGCGTTGATGCGCGGCCCCAGCGCAAAGCCGAAGTCGAAGGCCGCCGCGCGCCGCGGGTCGCGGCCCGCCACCTGGAACAGCGCCGCCACGCCCGGCTGCATGCGCCCGGCGCGGATGCGCTTGAGCCCCTGCGCCACCAGCCGGCGGTTGTTGGCGTCCAGCCGCACCACGTCGGCCACCGTGCCCAGCGCCACCAGGTCGAGCAGGCTGTCCAGCCTGGGTTGGGCGGCGGCGTCGAAGGCGCCGCGTGCGCGCAGCTCGGCGCGCGTGGCCAACAGCACGTAAAAGACCACGCCGACGCCGGCCAGCGCCTTGCTGGCGAAGGCGCAATCCGGCTGGTTCGGGTTGACGATGACGTCGGCCTCGGGCAGCCGCACGCCGTCGTCGCCCTTGGCCGGCAGATGGTGGTCGGTGACCAGCACCTGCAGCCCGAGCGCGCGCGCATGCGCCACGCCCTCGAAGCTGGCGATGCCGTTGTCGACGGTGACCAGCAGCGCCGGGCGCTTGCGCAGCGCCAGGTCGACGATGGCCGGCGTCAGCCCGTAGCCGTGCACCGCGCGATCGGGCACCACGTAGTGCAGCGTCTCGGGCCGCGCGCCGAGCATCTGCAGCCCGCGCAACAGCAGCGCGCAGGCGGTGGCGCCGTCGCAGTCGTAATCGGCGACCACGCACAGCCGGCGACCCTGCGCGACGGTATCGGCCAGCAGCCGCGCCGCCGCGCCGGCGCCGTGCAGCGCCTGCGGCGGCAGCAGTTGCGCCAGGCCGTCGTCCAGTTCGTCGGGCTGGCGCACGCCGCGCGCCGCCAGCAGCCGCGCCAGCAGCGGATGCGCGCCGGCCTGCTCGAGCGCGAAGGCGCTGCGCGGCGGCACGTCGCGGGTTTCCAGGCGTGGTGGGCTCACAAGCTCTCCAGCAATTCGTCGACGGCCGTACTGCGCCAGCGCCGCGCCAGCCGCTGCCAGGCGCTCTGGTGCGCGCTGTCGAAGCGCTGCGCGGCGTTTTCGCCGCACAGCGTCAGGCTCACCGCCTCGCCGCGCGCGGCGCGCGCATGCAGCTCGGCCAGCCGCTGCAGATCCAGTGTCTGCCAGGCCTCGACCCACGCAGCCCAGTCGCCGGCGCGCCACGCTGCGCGCAGCGCGTCGTCGATCTCGACGCCCGCTTCGCCGGCCGCGGGCGCCACCGACTGCGTGCGCCCGGTGCCGCTGAGCCAGAACGAATTCACCGGCAGCGCGCCGCGCGCCTCGCGCGCCTCGTTGACCGGATGCGTGTACAGCAGCATCTGCGCCTCGCTCTGCAGCCGCCGCACCGCGGCGCCGGCGCGCCGCTCGGGCAGCCACGGCTCGATGCCGTGGCCGATGACGCGGTCCAGCGAGGCCGTGGCCAGCCCGGCGAGCGAGGCATGCGTCGCATACCAGCGCAGCGGCGCGCCCCAGTGCCAACCCCAGCTCAGGCCTTCGAACAGCGGCTGCAGCGCCAGCCACAGCGCCCGCGATTCGTCTTCGCCCAACTCCAGCTGCGCCGGATCGAGCAGCACGATCTGCTCGCTGCCCACCTGCCAATGCGAGGGCGTCAGCAGGCCCCAGCCGTGATCGGCCGGCGCCGGCGGCAGACCATCGGCATGCGCCGACCACGCGGCCAGCGGCAGGCAGCCGTCGCCGCCGGCCCAGCCGCGGCTTTCGGCAAGCAGGTGTTCGTGCGGCAGGTTCAGCGACGCGGCTTCGGTGCGCAGCGTCGCGCCGCGTGTCAGCCGGGCCAGCAGCCGCTCCAGCTGCGGCAGCCGCAGGCCCTGCACGGCCTGCGTGCCGGTCTGCGCGGCCGGCGCCGCATAGGGAACGACGAGATGCATTGGCGAATTATGGCTACGGCACGGCGGCTCCCGCCGCCTTCACGTCGCTGCGCGACATGAGCCTCGCCGCAACGCAGGTTGTGGCTACGGCACGGCGGCTCCCGCCGCCTTCACGTCGCTGCGCAACATGAGCCTCGCCGCAACGCCGCAACTGCGTTGTCCCTCCCGGCTGCGGCGCAACCCGTCGGTTAGCATGCCGCCCGCATGAGCCTTGCCTACGAACTGCAGATCGGCTGGCGCTACACGCGGGCGGGTCGCAGCGGCAGGCGCAACCGCTTCATCTCCTTCATCTCCGGCGTGTCGATGCTCGGCATCGGCCTCGGCGTGGCCGCGCTGATCATCGTGCTCAGCGTGATGAACGGCTTCCAGAAGGAAGTGCGCGACCGCATGCTGTCGGTGATCGCGCACGTCGAAGTCTTCGAGCCGCGCGGCGCCGCCCTGCCCGACTGGCAGGCCACCGCCGCGAAGGCGAAGCGCAACCCGCAGGTGCTGGGCGCCGCGCCCTTCGTCGCCGCACAGGCGCTGGTGGCGCGCGGCGACGACATGCGCGCGGCCATCGTGCGCGGCATCTCGCCGGCCGACGAGGCCACGGTCACGCCGCTGGCGGCCAAGCTGCGCGACAGCGTGCTGGCCACGCTGCAGCCCGGCAGCTGGAACATCGTGCTCGGCGCCGAGCTGGCGCGCGCGCTGGGCGTGCGCGTCGGCGACAAGGTGACGCTGGTCGCGGCCGGCGGGCAGATGACGCCGGCCGGCGTGATCCCGCGGCTGAAGCAGTTCACGCTCGCCGGCACCTTCGAGGCCGGACACTACGAATACGACAGCGCGCTGGCGCTGATCGATATCGACGACGCGGCGCGCTTCTTCCGCGTCGAAGGGCCCACCGGCGTGCAGCTGCGGCTGCGCGACGTGCAGGCCGCGCGCCAGGTGGCGGCCGAGCTGTCGCGCAGCCTGGGCCCCGAGGTGCTGGTGCGCGACTGGACGCGCACCAACCGCAACTGGTTCGACGCGGTGCAGATCGAAAAAAGGCTGATGTTCATCATCCTGACGCTGATCGTCGCGGTGGCGGCCTTCAACCTCGTGTCCACGCTGGTGATGACGGTGACCGACAAGCGCGCCGACATCGCCATCCTGCGCACGCTGGGCGCCAGCCCGCGCTCGATCATGGGCATCTTCATGGTGCAGGGCGCGGCCGCCGGCATCATCGGCACGCTGGGCGGCGTGGCCTTCGGCTTGCTGGTGGCCTGCAACATCGACGTCATCGTGCCGGCCATCGAGCGCGTGCTCGGCGTGGCCTTCCTGCCGGGCAGCGTCTACCTGATCAGCCGCATGCCCAGCGAGCCGCTGGCCAGCGACATCGTGCCGATCGCGCTGATCTCGCTGCTGCTGGCCTTCGTGGCCACGCTGTACCCGAGCTGGCGCGCCAGCCGCGTCAACCCGGCCGAGGCGCTGCGCTATGAGTGACCCAGACCCCCAAGGCCGCCGCGATGCGGCGTCCGCCCCCCCGAGGGGGAGCGCGCAGGCTCGGGGCGGCCCGGCGCCTGCTCCGGTCCTGCAGTGCGAAGGCCTGCACAAGCGCTTCGACGAAGGCGGGCTCGACGTGCAGGTGCTGCGCGGCGTGGAACTGCAGGTGCGAGCCGGCGAGACGCTGGCCATCGTCGGCGCCTCCGGCTCGGGCAAGAGCACGCTGCTGCATCTGCTGGGCGGGCTGGACGCGCCGAGTGCCGGCCGCGTCGAATTGATGGGCCGCGACTTCGCCGCGCTGGATGCCGCCGAGCAGGGGCGCTGGCGCAACCGCCACCTGGGCTTCGTCTACCAGTTTCACCACCTGCTGCCCGAATTCAGCGCGCTCGACAACGTGGCCATGCCGCTGCGCATCCGCCGCCGCAGTCGCGACGAAGCGCGTGCCGCGGCGCGCGAGATGCTGCGCCAGGTGGGCCTGGCCGAGCGCACCGCGCACCATCCGGCGCAACTGTCCGGCGGCGAACGCCAGCGCGTGGCGGTGGCGCGCGCGCTGGTCAGCCAGCCCAGCTGCGTGCTCGCCGACGAGCCCACCGGCAACCTCGACAACGACACCGCCGACAAGGTGTTCGCGCTGATGCTGGCGCTGGCGCGCGACCGTGGCACGGCCTTCGTGCTGGTGACGCACGACCGCGAGCTCGCGGCGCGCTGCGACCGCAAATTCATACTGGCCGGCGGTCGGCTGGCGGATGGCTGAACTGGCGTCTACGGCGCGAAGCAGCCATCGAGACTGCTATCGCGTCTTGCCGCCCGCGCCGAAGTCGCGCAGCGCGTCGCCGCTGACGCGGCACAGCCGCCATTCGGGCAGCAGCGTCGCGCCCATGCGCTGATAGAAGCGGATCGCGCCGGCGTTCCAGTCGAGCACGCTCCATTCGAAGCGGCCGCAGCCGCGCTGCTTGGCCAGCTCCGCCAGATGCTCGAGCATCGCCTGGCCGATGCCCGCGCCGCGGTGCGCAGGCTGCACGTACAGGTCTTCGAGGTACAGCCCCGGCTTGCCGAGGAAGGTGGAGAAGTTGGTGAAGAACAGCGCGAAGCCGACCACCCGATCGCCGTCCTCGGCGACCATCGCCTCGGCCGCGGGGCGCTCGCCGAACAGATGCGGATGCAGGCTCTGCGGCGTGACCTGCAGCAGGTGCGTGAGCTTCTCGTATTCGGCCAGCTCGCCGATCAGGCCGACGATCGCCGGCACGTCGCGCGGCTCGGCGGCGCGCAGCTTCACGGCCCGCCCTGCCTGGCCGGGAAGGCTCAGCGGAACTTGGATTGCGCGACGGTGTGCACGTCCGTCGGCAACGAGCCGATGTACCGGGCCAGCGCCTTCAGTTCCTTGTTGCTGAACTGCTTGACCTGCGCGCCCATGATCGCGTTGCCGCGGCCGACCTGCGGATTGTTCTCGATCTTGTACGACTTCAGTGCCGCGAACAGGTAGTCCGGATACTGGCCGGCGATCTTCGGATACGAGCCGTCGATGGGCTTGCGGAAGTCCTCGCCGTGACACGAGGCGCAGGCGCCCTTGGTCAGCAGCGCCGCCACGTCGGCCGGCGGCGGCGCAGCAGCGGCCGCCGTCGCCGCCTCGCCGCCATGCGTCGCGTAGTACGCCGCCAGGTCGGCGATGTCCTGTTCGCTCAGGGTCTGCGCCATCGCATGCATGGTCGGGTGCTTGCGCTCGCCCTTCTTGTAGGCCTCGAGGGCGGCGGCGATGTACTTGGCGTTCTGGCCCGAGATCGCCGGCACGCGATAGACCTCGGGAAAGCTCGCCTGATAGCCGGTGATGCCGTGGCAGCCGATGCAACTGGCGTTGAGCGTGGCGCCGCGCGCCGCGTCGCCCTTCAGTTCCTGCGCTTGGGCCGTGAAGGTTGCGCCGAACAGGGCCAGCAGCAGAGGCAAGGCGAGTTTCATCGTTTGAGCGAGGGGTAGGTTGCAGGAGAGAGCGGGCGGCGAGGCGGGCCGTGACCCGCCCGCGCAAGGACCGGGAATTATACGGCCGGCCCTTATACTGAATCGTCGCGCTGCCCGTGCTCCACCGCATGCCGCGCGATCCGTTCGCCCTCGAGCGGCAGCGGCCCGCAGCCATCACCCGCCCAACATGCAAGCACCGACCAAGTTCCAAGGGACCGACAACTACATCGCCACGCCGGACCTGATGCTGGCCGTCAACGCCGCCGTCACGCTGAAGCGGCCGCTGCTGGTCAAGGGCGAGCCCGGCACCGGCAAGACGATGCTCGCCGAAGAGGCGGCCAGCGCGATGAACATGCCGCTGCTGCAGTGGCACATCAAGAGCACCACCAAGGCGCAGCAGGGGCTGTACGAATACGACGCCGTGAGCCGGCTGCGCGACAGCCAGCTCGGCGACGAGAAGGTCAAGGACATCCACAACTACATCGTCAAGGGCATCCTGTGGCAGGCCTTCACCGCCGATCAACCGGTGGCGCTGCTGATCGACGAGATCGACAAGGCCGACATCGAATTCCCGAACGACCTGCTGCGCGAACTCGACCGCATGGAGTTCTACGTCTACGAGACGCGCGAGCTGGTGCGCGCCCGGCATCGGCCGGTGGTCTTCATCACCAGCAACAACGAGAAGGAGCTGCCCGACGCCTTCCTGCGCCGCTGCTTCTTCCACTACATCAAGTTCCCCGACGCCGACACGATGAAGGCCATCGTCGACGTGCACTTCCCGGGGCTGAAGAAGGAACTGCTGGGCGCAGCGATGAAGACCTTCTACGACGTGCGCGGCCTGCCCGGGCTGAAGAAGAAGCCCTCGACCTCCGAGCTGCTCGACTGGCTCAAGCTGCTGGTGGCCGAGGACATCCCGCTCGAAGCGCTGCAGAGCAAGGACGAGAAGGTCGCGGTGCCGCCGCTGGTGGGCGCACTGCTGAAGAACGAGCAGGACGTGACGCTGTTCGAGAAGCTGGTCTTCATGCAGCGCCACAACCGCTGAGCATGGAACAGGGTCATCGATGGCGGTGCGGGCTCCCATCGCGCAGCCATCTGAAGGCGCGCAGCGATGTGCAGGCGCGCAGCGCCGGCCGGAACCACGAGCGCTGATGCCCTTCCTGCAACCCGTCACGCTGAAGGGCCGGCATGCCTCGCTGCGCCCACTGTCGGCCGAACACCTGGCCGGGCTGCAGGACGCGGCGCGCGACGGCGAGCTGTGGCGGCTCTGGTACACGTCGGTGCCCGCGCCCGAAGGCATGGCGGCAGAGATCGAACGGCGCCTGGGCCTGCTGGCCAAGGATGCGATGCTGCCCTTCACGGTGTTCGACGCCGGCGCCCGCATCGCCGGCATGAGCACCTACATGAACGTCGACGGCGCCAACCGCCGCGTCGAGATCGGCTCCACCTGGTACGCGAAGCGCGTGCAGCGCACGCCGCTGAACACCGAATGCAAGCTGATGCTGCTGACGCATGCCTTCGAGGCGTTGAACTGCATCGCCGTGGAGTTCCGCACGCACCGGCTGAACACGCAGAGCCGGCGCGCGATCGAGCGCCTGGGCGCGCAACTCGACGGCATGCTGCGCGCGCACCAGATCAGCCCCAACGGCAGCTTGCGCGACACCGCGGTCTACAGCATCACCGCGGCCGAATGGCCCGCGGTGCGCGCGCACCTGCAGTTCCAGCTCCACAAACCCAGATAGCCCGCGGGCCGACGCCCGATCGATCATGGCCAAGAAGAAGAACCTGACGATCGACATGCTGTGGCAGCTGCAGCGCGCCGGCGCGCCCAGCCTGGCGCCCGACGGCGCGCAGGCGGTGTGCGCGCTGAGCAGCTTTTCGATGCAGGACAACAAGTCGAGCAGCGCGCTGTGGCTGCTGTCCACGCTGGGCGGCCGGCCGCGCGCGCTGACGCATTGCGGCGACAAGGACGGCCAGCCGCAGTGGTCGCCCAAGGGCGACCTGATTGCCTTCGTCGCCCAGCGCGAGCAGCAGGGCCGCAAGGACGACGAGCCGCAGCTGTACCTGATCGCGCCCGACGGCGGCGAGGCGCGGCGCGCCGGCTTCGTCGCCACCGGCGTCGAGGCCTTCGCCTGGTTTCCCGACGGCCGGCGCATCGCCTTCGTCTCCTGGGTCTGGCCCGGGCTGAAGGGCTTGGCGGCGCAGCAGCGCGCGCACAAGGCCTTCAAGGAACGCAAGGAAAGCGGCTACGTCACCAGCCAGGCGCAGTATCGCCACTGGGACAGCCACCTGCCGATGGGCCGCGTGCCGCACCTGCTGGTGATGGACATCGCCTCGGGCCGCGTGCGCGACCTGTTCGAGGGCCTGCCTTACGAACTGGTGCGCAGCGACCCCGACCGCAACGCCTTCGACATCGCACCCGATGGCCGGCGCATCGCCTTCGCCTTCGACGCCGCAGCCGAGAAGCTGGCCGGCAACTGCTTCGCGCTGGCCGAGATCGACGTGCGCACGCGGCGCGTGCGCGAGCTGGCGCGCGACGCCGCCTGGGACATGGGCGCGCCGCGCTACAGCCCCGACGGCGCTCGCCTGGCCTTCCTCGCCAGCCACCAGGGACGCAAGCACACGATGCCGGCGCAGCTGTGCGTGTGGGAACGCGACAGCGGCGGCTGGGAGGTGGTCAGCGCCGAGTGGGATCACGAGCTCATCGCGCCGCTGCTGTGGGAGGAAGACGGCCAATCGCTGCTGTTCGCCGCCGAGCAGCACGGCCGCCAGCACCTGTGGCGCTTCGACCTGCCCGACCGGCGCGCCGAAGTGGTGGTGCACGGCGGCACGGTCAGCGCCTTCGACAAGCGCGCCGGCACGCTGGTCACGCTCGGCGACTCGGCCGCGCATCCGGCGCGGCTGCATGCCCACCTGCCCGGCGAGCCGGCGCGCCGCCTCGAGGACTTCAACGACCGCGTGCTCGCCGGCGTGGCGCTCGGCCGCAGCGAGGAGCGGTGGTTCCGCGGCGCGCTCGGCGACGAGCTGCAGATGTGGCTGAGCTGGCCGCCCGGCTTCGACGCCAAGAAGCGCTGGCCGCTGCTGCACGTGATCCACGGCGGGCCGCACTCCGCCGCCGGCGACAGCTGGCACTACCGCTGGAACAGCGCGCTCTTCGCCGCCATGGGCTACGTGGTGTGCAGCGTCAACTACCACGGCTCCTCGGGCTTCGGTTATGCCTTCCTCGACAGCATCTCGCAGCGCTACGGCCAGCTCGAGCTGCAGGACATCGAGGCCGCCACCGACCTGCTGCTGCGCGAGCCGTGGGCCGATGCGCAGCGCGTGTTTGCCGCCGGCGGCAGCTACGGCGGCTACCTGGTGGCCTGGATGAACGGGCATGCCGCGCCCGGGCGCTACCAGGCCTACGTCTGCCATGCCGGCTGCTTCGACTGGACGGCGATGTTCGCCGACGACTCCTACCCCTGGCACGCGCGCGAGTTCGGCGCCTGGTACTGGGACAACCCGGCCCAGGTCAACGCGCAGAGCGCGCTGAGCTTCGCCGCGCAGATGCGCACGCCGACGCTGGTGGTGCACGGTGCGCTCGACTACCGCGTGCCCGACCAGCAGGGGCTGGCCTACTACAACACGCTGAAGGCACGCAAGGTCGATGCGCGGCTGCTGTGGTTCCCCGACGAGAACCACTGGGTGCAGAAGCCGCGCAACAGCCGGCTGTGGTATGCCGAGTTCTTCGACTGGCTGAAGGCGCACGACCCCGGCGCCAGGCCGCGCCGCGCGCGCGCGGATTCGCGATCCCGCGCCTAGGACGAACCGCAGCAGGCACGCGCTGCGCAGGCGCCGAGGGCGTATCAACCGGCCACTCGAGGCAGCAGCTCTCCAGCGTCGTCGGCATCCGCCTCGACGCGGTCGCGGCCGCCGCGCTTGGCGCGGTACAGCGCGGCGTCGGCGCGCGCCAGCAGCCGCGACAGATCCTCCGCAGGCCCGGCCCATTCGGCGACGCCGATGCTCACGCTCAGGTGCAGCAGCTGCTCGGCCAGCGGCAAGGGCTGGCTGCGCAGTTGCAGCCTCAGGATCTCGGCCTCGGCACGCGCGCGCGCCAGGCCGGCCGTCGGCAGCAGCACCAGGAACTCCTCGCCGCCGAAGCGGGCGACACGATCCTGCGTGCGCAGCGCCTGCGTCAGCAGCCGCGCAATGTGCGTCAGCGCACGGTCGCCGGCCTCGTGGCCATGCCGGTCGTTGACCGACTTGAAATGGTCGACGTCGATCATCAGCACGCTGAAGGTGTCGGCGGCGCGGCGCCGCCGCCGCGCATGCTGGTCCAGCGCCGCATGCATCGCGCGCCGGTTCAACAGGCCGGTCAACGGGTCGCGCCGCGCCAGATGCTGCAGCCGGCCGAGCAGCCGCGACACCACCAGCGCCGTCAGCGCGGCATGCAGCAGCAGTACCAGCACGATGTAGCTCAGCGCCGAGCCGACGTTCAGCGTGCTGTGCACGTTCATCTCGGCGGCCACCGACTCCGGCGCCAGCAACGCGCGCAGCGCGCGGCCGCCGAAGGCCAGGCCGCCGAGCAGCAGCGGCAGCGACAGCAGCAGCGGGAAGCGCCATTGCAGATCGTCCCGCGCATGGCGGCGCAAGTCCCAGGCCGTGGCCAGGTACAGCGCCGCGAGCACGCCGAAGTTGATCGCTGCCTGCAGCGGCCGCCAAGCCGTGTCGGCGCCGGCGTCGAGCAAACCGCCGGCCAGCACCAGCCCGAGCAGCAGCAGCGGCCCGGTCCAGCCTGCCGGCCGCCCGACGAAGAGCCGGATGCCGCGGCGCAGCGCGATCACGCTGCACACGCCGGCCAGCACCACCGGCAGCGGCGGCGCGCTGAAGTACAGCGCCAGCAGCAGCCAGGTGATGGCGCTCAATCCGGAGTAGGCCGCCCAGTGCGCCAGTGCCGCCCGCTCGGCGCGCGCCAGCCACGCACCCAGCCCCCACATGCACGCCGCCACCGCCTGCAGCACGGCGATCTGCAGAAAGGCCATCTCCGTGGCGGTGAGCGCGGACAGCATCGGGGGCGAGGGGGCGTTGCGCGCTTATAGCATCGGCGCCGGGAGACCGGGGCGCCGGGCGGCGGCGGCCGCGCCGTGGCGCGTGGCAGTTGCGGCGCCCGCAGGCTATCCTTGCAGGCTCGACATCGCGCCAGCCGCGCCCGCGTCCACGGGGGCCGCCACCACCATGCTGATCAACTTCTTCTACACGCTGCGTGCGGCCAAGCTGCCGGTTTCGGTGAAGGAATACCTGACGCTGCTCGACGCCATCAAGCACGGCGTGATCGGCCCGTCGGTCGACGACTTCTACTATCTGGCGCGCACCTCGCTGGTCAAGGACGAGGCGCACTTCGACAAGTTCGACCGCGCCTTCAGCGCCTACTTCAAGGGCGTGGAGATGCTCACCGACTTCACGCAGGACCTGCCGCTGGAATGGCTGCGCAAGAACCTCGAGCTCGAACTCAGCGCCGAGGAGAAGGCGAAGATCGAGAAGATGGGCTGGGACGAGCTGATGGCCACGCTGAAGAAGCGCTTCGAGGAGCAGAAGAAGCGCCACGAAGGCGGCAGCAAGATGATCGGCACCGGCGGCACGTCGCCCTTCGGCGCCTACGGCTACAACCCGCAGGGCATCCGCATCGGCCAGGACAAGGGCCGCAACCGCAGCGCGGTGAAGGTCTGGGACCAGCGCGCCTACAAGGACTACGACGACACGCTGGAACTCGGCACGCGCAACATCAAGGTCGCACTGCGGCGGCTGCGCCGTTTTGCCCGCGAAGGCAACGAGCTCGAACTCGACCTCGACGACACCATCCACAGCACCGCGGCCAACGCCGGCATGCTCGACATCAAGATGGTGCCCGAGCGGCACAACAAGGTGAAGGTGCTGCTGCTGATGGACGT
>DAIMFR010000076.1:0-23487 GCA_036724445.1 Rubrivivax sp. | reverse complement strand
TATCCTCGCGACCAGACTTGCGGGGTAGAACATTTCGGCTACACCCTCTGAGGCGTGCGCCGCCATGCCGGCGGCCAAGCGGCACCCCCGCGTCGGCGCGCTATGCTTTCCTGCTCGCCATCCCAGGATCAAAACCCATGCCGCCAAAGCTTCACGTCATCATCTGCAGCACCCGTCCGGGGCGCGTCGGCCCCGCAGTCGCGCGCTGGTTTCACGACTTCGCCCGCCGGCACGGCGGCTTCGACGCCGAGCTGGTCGACCTGGCCGACTTCAAGCTGCCGCTCTACGACGAGCCGGTGCACCCGCGCATGCAACAGTACGAACATGAGCACACCAAGCGCTGGAGCGCGAGCGTGGCCGCGGCCGATGCCTATGTGTTCGTGATGCCCGAATACAACTACATGCCCTCGCCCGCACTCACCAACGCGCTCGATTACGTGTACCGCGAGTGGAACTACAAACCCTGCGGCTTCGTCGGCTACGGCGGCGTTTCGGGCGGCCTGCGCGCGGTGCAGATGGCGCGCCTGCATGCGACCACGCTCAAGATGATGCCGATGGTCGAAGGCGTCGCCGTGCCGATGGTCGCGAGCCTGCTCGACGACGGCGGCAATTTCGGCTCGAACGAGTTGATCGACACCTCGGCGCGCGGCCTGCTGGACGAGCTGCGGCGCTGGGCCGATGCACTCGCAGCGATGCGCGCCTGACGCCAAGCGGATGCCGCCGCGAGCCGGCGCTGGCGCTGGCGCTCCTGCCAGCGCCGCTCGGCGAGCAGAGGTCGGCGTGCAGGAAGCGGCCGATCGGCGCCGCCCGCGTCAGTCGGCGGCGACGCGCAGCACCAGCTTGCCGAAGTTCTCGCCGGCGAAGAGCTTGTTCAGCGTCTGCGGGAAGGCCGCGATGCCGCCGTCGACGATGTCTTCGCGGCTCTTCAGCCGGCCATCCTGCAGATAGCCGGCGAGCTCAGCAACCGCCTGCGGAAAACGCTCGGCGTAGTCGAACACCACCATGCCTTCCATGCGCGCGCGGTGGACCAGCAGCGACAGGTAGTTCTTCGGCCCCTGCAGCGGCGCGGTGTTGTTGTACTGGCTGATCGCGCCGCAGATGACGACGCGCGCCTTGGGCGCCAGCCTGGCCAGCACGTGGTCGAGGATCTCGCCGCCGACGTTGTCGAAATAGATGTCCGCGCCCTTCGGGCAGTGCTGCTTCAGGCCTTCACGCACCGGGTCCCATCGGGTCACGCCTGACGGCGCGGTGCCCTTGTAGTCGATGCAGGCGTCGAAGCCCAGCTCCTTGACCACCCAGTCGCACTTGGCCTGGCCGCCGGCGATGCCGACCACGCGGCAGCCCTTGATCTTCGCCAGCTGGCCCACGGTCTGGCCCACGGCGCCGGCCGCGCCCGAAACCACCAGCGTGTCGCCCGGCTTCGGCTGGCCGACGTCGAGCAAGCCGAAGTAGGCGGTCATGCCCGGCATGCCGAGCACGTTGAGCCATTGCGCCGGCGTGCCCAGGCCCAGGTCGATCTTCTCCAGCCGGCTGCCGGGCGTGCCCGCGGCGTCCTGGCAGTATTCCTGCACGCCGAGCGTGCCGCTGACCACGTCGCCGGGCGCGAACGCCGGGTTCTTCGATGCGAGCACGCGGCCGATGCCGCCGGCGCGCATCACTTCGCCGATGCCCACCGGCGGGATGTAGCTCTTGCCTTCGTTGAGCCAGCCGCGCATCGCCGGGTCCAGCGACAGCACCAGCGTCTTCACCAGCACCGCGCCCGCGGCCGGCTCGCTCACCGGTTCGCTCGTGAACTGCCAGTTCTCGGCCTTGGCCAAGCCCACCGGGCGCGAGGCCAGGCGCACCTGATGGTTGACGAGCTGGCTCAGCAAGGGGTTCATCGCGCGGTCTCCATGGGTGGCGGGTGGCCGGGCATGGTACCGGCTCCCGCTCGCGCTACGGCGTCTTGCGGATCGCGGTCACGGTGTAGGCACCGCCCACCTTGGCGGCGTCGAACCTGACGCGGTCGCCGACGGCCAGCGCGTCGAGTTGCTTTGCATCCTGCATGCGGAAGACCATCTGCATCGGCGGCATGTCCAGGCCCTTCAGCTCGCCGTGCTTCAGCGTCACCTTGCCCTGGGCCTTGTCGATCTTCATCACCTCGCCGTCGTAGGCCTGCGCCTGCGCGCCGAGCACGGCGCACAGCAGCGCGGCAGCGGTGGTCCAGTTCCTTATCCTTATCCTTATCCTTGTCACGGGCAACCTCCTTTTTCAGCGTCCGTAGCTTGCGTAGACGCGGCTGCTGCCGTCGCGCAGCACCAGCAGCACGTCGTAGGGATCCTGGCGCCCGCCGTAGTCGGGCCCGTCCATGCCGGGCGAGCCGATCGGCATGCCCGGCACGGCGATGCCCACGGCCACGGGCCGCTCGGCCAGCAGGCGGCGGATCTCGCGCACCGGCACGTGGCCTTCGATCGCGTAGCCGCCGATGCGCGCGGTGTGGCAGGAGCCGTAGCGCGCCGGCAGCCCGAGCCGGGCGCGCATGGCGTTGTTGCCCTCGTCGAAGACCTGCACCTCGAAGCCTTCGCGCTGCAGGACCGCGATCCAGTCCTTGCAGCAGCCGCAACTCGGCGACTTCCACACCTGCAGCGCCGGCGCTGGGGCAGCCTGCAGCGGCCACGCGGCCGCACCGGCCAGCGCGGCCCAGGCGCCGCAAAAGCGGCGGCGCGAGACATGGGCTCGATTCATGCGTTCACTCCTCGACGTCCAGCGTGGCCTTCATGCCGGCGTCGCGGCCGGAAGCACGCCAGGGTGGTGGCGATCAGCGTCTTCAATGTGCGTGTCCATTAGTGGATCTGTGGATTCGTGGATTTGTGGGCTTGTCGGCGCGCCAGGCACGCGCCACTGTCCTGGCACCGTCGCGGTTGGACGAGCGCGCGCGCCGCGGGTTCAACCGAGGCGCCGGTCCCGCGGCAGGGCGCGGCGGCTGGCGGTGCCGGTACGTGCATCGCCGGCTCGGTCGAGCAGCCCGCGGCGGCGCAAGGCGCAGGCACTCATGCGCGCAGCATAGCCCAGCGCCGTGCCCGCCGCGGCAGGCGGATGCCGGTTTCCTACAATGCCGCGCATCCGGATCCAGCGCCGCACCGCGGCTGTCGCGATGAACCTGCCCACGCCTTCCAATGACCACCGGCTCGATCACGTTTCGCCGCGCGACAAGGCCGAGATCCTGTCGCAGGCGCTGCCCTACATCCGCAAGTTCCACGGCAAGACGATCGTCATCAAGTACGGCGGCAACGCGATGACCGACCCGGGCCTGCAGCAGGATTTCGCCGAGGATGTGGTGCTGCTGAAGCTGGTGGGCATGAACCCGGTGGTGGTGCACGGCGGCGGGCCGCAGATCGAGGACGCGCTGGCCAAGATCGGCAAGAAGGGCACCTTCATCCAGGGCATGCGCGTCACCGATGCCGAGACGATGGAGGTCGTCGAATGGGTGCTCGCCGGCCAGGTGCAGCAGGACATCGTCGGCCTGATCAACGTCGCCGGCGGCAAGGCGGTGGGGCTGACCGGCCGCGACGGCGGGCTGATCCGCGCGCACAAGCTGCGCATGGTCGACCAGAAGGACCCGAGCATCGAGCACGATGTCGGCCAGGTCGGCGAGATCGAGTCCATCGACCCGAGCGTGGTGCGCGCGCTGCAGGACGACCAGTTCATTCCGGTGATCAGCCCGCTCGGCTTCGGCCGCGACAACGAGAACTACAACATCAACGCCGATGTCGTCGCCGGCAAGCTGGCCGAGGTGCTGAAGGCCGAGAAGCTGATGATGCTGACCAACACGCCGGGCGTGCTCGACAAGAACGGCAAGCTGCTGACCAACCTGTCGGCGCGCGAGATCGACGCGCTGTTCGCCGACGGCACCATCAGCGGCGGCATGCTGCCGAAGATCGGCTCGGCGCTGGATGCGGCGAAGAACGGCGTCAACACCGTGCACATCATCGACGGCCGCGTGCCGCACGCGATGCTGCTCGAAGTGCTGAGCGACCAGGCCTACGGCACGATGATCCGCAGCCATTGAACCCCCCCGAAGCGCCTGCGGCGCTCTCCCCAGGGGGCGCCACCCGCGGCCCGGCAGCCGGTTCCGCGGTGGCAGCTCGGGTCCGCGGGTGCCGGACAGCGTGGAACACTGCACTAGCGCATGTCGGCGAGCAGGCGGTGCATCAGCGCGAAGTAGCGGTCGTAGAAGGGGCCGGCGGGAATGGTCTCGGAGCCGACCTTGACCAGCGAATCCTCGCTCGACGACAGCGGCACCGAGATCGAGCCGAACATGCCGACGCCGACGCTGGTGTTGTTGGGCACCTTCTTCAGTGCGTAGCGGTCCTGCTGCGCCGACACGTAGGCGGTGGCCAGCGCGCCGTCCTGGCCTTCGGGCACGCAGATCACATGGAAGCTGATCTCGATATGCACCTCGCCCTCGGGCTGGAAGCGCTTGGCGGCGGTGATCGCGTCGCCGCGGGCCGCGCCGATGATGTAGCCCTGGCTCAGCAAGGCGCGGCGTGCCGCCTCGCAGGTGTCTTGCACGCCGGCGTCGAACAGCCGCGAGAAGGTCTCGTCCGACTGGAAGCGTTCACCCTGGTAGACCGACGGCGGCGGGCCGGCGACGCCGGCCGGCAGGCTGCAGCCGGCCAGCGCGGCCAGAATCGACAGCGCGCCCAGGCGGTGCGCCGCCGCCGCGCGCCGAACGCCCTGCCGAAGAGCCATGTGATGCCGTTCCCGCCGTGCTCGAAGAGAGCGGATGATTATCGGACGCCGGGCGAAGTTCCTGCCGGCGCGGGCTGTTGGCGACGATGTTGGCGACGGTGTTGGCGATGAAGCCGCGCGTCTGGCTGTTCGACCTGGACGACACCTTGCACGACGCCTCGACCGCGTCGATGCCGCGGCTGCGCGTGTCCTTCGGCGAATACATCCAGCAGCATCTGCAGCTGACGCAAGAGCAGTCCGACGCGCTGCGCCGCCACTACTGGCAGCGCTACGGCGCGACGCTGCTCGGGCTGGTCAAGCACCATGCGGTGGATGCGGCGCACTTCCTGCACCACACGCACCTGCTGCCGGGGCTGGAAGACGCGGTGCGCGGCCACGCGGGCGACTTCGCGGCGCTGAGGAGGCTGCCCGGTCGCAAGTTCATCCTGACCAACGCGCCGCGCGCCTATGCCGAGCGGGTGATCGGCGTGCTCGGCATCGGCCGCTGCTTCGACGGGCTGATCAGCATCGAGGACATGCGCATGTTCGGCGAACTGCGGCCCAAGCCCGACGCGCGCATGCTGCGCCGGCTGCTGGCGCGGCTGCGCGTGCCGGCCGCGCGCTGCGTGCTGGTCGAGGACACGCTGCAGCACCAGAAGGCGGCCAGGCGCGTGGGCATGAATACGGTGTGGATGCAGCGCTGGACGCGCGGCGCGGCGCCCGCCGGCACGCGCGCGAGCAGGCGGCCGCCGTACGTGGACCTGAAGACGCGGCAGTTGCGCGCGCTGGAGCGGCGCCTCGCACAATGCGGCCACCGCCAGCGAACAGGAGTTGCCGCATGAGTGAGCCGACCCGTCCTGCAGACGACGCCTGGAAGCACGACGGCGTGCGCGTCATTCCCGGCGGCCGCCTCGACCCGAACACCGCGCAGACGCCGGGCATGGACCGCAAGGCGGCGATCAACTTCGCGCGTGTCGGCGCACAGAAGCTGTGGGCCGGCACCGTGCACATCCATCCGAATGCCAAGACCGGCGCACATCACCACGGCCCGCTGGAAAGCGTGATCTACGTGGTCAAGGGCCGGGCGCGCATGCGCTGGGGCGAGCGGCTGCAGTTTGTCGCCGAGGCCGGCCCGGGCGACTTCATCT
The DNA here is from genome assembly GCA_036724445.1 of Rubrivivax sp. Classification (GTDB taxonomy): domain Bacteria; phylum Pseudomonadota; class Gammaproteobacteria; order Burkholderiales; family Burkholderiaceae_C; genus Rubrivivax. The sequence goes on along the minus strand of DAIMFR010000076.1, from coordinate 17,629 downwards.
ACGTGCCGCCGTACGTGCCGCACCAGGAGATCAACGCCAACCCCGACCAGACGCTGGAATGCGTGCTGGTGCGCAGCGACGGCGAGGCGGTGGCGGTGAACCTGGACCTCGAGCCCGCCGAAGCGCCCGAGCAGGTGCGCTGGATCGACCCGACGCACCCGCAGGGCTGAGGGCGCGGGCGGCCTGCGGCGGGCCGGCTAAAAGTCAGTGTTTACCTGCACGCTGAGGCCGTTTCGGCCACAGCCCCCTATGCCAGAATGCGCCGGCACCCCCACCGACGCCGAGCACGCCGACGCCATGTCCGATCAACCGCATCCCGGCGAGACCCCGGCAGACGCCCAGGTCGTGCAGGAGCCGCAGGTGCTGCAGGACGATGCGCTGGATCAGGTACCGGCCCAGGCGCCGGTCGATGCCGAGAGCGCGATCGAGATCGAGGCGCCCGAAGGCACGGCCGCCGCGCGCACCCGCAAGCGCCCGCGTCCGGGTGAACGCCGCGTGCAGATCCTGCAGACGCTGGCGGCGATGCTCGAACAGCCGGGCGCCGAGCGCATCACCACCGCCGCGCTGGCGGCGCGGCTTTCGGTGAGCGAGGCGGCGTTGTACCGGCACTTCGCCAGCAAGGCGCAGATGTTCGAGGGGCTGATCGAGTTCATCGAATCCAGCGTGTTCACGCTGGTCAACCAGATCGCCGAGCGCGAGGCCGGCGGCGCCGAACAGACCCAGCGCATCGTCACCGTGCTGCTGCAGTTCGGCGAGAAGAACCCGGGCATGACGCGCGTGATGGTCGGCGACGCGCTGGTTTTCGAGCATGAGCGGCTGACCGCGCGCATGAACCAGTTCTTCGACCGCGTCGAGTCGCAACTGCGCCAGACGCTGCGCCTGGCCGCCGAGGCGGCCGGCTCGAGCACGCCGACGGTCGATGCGCAGGCGCTGGCCTCGGCGCTGACCGCGCTCACCGTCGGGCGGCTGCAGCGTTATGCGCGCTCGGGCTTCAAGCGGCTGCCGACCGAGCATCTGGACCTGGCGCTGCGCCGGCTCACCGCCTGAGCGGCCGTGCTCGAGACCGGGGTCGGCGCCGCGCGCCTGGCGTTGCTGCCGCGGCGTGCGGCCGATGCTTGCACTTCGGCGCGAGAGTCGGCCTGCTGCCTGCCGTCGCGGCGAGCCGCGCAGCCCCTACACTGACTGTATGAGTTCGCCTACGCTGGACAGCTTGATCGCACGCGCCGAAGCACTGCTGGTGCGGCTGGAAGCGGTATTGCCGCAGCCGCTCGCGGCGCCCGACTGGGGCGCCTCGGCGGCGTTCCGCTACCGTCGGCGCAGCGGCGGCGGGCGCATCGAACCAGTGCGCCATGTGGCCAGGATCCGGCTGCACGAGCTGGTCGAGGTCGAGCCGCAGAAGCAGCGGCTGCTGCGCAATACCGAGCAGTTCGTCGCCGGCCACGGCGCCAACAACGTACTGCTGACCGGCGCGCGCGGCACCGGAAAGAGTTCGCTGATCAAGGCCTGCCTGAACGAATTCGCGCCGCGCGGCCTGCGGCTGATCGAGGTCGACAAGGCCGATCTGGTGGACCTGCCGGACATCGTCGAAATGGTGGCCGAGCGGCCCGAGCGCTTCATTGTCTTCTGCGACGACCTGAGCTTCGACGAGGGCGAGCCCGGCTACAAGGCGCTGAAGTCGATGCTCGACGGCTCGGTCGCGCAGGCCTCGGACAACGTGCTGATCTATGCCACCAGCAACCGCCGCCACCTGCTGCCCGAGTACATGTCGGAGAACCTGAGCTACAAGCACACCGAGGACGGCGAGGTGCACCCCGGCGAGGTGGTCGAGGAGAAGATCTCGCTGTCCGAGCGCTTCGGGTTGTGGGTCAGCTTCTATCCGTTCACGCAGGCCGAGTACCTGGCGATCGTTGCGCAGTGGCTGCGCGGCTTCGGCGTCGCCGAGCCGGCCATCGCCGCGGCACGGCAGGAAAGCCTGGTGTGGGCGCTGGAGCGCGGTTCGCGTTCCGGGCGCGTCGCCTACCAGTTCGCCAAGGACTATTCGGGAAGGCACCAAGCTTGAGCGCGCAGCGGGTGCCGGTGGAGGTGGCCGTCGGCATCCTGATCGACCATGCCGGCAACTTTTTGCTCACCAGCCGCCCCGAAGGCAAGGTCTACGCCGGCTACTGGGAATTCCCCGGCGGCAAGCTCGAAGCCGGCGAGACGGTCGAGCAGGCGCTGAGGCGCGAGCTGCACGAGGAACTCGGCATCGAAATCGGCGCGGCGCGGCCGTGGAAGATCGATCTGGTCGACTACGCCCATGCGCGCGTGCGGCTGCATTTCTGCAAGGTGCGCGACTGGCAGGGCGAGTTCCAGATGCGCGAAGGCCAGGCGATGGCCTGGCAGTCGCTGCCGGTGCAGGTGCGGCCGGTGCTGCCGGGCACGGTGCCGGTGCTGCAATGGTTCGCCGCCGAGCGGGGCTTTGGCGGTGCGACGCACGAGGGCTGATGGCTGAAGCTGACGCTGAAGCGCTTGCGCTTCAGCGAAGGCTCGTATCGCGCAGCGATGCGGCGCCGCAGCTAAACTGCCCCGATGGACTGGCTCGATCAAGTCAAGTGGGATGCGCAGGGGCTGCTGCCGGTGATCGCGCAGGAGCTGGTCAGCAACGACGTGCTGATGTTCGCGTTCATGAACCGCGAGGCGTTGGCGCGCACCGCCGCCACCGGCCAGGCGGTGTACTGGAGCCGCTCGCGCCAGCGGCTGTGGCACAAGGGCGAGGAATCGGGCCACTTCCAGCAGGTGCACGAGATGCGGCTCGATTGCGACAACGACGTGCTGCTGCTGAAGGTGACGCAGCTCGGCCACGAACCGGGTATCGCCTGTCATACCGGGCGTCACAGTTGTTTCTTCCGCCGCTTTCAGAACGGCGCGTGGCATGAGGTCGAGCCGGTGCTGCTCGACCCGCAACGGATCTACAAATGACGGACATATGAGCAGGGGCGACGACACGCTGGCGCGGCTGGCCCGCGTCATCGAGGCGCGGCGCGGCGGCGATCCCGACAAGAGCTACGTCGCGCGCTTGTTTTCCAAGGGGGGCGACGCCATCTTGAAGAAGATCGGCGAAGAAGCGACCGAGGTGGTCATGGCCGGCAAGGACGGGGAGCCGCGCAAGATCGTCTGCGAAGTGGCCGATCTGTGGTTCCATTCGATGCTGCTGCTGGCGCAGTTCGGGCTGAAGCCGGCCGACGTGCTGGCCGAGCTGCAGCGACGCGAAGGGCAGTCGGGGCTGGAGGAGTTCGCCGCGCGCAAGCTCATGTCACGGGAGGGTGAGGGCACATGAACCAGATCGTCCAGCTCGACGAACGCGAGACCTCGTTGAAGAATGTCGGGCACATCAGCTACCTGCTGCACCTGATCGTCGCCGTCGGCGCGGTGATGCCGGGGGCGCAGGCCAGCATCGCGCTGCTGATCGTGGCCTTCGTCATCGACCTGGTGAAGAAGGACGACGCCGCCGGCACCTGGCAGGAGTCGCACTTCCGCTGGCGCATCCGCACCGTGCTGTGGGCAGCGGGGCTCTACCTGATCACCGCGCCGCTGTGGCTGCTGCTGTTCGCGCCCGGCTGGATCGCCTGGTGCGTGATCTCGATCTGGTTCCTCTACCGCATCGTGCGCGGCTGGATGAGCCTGAACGCCAACCAGCCGATGCCGGCCTGAACGACCTGGGGCGAGACACATGAGCCACGATCCGGACTGCATCTTCTGCAGAATCGTCGACGGCAAGATTCCGTCGAAGAAGGCCTACGAAGACGCGGAACTACTGGTCTTCCACGACATCAACCCCTGGGCGCCGGTGCATGTGCTGATCATCCCCAAGCAGCACATCGCCACGCACTACGAGGTGCAACCCGAGCACGCGCCGATGCTCGGGCGCATGCTGGCGCTGGCGCCGCGGCTGATGCGCGAGCTGGGCGTGGTCAACGGCTTTCGCACGCTGATCAACACCGGGCCCGACGGGCGCCAGGAGGTGCAGCATCTGCACATGCACGTGATCGGCGGGCCGCGCCCCTGGGCAAGGGGTTGAACCTAGAATCTAGGCTGGGTTTTCAGGAGTGATGACATGGGTTCGTTCAGCATCTGGCACTGGCTGATCGTGTTGCTGGTCGTGGTGTTGATCTTCGGCACCAAGAAGCTGAAGAACATCGGCAGCGACCTCGGCGGCGCGGTCAAGGGTTTCAAGGACGGCATGAAGAGCGGCACCGAAGGCGTGCCCGAGGCGGAAGCCGGGCCGGCGCCGCAGGTCGGCGCCAACAAGAGCCCCAGCAACAACGCCAACAACACCGTCGACGTCGAGGCGCGGACCAAATCCTGATGCCCGCGTCCTGATGCCCGCGTCCTGACCCCGGCGTGATCGATTTCGGCTTCGACAAGCTCGCGCTCATCGGCGCGGTGGCGCTGATCGTCATCGGGCCGGAGAAGCTGCCGCGCGTGGCGCGCACCGTGGGCCACCTGCTGGGCAAGGCGCAGCGCTACGTGGCCGACGTCAAGGCCGAGGTCAGCCGTTCGATCGAACTGGACGAGCTGAAGAAGATGAAGACCCAGTTCGAGGATGCCGCGCGCGACGTGGAAAGCAGCGTGCGCACCGAGGTCGAGCAGGCCGGGGCGGCGGTCGAGTCGGGCTGGTCGGAGTTGTCGGCGCCGACGAGCGGCACGACGACGTCGCCGCTGGACACGCCGACGCCGCAGTACAAGCATCCGAACAAGCGCTGGCGGCTCAAGCGCGGCGCCACGCCGCAGTGGTACAAGCAGCGCCAGGGCGTGCGCACGCACGCGCAGTCCGGCGCGGCGCGCGTGGCGCGCTTCCGGCCGCCCAAACGGCGATGAGCGCGCATGACCGCTCCAAGGCGCTCATGCCGAAGCGCGATCAGCGCGAAGTCTGTCTTATGAGCGCCCCCGCCCGGCCGCTCCAAAGGGGACGCTGCGTCCCGTTCGGCGGGACCGCACGCAGCGCGAGGGTGCCCCAGTGAGCGCGCGTGGCCGCTCCAAAGCGCTCACACCGGAGCGCGCAAGCGCGAAGGTTGCCTTATGAGCGGTCCGGGCCAGGAACCGCGCGACGAACTCGAAGGCACCGAAGCGCCCTTCGTCTCGCACCTGATCGAGTTGCGCGACCGGCTGATCCGCGCGCTGATCGCCGTCGGCATCGCTTTCGGCGTGCTGCTGGTCTGGCCCGGCTCCGGGCCGCTGTACGACATGCTGGCCGCGCCGTTGGTGTCGCATCTGCCGGCCGGCTCGACGATGATCGCCACCAACGTGATCTCGCCCTTCCTGGTGCCGCTGAAGATCACGCTGCTGGCGGCCTTCCTGCTGGCGCTGCCGGTGGTGCTGTATCAGGTGTGGGCCTTCGTCGCGCCGGGCCTGTACAGCCACGAGAAGAAGATGGTGCTGCCGCTGGTCGTCTCGAGCACGGTGCTGTTTTTCCTGGGCGTGGCCTTCTGCTACTTCCTGGTCTTCGGCCAGGTGTTCAAGTTCATCCAGAGCTTCGCGCCGAAGAGCATTACCGCCGCGCCCGACATCGAGGCCTACCTGAGCTTCGTGATGACGATGTTCATCGCCTTCGGCGCCGCCTTCGAGGTGCCGGTGGCGGTGGTGGTGCTGGCGCGGCTGGGCGTGGTGACGATCGAGCAGCTGAAGAAGTGGCGCGGCTACTTCATCGTCGGCGCCTTCGTCGTCGCCGCCATCATCACGCCGCCGGACGTGGTGTCGCAGCTGGCGCTGGCCATCCCGATGGTGCTGCTCTACGAGTTCGGCATCTGGTGCGCCAAGCTGTTCATCAAGCACACGCAGGTGCCGGACAGCGAGCAGCAGACCAAGGCCGACGGCGCCGCGTAGGCCGCCCGCTCTGGCGGGCGGTGGCGGCAGCCTGACCGAGGCGTGCTTGCGCGGCAGAACGGCGCAGCGCCGGACCGCAGCAGCATCGCCGGCCGCTATTCGGCGTCGCGCCGCTGCAGTTGCGGCCGCTGCGCCACCGTCAGGCTCAGCTGCAGCGCCTGCGTGCCGCGCTGCACCGAGACCGCCGCGACGCTGCGCGGCTTCAGTGCCGCCACCGCGGCCAGCAGCTCGGCGGTGTTGCTCACGTCCGCGCCGCCAATGGCCAGCACCACGTCGCCCGGGCGCATGCCGCCGCGGCTGGCCGGCCCGTCGCGCAGCACGCCGGTGATCAGCACGCCCTGCTGCACCGGCAGGCGCAGGCTGGCGGCGAGTTCGGGCGTCAGGTCGCGCGGCTCGACGCCGATCCAGCCGCGCGTGACCTGGCCGTCGCGCAGCAGCGCTTCCATGACCATGCGCGCGGAGTCCACCGGAATGGCGAAGCCGATGCCCAGGCTGCCGCCGCTGCGGCTGTAGATCGCCGTGTTGATGCCCACCAGCCGGCCCTCGGCGTCGACCAGCGCGCCGCCGGAGTTGCCGGGGTTGATCGCCGCATCGGTCTGGATGAAGTTCTCGAAGGTCGACAGCCCGAGCCGGTTGCGGCCGAGCGCGCTGACGATGCCCGAGGTCACCGTCTGCCCGACGTTGAAGGGGTTGCCGATGGCCAGCACCACGTCGCCGACCTGCAGCGCGTGCACGTCGCCGAGCGTGATCACCGGCAGCGCGTCGAGCTGGATCTGCAGCAGCGCCAGGTCGGTCTCGGGATCGGTGCCGACCAGCCGCGCGCGCGCCTGGCGGCCGTCGCTCAGCTGCACGTCGATGTCGCTGGCGCCCTCGACCACGTGGTTGTTGGTCAGCAGATAGCCGGCCGGCGAGACGATCACGCCCGAGCCCAGCCCGACCTGCGGCTGCTGCGGCCCGCGGTTGCCGAAGAAGTGGCGGAACCACGGGTCGTCCGGTGCGGCGCGGCCGCGTACCGCCTTGCTGGCGACGATGCTGACCACCGCCGGCGCGGCGGTTTTGGCCGCGTGGCTGTAACCGGACGGCGGCGCAGCCGACGCGGCCGCCGCCACCGGAGGCGGCGCGGGTGCGGACGGCGCCACCACCACCGGCGCGGGCGGTGCCTGTGCCGCCACCGGCAGCCAGTGCGGCTGCAACGCCGCGACCACGAACCACAACCCCAGCCCGACGGTGACCGTCTGGGCGAACAGCAGCCAGAGCTTGCGCAACATGGGGGATGAACGGGCGATCGGTCGGCGACCTTCGATTATCGGCGCCAGGGCACCGCGGCGCAGGCGACGCGACAATGCAGCCGATGGACACGAAGCCGCTGCTGCTGACGATGGGCGATGCCTGCGGCATCGGGCCTGAAACCATCGTCAAGGCCTTCGCCGACGGCGCGCTGGCCCAGGCCCTCGTCATCGGCGACCCGCAGGTGCTGCGCCGCGCCGCGCGGGCGGCCGGGCTGCAGCCGGTGCTGGCCTCGGTCGACGCGCCGGCCGATGCCGCGCAGCTGCCGCCCGGCGCGCTGGGCGTGCTGTGCCCGCCCGGCTTGCCGCCGGGCCTGGCCGAACTGCCGTGGGGCTGCGTGCACGCGGCCTGCGGCCGCGCCGCGGCGCGCTGCATCGAAGTGGCGGCGCAGCTGCTGCTGCGCGGACAGGCGGCGGCGATGGTTACCGCGCCGCTGCACAAGGAAGCGCTGGCCGCGGCCGGCATCGGCCACCCGGGCCACACCGAAATGCTGCAGGCGCTGGCCACGGCACCCGGCGCGCCGCCGCCGCCGGTGCGCATGATGCTGGCCAACGGCGAGCTGCGCGTGGTGCTGGTCAGCATCCACGTGGCGCTGCGCCGCGCGGTGGAGCTGGTGAGCTTCGATGCGGTGCTGCAGACGATCTGCATCGCCCACGACGCGGCCGCGGCCTGGGGCCAGCCGCAGCCGCGCATCGCCGTCGCCGGGCTGAACCCGCATGCCGGCGAAGGCGGGCTGTTCGGCGACGAGGAGCAGCGCTTCATCACGCCGGCGACAGCAGCCGCACGCGCGCTGGGCATCGACGCCCGCGGTCCCTATGCGCCCGACACGGTGTTCATGCGTGCGCGCCACGCGGCCGATCACCCGGGCGAATTCGACCTGGTGGTGGCGATGACACACGACCACGGCCTGATCCCGGTCAAGTACCTGGGCGTAGCGCAGGGCGTCAACGTCACGCTCGGGCTGCCCTTCGTGCGCACCAGCCCGGACCACGGCACGGCTTTCGACATCGCCGGCAGCGGACGCGCCGACGCCTCCAGCCTGAAGGCCGCGCTGCACATGGCGCGGCAGTTGAGCTGCCGCGGCCAGCCCGGTTAATCTGGAAGTATTCGATGCTGCGGAGCGTTGCCCCGCGTCATGAAAGTCAGGCCGCGGCGCCGTGGCCCAGCGCCGCCAGCTGGCGTCGCGCGCGCGCGGTGGCGCGTTCGATCAGGTAGCCGTTCTCGAAGGCGCGCAGCCGGCCGGTCTCGCACAGCCGCACCAGCATGCGGTGGGTCATCGACATGGTCTGCTTGTGCCGGCCGCCGCGCGTGAAGACGAAGAAGCTGCGCCCCGGGCTGACGTGGTTCAGCCGCACCTTCTGCCACTTGCCTTCGAGGTGCATCTGGTAGGCGAAGCCGATCTGCACGTGGTCGGCCAGCGACTTGCCGCTGGCCGGCTCGCTCGCCGCCTCCATCTGCGGCAGCCCGGCGATGTCCAGCTCGCCGGGCGCGGGCTCGGCTTCGGCGCCGAGCTCGATGTCGACCTTGCCGTCCCAGTCGACCGTGGCCTCGTCGACCAGGCCGATGCGCTGCGCTTCCTCGGCCGAGAAGGCCGGCACGATGAGCTCGTCGCGCAGCACCGGCATGTGGGCCGGCGGCGGCAACTCGCTGGCGTCGGGCATGGCCTCGCCCAGCGCCGCGTCGGCCTGACGCACCAGCAGGTTGTAGTCGAGCGTGCTCAGGGCCTGGCCCTTCAACGACTCGGCATGCGCCGGCAGCAGCCGGCCGAAGAAGCTCTTCTTCGCGGCTTCAGGCCAGCCGATCAGCACCATGCCCTCGTTCAGCTCCTTCATCAACGCGGGCAGCTGCATCAGGAAGGCCTTGCGCTGCTCGGGCGAGCCCTTGGGCTGCACGCTCATGATCAGCTCGCGGCCCGCGTGGCGCAGGCGCTGCACGCGCGCGCTGTCGGCGCCGTCCAGGCGCGTCGCGCGCATCAGCGCCTGGCTCCACACCTGGGTGACGAAGTCGCGCACGAACTCGGCCATCGGCAGCGGCTTCAGCAGCGCCTGCAACTGCTGCGTGCAGCGCTGCTGCAGCCGCAGATCGGTCTCCTTCTCGGCGAGCAGCGCCGGCGCGCCGGCCTGGTCCTGCACTTCGCGCCGCGACTGCTCGACGATGAAGTTTTCCAGCGCCGACAGCTTCTGCTCGTAGACCTCGATCTGGTCGAAGTCGCCTTCGACGATCTCCTGCACCAGTTCGCGCACCCGCTGCACGAAGCGCTTGCCGGCTTCGGAATCGAGGTCGTCGAAGGCACTGCCCAGCGAGGCGATGCGGTTGACGAAGCGCCGCACCGGATGCTTGCGCGACGAGAAGAAGCTCGAGTCGCCGAGCGCCGCGCGCAGCACCGGCAACTGCAGCCGCGCGATCTGGCGCGCCATCTGCGGCGGCACCTTCGGGTCCGACAGGATCTGGTCGAACAGGCTGCCGACGACGTCGATGACCATGTGGTCGAGCGAGCCGCTGGAAGCTTCGCGCAGCGCCTCGCGGTGCGTGCGGATCAGGTTCGGCGCCACCGGTGCCATGACCCGCGGCGCACCGGGTTCCAGCGCACCGGCTTGCGAAACTCCGCAGCCGGCGCCGGCGGCAAAGCCCGAGTCGTCGAGCGCCGCGCCGGTGCCCAGATCGGTGAACGCCAGGCGGCGGATCAGCGTCATCAGCCCGGCATCGACCTGCCCGAGCGGCGTCCCGCCGCGGCCGCCGAACGCGCCCGGGCCGCTGCCGGGCCCGAGCGCCGCGCCTTGGGAAGCGCGGCCGGAAGCGTGCCAGCCGCCTTGGCGCGTTTCGTGCCGTCCGCCGGGCGGGCCGTCGTCCAGGCCGGCCGGGCGGCTGGACGGGCCATAGCCCGAGCTGGTGCGGCCGAAGCCGGCGTTGCGCTCCGAGCTGCGAAAGCTCGGCGCCATCGGTTTCAGCCCGGCCGCGCGCAGCGCGGCGACGATCGCAGCGTAGGTTTCGGCCATCGACGCGGCGAGCGAGCGGCCGAGCTCTTCGACCAGCACCTTGCGCAGCTCGTCGCGGTCGGTGACCTCGTCGACGCTGCGGATCACCGCGTGGCCGATGACCTCGGGCCGCAGCGGGTTGCGCGGCGCCTCGTCCCCGCTTGGCAGCAGCGCGCCGATCAGGCCGTCGAGCTCGCGCTGTTCGGCCTCGCAGGCCCGGGCGATGTGCAGGCCGAAGCGCTCGGCGCTGACCTGCAGCTCGAGCTCCTGGTTGTCGACCAGGCTCAGCGCATCCCAGTCGGTCTCGGACAGCGCTGCGCTGGCGGCGCTGCGGCGCAGCACTTCGCCTTCGATGCGCTGATCCAGGCGTTCGTCGAAACCGTTGCAAAAAACAGACAGCTTGCGGTTCAGCTCGAACTGCGCGCCCAGCATGCGCTCGCGCTGGAACACGTTGGCCGAAGCCAGCGCGGACACGCCCAGACTGCTGACGGTGCGCTCGGCGGCATGCCGCGCATCGAGTTTCAGGCGCCGCACAGCAGCCTCGAGGGCCGCGGGCAGACGTGTGACGGGCGTCTGGTTCATGGGACGGATCGGTATCGGAGCTGCATCGGCATCCGATCCGTCCAGTGAAGCCCCGTGCGGCGGGCCTGCGTTGCTATTTCTTCAATGCGTCACGAATCTCACGCAGCAGCAGCACGTCTTCGGGCGGCGCCGGCTCCGGCGGCGGCGGTGTCGAAGCGCGCAGCTTGTTGATCTGCCGCACCATGATGAAGATGATGAAGGCCAGGATCGCGAAGTTCAGCGCCACGGTAATGAAGCTGCCGTAGGCGAAAACCGCGCCAGCCTTCTTCGCGTCGGCCAGGTTGGTGGCCGTCTGCCCGGCCAGCGGGACGTAGTAGTTGTTGAAGTCCAGCCCGCCCAGCACCCTGCCGACCAGCGGCATGATCAGGTCGCTGACCACCGAATCGACGATCTTGCCGAAGGCGCCGCCGATGATGACGCCGACGGCCAGATCCATGACGTTGCCCTTGAGCGCGAATTCCTTGAACTCGGTCGCGAATCCCATGCTGAGTCTCTCCTCGTTGACTCCGGGCCCCCGTGGCCGCGGACGGGCGCGAGGCTAACAGCGCCGCATCGCGGCGGGAGCCGCAAAGCGCTCGGATAGAATCCGCCGCTGACCGGAAGTCGTCTTTGAAGCAGAGGAAAGCATGAGTGAGGCCAAAGTCGATTCGGACCGCCGTACCTGGATCGCCATCACCTGCGGTGCCGGCGCGGTCGGCGGCGTCGCGGCGGCGGTGCCGTTCGTGGCCAGCTTCGCGCCGTCGGAGCGCGCCAAGGCGGCCGGGGCGCCGGTGCAGGCCGACATCAGCGCGCTGCGCCCGGGCGAGAAGATGACCGTCGAATGGCGCGGCAAGCCGGTGTGGATCGTGCGCCGCACGCCCGAGCAGGTGGCCGAACTGCCCAAGCTCGACGACCAGCTGGCCGACCCGTTCTCCAAGCGCAACCCGGCCGAGCTGACGCCCGAGTACGCACGCAACATCCCGCGCTCGATCAAGCCCGAATACCTGGTCTGCGTCGGCATCTGCTCGCATCTGGGCTGCTCGCCGATCGACAAGTTCACGCCGGGCGCGCAGCCCTCGCTGCCCGACGACTGGCAAGGCGGTTTCCTCTGCCCCTGCCACGGCTCGACCTTCGACATGGCCGGGCGCGTCTTCAAGAACAAGCCCGCGCCCGACAACCTCGAGGTACCGCCGCACATGTACCTGTCCGACACGCTGCTGCTGATCGGCGAAGACAAGGCCTGAACGCAACGCTCGCTTTCACAGGGATAGCCATGGCTGAATTCAAGGAAGCGCCGCCCGGCTCGTCGGCAATGACGCAGGCGACGGTGTGGCTGGAGAACCGGTTCCCGACCGGCTTCGCCGAATACAAGAAGCACATGTCGGAGTACTACGCTCCGAAGAACTTCAACGCCTGGTACTTCTTCGGCTCGCTGGCCATGCTGGTGCTGGTGATCCAGATCGTCACCGGCATCTTCCTGGTGATGCACTACAAGCCCGACGCGGCCAAGGCCTTCGAGTCGGTCGAGTACATCATGCGCGACGTGCCCTGGGGCTGGCTGATCCGCTACATGCACTCCACCGGGGCGAGCGCGTTCTTCATCGTCGTCTACCTGCACATGTGGCGCGGGCTGATCTACGGCAGCTACCAGAAGCCGCGCGAGCTGGTGTGGATCTTCGGCGTGGCCATCTTCCTGTGCCTGATGGCCGAGGCCTTCATGGGCTATCTGCTGCCCTGGGGCCAGATGTCGTACTGGGGCGCGCAGGTGATCATCAACCTGTTCTCGGCCATCCCGTTCATCGGCCCGGACCTGTCGCTGCTGATCCGCGGCGACTACGTGGTCGGTGACGCCACGCTGAACCGCTTCTTCGCCTTCCACGTGATCGCCGTGCCGCTGGTGCTGATCGGCCTGGTGGTCGCGCACCTGCTGACGCTGCACGACGTCGGCTCGAACAACCCCGACGGCGTGGACATCAAGAAGCACAAGGATCCGAAGACCGGCATCCCGCTGGACGGCATCGCCTTCCACCCGTACTACACGGTGCACGACCTGATCGGCGTCGGCGTGTTCATGATGATCTTCGCCGCGATCGTCTTCTTCGCGCCGGAGATGGGCGGCTACTTCCTCGAGTACAACAACTTCATCCCCGCCAACCCGCTGCAGACGCCGGCGCACATCGCCCCGGTGTGGTACTTCACGCCCTACTACTCGATGCTGCGCGCCGTGACCGATCCGATGGTCAACGTCTTCGTCGGCGTCGTGGCCATCGCCGCGGTGCTGACGGTGTTGCGCGCCAAGCTCTCCGGCGTGGGCAAGGTCGCGGTGCTGGCCGGCGCGCTGGTGGCGATCGCGCTGCTGAAGGTCCTGGATGCCAAGTTCTGGGGCGTGGTGGTGATGGGCGTGGCGGTGATGGTGCTGTTCCCGCTGCCCTGGCTGGACCGCAGCCCGGTGCGTTCGATCCGCTACCGTCCGGGCTGGAACAAGTGGCTGTACGCGATCTTCGTCATCAACTTCCTGGTGCTCGGCTACCTCGGCATCAAGCCGCCGTCGCCGATCGGCACGCTGGTGTCGCAGGTGGGCACGCTGTTCTACTTCGGCTTCTTTTTGCTGATGCCGTGGTGGAGCCGCATCGGCAGCTTCAAGCCGGTGCCCGAGCGCGTGAACTTCCACCCCCACTGAAGCCGGTCCGGGACGGAGTACAAGCAACATGATCAAACGATTTCTCCTCGGCTTGGCTGTCGCGCTGGGCCTGGCCGCGAGCGCGCAGGCCGCCGGCGGCGGCGCGGCGCTGGACCGCTTCCCGACCGACCGCGTCACGAACCTGGCGGCGCTGCAGAACGGTGCGCGGCTGTTCGTCAACTACTGCCTGAACTGCCATTCGGCCAACTACATGCGCTACAACCGCATGCGCGACATCGGCCTGAGCGACGATCAGATCAAGAACAACCTGATGTTCGCCGGCAACAAGGTCGGCGACACGATGACGGTCGCGCTCGACCCGGCGCAGGCGAAGGACTTCTTCGGCGCGGCGCCGCCGGACCTGACGGTGATCGCGCGTTCGCGCGCCGGCAACGGCGGCAGCGGCGCGGACTACCTGTACACCTACATGCGCACCTTCTACCGGGACGACAGCACGATCACCGGCTGGAACAACCTGGTGTTCCCGAGCGTGGCCATGCCCAACGTGATGTGGGAACTGCAGGGCCAGCAGCGCGCCGTCTACGACACCGAGACCGATCCGCACGACCCGAGCAAGACGCATGCGGTGTTCAAGGGCTTCGAAGCCGCGGGTCCGGCGGGCACGATGTCGGCGGCCGAGTTCAACGAGGCCGTCGCCGACCTGGTGGCGTTCATGCAATGGATGGGCGAGCCGCACCACGGCCAACGCGTGCGTCTGGGCGTGTTCGTGCTGCTGTTCCTGGCGCTGTTCACGGTCATCGCCTGGCGGCTCAACGCCGCCTTCTGGAAAGACGTCAAATAAGGCGGCGCGCCTGCACGGCCGCGCCGCCGTGCCGGCCCGCAGCGCGCGGCCCGTCGGCCGCGCTTGAACCCATGGCGGCGACCCCATCGCCGCGTTGCTGAACAGGAGCCCGCCCCGATGATGGTGCTTTATTCCGGAACCACCTGCCCGTACTCGCACCGCTGCCGCTTCGTGCTCTTCGAGAAGGGCATGGACTTCGAGATCCGCGACGTCGACCTGTTCGCCAAGCCCGAGGACATCGCGCTGATGAACCCGTACAACGAGGTGCCGATCCTCGTCGAGCGCGACCTGATCCTGTACGAATCGCACATCATCAACGAGTACATCGACGAGCGCTTCCCGCACCCGCAGCTGATGCCGGGCGACCCGGTGGCGCGCGCGCGCGTGCGGCTGTTCCTGTTCAACTTCGAGAAGGAGCTGTTCTCCAACGTCAACCTGCTCGAGTCGCGCGGCGTCAAGGCCACCGACAAGCAGCTGGAGCGCGCGCGCGCGCAGATCCGCGACCGGCTGACGCAGCTGGCACCGATCTTCCTGAAGAACAAGTTCATGCTCGGCGACGACTTCAGCATGCTCGACGTGGCCATTGCGCCGCTGTTGTGGCGGCTGGACTACTACGGCATCGACCTGTCGAAGAACGCGCTGCCGCTGCTGAAGTATGCCGAGCGCATCTTCTCGCGGCCGGCCTACATCGAGGCGCTGACGCCTTCCGAGAAGGTGATGCGCAAATAAATGAGCCCCCCCCCGAAGCGGCTTCGCCGCTCCCCCCCGTGGGGGCGGCGCCAGCGGCCCGGCGAAGCCGGTTCCGCGGCGCCCGCTTGGAAGGACTGCTGACCGTGGCGACGACGCCGGCGGGGCACGACGCGCAGGGCACGTCGACGCGCCCGTACCTGATCCGCGCGCTGCACGACTGGTGCACCGACAACGGCTTCACGCCCTACGTCGCCGTGTACGTCGACGCCAGCGTGCAGGTGCCGATGGAATACGTGAAGAACCACGAAATCGTGCTCAACGTCGGCTTCGAGGCCACCACCGCGCTGAAGCTGGGCAACGAGTTCATCGAGTTCAAGGCGCGCTTCGGCGGCGTGGCGCGCGACATCGTCGTGCCGGTGGACCACGTGGTGGCCATCTATGCGCGCGAGAACGGGCAGGGCATGGCCTTCCCGATCCCCGCGGCATCGGCCGGTGCGCCCGAGGGCGCGGCGCCGGAGGCTGCGGCGCCGCCCTCCGCGGTGCGCGGGCTGCGCCTGGCGCGCAGCGAAGCCGAGGAGGCGGCGGCTCCCGCCCCGCAGCCACGACCGCCAGCGCCTCCCGAGCCCCCGGACCCGCCCGAGCCGACCAGCCCGCGGCCGTCGCTGAAGCGCGTCAAGTAGCGCGCTTCTAGAATCAGCACTGCGCCGTGCCGGCCTAGCTCAGCTGGTAGAGCACCCGCCTTGTAAGCGGAAGGTCGTCCGTTCGAATCGGACGGCCGGCACCATAGAAGCATCGTACGACGACGCACAACCACTCAGGCGCCTAGGCTGGTCCCCGAAAACCTGCTCCCCGGCAGGCTGGCGCGGCACCTTCTACCGGGGGTGCTTGGGGGGTGCGCGGAATGGAGTTCCCGGCATACGTGCCATTGGCCGTGCGCACGCACGCGCAGCGAGTCGTCAGCGACGGCTCCGGCGCCGGTCTTGCTGCTGCGCTCGAAAGTGCTGATGCCGACGTGCGCCGGCTGCTGCCGCTGGGCGCACATCGCGCCGAATACACAAGCGCGAAGGCGCGCCGAGACGCGCTTGCCGCCGATCTGGCATGCATTCGCCGCCTCGTCAACGATGCCCGCATGCAGCCGGTCTATGCGCTCCTGGCTGGCGCTTTCGACGACGAACTGAAAATGTTCGGCTTCATCTACGCGGCATGGTCCGCGAGGATGGACTACGCGCCGGACGGAAGCGGACCTGTCGGCGCCGCGATCTCCGGCCGAAAACACAACCCCAAGATCGAATACTTGCGCGCGTTCGGCGCCCTAATGCGCGATGTGCATCGCATTGACGGGTCGGCCGTTGTCGTTGCGATGGCAATCACGGCGACAGTGGTCCTGAACGATCCATCCGTTGACGTCACCCCTGCCGACGTGCGCAGCGCGACCATGCGCAAACGCGGCTGACTATGGGGTGCACGATGCTGATGGGCGCAGTACGCGGGCGCGCTGCCCGGCGCCGACGATACCCGAGTGCGGCGCGTCGCAGACGAGATCGCGCGCCTGGCGCGCGAGCTTGCCGCCGCGCCGCCACCTGCGCACGTCGCGCGCCGGCAAGTTCATGACCAAGCGCGCGCGCTGCACGACGCTGCCGCTACGCTCGAGCGATTGCTGAGCGGCAGCCGAATCGCCGTCGGCGCGGGCATGGTCGCGTGCATCGTCAACGGGTGCGGCGCCACCGAGTCAACGAGGGCGACAACATCAACGCGCTCATGGACGTCTTTGCCGATGGCGCCATGGCCCGTGCATACCGGAACCATGAAACACGTCGAGGGAATGCTGTGCGGGCAGGCGCAGGGCCAGTGCCGCGCCGCACTCGAAACGCCGGCACCCATCAAGAATCCGACCGTGGTGTTCGCACGGCAGGCGAACATCGCGCACGGGCCGCAGCAGATCAACAACGGCATGGAGCCCGCGCGTGCGGCGAACGCCGGATGCGTCGACGGCGCCGACTGGACTATCAAGGGAACCGCATGAGCTGCTTCAGGACGCCGGAGCATCGCGCACGGCAGGCAACGCTGATTCGCACCCGGAGCCCGTGGGAACAGTCAACCGGCCCGCGAACGGCTGAGGGCAAGGAGCGCACGCCGCGCAACGGCTTCAAGGGCGGGCACTGCGTCGAGCTGCGCGCGCTGTCGAAGGAACTGCACGCGGCGCTCAGCGAGCAGCGCGACATGCTGCGGCGGGTTTGGTAGCCGGCGTGCTGTGCAGTGCGACACTCCGCGTCATGGTCAGGCTGCTGAACTGCGTTGCCAACGTCATGCTGGCGCTGCTCGCGCTGGGGTTCGTCGCCGTGCTCGCTGTCGCCGTGCTGCTGGTGCCGTGGTGGCTGTCAGCCATCGGCGCCGTTGCGCTGGTCGCAGCATGGCCTGCGCACAAGCGCTGGGCACGCGCCGAAGCCGAGCATCGCGGCCGCTCGAGGTAGATGTCGGCAGGCGTCCCGTCAAGCCTGGGTTGCGGCCCCCATCAAGACACTTCATCCGGTTGCGTCGCCGCAGACACCGGAATCTCGACCTGCCGACCGCAAGCATGATGCCCGAGAGAGCGGGCAGGGGGGATCGCCGCCGCTCTTCCCATGCCGAAGGACATGAACAAGCATCGCGTGGGCGAGCTGCGATTCGGGAAGTGACAGCCGCTTCTCGCACTCCGGCTTCCAAGATGTCCTCGGCGCCCCTAACCATTCATGATCCGGCCGGCTCGCCCCCGAGCATGAAAGCTCTGGCGGC
>DAIMFR010000075.1:0-23642 GCA_036724445.1 Rubrivivax sp. | reverse complement strand
CGTAGCTGTCCTGCTCGACGTAGCCGATGTGCGGCGTGCACACCGCGTTCTCCAGCCGCAGCAGCGGATGGCCCTGCAGGATCGGCTCGCTCTCGAACACGTCGATCGCCGCCATGCCCGGCCGGCCGCGGTTCAGCGCCGAGACCAGCGCGTGCTCCTCGACCAGCTCGGCGCGCGAGGTGTTGACGAACAGCGCGGTCGGCTTCATGCGCGACAGGTCCTCGAGCTTGACGATGCCCTGCGTGCGCTCGCTCAGCCGCAGGTGCAGGCTGAGCACGTCGCAGTCCTCGAAGAAGCTCTGGCAGGAGCCGGCGGCCGCGTGGCCATGCTCGACCGCCTTGGCGCGTGCCGGCTCGCTGCCCCAGACGCTGACCTGCATGCCGAAGGCACGGCCGTAGCCGGCCACCAGCTGGCCGATCCTGCCGTAGCCCCAGATGCCCAGGCGCCGGCCGCGCAGCACCTGGCCGATGCCGAAGTTGGGCGGCATCGACGCCGTCTTCAGCCCGCTCTGCTGCCAGGCGCCGTGCTTCAGGTTGCCGATGTACTGCGGCAGCCGGCGCATGCTGGCCATGATCAGCGCCCAGCTCAGCTCGGCCGGCGCCACCGGCGAGCCCACCCCTTCGGCCACGGCGATGCCGAGCTTGGTGCAGGCCTCGACGTCGATATGGCTGCCGACGCGCCCGGTCTGCGAGATCAGCTTCAGCTTGGGCAGCTTCTCGAGCAGCTGGCGCGGAAACTGCGTGCGCTCGCGGATCAGCACCAGCACGTCGGCATCGCGCAGCCGCACCGACAGCTGGCCGATGCCCTTGACGGTGTTGGTGAAGACCTTGGCGTTCAGCGCCTCCAGCTTCGACGCGCATTTCAGCTTGCGCACCGCGTCCTGGTAGTCGTCGAGGATGATGATGTTCATGGCAGCGGGCATTCTGCCTTGCCGCGGCCGGCGCAGCCGGCGCCGCCGCCGCTCGAAGACCATCAGAACAGCGGCGCGAAGCCGCTCGAAGACGATCAGAACAGCGGCGCGAAGCCGCTGTCGGCGCGGCTGCGCGGGAACATCGAATCGATGCCGCGCTGCAAGGTGTCGCGCTCGGCGCGATGCTCATGGCCGGGCAGCGCATCGAACACCGCGCTGCGCAGCAGCCACAGGTCGGAGGGCTCGGCGGCGTGGCGGATCTGGAAGCGCAGCCAGTCGCCGCGCGGGCCGGGCAGCGCCTCGACGGCCGCCAGATAGCCGAGCTTCAGGTTGACGAAGGCGCGGCGCGCGGCGATGCGCGCCCGGCGCTCGTCGGGCATGCCGGCACCGGCCAGCGCGGCACGCGCGAGGTGATGGCGCGGCGCGGCACCCGGCGCCGTCATGACAGCAGCGGCACGAAGCCGGAGCGCGGCGCGCGCGTCGGGAAATGCCGGTTCAGTTGCGACACGCGCTGCTCGGCTTCGCGCTGGCTGTGGCTGAGCGCGACCACGTGGTACAGCTCGGCGCGCAGGTGCCACAGTTCGCGCAGCGAGCGCGCCTGATCGATGCGCAGGCTCAGCGAGTCGGCGGCGGCGCCGGCGATGTCGCTCAGGCTGTCGAGGAAGTCCTGACGCACCGGCGGCAGGCGGTTCAGTGCCGGCGAGGCCTGCAGCGGCCCCGGGCTCAGCAGCCAGAACCACAACCGGTTCCAGCCCGAGCGCGGCGCCTGGCGCAGCGATGGCGGGCAGACCTCGGCGCGCCAGCCGATGCGCGAGGCCAGCGTGTCGCGGTAGCGGGGGCGCAGGAACAGGCTGAAAGACATCATGGCTGTGACTTCGGACACGACGCTGCAAACTTGAGCGCATTGTTCGATGCCGTGCGCCGTGCTAAAGGCGGAACAACAGGGGCAACGGCCGCCTGTTTGCGCCCTGTTCGCGAGGTCTGCGGGTCAACCCGATGCGTCAGGCACCTGCCGCCCACAGCGCCGCGCGCAGCAGACCGCCGCAGGCCGCCAGCGCCAGCGCTGCCGCCAGCAGCGCGCGCAGCGGCGCGGCGCCGAAGGCGATGCGCAACGCGTTCCAGGCGGCCAGCGTCCAGACCAACCCGGCCAGCCAGAAGGCCGAAGCGAGCACGACGCCGGCCAGCGCCGTCGGCCCCGCACCGGCATCGGCCAGCGCCGCCCATTCGCCGGGCCCGCCGCGGAGGTTGCCGCGCCAGCGCGACAGCAGCGCGGCGACGACGCCGGGTTCGCCGATCGCCCACGACAGTGCAAAGACCATCAGCCCGGCCGCCAGATGGAGCCAGGCACCTGCCCACAGACAGGCCGTGCCGATGGCCAGGCGTTGCCAGCCGGCGCGCACGCCCGCCGCACGCCAGCCGGCGGCGATCAGCGCCCCGGTGCCGGCCGCGGCCAGCAGCCCGAGCAGCGTGCCGTTGAGCACCCAGCCCAGCAGCCCGAAGCCCAGCTCGAGCGGCAGCCCGATCAGCAGGTTGCCGAGCAGCAGGCTGCTCAACAGCAGCCGCAGCGCACGCAACCAGGCATCGCGGCCGCCAGGCCCGCCCCAGCGCAGCATGACGCGGCGCGGCCGTGCGAGCAGTTCGACCAGTTCGAACAGTCCGCTGCCGGCACGCTGTGCCGGGGCCACCGGGCCCAGCGGATCGATACCGAGACGCTGTTGCAGCTGCGTGGCGAGCCGGGCCACGTCGTCGTGCCAGCCGGCGTCGCTCAGCACCACGGCGTGGCAGCGCGCGAAGGCCCCGAGCGAGGCCGGCAGCACCTCGGCGGCCGGCATGCGTGCGCCCTCGACCAGCACCGGAATCACCGGCAGGCCGGCGGCGAGCGCGGCTTCGATCTCGCGCCGCACCGTGTCCTGCGCATCGTCCAGCCGGCGGCGGCCTTGCGCGTCGCGCAGCTCGAGCCAGCGCGGGCCGATCACGGCCAGCATGACGCTGGCGCCGCCCGCCGCCAATGGCGCGCGCCAGCGCAGCCTCGAAATCCAGACCGGGTGCGATCGAGTCGACATCGCGGAACACGCGCTCGGGGCCGAACAGCGTCTGCAGCCGGTCGGTCAGGCGGCCGGTGGCGCTGCGGCTGTCGTCGCGGCGGCAGCTGAGGAAGATGTCGGCCATGGCAGGCAGTATGGCCGCGGCCCATCAGGCGGGCGGCACCGCCAGGATCGCCATCGCAGCGCCTCGTGCCGATGGCGCGGCGACGGGCCTCAGACCGATCCGTAGGTCCGCTTGCGCTGCTCGGTGTAGTGCCACCACGGCGCCGGCGAAGCGCCGCGCATGAAGTCGGTGATGGCGATGAAGGTGTCGAGCACGCACGGATCTTGGCGCTTGTCCGTCACGCGGCACAACGCCTGGTAGAGCTGGAACGGGTCGCGCGCGCGCAACTCGGCGGGATGCCGGATGCCCAGGCGGCGCAGGTCGGCGGCCAGCGCCGGACCGATGTTGGGCAGCTGCTCGAGCTGCCGGCAATCGGCTGCGGTGCCTGCCTTGGCGACCTTGGGCGACTTCAGCGCGGCCATGGCCTCACATCAGCATCGTGTTGCGGATCAGGCCGACGGCCAGGCCTTCGAGCTCGAAGCTTTCGTCGCCGGGCGCGACGTGGATCGTCGTGAAATCCGGGTTTTCGGGGATCAGTTCGATGCCCGCCTTGGTCTTGCGAAAGCGCTTGACCGTGACCTCGTCGCCCAGCCGCGCGACGACGATCTGCCCGTTCTTGGCCTCGCGCGACTTCTGCACCGCGAGCAGGTCGCCGTCCATGATGCCGGCGTCGCGCATGCTCATGCCGCGCACCTTGAGCAGGTAGTCGGGCCGGCGCGCGAACAGGCCGGCTTCCATCAGGAAGTTCTGGTCGATGTGCTCCTGCGCCAGGATCGGCGCGCCGGCGGCGACGCGGCCGACCAGCGGCAGGTTCAGCTGCGCGATGCCCGGCAGCGGCAGGCTGTACTGCTTGCCGAACTGGCTCAAGCGCGCGGCGTTGAGCGCGCGCAGTGTGTCAGACTTCAAGCGGATGCCGCGCGAGGTGCCGCCGACCAGTTCGATCACGCCCTTGCGCGCCAGCGCCTGCAGGTGCTCCTCGGCGGCGTTGGCCGAACGGAAACCCAGCTCGGCGGCGATTTCGGCGCGAGTCGGCGGGGCGCCGGTGCGCTCGATCGCGCTTTGCACCAGGTCCAGGATCTGCTGCTGCCGGTCGGTGAGCTTCGGGCCTTCGATCATCGGTCACCTGTCGATTTGTCCAGTAGCTGTATTTTCATCCAGAGTTCGAACCATGGCAAGCAGCGACAGCAAGGTGGTGGTGCTGGGCACCGGCGGCACGATCGCCGGCAGCGCCGCGACGGCCGCCGACAGCATCGGCTACCGCGCGGCGAGCCTGGGTGTCGAAGCGCTGGTCGCGGCCGTGCCGGCGCTGGCGGAGCAGCCGCTGGAATGCCTGCAAGTGGCGCAGCTGGACAGCAAGGACATGGACTTCGCCGTCTGGCAGGCGCTGGCCGCCGCGGTCGCGCAGCAGCTGCAGCGGCCCGCGGTAGCCGGCGTGGTCATCACGCACGGCACCGACACGCTCGAGGAAACGGCGTACTTTCTGCACCGCGTGCTGGCGCCGCCCAAGCCGGTGGTGCTGACCGCGGCGATGCGGCCGGCCACCGCCTTGCTGGCCGACGGGCCGCAGAACCTGCTCGACGCCGTGACGCTGGCGCGCGCGGCGGCGTGGCGCGGCGTGCAGGCGGTGCTCGGCGGCCGGGTCTATGCCGCGGCCGATCTGCGCAAGCGCCACGGCTGGCATCTGGAGGCTTTCGGCGCCGGCGATGCCGGCGTGCTCGGCCTGATACAGGACGGCAGGGTGCAGCGCTTTCGCGAGCTGCGCGCGGCGGGCCCGCATCCGGCTGCCGCGGCGCTGCCGGCCGACGCTGCGCAGTGGCCGATCGTGGACATCGTCGTCAGCCACGCCGGCGCACGCGCCGAATCCATCGACGCGCTGCTGGCGGCCGGGGTGCAGGGGCTGGTCATCGCCGGCACCGGCAACGGCAGCGTGCATCGCGCGCTGCTGCAGGCGGCGCAGCGCGCGCTGGCCGCGGGCGTGCCGGTGCTGCGCGCCTCGCGTTGCCTGGATGGCGGCGTCGTCGAAGGGGCAGGCGGTGCCCTGCCGGATGCGCTGCCCGGCTGCGGCGCGCTGACGCCGTGGCAGGCGCGCATCGAGCTGATGCTGGACCTGCTGGTGCGCCGTGCGCCGTGACCCTCAGGCGACGCTGAGCGCGACGTCGACGTTGCCGCGGGTGGCGTTGGAATACGGGCAGACCTCGTGGGCGGCCTTGACCAGGGCTTCGGCCGCCGCCTTGTCCATGCCCGGCACCGTGACCACCATCGCCACGGCGATGCCGAAGGCGCCGGCCTTGCCGCTCATCGGGCCGATCGAGACATCGGCCTGGATCGAGACCTCGCCCGGCAGCGCCAGCTTCTGGTTGTGCGCCACGGCCTTCATCGCGCCGATGAAGCAGGCCGAATAGCCGGCTGCGAACAACTGCTCGGGGTTGGTGCCGGGGCCGTCGTCGCCGCCCAGCCCCTTGGGCGTGGACAACTGCAGCTTGATCTTGCCGTCCGACGATGCGGTGCTGCCGGTGCGGCCGCCGGTCGAGGTGGCGCGGGCGGTGTACAGAGCCTTGTCGATGGCCATCGGGCTTCCTTTCGGGCTGGGCGCGGCCGCGGCCGCGCACGGGTGGAGAAACGGCCATTGTGGGCAATCCGCCGCCGCGGCGCGAAGATGGTCTTCTACGCCGCGTCGCCTGCTTCGAGTTCGGTCTGCAGCTCCAGCCAGCGCTCCTCGAGCACGTGCGTCTCGGCGCCGATGTGCGCCAACCTGCGCCCCAGCTCGGCGTAGTGCCCGGCCGGCGTCGCCGCATCGGACAGCGCGGTTTCGACCTCGGCCTTCTCCGCGGCCAGCCGCGCCAGCCGCGCGTCCACCTGCTGCAGTTCGATGCGCAGCGGCCGCGTCGCCTCGGCGCGGCGGGCGCGCTGCTGCTTGTCGGCCTTGCGCGCATCGCGCGGCGCCGCCGAGCTTGCGGGTGGCGATGCGGGTGCGGGCGCGGCACGCGCGGGTGCCGGCGCCGGCGCCGGCACCGCTTCGGCCGGGCGCTGCCAGGCCGGCGCGTCCAGCCCCTTGGCGGTGGCGCGCGACACTTCGAGCAGCCAGCGCTGGTAGTCGTCGAGATCGCCGTCGAAGGGTTGCACCCGGCCGCCGGCCACCAGCCAGAACTCGTCGCAGACCTCACGCAGCAGCGCGCGGTCGTGGCTGACGAGCAGCACCGTGCCTTCGAATTCATTCAGCGCGATCGACAACGCCTCGCGCGTCGTCAGGTCGAGATGGTTGGTCGGCTCGTCCAGCAGCAGCAGGTTGGGGCGCTGCCAGACCAGCATCGCCAGCACCAGCCGCGCCTTCTCGCCGCCGGACAGCGTGCCCACCGGCTGGTGCACCATCTCGCCGGCGAAGCGGAACTGGCCGAGGAAGTCGCGCAGCGCCTGCTCGCGCGTGTCCTGACCGATGGGCCCGGCGTCGCGCGCCAGGCGGATCATGTGCATCAGCGGCCCGTCGTCCAGCTGCAGCAGGTCCAGCTCCTGCTGCGCGAAATAGCCGACGCTCAGGCCCTTGCCTTCGGTCATCTTTCCGGCCAGCGGCGGCAGCACGTGCGCGATGGTCTTGACCAGCGTCGACTTGCCCTGGCCGTTGGCGCCGAGGATGCCGATGCGCTGGCCGGCGAGCACCGAACGGTCGATGTCCTTGACGATCGCCACCTCACCGTAGCCGCAGCTCAGCCCATCGAAGGCCAGCATCGGGTTCGGCAGGCTCTGCGGCTCGCGGAACTCGAACTCGAAGTCGCTGGCCGTCAGCACCGGCGCGAGCTTCTCCATGCGCGCCAGCGCCTTGACGCGGCTCTGTGCCTGCCGGGCCTTGGTGGCCTTGGCCTTGAAGCGGTCGATGAAGCGCTGCAGGTGGGCGATGCGTTCCTGCTGCTTGCCGTAGGCGGCGGCGGCCTGCGACAGGCGCTCGGCGCGCATCTCCTCGAAGGCGCTGTAGTTGCCGCCGTAGCGCGTCAGCGCGGCGTCGTCCAGATGCACGGTCACGCGGGTCACCGCGTCGAGGAACTCGCGGTCGTGGCTGATGACGATCAGCGTGCCCTCGAAGCGCTTCAGCCAGGCTTCGAGCCAGACCAGCGCGTCCAGGTCCAGGTGGTTGGTCGGCTCGTCCAGCAGCAGCAGATCGGCCGGGCACATCAGCGCGCGCGCCAGCTGCAGCCGCATGCGCCAGCCGCCGGAAAAGCTGTTCACCGGCGCGTCGAGCTGGTCGTTGCGGAAGCCCAGGCCGAGCAGCAGCGCCTGCGCGCGCGCGCGGGCGTCGAAGGCGCCGGCTTCGTCCAGCGCCAGGTGCGCCTCGGCCATCGCATGTCCGTCGCCGCGCGCTTCGGCTTCGGCCAATTTCGTTTGCGCGCGCTGCAGCGGCGCATCGCCCTGCAGCACGAAGTCGGTGGCGCCGTCGCCGGTTTCGGGCATCGCTTGCGCGACCTCGCCGATCTGCCAGCGCGGGGGGATCTCGACGTCGCCGACATCGGCGTGCAGCCGGTCGGTGAGCAGCGCGAACAGGCTCGACTTGCCGGCGCCGTTGCGGCCGATCAGGCCGACCTTCTCGCCGGGCTGCAGCGTCAGGTTCGCGGCCTGCAGCACGAGCTTGGCGCCGCGGCGCAGCGTCAGGTGGCGCAGTGTGATCATGCGAGCTGCTCCGTGCTCTCAAGGAAGTGTGGCTTTGCCACTTTTCTTGACCCCTGGGGGCGGGAATGACGAAGTCATTTCCTGGGGGTGCTCAGCAGCAGCACTTGGTCGCCGCCGGCGCTGGTCTGCAGCCACAGCGGCTGCAGTCGCGGGAAGGCGGCCTCGAAATGGGCGCGCTCGTGGCCGATCTCCAGCACCAGCGCGCCGCCGGGCTCCAGATGCCGGGCCACGCCGGCGAGCAGCGGGCGCACGAAGTCCATGCCGTCGACGCCGCCGGCAAAGTTGCCATCGAGGGCCAGTGCGGGTTCGGCGCGGTATTCGGGGGGCAGCTGCTGCATCGAGTCGTGGTTGACGTAGGGTGGGTTGCACAGGATCAGGTCGTAGCGGCCTTGCGCGGCGGCCAGGGCGTCGCCTTGGCGCAGCCGGATGCGGCCATCGAGCTGGTGGCGCCGGACATTCTGGTGCGCCACCGCCAGCGCGCCGGCGGACAGGTCGGTGGCGTCCACCTGCGCCTGAGGCCAGGCCAGCGCCGCCAGCACCGCCAGGCTGCCGTTGCCGGTGCACAGGTCGAGCACGCGCCGCGGCGGCGTACCCAGCCAGGCGTCGATCAGGCCCTCGGCCAGCACCTCGGCGATCAGCGAGCGCGGCACGATGACGCGCTCGTCGACATGGAAGGGCAGACCCTGCAGCCAGGCTTCGCCGGTCAGGTAGGCGGCCGGTTTGCGCGTGCGGATGCGCTCTTCGACCAAGGCCTCGACGGCGGCCTGCTGCGCAGTCGTCACTGCCCGGTCGGCGACGCCGTCCAGGTCGTCCAGCGGCAGGCCCAGGCGCCACAGCGCCAGCCACACGGCCTCGTCGAAGGCGTTGGTCGTGCCGTGCCCAAACGAAACGCCCGCCTCCTGGAGGCGGGCGCTGCAGCGCTCGATCAAGGTGCGCAGCTTCACGTCAGCATGATTTCCAGGGTGCGGCGGTAGATGTTCTTCAGGCGCTCGATGTCGTCCACCGCGACGTGTTCGTCGATCTTGTGGATGCTGGCATTGACCGGGCCGAACTCCACCACCTGCGGGCAGATGCTGGCGATGAAGCGCCCGTCGGAGGTGCCGCCTGTAGTGGACAACGCCGGCGTGACGCCGGTCTCGTCCTCGATGGCGCGGACCAGTGCCTGGCTCAGCGTGCCCGGCGGGGTGAGAAAGGTCTCGCCGCCCAGCGTCCAGGCGACGCGGTAGTCCAGGCGATGCCGGTCCAGTACCTCATGCACGCGCGCCCTCAGCGACTCGGCGCTGGATTCGTTGCTGAAGCGGAAGTTGAACATCACTTCCAGTTCGCCGGGGATGACATTGCCGGCGCCGGTGCCGGCATGGATGTTCGACACCTGCCAGCTGGTCGGCGGGAAGAACGCATTGCCTTCGTCCCAGCGCATCGCCACCAGTTCGGCCAGCGCCGGAGCCACCTCGTGGATCGGGTTGCGCGCCAGCTGCGGATAGGCGATGTGGCCCTGCACGCCCTTGACCAGCAGCCGGCCGGACAGCGTGCCGCGGCGGCCGTTCTTGATCATGTCGCCCAGGCGCTCGACCGAGGTGGGTTCGCCGACGATGCAGGCATCCAGCGTCTGGCCGCGCGAGCGCAGCAGTTCGACCAGCCGCACCGTGCCGTCGACCGACGGACCTTCTTCGTCGCTGGTCAGCAAGAAGGCGATCGCGCCGGCATGCGCCGGATGCGCCGCCACGAATTCCTCCACCGCCACGACCATCGCCGCGATCGAGGTCTTCATGTCGGCCGCGCCGCGGCCGTAGAGCCGGCCGTCGCGCTGCGTCGGCACGAAGGGGTCGCTGTGCCAATGCTGCAGCGGGCCGGTGGGCACCACGTCGGTGTGTCCGGCGAAGGCCAGCGTCGGGCCGGGCCGGCTGCCGCGGCGGTGGCCCCACAGGTTGCTGACGCGAAAGTCCTGCGGCCCGCAGACCAGCGTTTCGCAGGCGAAGCCGGCGCGCTGCAGGCGTTCGCCCAGCAGCGCCTGGCAGCCGCCGTCCTCGGGCGTGACGCTGGCGCGTGCGATCAGCGCCTCGGTCAGGCGCAGCGTGCTCATCCGCGCCTGCGCTTCATCGTGCGCCCATGGGCATCGGGCGCGAATCGGCCGGAAGCACGTCCAGCGTGATGTCGGTGAAGCTGGCGCCCTCGGGTTCGGGCTTCACCGGTGCGGCCTTCGTCACCGGCCCGGTGTCGTTGTGCAGCCGCCACAGCAGGTTGGTCGGCGAATCGGCGTGCGCCATGCCTTCGTCGCGCGAGATCACGCCTTCGGTGATGAGCCTTGCGATGTCGGCCTCGAAGCTCTGCGAGCCCTCGGCCAGCGACTTCTCCATCGCCTCCTTGACGCCGGCGATGTCGCCCTGTTCGATCAGTTCGGCGACGAGCACGGTGTTCAGCAGCACCTCGACCGCGGCGACGCGGCCGCCGGCATGGGTGCGCAGCAGCCGCTGCGAGATCACCGCGCGCAGGCCCGCCGCCAGGTCGGACAGCAGCGCCGGCCGCGACTCGGGCGTGTAGAACGACAGGATGCGCCCGAGCGCGTGGTAGCTGTTGTTGGCGTGCAGCGTGGCCAGCACCAGGTGGCCGGACAGCGCATAGGAGATGGCCGAGGTCATCGTCTCGCGGTCGCGGATCTCGCCGATCAGGATGCAGTCCGGCGCCTGGCGCAGCGCGTTCTTCAACGCGATCTGCAGCGTTTCGCAGTCGCGGCCGACCTCGCGCTGGTTGACCACCGACTTCTTGTTGGTGAACAGGAACTCGATCGGATCCTCGATGGTGAGGATGTGGCCGGTGGACTGCTGGTTGCGCCATTCGAGCATCGCCGCCAGCGTCGTGCTCTTTCCCGTGCCGGTGGCGCCGACCATCAGGATCAGGCCGCGCTTCTCGAGCACCAGCGTCGACAGCAGCGGCGGCACGCCCAGGCTGTCGAGCGCCGGAATGTCGAAGGGGATGCAGCGGAACACCGCCGCCATCGTGCCGCGCTGGCGGAAGGCCGACATGCGGAAGCTGCCGATGCCCTGCAGGCCGATCGCCAGGTTCAGCTCGCCGCTGTCGTCGTATTCCTCGAACTGCTTGGGCGTCAGCACCTCGCCCAGCAGCTGGCGGATCTGCGGCGGCGTCAGCACCTGGTCCGACAACTGCAGGATCTGGCCGTTGATGCGAATCAGGATCGGCGTGTTGGCCGACAGGTAGACGTCCGAAGCGTTGCGCTCGGCCATCAACCGCAGCACCTTCTCCATGTTGCCTGTACTCATGCGCCGATCCTCGTCTGCTCAAAGCCGCAACAGCTCGTTGATGCTGGTCTTGGCACGCGTGGCCGCCGTGACCTGCTTGACGATGACCGCGCAATACAGGCTGTGGCTGCCGTCGGCCGCCGGCAGCGAGCCGCTGACCACCACCGAGCCGGCCGGCACGCGGCCGTAATGCACCTCGCCGCTGGCGCGGTCGTAGATCTTCGTGCTCTGGCCGATGAACACGCCCATGCTGATGACCGAGTTCTCCTCGACGATCACGCCTTCGACGACCTCGGAGCGCGCGCCGATGAAGCAGTTGTCCTCGATGATCGTCGGGTTGGCCTGCAGCGGCTCGAGCACGCCGCCGATGCCGACGCCGCCCGACAGATGCACGTTCTTGCCGATCTGCGCGCACGAGCCGACGGTGGCCCAGGTGTCGACCATCGTGCCTTCGTCGACGTAGGCGCCGATGTTCACGTAGCTGGGCATCAGCACCGCGCCCTTGGCGATGAAGCTGCCGCGGCGCGCCACGGCCGGCGGCACCACGCGCACGCCGGTGGCGCGCATCTGCTCTTCGTCCAGATGCGCGAACTTGGTGGGCACCTTGTCGAAGAAGCCCAGGTCGCCGGCGCGCATCACGCGGTTGTCGTTGAGGCGGAAGCTGAGCAGCACCGCCTTCTTGACCCACTGGTTCACCGTCCACTGGCCCACGCCCTGGCGCTCGGCGACGCGCACGCGGCCGGCATTCAGGTCGGCGATGACCTCTTCGACGGCGTTGCGCACGTCGGGCGCCGACGCGGCGGTGATCTGGGCGCGCCCTTCCCAGGCGAGATCGATCAGGTCCTGCAGTTTGTGGCTCATGGGTTTCAGCGCAGTGTGAGGGTCAGTCGGCGGATGCGCTGCGCCGCTTCGGCGCAGTCTCCGGTCGGTGCCACCAGCGCCATGCGGATGCGCCCGGCGCCGGGGTTCAGCCCGTGCGCTGTGCGCGCCAGCAGGCTTCCCGGAAGCACCGATACATTGTATTGAGCCAGCAGTTGCATCGCGAAGCCGACGTCGTCCCCACCCGGCACGCCGGCCCACAGGTAGAAGCCTGCGTCCGGCAGCCGCACGTCCATGACATCGGCCAAAAGCGGCGTGACCTGAGCGAATTTCTCGCGGTACAAATCCCGGTTCCGCCGTACATGGTCTTCGTCGGACCAGGCGGCGATGCTGGCGCGCTGCACCGGCGGGCTCATCGCGCTGCCGTGGTAGGTGCGGTACAGCAAGAAGGCCTGCAGCAGTTTCGCGTCGCCGGCAACGAAGCCCGAGCGCATGCCGGGCACGTTGGAGCGCTTGGACAGGCTGGTGAAGGCCACCAGGTTGCGAAAGTCGTCGCGGCCCAGGGTCTTGGCCGCCTGCAGCGAGCCCAGCGGCGGCTCGTCGCGGAAGTAGATCTCGGAGTAACACTCGTCGCTGGCGATGACGAAGCCGTGGCGGTCGCTGAGCTCGAACAGCATGCGCCACTCGGAAAGCGGCATGACCGCGCCGGTGGGATTGCCCGGCGAGCACACGTACAGCATCTGCGTGCGCGCCCAGGTGGCAGCGTCGATCTGCGACCAGTCGGCAGCGAAGTTTCGCGCCGGCGCCGGGTCGCTGTTGGCGAAGGCGGTCTGCGCGCCGGCCAACAGCGCCGCGCCTTCGTAGATCTGATAGAAGGGGTTGGGGCAGACCACGGTGGCGCCGGCCCGGGTCGGGTCGATGACCACCTGCGCGAAAGCGAACAGCGCCTCGCGCGAGCCGTTGACCGGCAGCGTCTGCGTCAGCGGATCGACGGCCACGCCGTAGCGCCGCAGCAGCCAGCCGGCGAAGGCCTCGCGCAGCGCCGGCTCGCCGGCGGTGGCCGGATACGAAGACAGGCCGGGCAACGCAGCCACCAGCGCCTGCTCGACCAGCGCCGGCGTGGCATGGCGCGGCTCGCCGATGCCCAGGCCGATCGGCGCGTGGGCCGGCGACGGCACGATGCCGGCCGACAGCTCGCGCAGGCGTTCGAAAGGGTAGGGGTGCAGCCGGGAAAGCAGCGGGTTCATCGCGCGATTATCCGGGAGCCGGAATGTGCCGGCGCTGTCGTCAGTGCCCTCGGACCATGCGCCTTCCGGTGTGGTCGGCGTCGATGCCCCATCGGATGCATCACTTCCTCATCCTGTCGGTATAAGTACTGATGAAACGTTTCATCGAAGACTTTAAGCTATGACCTATGGCGGACATGCATGCTTCCAGGGCGCGGCAGCGACTGGCCTTTTTCGGCCGCCGCGCCGGGCATCTGGCCATCGTCTTGCTGCTGCTGAGCGTGGGCACGTTCCTGATGCTGGAACTGCTGCCCGGTAGTCTGGTGGACTCGCTGCTCGGCGACAACGCGCGGGCGCAGGACATCGCGATGCTCGAAGCGCAACTCGGCCTCGACAAGCCGTTGCCGCAGCGCTTTGCCGGCTGGCTGCTGAACGCGCTGCAAGGCGACCTGGGCCGCTCGCCGCTGAGTGGCGAGGCCGTCACCGAGGCCATCGCCCATCGGCTGCCGGTATCGCTGCTGCTGATGGCCTACGCGCAGGTGCTGGCACTGCTGATTGCGCTGCCGCTGGGCATCTGGGCCGGCTACCGCGAAGGCAGCATGGTCGACCGCCTGATCTCGGCCGGCTCGTTCGGCGTACTGGCGATACCGCACTTCGTGCTGGGGCTGGTGTTGATCCTGCTGCTGGCGATCTGGCTGCGCTGGTTCCCCGCCACCGGCTATGTGCCTTTCGCCAACGATCCCTTCGGCAGCATCCGCTCTCTCACCCTGCCGGCGCTGACGTTGGCGCTGGTCGAGGCGCCGGTCTACCTGCGCCTGCTGCGCAGCGATCTGGCCGGCACGCTGCGCGAGGAGTTCGTCACCGTCGCGCGCGCCAAAGGCCTGACCGATCGCCAGGTGCTGTTGCGCCACGCGCTGCGCCCGTCGATGTTCAGCCTGATCACCGTCATGGGCATCAACATCGGCCACCTGATCGGCGGCGCGGTGATCATCGAGACCGTGTTCGCGCTGCCGGGCGTGGGCCGGCTGCTGGTCGAGGCGATCACGCGGCGCGACTACCTGGTGCTGCAGGGCGTGGTGCTGTTCATCGGCGCCGCCTTCGTGGTCATCAACCTGCTGGTCGACGCGCTGTACGGCGTGCTCGATCCCCGGCTGGCTGCGCGCGATGGCTAGGCAAGCGCGCGCCTTCTGGCGCACCGGCCTGCCGCTGCTGTGGCTGGCGCTGGTGCTCGTCTGCGCGTTCGGCGCCGGCCTGCTGCCGTTCCCGCCGCCCGACGAGATGGACTTCGCGGCGGCGGAAAAGGGCCCCAGCGCCGCGCACTGGCTGGGCACCGACCTCGACGGCCGCGACCTGCTGTCGCGCCTGGCGCACGGCGCGCGCATCTCGCTGATCGTCAGCCTGGTTGCGCCGCTGATCGGCCTGCTGATCGGCACCGTGCTCGGCCTGCTGTCGGCCTGGTACGGCGGAGCGCTGCGCACCGGCATCCTGGCGCTGCTCGATGCGATGCTTGCGTTCCCGAGCCTGGTGTTCGCGCTCGCGCTGACGGTGGTGCTCGGCCCGTCGGTGCAGAACGTGACGCTGGCGCTGGGCATCATGTCGGTGCCGGCCTTCGCCCGCATCGCGCGCGCCAACGCGCTGCCGCTGATGCGGCGCGAGTTCGTGCTGGCCGCGCGCACCGCCGGCGCCGGGGACGCCTACATCATGTTCCGCGAGATCCTGCCGAACATGGCGATGTCGCTGCTGACCTACGCGCTGACGATGATGTCGATCATGATCGTCGCCGAAGGCTCGCTGAGCTTCCTCGGCGTCGGCGTGCCGCCGCCCACGCCCAGTTGGGGCAGCATGATCGCCGAGGGCCGCGAATCGCTCGAGCGCGTCCCGCACGTCAGCATGATTCCGGCGCTCGCGATGTTCCTGACGGTGCTGAGCCTCAACCTGCTGGGCGATGGCCTGCGCCAGGCCAAGGCCGGCAAGGCCGGGGGGCTGACGTGACGGGCGGCGGCGTGCTGCTCAGCGTGCGCAACCTGGGGGTGCGCTTCCCGACCCCGCACGGCGAGCTGCAGGCACTCGACGACGTCTCCTTCGAGCTGCGGCGCTCGCGCACGCTGGCGATCGTCGGCGAATCGGGCAGCGGCAAGTCGGTGCTGTCGCGCGCCATCCTGCGCCTGCTGCCGGCCAAGGCGCTGGTCGCGCCGGCCGCGCGCGTCACCTTCGACGGCGTCGAGCTGCTGTCGCGCAGCCGGCGCCAGATGCAGGCCGTGCGCGGACGCCGCATCGCGATGGTGTTCCAGGACCCGATGACCGCGCTGAACCCGGTGCGCACGATCGGCTCGCAGCTGGTCGAGGGTCCGCAGCGCCATCTGGGGCTGAGCCGCGGGCAGGCCGCGGCGCGGGCGCTCGAACTGCTGAGGCAGGTGGGCATCGGCTCGCCCGAGCGGCGGCTCGGCCAGTATCCGCATGAGCTGTCGGGCGGCATGCGCCAGCGCGTGGTGATCGCGATGGCGATCGCCTGCGAGCCCGAGCTGCTGATCGCCGATGAGCCGACCACCGCGCTCGACGTGACGGTGCAGGCCGAGATCCTGGAGCTGCTGCGCCGGCTGCAGGCGCAGCGGCACATGACGATGATCCTGATCACGCACGATCTCGGCGTGGCGGCCGGCTTTGCCGACGAGATCGCCGTGATGTATGCAGGCCAGCTGGTCGAGCGCGCCGACACGCGGTCGGTCTTCAAGCATCCGCGCATGCCGTACGCGCAAGCGCTGCTGCGCTCCATCCCGCGGCTCGACGATGCGCCGCATGCCGCGCTGCACACGATCCCCGGCCGGCCGCCGACCGTGTACGGCAATGCCGCTGCGGGCTGCCGCTTCGCGGCGCGCTGCGAGTACCGCATCGACCGCTGCGCGCTCGAGACACCGGTTCTGCAGACGGCCCCGCCGGGCCGCCAGTTCCGCTGCTGGGCGCCGCTCGACGCGGCGCCGGAGGAGGCCGTTTGAACCCGCCGCTGCTCCAAGTCGACGGCCTGTGCGTCAGCTACGCCGTCGGCGGCGGCCAGCGCATGCGGGCGGTCGACGGCGTGAGCTTCGACATCGCGCGCGGCGAGACGCTGGCGCTGGTCGGCGAATCGGGCTGCGGCAAGTCCTCGGTGGCGCGTGCGGTGATGCAGCTCGCGCCGGCGTCGGGCGGCGACATCGTGCTCGAGGGGCGCTCGCTCGCGCGCCTGTCGCGCGGCGGGCTCGCGCCGTTGCGCCGGCGTTTCCAGATGATCTTCCAGGATCCGATCTCGTCGCTGAACCCGCGGCGGCGCGTGCGCGACATCCTGGCCGCGCCGCTGAAGGTCAACGGGCTGTACGACGGCGCCGGCAGCCAGGCGCGCATCCGCGAGGTGCTGGAGATCGTCGGCCTCGACCCGGCTGCGGCGCTCGACCGCTTTGCGCACGAGTTCTCCGGCGGGCAGTGCCAGCGCATCTCGATCGCCCGCGCGTTGATCCTCGAGCCGCTGCTGCTGGTCTGCGACGAGCCGGTGTCGGCGCTCGACGTCTCGGTGCGTGCGCAAGTGCTCAACGTGCTGAACGGGCTACGCGAGCGGCCGGGCCTGGCGATGCTGTTCATCTCGCACGACCTCGCGGTGGTGCGCAACGTCGCCGACCGCGTCGCGGTGATGTACCTCGGCCGCATCGTCGAGATCGGCGACGCCGGCGCCGTGATGCAGCGGCCTGCGCACCCCTACACCGCGGCACTGCTGAGTGCGGTGCCGATCGCCGACCCTGATGCGCCGGCGCTGCGCATCGCGCTCGCCGGCGAGATGCCGTCTCCGATGGCGCTGCCTTCGGGCTGCCGCTTCCGCAGCCGCTGTCCGAGCGCGCAGCCGCGCTGCGCCGCCGAGGAGCCGCCGCTCGCGCCGGCCGAGGCCGGCGCCGCCGCGCGCCGCATCGCCTGCCATTTCCCGTTCTCGGTGTCGGCATCCGGCCCTGCGTCGGCCGGGGCGGCACCGGGTATTGCCCCATCCCGATCGCCTGGCCGATCGACTCCCGAGGAACAGACATGACGAGAAAGACCCGTTTCGCGCCCGCGCTGGCGGCGCTGTGCATCGGCGCCTTCGCCGCCGGCCCCGCGACCGCGCAGAAAGCCGGCGGCACGCTGACCATCGGCACCGAGGCCGAGTTCAGCGGCTTCGACCATCTGAAGGCGAAGATCTTCAACCAGAACACGATGGCGCCGGCCTCGTCGGTGATGGAGACGCTGTTCGCCTACGAGGGCAAGGACATCGTGCCGCGGCTCGGCCTGTCGCTCGCCGAAGCGCCCGACCGGATGAGCGCGACCGTGAAGCTGCGCCAGGGCGTGAAGTTCCACGACGGCACGCCGTTCAATGCCGACGCGGTGGTCTTCCACTACCAGCGGCTGCTGGCGCCCGACTCGGGCATCAACGTCGGCGGGATCGCGCCGATCGACAAGGTAGAGAAGGTCGACGACCACACCGTGCGCTTCAAGCTGAAGGCGCCGTGGTCGGCGCTGCGCTCGGCGCTGGCGCTCGAAGGCCTGGCCAACTTCATCGGCTCGCCGGCGGCGCTGAAGGACGGCGAAGCCTTCCACCGCCATCCGGTGGGCACCGGCCCCTTTGCCGTCAAGGAATGGCGCGCCGGCGACCGTCTGGTGCTCGAGCGCAATCCCGACTACTGGGACAAGAAGCTCCCGTACCTGGACCGCGTGGTCTACCGCGTACTGCCCGACGGCAACACGCGCTTCGCCAGCATCAAGTCGGGCGAGGTCGACATCGGCCGCATGGACGTGGCCGAGCACGTGCTGGCGGCGCGCGAGGACAAGTCGCTGGTCGTGCACGACTACGAGGGTTCGGGCGCCTTCATGTGGAACTTCCAGAACGCGCGGCCGCCCTTCGACGACGCGCGCGTGCGCCAGGCCGTGACGCACGCCTTCAACGCGCAGGCGATGATCGACACGATGTACCGCGGCACGACCAAGCCGACGAACGACCTGATGGGGCCGAAGTCGGAGTGGCACTGCCCGAACCTGAACTGGCGCGGCTACGACCTGGCCAAGGCGCGCGCGCTGGTCGCCGAGTACGGCAAGCCGGTGGAGTTCGAACTGGTCAGCACCAACACGCCGGCCGGCCGCCGCCAGGCCGCGATGATCCAGCAGTTCGCGCAGCAGGCCGGCATGAAGGTGGCGATCCGCCTGGTCGAGCAGAGCCAGAACGTGCGCGTCGGCCTGAGCGGCGACTACCAGATGGATGTCTGGCGCTACTCCGACCTCGGCATGGACCCGGACATGGTGCTCAGCTACTACTTCGGCGGCGCGAACGGCCAGCCGGTGAGCCGCCACGACACCAGCAGGGTCGACCCGCTGCTGGCCAAGGCGCGCAGCGAACCCGACCCGAAGAAGCGCAAGGCGATGTACTGCGAGGTGATGCAGGTGATCGCCGACGAGGCCTACGCGCTGATCCCGATCCGTACCACCTACTTCGCGATCGGGCACCCCTACGTCAAAGGCCTGCCCGAGATGCAGAACAGCCTGATCCGCGTGCGCGGCATGTGGCTCGACAAGAAGTGACGGGCGCAGACGAAGATGGCCCGCATTCCCTACTTCGACATGGACCAGGCGCCCGCGGAATACAAGGCGCTGATCGGCAGCCGGCCGCCGCTGAACCTGTACCGCATGCTGCCTCACGCCGGACCGGCGCTGGCCGAGGGTTTTCTGCGCATGGGCGGGGCGCTGCTGCGCGGCAACGAGATCGACGCCAAACTGCGCGAGATCGCGATCCTGCGCACCGGCATCCTCAGCCGGGCAAGCTACGAGGTGCACCAGCACAAGCGCGTGGCGCGCAACGCAGGCTTGAGCGAAGCGAAGATCGCCGCACTCGAGGCCGGCGCCGACACTTCGGCGCTCGACGAGACCGAGAAGCTGGTGCTGGAGTTCGTCGACAAGCTGTTCCACGACGTGAAGGCCCCCGACGAACTGTTCGGGCGCATCAGCGCGAAGTTCAACGCCCGCCAGACCGCCGAGCTGGTGTTCACGGTCGGCTTCTACATGCTCGTGAGCCGCTTTCTGGAGAACTTCGAGGTGGACATCGAGCCGCCCGGAACCTTCGGCTGACACCCTTGCCTCACCCAGGACTCCACCATGAACCTTGCTCCCACCGAAGTCGATCCCTCCCGACAGATGTTTCCCGAGACCCTCGGCCAGGTCCCCGGCCGCGGCCGCCTGCAAGGGCGCCGCGTGCTCGTGGTCGGCGCCGGCCAGCGCACGATCCCCGAAGAGGACCCGCCCACCGGCAACGGCCGCGCGATCTCGGTGCTGTTCGCGCGCGAAGGCGCGAGCGTGGTCTGCCTGGACATCTCGGCCGAGGCCGCCCAGGGCACCGCCGATCAGATCAGGCGCGAAGGGGGTACCGCGTTCGTCGAAGTCGCCGACGTGCTCGACGTGCCGAAGATCAAGGGCATCGTCGAGCGCGCCGCACAGCAGCTGGGCGGCCTGGACGGCCTGGTGCTCAACGTCGGCATCTCGCACGGCCTGCCGCTGCCCGGCATCACGCAGGAAACCTGGGACCGCGAGCTCGGCATCAACCTGCGCAGCCACGTCTTCTTCGCCCAGGCCGCGCTGGAAGCGATGGCGCCCGGCGGCTCGATCGTGCTGATGTCCTCGCTCGCCGCCTTGCGCAACAACAGCCGGAACCCTGCGTACGAGTCGTCGAAGGCAGCGCAGGTGGCGCTGGCGGGCAGCATCGCGGTGGCGGGCGAGGCCAGGGGCATCCGCTGCAACGCGGTGCTGCCCGGCTTGATGGACACGCCGATGGGCCGCGATGCCACGCGCCGGCGGCCGGGTCGCGCGCTCGGCGTGCCCTTCGCTCGCCAAGGCACCGGCTGGGAGGCGGCCTATGCGACGCTGTTCCTCGTCTCCAACGAATCGAGCTATGTCAACGGCCACGCGCTGCTCGTCGACGGCGGCCTGAGCATCGGGGTGATGCGCGCCGCCGGCTGATGCCATCGCGTGCGAGGCGCCGCCGCCCGGTGCACCTGCCGGGAATGAAGCTCAGCCGCGCGACGACCCGGGCGCGGGCCCGCAGGACTGCCGATCGATGAACTCGCAGGGCAGGGTGATGCTGCGCGGCGCCGTATCGTCGCCGGCCATGCGCGCCAGCAGCAACTGCGAGCCGGTGTCGCCGGCCTGCTGCAGCGCGACGCGCAGTGCACTGATCGGCGGCATATGGTGCGCGGCGAAGTAGGGATCGCCCAGCGACACCACCGACACGTCCTGGGGGATGCGCAGTCCGCGCACGCTGATCGCACCGAGCGTGTCGTTGAGCACGTTGGTGCCCAGCGCGATCAACGCGGTCGGGCGCCTGGGCCGCGCCAGCAGCGCGCTGACCGCGTCGAAAGCCGGGCTGGTACCGGTGGGCAGGCGAATGATGCGGCTTTCGTCCAGCGGCAATCCGATGGCCTCGTGCTGCAGGCGGAAACCGCGGATTCGATGGCGCATCGGCCGCGTCGGCGAGTCCGACACCACCAGCCCGATGCGGCGGTGACCGAGACCGGCCAGATGGCTTACCACACGCTGCATGCCGGGGATGTGATCGAACAGCACCCGGTCGATCGGAGCATCCAGCTCGCGGTCGAGCAGTACCGTAGGCATCTCCAGTGCGGCCACCGCGGCGAGCACCTGAGGGTCGCCTTCGTTGGCTGGCGCGATCAGCACGCCGTCCATGCCGCGGGCCTGGAAGGTGGAGAGGATCTCGAGCTCGCGCTCCACTTGGTTCAGGCTGTTGGCCAGCAGCATCATGTAGCCGGCGTCGCGCAGCCGTTCCTCGAGCGCACGGAAGAGCTTCGCGTACAGCGAGTTCGTCACGTCGCTGAGCAGGCAGCCGACCGTGCGCGAGCTGCGCAGCCGCAGCGATTGCGCGGCATGGTTGGGCCTGTAGTTCAGCGCGGTGATCGCCTGCTCCACCTTGTCGCGCGTCTCAGGGGTGACGTTGTGCACCTTGTTGATCACGCGCGAGGCGCTGCCCACGGAGACGCCGGCCAACTCGGCGACGTCGCGGATGCTCGCTGGGCGGGCCTTTGGGCGGCGCGGTGAAGGGCTTTGCATACGGCGAAGAAGGCCGGCGGATTCTAGAGGGGCGGCCCGCGCCGTGCAGGCCGCCGCGCGCATTGCAGCGAGTCCCCTGCAGCCGCATTCAGTGGCGCGGCTGCAGGTCCGGGATCAGCACCGTGCAGACGATGCCGGCGCTGCCGTTCTCGCGCCACTGCACGTCGCCGCCGAGCAGCTTGACGCGCTTGCGTACGCCGCCCAGACCCAGGCCGTGCGACCAGGCCTGCGGGTTGCGGCCGATGCCGTCGTCGGCCAGCGTCAGCCGCAGGCGTGCGCCTTCCAGCGCCGCCGCCACCTCCAGGTGCGTGGCGCACGAATGCTGGATCACGTTGCTGACCAGCTCGCGCAGCACGCGCGTCAGCGCCGACCACTGCACCACGCCGAGCACCAGGTCGCGGTCGAAGGCAAAGGTCCAGCTCAGCTCGATCTGCGCCGCGCCCAGGCGCTGCGCGATGTCGGCCTTCCATTCGGCAGCGGCATGCGACAGCCGCTGGTCGCCGCTGGCCAGGCCGCGCGTCAGCGTCTTCAGGTCCTTCAGCGTGTGGCGGAGGTAGTCCTCCATCTCGGGCGTCTGCGCCTGGTACATCAGCGTCAGCAGCCGCGCGCCGATGTCGTCGTGCAGGTCGGCCGCGATGCGCGCGCGCTCCTCGCTGCGGCCGCGCTCGACCGCACGGTCGTAGGCCAGCGCCAGGCGCAGCTGCTCGACCACGCGGTCGGTCAGGCGCGCGTCGTCGGCCGAGAACATGCGCTTGCCGCGCTCGGCGAAGCGCAGCACGATCGTGCCCCCGGGGTCGTCGACCGGGCCGCTGCCGGGGCCGGCGCCGATCGCCGGCAGCGGCACCAGCAGCGCCGAGCCTTCGCCGAGCACGCGCGAGCGGGTCGTCGTGCGCTCCAGCGTGCGCACCTCGAGCGGCTCGAACAGGTCATTCAGCAGCCGCGTCAGCAGCTCGGCGCTGTCGCGCGGCCGTGCCTCGACTTCGCGCAGCACGCGGTACAGCCGCTCGAACATGCGTTCGGCGCCGGGCACGTGCTGGCCGCGCATCGGCCGCATCAGCCAGCGGCGCGTGCCCGAATAAACGAGCAGCGCCGCGGCCACCGCCAGCGCCAGCGCGGCGAAGTCGCCGATGCCCCACGCGGCTTCGAACAGCAGCCCCAGCGAGATGGCCGCGGAGGCGGTGCCGGCCAGCATCGCCACCTCGCGCATCAAGGGCTGCGCGCGCGAAAAGCTCGGCAGCACCAGCACCAGCGTGGCCAGGAACAGGTGCCAGACCAGCGCAGCGAACGCTGCGTCGCCGTGGAAGGCCGGCGTGCCGCGCGCCGCGATCATGGCCACGCTCAGCAGCAGCAGCGTCGCCGTGGCGGCCGAAGCCAGCCGGCGCAACAGCAGCGCGAAGGGGTTCGGCTCGAGCCGGTACGACCAGGACATCAGCGCGATCGTCAGCGCGCCGCAGCCGAGCATGCCGGCCTGCGTCCACCCCCATTCGTGGCGCAGCGCCTGGGCTTTGGCCAGCCACAGCAGCAGCGCGCAGCCGGCCCAGGCGGCGGCGGCGATCCAGCGCCCGGCCGGCAGGCGCAGCGGCTGCAGCGTCGCCAGATGCACCATCGCGGCGGCGCTGCACAGGTCGAAGGCCATGCGCGCCCAGGCGCCGTGCACGGCAAAGACCGTTGGCAGGCCGAGCCCCGGCAGCATCTCCACGCCGATCAGCAGCAGGTTGCCGGCCTGGCCGAGGCCGATCACCGCATAGGGCAGGTTGCGCCAGTGTGCATGCACGCGCAGCACCGCCGCGGTGACCAGCAGCAGCGTCATCGCCGCCGCCGACATCAGCCAGAAGAACACGCCCAGTCCCTCGAAGCCGCGCGCACGCGGCGCGAGCTCGGCCTGGCGGCCGTCGTCGAAGTGCAGCGTCAGCGGGCCCTGGCTGAGCATCGCGGCCAGCTGCCGTTGCCGGCTCAGCTGCAGGCTGCGCTGCGCATCGTCGACGCTCCAGCGCACCGAGCGCTGCAGCAGCCCGGCATCGACGGCGAGCGGGCTGCCGTCGGTGCCGACGATCTGCGCCAGTCGCGCGCCGGCCAGCCCCGACAGCGCCGGCAGCGGGCTGGACTCGAGTTGCAGCGATGCGCCGTCGGCGCGCCAGCGCGCATCGACGGCCGGGGTTTGCGCGACGACGCGCAGCCAGGCGAACAGGCACAGGCAGCCGAGCAGCGCGATCGCCGCCCACTCGCCGCGGCGCAGCGGCGGCGCGCTGCGGCGCGCGCGGTGTGGCCGGGCCGGGTCATGACTGTCGGCGCGCCAGGGGGGCGAGGGGGTCGATGGCGTCGGCGGTGCCGACGCACCGGGCGCCGCGCCTGCCGTCTCGCGCCGGCTCATCGACGGTCCCGCAGCGCGGCTTCAGCGCCGCCCGGCGCCGCCGCTCACACCAGACCCTGTTTGCTGGCCAGCACGGCCGCCTCGGCGCGGCTCGACACGTTGAGCTTCTTGTAGATGGACTTGATGTGGTCGTTGACGGTGAACCACTTGATGCCCAT
>DAIMFR010000074.1:0-24019 GCA_036724445.1 Rubrivivax sp. | reverse complement strand
ATCTTCGACTACGACAACATCCTGCTGCTGCCGCGCAAGTGCCGCGTCGACAGCCGCAGCGAATGCGACCCGTCGGTGCAGTTCGGCCCGCGCCGCTTCAAGCTGCCGGTGGTGCCGGCGAACATGAAGACCGTGGTCGACGAGCCGATCACCGAGTTCCTGGCGGCCAACGACTACTTCTACGTGATGCACCGCTTCGACATCGACAGCCTGGCCTACGCCCGGCAGATGCGCAGCAAGGGCTTGTACGTGTCGATCAGCTCAGGCGTCAAGGACGCGGACCGCACGATGATCGACCGCCTGGCGGCCGACGGCGTCGGCGCCGACTACATCACCATCGACATCGCGCACGGCCATGCCGACAGCGTGCAGCGCATGATCGGCTGGATCAAGGACAAGCTGCCGCAGGCCTTCGTCATCGCCGGCAACGTGGCCACGCCCGAGGCGGTGATCGACCTGGAAAACTGGGGCGCGGACGCCACCAAGGTCGGCGTGGGTCCGGGCAAGGTGTGCATCACCAAGCTGAAGACCGGCTTCGGCACCGGCGGCTGGCAGTTGAGCGCGCTGAAGTGGTGCGCGCGCGTGGCCACCAAGCCGATCATCGCCGACGGCGGCATCCGCGACCACGGCGACATCGCCAAGAGCATCCGCTTCGGCGCCAGCATGGTGATGATCGGCTCGCTCTTCGCCGGCCACGAGGAATCGCCCGGGCGCACGGTCGAGGTCGACGGCAAGTTGTTCAAGGAGTACTACGGCTCGGCCAGCGACTTCAACAAGGGCGAATACAAGCACGTCGAAGGCAAGCGCATCCTCGAGCCGATCAAGGGCCCGCTGGCCGACACGCTGCGCGAGATGCGCGAGGACGTGCAGAGCTCGATCTCCTACGCCGGCGGGCGCGTGCTCGCCGACCTGAAGAAGGTCAACTACGTGATCCTCGGCGGCGAGAACGCCGGCGAGCACCTGTTCATGTAGGTCTCGCCCCCGGGGCGGGTCGTTCCACCCGACGCAACCTGGCGCGGCGGCCTTACTTTCGTAGAATGTAAGGTTGTTGCATCCGAGGCAGACCACAGATGATCGTCACCCTGACCAGCAAGGGCCAGCTCACCTTGCCCAAGGCGATTCGCGAGCAGATGAAGCTCGACGCCGGATCGAAGCTGGACTTTCGTGTCCAGGCCGACGGCACGCTCGCCGCCAGGCCGCTGACGCGCAAGGTGGCCGATCTGGCCGGCCTGCTGCACCGGCCGGGCATGCCGCCCGCGACGCTGGAACAGATGAGCGAAGCACGCGACCGCCACCTGGCCGACAAACACGAGCGAATTCTGCGCACCGGCAGCAGCGACCCCGCCGCCGCGCGCCCCCTGAAGCCGCGCAAGTGATCGCCATCGACACCAACGTGCTGCTGCGATTGCTGCTGCGCGACGCACCAGCACAAGCGACGGCGGCGCAGCACGCCATCGAGGCGGCAGAGCGTGCCGGCGACGCGGTGCTCGTCAACGATCTCGTGCTTGCAGAAGCGGTGTGGACGCTGTCCAGCCGCTATGGCGTGGACAAGGCCGGCATCCTGCTGACGCTGCGCAGCCTGCTGGACACCGGCGCCTTGGCCTTCGAGAACCGCTCCACGGTGCAGGAGGCCGTCGATCGTTTCGAGGCAGCCGCCGTGGATTTCCCCGACGCGCTGATCGCCGCCAAAAACCTGGCAATCGGCGCCCGTACCACCTTGAGCTTCGACCGGGCGATGCGCCAGCTTCCCGGCGTGCAATGGCTGAAGACACCATGACCGAACTCGCCAAGTCCTTCGAACCCGCCGCCATCGAGGCGCGCTGGGTGCCGCTGTGGGAAGCCAGCGGCGCCTGCGCGCCGACGCTCGATCCGGCCAAGCCCTC
The DNA here is from genome assembly GCA_036724445.1 of Rubrivivax sp. Lineage (GTDB taxonomy): Bacteria > Pseudomonadota > Gammaproteobacteria > Burkholderiales > Burkholderiaceae_C > Rubrivivax. Next base: position 22,136 of record DAIMFR010000074.1, on the reverse strand, counting down.
GTTCAGCATCCAGCTGCCGCCGCCGAACGTGACCGGCACGCTGCACATGGGGCACGCGTTCAACCACACGATCATGGACGCGCTGATCCGCTGGCACCGCATGAAGGGCTTCAACACGCTGTGGCTGCCGGGCACCGACCACGCCGGCATCGCCACGCAGATCGTCGTCGAGCGCCAGCTGCAGGACGAAGGCTCGAGCCGCCACGACATCGGCCGCGCCGCCTTCCTGGAGCGCGTGTGGCAGTGGAAGGCGGTCAGCGGCAACACCATCACCGGCCAGATGCGCCGGCTCGGCGACACGGTGGACTGGTCGCGCGAGTACTTCACGATGGACGCCACGCAGTCGGCGGTGGTCAACGAGAGCTTCGTGCGGCTGTACGAGGAAGGGCTGATCTACCGCGGCAAAAGGCTGGTCAGCTGGGACCCGGTGCTGCGCTCGGCGGTGTCGGACCTGGAGGTCGACAGCGAGGAGGAAGACGGCTTCCTCTGGCACATCCGCTACCCGCTGGTGAATGGTTCCGGCTCGCTGGTCGTCGCCACGACGCGGCCCGAGACGCTGCTCGGCGACACCGCGGTGATGGTGCATCCCGACGATGAACGCTACACGGCCTTCGTCGGCAAGCAGGTGCTGCTGCCGCTGACCGGGCGCAGCATTCCGGTGATCGCCGATGCCTACGTGGACCGCGAGTTCGGCACCGGCGTGGTCAAGGTGACGCCGGCGCACGACCACAACGACTACGCGGTCGGCCAGCGCCACGGGCTGCCGCTGATCGGCGTGCTGGCGCTGGATGCGACGCTGAACGACAACGCCCCGGCGGCGTATCGCGGCCTCGACCGCTTCGCCGCGCGCAAGAAGATCGTCGCCGACCTGGACGCGCAAGGCCTGCTGGCCGAGACCAAGAAGCACCGGCTGGTGGTGCCGCGCTGCGCGCGCACCGGGCAGATCGTCGAGCCGATGTTGACCGACCAGTGGTTCATGGCCATGACCAAAGCCGGCCGCGACGGCGAGTCGATCGCCGGCCGCGCCATCGCCGCGGTGGAGCGCGGCGACGTGCGCTTCGTGCCGCCGCAGTGGGTCAACACCTGGAACCAGTGGATGAAAAACATCCAGGACTGGTGCATCAGCCGCCAGCTCTGGTGGGGCCACCAGATCCCGGCTTGGTACGGCAGCGGCGGCGAGATCTTCGTCGCGCGCCACGAGGCGGAGGCCCGCGCCAAGGCCGACGCCGCCGGCTATCGCGGTGAACTGAAGCGCGACGAGGACGTGCTCGACACCTGGTACTCGGCTTCGCAGTTTCCCTTCTCCACCGTCGGCTGGCCCGGCGAGACCATCGAGCAGAAGCTGTTCCTGCCCTCCAGCGTGCTGGTCACCGGCTTCGACATCATCTTCTTCTGGGTCGCCCGGATGATCATGATGACGCTGCATTTCACCGGCCAGGTGCCGTTCCGCGACGTCTACATCCATGGCCTGGTGCGCGACGCGCACGGCCACAAGATGAGCAAGAGCGAAGGCAACGTGCTCGACCCGGTGGACCTGATCCAGGGCGTGGACCTGGACACGCTGATCGCCAAGTCCACCGTCGGCCTGCGCCGGCCCGAGACCGCGCCGAAGATCGGCGCGCGCATCAGGAAGGAGTTCCCCGAAGGCATGCCGGCCTACGGCGCCGACGCACTGCGCTTCACGATGGCCAGCTACGCCAGCCTGGGCCGCGACATCAACTTCGACACCAAGCGCTGCGAGGGCTACCGCAACTTCTGCAACAAGCTGTGGAATGCCACGCGCTTCGTGCTGATGCAGGTGCAGGGGCTGGACGAGAAAGAGCGCGGCATCGAGCAATGCACGCACGACTGCGGCCCCGACGGCTACCTGCATTTCTCGATGGCCGACCGCTGGATCGTCGGCGAACTGCAGCGCGTCGAGGCCGAGGTCGAACGTGGCTTCGCCGAATACCGGCTCGACAACGTGGCCAACGCCATCTATGCGTTCGTCTGGGACGAGTACTGCGACTGGTATCTGGAAATCGCCAAGGTGCAGCTCGCCAACGGCACGCCGGCGCAGCAGCGCGCCGCGCGGCGCACGCTGCTGCGCGTGCTCGAGGCGGTGCTGCGCCTGCTGCATCCGGTCGCGCCCTTCATCACCGCCGAGCTGTGGCAGCAGGTCGCGCCGCTGGCCGGCCGGCCGCTGCAGGGCGAGGCCGGCGTGATGCGCGCGCCCTACCCGCAGGCCGAGCTGCAGCGCGTGGATGCCGAGTCCGACGCCTGGATGGCCAAGCTCAAGGCAGTGGCCGGTGCCTGTCGCCAGCTGCGCTCGGAGATGAACCTGTCACCGGCCGAGCGCGTGCCGCTGCTGGTGTCGGGTGACGCCGAGTTCATGGCCTCGGCCGCGCCCGTGCTCAAGGCACTGGCCCGCTTGTCGGAGATACGCCAGCTGGACGACGCCGCCTTCGACGCGGCCACGCACCACACGCCTGTGGCTGTTCAGGCCGCGCTGCGGCTCGCGCTGCAGGTGCAGATCGACGTCGAAGCCGAGAGTGCGCGGCTGGCCAAGGAGATGGCGCGCATCGAGGCCGAGATCACCAAGGCCGGCGCCAAGCTGGACAACGCCGGCTTCGTCGCGCGTGCGCCGGCGGCCGTGGTCGAGCAGGAACGGCAGCGGCTCGAGGACTTCAGGCGGACGCTCGACCGGCTTCGAGATCAAGCGCATCGTCTTCGATCGTCGGCCTGAAGTCGGCGCGCGGCGGCGCCTCGCTGAGGATCTCGTCGATGCGCCGCGCCACCGTCCACGCGCCGCGGATGCGCGACTCGCGCGTGGTGCCGGCGATGCGCGGCGTGACCTGCAGGTTGCGCACCGCGCTCAGCGGCCGGCCCGGGTCGAGCAGACCGGGCTCCAGGCTGTCGAACCAGGCGGCGGCGATGCGGCCGCAGTCCAGCGCCTCGGCCAGCACCGCCTCGTCGAAGAGGCTCGAATGGCCGAGGCTGACCAACACCTGGTCGGCCTTGCCATGTGGCAGCACACGCTCGCCGAGCAGGCCCTTGTAGCGGCTGAAGTAGTGCAGCAGCACGCACAGCACGTCGCTGCCTTCGACCAGCTCGCGCAGGCCCACCGGCGCGATCTTCCAGCGCTCCCACAAGCCGTCGGACTGGTGCAGCGCCGGGTCGTAGCCGACGACGCGCGCGCCGAAGGCGGCCAGCAGTTCGGCCAGCGGGCGCGCCGTGGCCGGCATGCCGACCAGCCCGACCGTGGCGCCCGACAGCTCGCGGCCGACCCGCAGCCCATCGTTGCTGCGCACCGGCACGCGGCGCAGCAGCTGCAGCATCGCGCCGATGGCGAATTCGGCTTCCGCCCCGGCGCTGGCCGTGCCCGGGCGCACGATCTCGACGCCGGCGCGCGCGCAGGCTTCCAGGTCCAGGTTCTCCGCGCCGGCACTGAGCCGGCCGACGGCGCGCAGCACCGGCGCGAAATGCAGCGCCTGCGCGTCCAGCGCCACCGAGGCCGGCGCGATCAGCGCGCGCACGTTGAACATCGCGCGGCGCAGCGCGCGCGGGTCGCGCTCCAGCTCGGGCGCGAAGCGCACCGGATGGCGCGCGTCGATCCACTGCAGGACCTCGGGTTCCAGCGGCTCGACGATCAGGACATCCATGGGGCGTGGGCCTCGATGTGCGCGGGGCCGGTGGGCCCCTGAGCGCATGCCACAATGACTCGAAGCGATCAACGGGGTTGGGATTGTAGGGATGCCGAAGTCGGTGAACAAAGCCATCTTTCCGGTAGCCGGACTGGGAACCCGCTTCCTGCCCGCCACCAAGGCGCAGCCCAAGGAAATGCTGCCGGTGGTGGACAAGCCGCTGATCCAGTACGCGGTCGAAGAGGCCTATGCCGCCGGCGTGCGCGAAATGATCTTCGTCACCGGCCGCCACAAGCGGCCGATCGAAGACCACTTCGACATGACCTTCGAGCTCGAGCTGGCCCTCGAACAGTCCGGCAAACAGGACTTGCTGGAAGTGGTGCGCAGCGTCAAGCCCGACGACATGGAGTGCATCTACGTGCGCCAGGCACAGCCGCTGGGCCTGGGCCACGCGGTGCTGTGCGGCCAGCGGCTGGTCGGCGACCAGCCCTTCGCGGTGCTGCTGGCCGACGACCTGATGGTCGGATCGCCGCCGGTGCTCGAGCAGATGGTCGAGCAGTTCGACGAGTGGCGCGCCTCGATCCTGGCGGTGCAGGAAGTGCCGGCCGAACAGACGCGCCGCTACGGCATCGTCGCCGGCCACGCCGTCAATGACCGCGTCGTCGACGTGACGCAGATCGTCGAGAAGCCCGCGCCCGAAGCCGCCCCGTCACGCCTGGGCGTGGCCGGGCGCTACATCCTGACGCCGGGCGTGTTCCGCGAGATCAGCGCGCAGCCGCGCGGCGTCGGCGGCGAGATCCAGCTCACCGACGGCATCGCCTCGCTGCTGCGCCGCGAGAAGGTCTTCGCCTACCGCTACGAAGGCAAGCGCTACGACTGCGGCAGCAAGGAAGGCTTCCTCGAAGCCACCGTCGAACTGGCGCTGGCGCACCCGCAGCTCGGGCCGGGCTTCCGCGAGTTCCTGCGCAGCGTCGGCCTGTAGCCCCGGCTCGGCCGCGTCAGCGGCGGCGCAGGTAGTGCGTGAATTCGCTGCCGGCGCTGGTCTGCTCGACCAGTTCGTGGCCGGTCTGGCGCGCGAAGGCCTCGAAGTCGCGCACCGAGCCCGGGTCGGTGGCCACCACCTTCAGCACCTGGCCGCTGGCCATGTCGGCCAGCGCCTTCTTGGCCTTCAGGATCGGCAACGGGCAGTTCAGCCCGCGGGTGTCGATTTCCTTGTGCACTTCCATGGTCAGCCGCGGCCCGGCAGGTCGAAGAACTGCGGCTCATGGCCGCGCGTGCGCAGCCAATCGGCCAGCGCGTAGCCGGTGCCGGCACGCCAGCAGCGCACCTGCTGCGGCGCGAACAGCTTGTACTCGGCCAGCTCCGGCGACAGCCGCACCTCGCCGCGCGCCGACGCGTGGTAGGCGATGATCACCTGGTTCATGCGCTGGAAATCGTAGGCGCCGATCAGGTTCAAGGTGTCGACCTGCAGCGAGGTCTCTTCGGCGATCTCGCGCCTGATGCCCTCCTGCGGGCTTTCGCCGGCCTCCATGAAGCCGGTGATCAGGCCGAACATGTTGCCTTTCCAGGCCGCGTTCTTGGCCAGCAGCAGCCGGCCGCCGCGATCGGCGCATTCGATCACCGCCGCCAGCACCGGCGTCGGATTGTTCCAGTGCGTCCAGCCGCAACCGACGCAGCGCAGCCGCTCCTTCGCGCCGCTGTCCTCCATCGCCGGCAGCCATTCCAGCGGCGTCGCACATTGCGGGCAGAAGCGGTACGAAGGATTCATGCGGGGAACACGCCGGTGGAAAGGTAACGGTCGCCGCGGTCGCAGACGACGAAGACGATGGTCGCGTGCTCCACCGTGCGCGCCACTTGCAGCGCCACCCAGCACGCGCCCGCGGCCGAGATGCCGCCGAACAGGCCTTCCTCGCGCGCCAGGCGCCGCGCCATGTCCTCCGCGTCGGCCTGGCTGACGAGCACGATCTCGTCGACGTGCTTCGGGTCGTAGATCTTCGGCAGGTAGGCCTCGGGCCACTTGCGGATGCCGGGGATGCGCGAGCCCTCGCTGGGCTGCGCGCCGATGATGCGCACCTTGGGGTTGCGCTCCTTCAGGTAGCGCGACACGCCGGTGATGGTGCCGGTGGTGCCCATCGCGCTGACGAAATGCGTGATGCGGCCGGCGGTGTCCTGCCAGATCTCCGGACCGGTGGTTTCGTAGTGGATGCGCGGATTGTCGGCATTGGCGAACTGGTCGAGCACGCGGCCCTTGCCGTCGGTCTGCATCTGCTCGGCCAGATCGCGCGCGTATTCCATGCCGCCGGAGCGCGGCGTCAGCACGAGTTCGGCGCCGTAGGCCTTCATCGTCTGCGCACGCTCGACCGACAGGTCTTCGGGCATGACCAGGATCATGCGGTAGCCGAGCATCGCCGCGGCCATGGCCAGCGCGATGCCGGTGTTGCCCGAGGTGGCTTCGATCAGCGTGTCGCCGGGGCGGATGTCGCCGCGTTCGGCGGCGCGCTGGATCATGCTCAGCGCCGGGCGGTCCTTGACCGAGCCGGCCGGGTTGTTGCCTTCGAGCTTGCCGAGGATGACGTTGCCGCGCGCTTCGTTGTCGGCGCCGGGCAGGCGCTGCAGCCGCACCAGCGGCGTGGCGCCGATGGTGTCCTGCAGCGACTTGTAGTGCGGCTTCTTCGGGGGCATGGTCTGGCGGTTCGCGGCGCGCCATTGTGGCAGCGCCGCGGCCGAGCCGTGAAAAAGCGCATGCCATAATCCGCGCCCTCACGTGCCATTGGCCGCACCCCCCGCCCGGGTGGCGAAATCGGTAGACGCAGGGGACTCAAAATCCCCCGCCGCAAGGCGTGCCGGTTCGAGTCCGGCCCCGGGCACCACACGGTTCGCTTGCCGCGCGTGCGCGCAGGCCTTCTTCAAAGCCACCGAAGCATGCCGCCGATTCCGCCGCTGACCCAAGCCCTGATGCTGACGTGCACGGCGGTGTTCTGTCTCGGCTTCTTCGTGCCGCTGGAGATGTGGTTCGCGCTGTGGCCGCTGCAGTCGGGCCTGTTCTGGCCGTGGCAGGTGGTGAGCTACGGCTTCCTGCACGGCAGCTTCCTGCACCTGTTCTTCAACATGTTCGGGCTGTGGATGTTCGGCTCCGAGCTCGAACGGCTGTGGGGCCGCAACCGCTATGCGCAGTTCCTGCTTGCCAGCCTGCTGGCCGCGGCGCTGGCGCAGCTGCTGGTCACCTGGCTGAGCGGCTCGAACGTGCCCACCGTGGGCGCATCGGGCGCGCTGTTCGGGCTGCTGCTGGCCTTCGGCATGCTGTTCCCGAACCGCACCATCATGCCGCTGTTCCCGCCGATTCCGATGAAGGCGCGCACCTTCGTCATCGTCTTCGGCGTGATCGAGCTGCTGTTCGGCCTGTCCGGGAGCAGCGGCGTCGCACACTTCGCGCACCTCGGCGGCATGCTCGGCGGCTTCCTGATGATCCGCTACTGGCGCGGCCAGGCGCCGTTCGGCGGGCCGCGCCGCCGCTGACGGCGCGGGCTTCGCGGCCGTCCTATGATGGCTGCGACCCGTCGCCGCCGGAGGTGTGCCATGGCCGAACGTTCGCTGCAGCTGCCGTCGATGCGGCTGTGGCCGCAGTGGCCGCTTCGGTTGCTGTGGGGCCTGACGCTTGGTCTCGCGCTCGGCGGGGCGGCCGCAGCGGCGGAGCCGTCGGCCATCGAGGCGCAATCTCGCGCCCTGCAGCGCGCCAGCGCCGCGGTGGTCGGCCTGCGCGCGCAGGCGGTCGAGGATGCACGCTCGGCGGCCACGCTGGGCCGCGTGCGCCAGGGTTCGGGCGTGGTCATCGGCAACGGCGATCTGGTGCTGACCATCGGCTACCTGATCCTCGAAGCCGAGCAGGTGCAGCTGATCACCGACGACGAACGCGAGGTGCCGGCGCGGCTGGTCGGTTATGACGTGGCCACCGGCTTCGGCCTGGTGCAGCCGCTGGCGCCGCTGCACATCGAGCCGGCGTCCTTGGGCGCGGGCGCGGCGCTGGCGCGCGGCGAGGCGCTGATGATCGTCAGCGGCGGCGAGGACGGCGTGGTCAGCGCAGCGCAGCTGATTTCCAGGCGCGGCTTCTCCGGCTACTGGGAATATCACGTCGACGGCGCGCTCTTCACCGCGCCGCCGCGTGCGGATCACAGCGGCGCCGGGCTGTTCAACGGCCGCGGCGAGCTGGTGGGCATCGGCTCGCTGCTGCTCAAGGACGCCGCCGACCCGGGCGCGCCGCCGCTGACCGGCAACATGTTCGTACCCATCGACCTGCTGGTGCCGATCCTGCCCGAATTGCGCAGCCGCGGCAGCAGCGGCGCCAGCCGCCGCGCCTGGCTGGGCGTGAACTGCGTCGAGACCGAAGGCTCGGTGCGCGTGGTGCGCGTCATCCGCGACAGCCCGGCCGAGGTGGCCGGCGTCGAACCCGGCGACCGCATCGTGCGCATCGACGGCACCGAGGTGCACGCGCTGGACGTGCTGTGGAAGACGCTGTGGGCCGGCGGCGCAGCGGAACGCGAAAGCAGGCTGGACATCGTGCGCGATGGCGCGGCGCGGACGCTGAAGGTTCAGTCTGTGGACCGCATGAAGACGCTCAGGTCCGCGCGCGGCATCTGATCAACAGCGCGCTCCCGGTCCACCAGCTCGTACGGCGCCTGGCCGCGCCGCGGGCGTCGCCAGCCGCGCTCGCACTGCGCGGCGATGGTGCGCCGCGCCGACCGCGCGGCGTGGCGTGATGGTGATGCCGCCCGCCTGCCAGCAGCGGCATCTTCAAGCAAGCAGGCCCTCGGCCACCGTCGGATAACGCAGCCGCAGCTTCAGCTCGCACTTGAGCCGGCGGTTGTCGAGCCGCCGCGATTCGCTCATGAAGCTCAACTGCAGCGGTGACAGGCGCATGGCGGCCTCGGCACGGCCGAGGCGCGGCGGGCGCGGCAGGCCGCACAGTTGCGCTGCCAGGTCGAAATAGTCACCCATGCGCAATTCGCTGTCGTCGCAGACGTGAACCACGCGCTGCGGCAACGCACGGTGCAGCGCGGCGACGCAGGCGCGCGCCAAATCGTCGGCATGGATGTGGTTGGTGTAGACATCGTCGGCCGGCGCCAGCACCGGCGTGCCGCGCTGCAGCCGCTCGCGCGGATGGCCGCCGGCGCGGTCGGCGGCGTAGATGCCGGGTATGCGCAGCAGCGACACCGCCGTGCCGCTGCGCCGGCCGTAGCAGCGCAGCCGCGCCTCGGCATCGGCGCGGCGCCGCGCGCGCGCCGTGGCCGGCCGGGGCGTGCGCGTCTCGTCGAAGCGCACGCCGCCGCAGTCGCCGTAGACGCCGCTGGTGCCGGCATAGACGATGCGCCGCACGCCGCCGCGGCGCGCCAGCGCGTCCAGCAGATGCGCGGTGCGCGTGTCGTGCTCGCCTGCAGCCGGCGGCGGCGCCAGGTGCAGCACGGCGTCGGCCAGCCCGGCCAGCCGTGCCAGCGTCGGCGCCTGGTCCAGATCGCCTAGCAGCGGCAGTGCGCCGGCATCGCGCAACAGCTCGCGCCGCGCCGGGGACGGCGTCAGCGCCAGCAGCCGGCAGCGCCCGCGCAGCAGCCGCGCCACGCGCAGGCCGATGTCGCCGCAGCCGACGATCAGCAGGCGGCGGCGGCGCAAGCGGCGGGAGGTCGAAGCGGTCATGGGGCAAGAGCCCTGCGGGCACAATCCGGCGGCGAGTTTAAGTGCGTGCTTCGGTCCCCATGAGCTTCACGATCCAACTGCAACCCGCGCAGCGCAGCTTCGAGGTGCAGCGCGACGAACCGATCCTGGCTGCGGCCATCCGCCAGGGCATCGGCCTGCCCTATGGCTGCCGCGACGGCGCCTGCGGCTCGTGCAAGAGCCGGCTGCTGTCGGGCCGCGTGATCCACGGCGCGCATCAACAGCGCGCGCTGTCGCTGGCCGAGGAGGACGCCGGCCTGATCCTCACCTGCTGCGCCGCCGCGCAGACCGACTGCGTGATCGAAGCGCGCAGCGTGCCCGGCGCCGGCGAGTTCCCGATGCTGAAGATGCCGGCGCGCGTGCTGAGCCTGCAGCGCGCCGCACCCGACGTGATGATCATGAAGCTGCAGTTGCCGGCCAACCAGAACCTGCAGTACCGCGCCGGGCAGTACATCGAGATCATCCTGCGCGACGGCGCGCGGCGCAGCTATTCGATGGCCAACGCCGCGCATCAGCTGGGCAGCCCGCCGGCGCTGGAGCTGCATTTGCGCCACCTGAGCGGCGGCAAGTTCACCGACCATGTGTTCGGCGCGATGAAGGAAAAGGAGATCCTGCGCATCGAAGGCCCGTTCGGCAGCTTCTTCCTGCGCGAGGACTCGACCAAGCCGACCGTGCTGCTCGCCGCCGGCACCGGCTTCGCGCCGATCAAGGCGCTGATCGAGCACATGCAGCTGAAGCGCATCGAGCGGCCGGCCGTGCTGTACTGGGGCGGCCGGCGGCCACAGGACCTGTACTTCAACGCCTGGTGCGAAGAGACCGCGGCGCAGATGCCGAACCTGCGCTACGTGCCGGTGATCAGCGACGCGCTGGCCGAGGACGCCTGGGCCGGCCGCAGCGGCTTCGTGCACCGCGCGGTGATGCAGGACCTGCCCGATCTGTCCGGCCATCAGGTCTATGCCTGCGGCTCGCCGCTGATGGTCGACGCCGCCAAGCACGATTTCGTCGAGCAGTGTGCGCTGCCCGAGCATGAGTTCTACGCCGACGCCTTCGTCTCCGAGGCCGACAAGCATCCGGCCGCACAGGCATAGACGCATCCGCGACCACTACCGCAACCACCGCGCAACGATGAACATCGACCGACGACAGCTTCTCGCCTGGGCCGCGCTGGCTGCCCTGCCCGCCTCCGGCCTGGCGCAACCCAAGCCGATCCGCCTGATCGTGCCCTACCCGCCCGGCGGTCCGCTGGACATCGTGGCGCGGGCGCTGGCCGAGAAGGTCAAGGACAGCCTCGGTCCGGTGATCGTCGACAACCGCCCCGGCGCCGGCGGCAACCTGGGCATGGACCTGGTCGCCAGGTCCGCGCCCGACGGCCTGACCATCGGCATGGGTGCGGTGGCCACGCACGCCATCAACCCGTGGCTCTATTCGAAGCTGCCCTACGACCCGATCCGCGACTTCACGCCGATCACGCTGGCAGCGCAGGTGCCGAACGTGCTGGTGATGAACGTCGACACCGCAAGCAGGCTGGGCATCGGCAGCGTCGCCGACCTGGTGGCCTATGCGAAGAAGAACCCGGGGGTGCTGAACTACGGCTCCGGCGGCAACGGCAGCGCCGGGCACCTGGCGGGCGAGATGTTCAAGGCGCGCTCCGGCGTCAGCATGGTGCACATCCCCTATGCCGGCGGCGCGCCGGCGCAGCTGGCGCTGGTCTCGGGCCAGGTCGACCTGAACTTCGACAATCTCGCCACCGCCTCGGCCAACATCAAGGCCGGCAAGCTCAAGGCACTGGCCGTGACCACCGCCAAGCGCTCCAGCGTCATGCCCGAGCTGCCGACCATCGCGGCCTCCGGCGTCGAGGGTCTGGCGCACTTCGACATCGACACCTGGTTCGGACTGTTCGGCCCGGCCGGTCTGCCCGCGGCCACGACGCAACGCCTCAACCAGGCCTTCACCGAGGCGCTGGCCTCGCCGGAGATCAAGGCACGCCTGGCGGCGCTGCTCGCCGAGCCGGCGCCGATGACGCCGGAGCAGTTCGCGGCTTTCGTCAAGGCCGAGTTGGCGAAGTACGAGAAGGTGGTGAAGCAGTCCGGCGCGAAGGCGGACTGATCTGCTGCAGCTCAGCGGCACTCGTCGGCGTCCGCTGCGGCAGCGCGTCGACCAGGCGAGCGCGCATGAAACATGGTCCAACCGGGGGCCTCCGGCGGCCGCTGCGGGGGCTGACAGAGAATACCCAAACAGCCAACTTGACCGTCAAACCCAGCGGATCTGACTCGAGCCAACAGGCCTCCTCGAAACCCCGGTGTGGTTCAACGCCTGCGCCGACGTCGCCGTCCCGATCCCATTTGTCGCTCAATGTCGCCCACTGATTTTCTTCAAACCGCTGTCGTGCTCATCGCCACCATCGCCATCATCACGGCCACGAACGAGCAGTTGGCGCGAAAGCACAGAACCAGGGCTTGCCGAAAGTGACGCGGCCGACCACCAGGCCCGCGTCGGCGACGCCGCAGCCGTGCGCGGCTCTCATCGAGGCCGGTTGACCGCCGGCCGATCCATACTGTACGGACCGTACGGATTCAGACCAAGGTCCACCCATGCCCGCGACACGATGGATCGGCCTGGAAGAGGCACGCAGCAGACTGCCCGAGCTGGTACGCACTGCCGGGGAAGGCAGCGCCCACGTCATCACCCGGCACGGGCGGCCCGTGGCGGCATTGGTGCCGCTGTCCACCCTCAGCGCCGCCCGGCGCCGCGCGAACGGGGTGTTGGCGCTGCGCGGCACCGGCCTGTGGGACGCGCAGGCGGCGCGCGCGATCGAGAAGTTGCGCTCCGACTGGGACTGAACGGTGGCCAAGGCGCCTTCGACTGCGCCGCGACCGCGGCGTGCGCGCGTCTCCGCCCCCGCTGCGTCCACCTGGCTCGGGCTGCCGGCGGAGCGACCGTGCTCGTCGACATCGCGCCCTCCATCTACCTGCCGGAGGATCATCCGACGTTTGCACCGCGCTTTGTCGGCCTGTTCGAGGCGGAGCGCCGCGGCGAACTGACGTTGGCGATCACGCCGGTGACGGTGGCCGAGTTGCTGATCGGGCCGCTGAAGGCAGGGCAGGACGGCCTGGCACGGCGCTGCGAACGAGAGCTTCAAGCCTACCAATTGGTGCCCATCGACGGCCCGCTCACCGCACAGGCGGCGCGCCTGCGCGTGCGCTATCGCCTGCGCCTGCCCGACGCACTGCAGCTCGCGGCAGCGCTGGAGATCGGCGCGCATGCGCTGGTAACCCACGATCGTGACTTCTCCGCGGTCGATGCGCTTCAGGTGCTGACCGGCGAGTGATGCCGCCGACGCGCGCCGATCCTCACCGCGACAGCAACCATTCACTCCCCCAGATAGGCCGCGCGCACCTTCGGATCGTCGAGCAGCTGCTTCGCGTCGCCGCTCATCGTGATCTCGCCGGATTCCATCACGTAGCCACGGTCGGCCAGCTGCAGCGCGCGGCTGGCGTTCTGCTCGACCAGCAGGATCGTCGTGCCGCGCTGGTGGATGTCGTGCACCACCTCGAAGATCTTGTCGACCATGATCGGGCTCAGCCCCATCGACGGCTCGTCGAGCAGCAGCACCTCGGGCCGCGCCATCAGCGCGCGGGCCATCGCCAGCATCTGCTGCTCGCCGCCGCTCATCGTGCCGGCCAGCTGCGTGCGCCGCTCCTTCAGCCGCGGGAAGATGCCGAACACCTTGTCGATGTCGGCCTCGATCTCGCGGTCGTTGCGCACGAACGCGCCCATCAGCAGGTTTTCGGTGATGCTCATGCGCGTGAAGCAGCCGCGGCCTTCGGGCACCATCACCAGCCCCTGCTTGACCAGGTTCCACGCGCCCTGGCCGCGGACGCTCTTGCCCAGGAACTCGATGTCGCCGGCGGCCACCGGCTGCAGCCCGGTGATGGCCTTCAACGTCGTCGTCTTGCCGGCGCCGTTGGCGCCGATCAGGCTGACCAGCTCGCCCTGGCGCACCTCGAAGCTCACGCCCTTGACGGCCTGGATCCCGCCGTAGGCCACCTTCAGCCCGTCGACCCGCAGCATCACCTGCTCTGCCATTGCCGCGCTCCGTCAATGAGGCTTGTGTCCGGTGCCGAGGTAAGCCTCGATCACCTTCTCGTTGCGCTGCACCTCGGCCGGCGTGCCTTCGGCGATCTGCTTGCCGTAGTCGAGCACGGTGACGCGGTCGCACAGGCCCATCACCAGCTTGACGTCGTGTTCGATGAGCAGGATGGTGCGGCCGTCGCCGCGGATGCGGTCGATCAGCTCGCGCAGCACCACCTTCTCGGTGGCGTTCATGCCGGCCGCCGGCTCGTCGAGCGCGATCAGGTTCGGGTCGGTGGCCAGCGCGCGCGCGATCTCCAGCCGCCGCTGGTCGCCGTAGCTCAGCGTGCGCGCGCGGAACTCGGCATAGCGGCCGATGCCGACGTAGTCGAGCAGCTCCTGCGCGCGCTGGCGAATCGCCGCCTCCTCGGCCTTGAAGCCGGCGGTGCGGAACACCGCACCGCCCAGGCCCGAACGCGTGCGCACGTGGCGGCCGACCATCACGTTCTCGAGCGCGGTCATCTCCGGAAACAGGCGGATGTTCTGGAAGGTGCGCGCGATGCCGGCCTTGGCCACCTCGTGCACCGCGCTCGGCTTGTAGGGCTTGCCGCCCAGCTCGAAGCTGCCCGAGTCGGGGATGTACAGGCCGGTGATGACGTTGAAGAAGGTGGTCTTGCCGGCGCCGTTGGGGCCGATCAGCCCGTAGACCTGGCCGCGCTGGATGGCGATGCCGACGTCGGACAGCGCCTGCAGCCCGCCGAAGCGCTTGCTGACGCCCTTGACCTGGAGCACCCATTCACTCATCTCGCGGCTCCAGTCAACGCGGATGGGCCGGCACCGGCGCGGCCTTGCCGTGCTCCGGCGGCGGCCACAGGCCGCGCGGGCGCAGCAGCATGATGACAATCATCGCCAGCGCGATCAGCAGCTGGCGCAGGATCGACGAATCGAGCCGGCCGCCGGTCATGTCCTGCAGCGGCCCGGCCACGTAGCGCAGCACCTCGGGCAACGCCGCCAGCAGCAGCGCACCCAGGATCACGCCCGGCAGGTGGCCCATGCCGCCGAGCACGACCATGGCCACGATCATGATGCTTTCCATCAGGCTGAAGGACTCGGGCGAGACGAAGCCCTGGAAGGCCGCGAACATCGCGCCGGCCACGCCGCCGAAGGTGGCGCCCATGCCGAAGGCCAGCAGCTTCATGTTGCGCGTGTTGATGCCCATCGCCTTGGCGGCGATCTCGTCCTCGCGGATGGCCATCCAGGCGCGGCCGATGCGCGAGCGTTCAAGCCGGTAGCAGATGATCACGGTGAAGACCACCAGCACCAGGAACAGCCAGTAGTACAGCGTCACCGACGGGATCTTCATGCCGAAGACGTCCAGCGTCTTGCCGAAGTTCAGGCCGAACATGCGCATCGGGTCGATGCGGTCCAGGCCGCGCGGTCCGTTGGTGATGTTCACCGGATGTTCGAGGTTGTTCAGGAACACGCGGATGATCTCGCCGAAGCCGAGCGTGACGATGGCCAGGTAGTCGCCGCGCAGCTTCAGCACCGGCGTGCCCAGCAGTACGCCGGCCACCGCGGCAAGCGCCGCGGCCAGCGGTACCACCACCCAGATCGGCGTGTGCAGGCCGTTCGGGAACATGGCCTTGATGGCCGGAAAGGTCTCGAACAGGTGCGGGCTGGCGAGCAGCGCATACATGTACGCGCCCACCGCATAAAAGGCCACGTAGCCCAGGTCGAGCAGGCCGGCGTAGCCGACGATCAGGTTCAGGCCCAGCGCCAGCATCACGTACAGCAGAGCCAGCGCCATGATGCGCACCCAGGCGTGGCCGAACTGCTGCACGAACAGCGGCAGCGCGATCAGTGCCGCCGCGCACACCAGGAACACGGCGATCTTGGTGGAGGTCTTCTGCATGGCGGCCCCCGATCAGGCCCGGTCGGCCACGCGTTCGCCGAGCAGTCCCTGCGGGCGCAGCGTCAGCACCAGGATCAGCGTGACGAAGGCGAAGATGTCCGCATAGTGGCTGCCGAGCACGCCGCCGGTCAGATCGCCCAGGTAGCCGGCGCCGAGCGCCTCGACCAGGCCGAGCAGCAGCGCACCAACCACCGCGCCGGCCAGGTTGCCGATGCCGCCCAGCACCGCCGCGGTGAAGGCCTTCAGCCCGGGGATGAAGCCCATCGCATGCTGCACCGTGCCGTAGTTGGCGGCCCACATGATGCCGGCCACCGCCGCCAGCGCCGCGCCGATGATGAAGGTGGCCGAGATGACGAAATCCGGCTTCACGCCCATCAGCGAGGCCACGCGCGGGTTCTCGGCCGTGGCGCGCATCGCCCGGCCGAGCTTGGTGCGGTTGACCAGCCAGGTCAGCACCGCCAGGATGACCGCGGTGAGCCCCAGGATCAGGATCTGCGTGACGCTGATCACCGGCCCGCCCAGGTCGATCGGGTCGGGAGGCAGCAGCACCGGGAAGGGCTTCGGGTTCGGCTTCCAGATGATCATCGCCAAGGTCTGCAGCAGCAGGCTCATGCCGATGGCGGTGATCAACGGCGCCAGCCGCGGCGCATTGCGCAGCGGCCGGTAGGCCACCTTCTCGATGGTGAAGTTCAGCGTGCAGCACACGGCAATCGCGACCGGCACCGACAGCAGCAGCAGCAGCCAACCGGGCATGCCGGACCCGGCGAAGGTGGTGACCACCGTCCAGCTGACCAGCGCACCGACCATCAGCACCTCGCCGTGCGCGAAGTTGATCAGGTTGATGATGCCGTAGACCATCGTGTAGCCGAGCGCGACCAGCGCATACATGCTGCCCAGCACCAGACCATTGATGATCTGCTGGATGAAGATGTCCATGAGCGAGTCTCCTCGACTGGCTGTTCTTGTCCCGGATTTCGACGGTGCGCGCAGCGTGCCAAGCGGGTGCGGCGGCGCATTCTAGGCGTGGGCCCTGGGCGGCCGACGCGGGGCTTTCCCTCCCGTGGGCGCAGCCGCCGGCAGCTACTTCCCGGCCTTGGCGCGCGCGTTCGCCTGGCGCAGTTCGGCCAGGCGCTCGCCGATGCGCAGTTCCAGGCCGCGCGGCACCGGCTCGTAGAAGCGCGTGCGCGGCAGCCCCTCGGGCAGGTAATCCTCGCCCGCGGCGAAGCCGCCGGGCTCGTCATGCGCATAGCGGTAGCCCGCGCCGTGGCCGAGCTGCTTCATCAGCCGCGTCGGCGCGTTGCGCAGATGGTCGGGCACCGGGCGCGTGCCGTCGCTGCGCACCAGCTCGCGCGCCGCGTTCCAGGCCGTGTACACGGCGTTGGATTTGGGCGCCATCGCCAGGTAGACCGCGGCCTGCGCCAGCGCCAGCTCGCCTTCGGGCGAGCCCAGGCGCTCGTAGACCTCGGCCGCATGCACCGCCAGCTGCAGCGCGCGCGGGTCGGCCAGGCCGATGTCCTCGCTGGCCATGCGCAGCAGCCGGCGCGCCACGTAGCGCGGATCGACGCCGCCGTCGAGCATGCGCGCCAGCCAGTACAGCGTGGCGTCCGGGTCAGAGCCGCGCACCGACTTGTGCAGCGCCGAGATGGCGTCGTAGAACTGGTCGCCGCCCTTGTCGTAGCGGCGCAGCTGCTCGCCCAGCGCCTGTTCCAGCAACGGCTCGTCGATCACCGCGACGCCGGCATCGCGCGCCAGCCGGGCGACGTTTTCGTAGGCGTTGAGCAGCCGCCGCGCATCGCCGTCGGCATGCGCGACCAGCCGCCCGCGCGCGGCATCGGCCAGCGGCGGCGCGTGCAGCAGCGCCTGGCCGCGCTGCAGCAGCGCGCTCAGAGCCTCGGCCTCCAAAGGCTCGAGCACGTGCACAGTGGCGCGCGACAGCAGCGCCGAGTTGACCTCGAAGGACGGGTTCTCGGTGGTCGCGCCGATGAAGGTGAACAGCCCCGATTCGACGTGCGGCAGGAAGGCGTCCTGCTGCGCCTTGTTGAAGCGGTGCACCTCGTCAACGAAGACGATGGTCGCGCGCCCGGCGCGGCGCGCCGCCTGGGCGCGCGCGACCGCGTCGCGGATGTCCTTGACGCCGGCCAGCACCGCCGACAGCACGATGAAATCGGCCTCCACCGCGCCGGCCATCAGCCGCGCCAGCGTGGTCTTGCCCACGCCCGGCGGGCCCCACAGGATCATCGAATGCAGGTGCGCCGACTCGAAGGCGGTGCGCAGCGGCTTGCCGGGGCCGAGCAGGTGCGGCTGGCCGGTGACTTCGTCGAGCGTGCGCGGGCGCAGCCGCTCTGCCAGCGGCGCGTCGTCGTTCGGCCGCGGCATAGCGGGCGCGGTCGGCTCGGCACCGAACAACGAGTCTTGCGCGTCCATCGCCCGGGAGCGCCTACTGCTCGATGAGGTCGGCGCCCTGCGGCGGCACGAAGCGGAAGCTGGCCTCGGGAAGGGCCACGTTGGCCGCGTACCGGCTGAAGTCCAGCCGCGAGCGCTGGCCGAAGCTGTCGAGGATCTCGACCGCCGCCAGTTCCTTGCCGCGAAAGCCGATGCGCATCGACTGGAACGCGCCGTCCTTCTGCTTGGGCGTGGCCTGCGCCCAGTCGATGCCGCCTTCGGACGGCATCGCCGCCAGCTCGAACTCGGTGTCGAGCGACGCGCCGGCCAGCAGCGCGGCCGGCGTCGCACCCAGCGCCTGCGACAGCCGGCGCACGCTGACCTGGTTCAGGTCCACGTCGTACACCCATACCTTCTGGCCGTCGGAGACGATCAGCTGCTCGAAGGGCTTGGCATAAGCGAAGCGGAAGCGGTTCGGGCGCTCGAACTCGAAGCTGCCGCTGGAGCTGCGCTTCTTCTGCCCGTCGGCCGAGGTGACCACCTGGGTGAAGGCGGCGCGGCCCGACTTCACGTCGCGCACGAATTCGCGCAAGGTGTCCACCGCGTCGGCGCGCGCCGCGAAGGCCGTGCACAGCAGCAGCGCGGCGAGCAGCTTGTTCATGCTTCCTCGCGTTTGGGCACGATCAGCTCGCGGTTGCCGTTGGTGGCCATCGCCGACACCAGGCCGGACTTCTCCATCTGCTCGAGCAGCCGCGCGGCGCGGTTGTAGCCGATGCGCAGGTGGCGCTGCACCAGCGAGATCGACGCGCGCCGGTGCTGCAGCACGACGGCCACCGCCTGGTCGTACATCGGGTCGGCCTCGCCATTGCCGGCGCCGCCGCCGGCATCGCCCAGCGCGGCCGCATCGGCCTCGCCTTCGAGCACGCCGCCTTCGAGCAGGCCCTCGATGTAGTTGGGCTCGCCCTGGCTGCGCAGGTAGTCGACGACGCGGTGCACCTCCTCGTCGCTGACGAAGGCGCCGTGCACGCGCACCGGCAGGCCGGTGCCGGCGGCCAGGTACAGCATGTCGCCCTGGCCGAGCAGGGCCTCGGCGCCCATCTGGTCGAGGATCGTGCGGCTGTCGATCTTGCTCGCCACCTGGAAGGCGATGCGCGTCGGGATGTTGGCCTTGATCAGCCCGGTGATCACGTCCACGCTCGGCCGCTGCGTGGCCAGCACCAGGTGGATGCCGCAGGCGCGCGCCTTCTGCGCCAGCCGCGCGATCAGCTCCTCGATCTTCTTGCCGACGACCATCATCAGGTCGGCCAGCTCGTCGATGACCACGGCGATGTTCGGCAGCCGCTCCAGCGGCTCGGGCTCTTCCGGCGTCAGGCTGAAGGGGTTGGGCAGGCTCTCGCCGCGCTCGAGGCTTTCAGCGATCTTCTTGTTGTAGCCGGCCAGGTTGCGCACGCCCAGCTTGCTCATCAGCTTGTAGCGCCGCTCCATTTCGGCGACGCACCAGTTCAGCGCGTTGCCGGCCTGCTTCATGTCGGTGACCACCGGGCACAGCAGGTGCGGGATGCCTTCGTAGACGCTCATCTCGAGCATCTTCGGGTCGATCAGGATCAGCCGCACGTCGCGCGCCTCGGCCTTGTACAGCAGGCTCAGGATCATCGCGTTGATGCCCACCGACTTGCCCGCACCGGTGGTGCCGGCCACCAGGCAGTGCGGCATCTTCCCCAGGTCGGCGACCACCGGCGCGCCGATGATGTCCTTGCCGAGCGCGATGGTCAGCATCGAGGCGGCGTTGTGGTAGACCTGCGAGCCGAGGATCTCGGCCAGGCGGATGGTCTGGCGCCGCGCGTTCGGCAGCTCCAGCGCCATGTAGTTCTTGCCCGGGATGGTCTCGACCACGCGGATGCTGACCAGCGACAGCGAACGCGCCAAGTCCTTGGCCAGATTCACCACCTGCGCGCCCTTGACGCCGGTGGCCGGCTCGATCTCGTAGCGCGTGATCACCGGGCCGGGGCTGGCGGCGACCACGCGCACCTCGACGCCGAAGTCCTTGAGCTTCTTCTCGATCAGCCGGCTGGTCATCTCCAGCGATTCGGGCGTCACCGTCTCGACGCGCGCCGGCGGCTCGTCGAGCAGGTCCACCTGCGGCAGCTTGGTGTCGGCCAGCTCCTTGAACAGCGGCTGCTGGCGCTCCTTGGCGACGCGCTCGGACTTGGGCACCTGCAGCAGCGGCGGCTCGATGACCAGCGGCCGTTGCTCCACCACCTCCTGGCGCTCGACCTCGACCACCTGCTCGCGTTCGACCAGCGCGGCTTCGCCGATGCGGCGGTCCTCGGCACGCTCGCGGCGCTGCTGGCGGCGATTGCGCAGGACATCGACGGCGCCGCCGATGCGCTCGGCCAGCGCCAGCCACGAGAAGTCGAAAGCCAGCGACAGGCCCGCCACCAGTGCGGCGATCCACAGCACTCCCGAGCCGGCAAAACCCAGCCAGTGTGCGGACAGCGGCCCGAGCGTGAAGCCGAGCACGCCGCCGGCATGGCCGGGCAGGCGCGACTCCCACTGATAGAGCCGCGTCCATTCGAGCGCGCAGCTGGCGCACATCAGCAGCGCCAGGCCGATCCAGAAGGCCGCGCGCGGCAGCGCCGGTTCGGCCGGCGGCGCATCGTCGCGCCGCAGCACGCGTGCCAGCCCGGACAGCCAGGCGCGCAGCCCCACCGGCACGAACCACCATAGCGAATAACCGAACAGGAACAGCCCCAGGTCGGACAGCCAGGCGCCGACCATGCCGGCCTTGTTGCGCAAGGGCTCGCCATCGCCGGAGGTGGAAAAACCCGGGTCGCGCAGATCGTGCGTGAGCAGCGCCAGCAGCAGCAGCAGCCAGGCCACGCCGCCGACGATCAGCCAGCCCTTGCGGCGCCAGCGGGCGGCCGGCGAGTCCGGCGCGGGTGCGGCCGCTGCGGCGGCCTTCGCTGCGGCCTTGCCGCGCGTGTAGGTCTTGCCCGCCGCAGCGCCTTCGGCGCGCAGCGAACCGAGCGGAAATGTCATGGGCCAATTGTGGCCGATCGGGCCGAAAGTCTTGTCGCGCCCCTGCCGGTGCGCAAGCATGCGGCCTGGCCGACTTCGGCACGAAACAGGACGCAGATCCTGTTTCGTGTCCTTCAGTCGTTCTGCAGCCGTTCCTTGATGACTACCGAGCCGTTTTCCTGGGTCTCGATGACACCGCGCTCCTCGAGGTCCTTCATCACGCGGCTGACCATTTCGCGCGACGCGCCGACCACCTTGGCCATGTCCTGGCGCGACACCTTGTGGCGGATGATCTTGGTGCCGTGGTCGTCCTCCGCCATGTCGAGCAGCGTGCGCGCGACGCGGCCGTAGACGTCGAGCAGCGCCAGCGATTCGATCTGCCGGTCGGCGTTGCGCAGCCGCCGCACCAGGCCGCGCATCACGCCGTAGGACAGCGTCGAGTTCTCCGGCAGGCAGCGCGCGAAGTCGGCGCGCGCCAGCACCAGCATGTCGGTCTGCACCTCGGCGCGCACCGTGGCCGAATGCGGCTCGTTGTCGATCAGGCTCATCTCGCCGACGTAGTCGCCGGCCTCCAGCACCGCCAGGATCACTTCGCGGCCGCGCGAGTCCGAGGTCAGCACGCGGGCGCGGCCGTTGAGCAGGATGAACAACGCATTGCTCTTGCGCCCCTGCTCGACCACCAGCTCGCCGCGGCGCAGGCGGCGCTTGACGACCGCATCGGCGATGGACTGGGCCTGCTCGTTGGTCAACATCGAGAACAACGGCACTCTGCGGATCAGGTCCAGGTTGGACATCAACGACATCGGCGGTCCCCTCGGTTCAATGATCGGAAGCTCAGCGCGCCGCGGCCGGTGGCCGCGGTCACTACAATCTGTCCTATTGTGCCCATGCAAAGGCTGGTTTCCAGTCGGGCACGCCCCCAAGTACCGGACCTCGTCGGATTCTCGCGACGCCCGTCCCCCATCCCGCGACCCTGCTGCCCACACCCCACATGAGCACCGCTTCGACCCACGCCCGGGTGCTGATCCTCGGTTCCGGCCCGGCCGGCTGGACCGCCGCGATCTACGCCGCACGCGCCAACCTGCAGCCGCTGCTGATCACCGGCATCGCCCAGGGCGGCCAGCTGATGACCACCACCGATGTCGACAACTGGCCTGCCGATGTGGACGGCGTGATGGGGCCGGACCTGATGCAGCGCTTCCAGAAGCATGCCGAGCGCTTCGACACGCAGATCGTCTTCGACCACGTCAACCAGGTCGACCTGTCGGCGCGGCCGTTCAAGCTGCAGGGCGACGCGGGCCGCTACAGCTGCGACGCGCTGATCATCGCCACCGGCGCTTCCGCCAAGTACCTGGGCCTGCCCAGCGAGCAGGCCTTCATGGGCCGCGGCGTCAGCGGCTGCGCCACCTGCGACGGCTTCTTCTACC
>DAIMFR010000073.1:0-24921 GCA_036724445.1 Rubrivivax sp. | reverse complement strand
GCTGCTCGAAGTCGCCGCGGTACTTGGTGCCGGCCAGCAGCGCGCCCATGTCCAGTGAATACACGGTGCTGGTGGCCAGCACCTCGGGCACCTCGCCCTGCGTGATGCGCCAAGCCAGGCCTTCGGCGATCGCCGTCTTGCCGACGCCGGCCTCGCCGACCAGCAGCGGGTTGTTCTTGCGCCGGCGGCACAGCACCTGGATCACGCGCTCGACCTCGTGCTCGCGGCCGATCAGCGGATCGATGCGGCCGTCGCGCGCCAGCTGGTTCAGGTTCTGCGTGAACTGGTCCAGCGGCGAGCCCTTGGTGTCGCCGCCCTCTTCCTTCTCCGACTCCGCGCTGGCGCCGTCGTTGGACTTGGTCGGCTCCGGCGGGTCGCTCTTCTTGATGCCGTGGGCGATGAAGTTGACCACGTCCAGCCTCGTGACGCCCTGCTGGTGCAGGTAATAGACGGCGTGCGAATCCTTCTCGCCGAAGATCGCCACCAGCACGTTGGCGCCGGTGACTTCCTTCTTGCCGCTGCCGGTGCTCTGCACATGCATGATCGCGCGCTGGATCACGCGCTGGAAACCCAGCGTCGGCTGCGTGTCCACCTCTTCGGTGCCGGAGACGGTGGGCGTGTTCTCCTTGACGAAGGTGACCAGGCTCTTGCGCAGGTCGTCGATGTTGGCGGCGCAGGCGCGCAGCACCTCGGCCGCCGACGGGTTGTCCAGCAGCGCCATCAGCAGGTGCTCGACGGTGATGAACTCGTGCCGCTGCTGCCGGGCCTCGACGAAGGCCATGTGCAGGCTGACTTCCAGTTCTTGCGCGATCATGCGGCCTCCATAGTGCACTGCAACGGGTGGCCGACACGTCGCGCCGCGGCCACCACCAATTCCACCTTCGTCGCGGCGACGTCCTTCGGATAGACGCCGCACACGGCACGCCCCTCATGATGGATCTTCAGCATGATCAGTGTGGCGGTTTCCAGGTCGCGCTGGAAGTACTGTTGCAGAACCATCACGACAAATTCCATGGGTGTGTAGTCGTCGTTCAGCATCAGCACCTGATACATGCGCGGCGGCTTGGTGCGCTGTGCCTTGCGTTCGGCCACGACCGCGCCTTGGCCCTCGTCCGGACGCGGCAGCGCGCGGGCCGGGTCGGCGGGTTTGGGCGTCTTGTCGGGCATGAGCCATTCTATAGAGTTGGTGCATCGCTCGTAGAGCCGGCACGGCTGCCCCGCGCATAGTGGGCATATTGCGGCTGAGCGGCGCGCTTCAAGCGGCCGGCACCGCGCGGACGGAATCGGTCAGCCGGGCGCCGGGTATGCTTGCGCTCCGGTTCCATCAACAGGAGTCGCCATGCCCAAGGCCCCGCGCAAGGCGGTGTCCACCAAGCGCCGCACGCCGCGCGCCAGAACCCCGTCGCCGGCGGACGCGCCGCCTCCGACGCTGCAGCAGGCCGGCGGTGCGGCAGTACGCTCGCTGGCGCGGCAGCTGCATGCCTGGACCGGCTCGCTGCTCGGCGGCGTGGGCACGGCCGCCGACATGTCGCTGGCGCTGGCCGCAGCGGCCGTGACCCGGCCCGGCCCGAAGGCGGCGGTCACCAAGGCCGCGGCATTGGTCAAGGACGCGCGCGAAGCCGCGGGCATGACGCTGGACGACCTGGGCGCCGCGCTTGACCTGAAGGATCCCACCTTCATGGCCCTGGTGGAAAGCGGCAAGGTCGGGCTGCCCTTCGAGCTGATCCTGCGCATGGCCACGATCCTCGGCAAGAACGACCCGGTCACCTTCGTGCTGCAGCTGACGCGCTCGTACAACCCTCGGGTGTGGAAGACGCTGGAGGCGCTGGGCATTGGCAAGCTGCTGCTGCAGGCCGGGCGCGAGCGCGAGTTCGCCAACATCTACCGCAGCCATGCCGCGGCGCGCCGGCTGTCGGACAAGGACTTCGCCGCCGCGCTGGCGTTCTCGGCCGCGGCCTTCGACAGCGCACTGGTGTTCCTGGGTTACGACAAGAAGCCGCCGCGCCGCGGCGACGGCGCGGCGCCGCCGGCCGCCGGCAATTGATCTGCAGCAAGGCGTCGCGCCGCCGCCGGTGCGACGCTGGCGAACCCCGCGGGAGCCGAGTTCAATGACCCACACGACGTTGCGCATCATCCACGACGAGCACGCCGCGCTGGCGGCGATGCTGCGCTCGATCCTGCTGCTGCTTTCGCAGCATCGCCGCAAGGGCACGCTGCCCGACTTCGCGACGCTGCGCGCGATGCTGTTCTACGTCGACGAGTTTCCCGAGAAGCGCCATCACCTGAAGGAGTCGGAACTGCTGTTCCCGAAGCTGCGCGCGCGCACCGCCGAGGCCGCCGAGGTGCTCGACCAGCTGGACCAGGACCATGCGCGCGGCGAGCACGCGATCCGCGAGCTGGAGCACGCGCTGCTGGCCTTCGAGATGATGGGCGAGGCGCGGCGCGAGGCTTTCGAGACCGCGGCGGCGCAGTACGTCGACTTCTACCTGCAGCACATGTCGGTGGAAGAGAAGCAGATCCTGCCGCTGGCCGAGCGCGTGCTGACGCCGCAGGACTGGGATGAACTCGGCGAGGCCTTCGGCGCCAACCGCGACCCGCTGACCGGCCACGAGCCCGAAGCCGACTACCGAGCGCTGTTCAGCCGCATCGTCAACGTCCTGCCCGCGCCCCTGGGCCTCGACGAGCGGCATTGAGCCGCTGAGCGGCGGCGCCTGCCTCAGGCGGCGGCGTCCTGCGCGCGCACCAGCAGCACCGGCACCGGGCTTTCGCGCAGCACCAGCTCGGCATCGCTGCCCAGCGTCAGCCGGCTCAGGCCCCGGCGCCCGTGCGTGCCCATGACGATCAGCCCGGCGCCGCTGTCGCGCGCCTCGCTCAGGATCAGGTCGCACACGCGCAGGCCGGGGTCGCTGCGCACCTTGCCGTCGGCGGCGACGCCCTGGGCACGCGCCTGCGCGGCGGCATCGGCGAGCAGCTTGTCGCCGGCAGCGCGCCAATCGTGCAGCAGCTGGTCCGACGGCGCGTAGATCGCCACATCGCCGATCAGCATGCGCGCGTCGACGACGTTCAGCAGTTGCAGCGACGAGCCCAACCGCTTGGCCAGCGCGATGGCTTCGTCGAGCCCGCGCTGCGCGGTGGCACTGCCGTCGATCGGTACCAGGATGCGCGAATACATGGTCTTCTCCTTGAAGCTGCTACGCTTGCCGCCGCCGCTGCTGCAGCGGCTCTCTTTTACCCCATCCCGCGCCGTCCCAGCGCCCGCCCGTCCGCCGTGTCCGAAGCCCAGCATATTGCCGTCCTCGACGACGAAGCCGACATCACCCGTCTGCTGGCCGCCTATCTGTCGAGCCACGGTTTCCGCGTCAGCCAGTTCCACGCCGGCCAGGCGCTGCTCGCGGCGATGGCCGCCGACCCGCCGGCGCTGGTGCTGCTGGACCTGGGCCTGCCCGGCGAGGACGGCTTCGCGATCGCGAGGCAGCTGCGCGAGCACTGGCAGTGCGGGCTGGTCATCGTCAGCGGCCGCGGCGATGCGGTCGACAAGGTCGTGGGGCTGGAGGTCGGCGCCGACGATTACGTGACCAAACCCTTCGACCTGCGCGAGCTGCTGGCGCGCATCCGTGCGGTGCTGCGCCGCATGGCGCCGCCGGCCGCTGCGCCGCAGCCCGCTGCGCCGGCGGCGCCGCGCAGCCGGCTGCGCTTCGACGGCTGGCTGCTCGACACGGCCGCGCGCAGCCTGAGCCATGCCGCCGAGGGCGAAGTCGCGCTCACCGGCGGCGAATTCGACCTGCTTTGCACCTTCGCGCAGCATCCGGGACGCGTGCTGTCGCGCGACTTCCTGCTCGAGGCCACGCGCGGGCGCGAGGCCGCGCCCTTCGACCGCACCATCGACGTCCAGGTCAGCCGCCTGCGCAGGAAGCTCGAGCCCGACGCCGTCGAGCCGCGCATCATCAAGTCGGTGCGCGGCGCCGGCTACCTGTTCGTGCCGGCAGTGGTCGCGGAATGACTACAGCTCACGCGGCCGCCGCGGCCGGCGGCGGCAATGCAGGCGAAAGCGGCGACACGCTGCTGTACGCGCTGTTCGACGCCTATCTCGACGCGCTGCTGCTGGTCGGCCACGACGGCCGCATCGTGCGCGCCAACCCGGCGGCGCATCCGCTGCTCGGCTACACGCAGGCCGAGCTGGTCGGCATGGAAGTCGACGCGCTGGTGCCGCAGGCGATGCGCGCGCAGCACGCCACCTTTCGCCAGCGCTACGGCGAGGCGCCGCGCGCGCGGCCGATGGGCACGCAGATGGAACTGGTGGCGCTGCGCAAGGACGGCAGCGAGGTGCTGGTCGAGATCGCGCTGAGCCCGCTGCAGGGTCAGGGGCGCTCGTACGTGGTGGCGGCGATCCGCGACATCGCCGCCTATCCGCGCGTGCAGCAGGCGCTGCAGCGCGCGCGCTACAGCGAACACCTGGCGCAGTTCGGCCGGCTGGCGGTGGATGCGCGCGAGCCGCGCGTGCTGCTCGACCAGGTGCCGGCGATAGCCGCCGAGGCCTTGCGCGCCGATGCGGTGCACGTCTACCTGCTCGACGCCAACGGCGCCGGCTTCGCGCTGGCCGGCGGCGCCGGCCTGCTCGACGGCGAGGCGCTGGGCATGCGCGTGCCCAACCATCCCGACACCGTGCCCGGCCGCGTCATGCAGCTGGGCCGCGCACTGACGCTGGCCGCCGCCGAGCCCGACGCCGGCACTGCGGGCGTCAAGATGCCCGCCGCCTGGCAGGCGGCGGGCATGCGCACGCTGCTGGCGGTGCCCTTGTCCGACCGCGGCCGCACCGTCGGCGCGCTGGCGGCATGTTCGCGGCTGCTGCCGCGCTTCGGCGCCGACGAGCTGCGCTTCCTCGAATCGCTGTCCAACCTGCTGGCCACCTGCCTGCAGCGCGCACAGTCCGAAGACGCGCTGCAGCACGCACTTCGGCTGGAAAGCGTCGGCCAGCTCACCGGCGGCATCGCGCACGACTTCAACAACCTGCTGACGGTGATCCAGGGCAACCTGCAGGTGCTCGAGGAGCTGCCGGCGCTGGCCGGCGACGGCCACGGCCGGCAGCTGCTGGCGGCGGCGCTGCGCGCGTCGCGCCGCGGCGCCGAGCTGACCGGCAAGCTGCTCGCCTTCTCGCGCCGGCAGGTGCTGCAGCCCAGCGCGCTGGACGTCGCCCAGCTGCTGCAGTCGCTGGCCGGCATGCTGCGGCGCACGCTCGACCAGCGCATCCGCATCGAGGTCGACGTGGCGCCGTCGTGCCCGCCGGTGCTGGCCGACCCCGGGCAGCTGGAGGCGGCGCTGCTGAACATTGCCATCAACGCCCGCGACGCGATGCGCGAAGGCGGCCGGCTGCGCTTCGCGGCGCTGCCCTGCGCCGCGCTGCCGGCCGGCTTGCGCGACAGCCTCGACGACCCGAGTGCGCGCGAGCAGGGTTTCGTGGCCATCGCCATCGGCGACAGCGGCAGCGGCATGTCCGACGAGGTCAAGCAGCGTGCCTTCGAGCCCTTCTTCACCACCAAGGAAGCGGGCCGCGGCACCGGGCTGGGCTTGAGCACGGTCTACGGCTTCGTCAAGCAGTCGCGCGGCGCGCTGACGCTGGACAGCGCGCCGGGCGCGGGCACGACGCTGACGCTGTACCTGCCGCGGCCCGGGTCGGCCGCCAACGAACGCGAAGGCCCGGCCGAGCCGCCGCATACGCTGCCGGCGGGGCTGAAGGTGCTGCTGGTCGAGGACGATGCCGAAGTGCGCGAGGTGGTGCGCGCCTTCCTGCTCGCGCTGGACTGCCGCGTGACGCAGGCTGCCAGCGGCGAGCAGGCGCTGCTCGAACTCGGGCCCGGCGCGGACTTCGATCTGCTGCTCAGCGACATCGCACTCGGCGCCGGCATGCGCGGCACGCGGCTGGCCGCGCTGGCGCAACAGCGGCTGCCGCGGCTGGCAGTGCTGCTGATGTCCGGCTACTCGGCCGAACTGCTGGATGCCGACCGCGACGCGCCGCTCGCCTGGGAACTGCTGCACAAGCCCTACTCGCGCGACGAGCTTGCGGCGGCCATGGCGCGGCTGATGGCCGCGCGTGCCGAATGAACCGCGGCTGATGCCGCGCGTGCCGAATGAACCGCGGCTGATGCCGCGTGGGGAATGAACCGCGGCTGATGACCGCGCGCGGCAGCCGCGCGGCAGCAGAAGCTGCCGCTGAAGCGCTACTGCAGCACCACGTCGGCCGGCGCCAGGCTGCGCTGCACGAATTCGGCCAGCGCCTCCACCTGCGGGATCTGGATGTCGCGGCGGCCTTTTTCGGCGAAGTGGATCAGCTGGTGGCGCGCCAGCCGCGACAGCGCGCGGCTCACCGTCTCCAGCGTCATGCCCAGGTAGTTGCCGATCTCGGCGCGTGTCATGCGCAGCGTGATCTGGTCGGTGCGCATGCCGCGCCGCGCCAGCGACTCGGCCCAGTAGCGCAGGAAGTCGGCCACGCGAGCGTCGGCGCTGAGCGTGCACACCGACATCAGCGCATCGCGGTCGTGCGCGAGCTCGCGGCTCATCGCCTCGTGCAGCAGGCGCAGCAACTCGGGCTGGCGCAGGCTGGCCTCGAGCAGCTGCTCGTAGCGCAGCACCCAGATCTCGCCGGTATCCATGGCCACCGCGTCGCAGGTGTAGCGGCCGCCGGCGATGCCGTCGAAGCCGAGCCAGTCGCCGCGGAACTTCAGCCCGACGACCAGCTCGCGCCCGTCCGGCGCCAGGTTGACGATCTTGAAGAAGCCCGAGTTCAGCACGTACAGGTTGCCGAAGCGCTCGCCGCTCTGGTAGATCAGGTCGCCGGCATGCACGATGCGGCGTTGCGGCACGAACACCTGATGCAGCAACGCCAGCGCCGCGGCGATCGACTGGCTGGCGCGGCGGTTGGCTTCGTCGCGCAATTCGCCGGCCGGCGCCGCGGGGTCCACGGCGGGCTCGGCGGCCCCGGCTGCGGCAGTGCTGCTGCTGAGCATGATGTTCCTCTGCGCTGTTGATCTTGCTGCGCATGCTAGGCAGCGCGTGCCAACCTTTTGTCAACCGCGCAGTTCGTTCGGTAACGCTGTGTGAACGGCGCGTAACCGCATGGTTGCGCGTCGGCCAGCGCTTGACGGCCGTCAAGCGCTGCAGCAAACGGCTTCTATAGCCTTCGCAAACCTGACATGCGCCTGCTCACCCACCCCCGGCCGCTCATGGGTCTCACCCGCTCGTCCCGCCCGATGCAGGCCGCTGCCGCGCCGTCGGCCGCCGAAGAGCAGGCCTGGCTCGAACAGGCGCGCACGCTGCAGCGCGCCGTGCGGGCCGGCCGCACGCAGCTGCTGCTGCGCGGCAAGAACCTGGGGCTGCTGTGCGACGACGACACGCTGCCGGCGGCGGTGTTCTTCCGCGCATCGGCCAGCGAACTCGGCGCGCACGTGGCGCACATCGGCATGAGCCTGTCAGAGCGCAGCCCGGCGCAGGAAGTGGCCCGCACCGCGCACCTGCTCGGCCGGCTCTACGACGCCATCGAATGCCAGGGGCTGGCCGGCGCGCTGGTCGGGCAGCTCGCCGAGCTGTCGGGCATTCCGGTCTACGACGGCATGGCGCTGAACGCCGCGCAGCTGACGCGGCTGGCATTGCTGCTCGGGCCCGAGTCGGCGCTGGCCGACAACCGCCGCGTCGCGCTGCAGGCGCTGCTGCTGCACAGCATCGCCTGACCCCGCCTCGAGCGGCCCGCGCACGGCACGGAGCGTTGCGCTCGATCAAGGCGGCAGCCCTACACGGGCTGAAGAATGTCTCAATGCGTGCTGACGCCAAGGCTGCAGCGCGACGCGGGAGCACATCGCATGCAATTGCGCTTTCTCGGGGGCGCCGGCACGAGCACCGGCTCGAAGCTGCTCGTCGAGCGCGACGGCCGCCGCCTGTTGCTCGACTGCGGGCTGTTCCAGGGCCTGAAGCAATGGCGGCTGCGCAATCGCGCCGCGCTGCCGGTGCCCAGCAGCTCGATCGACGCGGTGCTGCTGACACGCGCCGATCTGGCGCACAGCGGCTTCCTGCCGCGACTGGTGGAACTGGGTTTCCGCGGCCGGGTGTTCGCCACGCCGGCTACCGCCGAGCTGTGCCGGCTGCTGCTGCCTGAAGCCGGACGGCAGCAGGAGGAGGAAGCCCGCCTGGCCAACCGGCTCGGCTACAGCAAGCATGCGCCGGCGCTGCCGCTGTACAGCGAAGCCGCGGCGCGGCAGGCGCTGCAGCTGTTGCAGTCCTGCGTCGAAGGCGAAGACTTCGAGCCGCTGCCGGGTTGGATCGCGCGGTTCGCTCCGACCGGCCAGTCGCTGGGCGCGGCCAGCGTGCAGCTGCGCAGCGCGATGCATTCCGTGCTGTATGCGCCTACGCTCGGCCGCAGCGACGATGCGCTGTTGCCCGCGCCCGCGCCGCCCGAGGCCGCGCAGCAGGTGCTGCTGGGCGCCACCTACGGCAACCGCCATCACCGGTCGTCCGACGCGCTGGCGCGGCTGGCCAAGCTGATCGGCCGCACCGCCGCGCGCGGCGGCACGCTGCTGCTGCCGACGCCGCCCGACGGCACGCTGCTGCGCCTGCTGCAGGGCATCGCCCAACTGCGCTCCGCCGGCCGCATCCCCGACGTGCCGGTGCATCTGGACCCCGCGCTGGGGACGAAGTTGGTGTCGCTGTACGGCCGCCATGCGGCACGGACGCGCCTGGCTCCAGCCGACTTCGAGCGGCTGTTGCAAGCCGTGCAGGGCCCGCCGGATCCGGCGGCGCCCGGCATCGTCGTCGCCACCGAAGACCTGACGCACGGCGGCCCGCTGGCGCAGCAGCTGCTCGAGCTGCTGCCCGATGCGCGCCACGCCATCGCCTTCAGCTCGCAGCAGCCGGCCGGCACGCGCGGCGCCGCGCTGCTGGCGGGCGAGCCGCAGATCAAGCTGCACGGCGACTGGATCGGCGCGCGCGCCGAGGTGCTCGCGCTCGACGGCCTGTCGGGGCATGCCGACCGGCAGGGCCTGCTCGACTGGATCCTGCAGCTGCCCGCCGCGCCGCAGCACCTGTACCTGATGCACGGCGAACCCGAGGCGGCGGACAGTCTGCGCCAAGCTGTCGCCGAGAGGCGCGACTGGCCCTGCAGCGTGCCCGACCATCTGGAGATGGTGCACCTGCGCGAGGCCGTGCCCGCCGAAGAGCACGACGTCGCGGCCGGCGACTGAGCGCCGGCCCGGGAACGGCCGGCGGCGGCGCGCGGGCTCAGCCTTTGGCCGAGGCGGCGAATTCGTCGAAGGCAGCCACTGCGCTGGCGGCGTACATCAGCGACGGGCCGCCGCCCATGTAGGTGGACAGGGCCAGCGTCTCGTCGACTTCCTGCCGCGTGGCGCCCAGCCGCACCAGCGCCTTGGCGTGAAAGCCGATGCACGGGTCGCAGCGTACGGCCACGCTCAGCGCCAGCGCGATCAGTTCCTTGGTCTTGGCATCCAGCACGCCCGCTGCGGTGGCGGCGCGGGCGAGTTCGTTGAAGGCCTTCATGGCTTCCGGCGTGCTGCCCCGCAGCTGGGCCAGATTCGACGATACGGCCTGGGTCAGATCGCGGTAGCCGCGGGTGCCGTTCTGCAAGGTTTGCTCCTCGGGTTGGGGGTCAGGATTCGAGCTTGCGGATGCCCATCAGCTTGAGCACGTACTTCTCGTACACCGGCTCGGAGCTGCCGTTCTTCATCTTGTACATGAAGTACTTCTCGAAGCCGATCTTGGCCAGGTGCACCCATTTGCCCTTCTTGAACCAGTTGACGTTGCGCGGCGGAATCTGCGGCAGCGCGACGAAGGCAGCGCCGGTGTCGCCCATGTCCGCCAGACAGATCGCGTTCCAGGTGGCCTTGGTCTGGACCGGCTGGCCCGCCAGTTCGGCAGCGATGTTGTGCGCGATGGCCGTGACCATGGTCTCGATCATGTAGCCGGTCTTGGGCGCGCCGGTGGGCACCGGCGTGACCTCCACCGGCGGAATGGCCACGCACACGCCGGCAGAGAAGATGTTGCGGTACTTCTTGCTGCGCTGGTACTCGTCGATCACCACGAAGCCGCGCGGGTTGCACAGGCCTTCGACCGCCGCCACCGCGTCCACGCCCTTGAAGGCCGGCAGCATCATGCTGTACTTGAAGGGCAGCTCGTGCTCCTTCTTCAGCTGCCCGGCGTCGTCGAGCTCGCTGACGAACATCTTGCCCGCTTCGACCTTGGTGACCTTGGCGTTGCAGATCCACTTGATGTCGTTGTTGCGCAGCTCGCTCTCCAGCATCGTCTTGCTGTCGCCGACCCCGCCCAGTCCCAGGTGGCCGATGTAGGGCTCGCTGGTGACGTAGGTGATCGGCACCTTGTTGCGCAGCTTGCGCTTCTTCAGGTCGGCGTTGAAGATGAAGGCGAACTCGTAGGCCGGTCCGAAGCAGGAGGCGCCGGGCAACGCGCCGATGATCGCCGGCCCCGGATCCTGCACGAACGCCTGGTAGCGGGCGAAGGCCGTCTCGGCATGGTCGACCACGCAGACCGACTGCGTATGCCCGTCGGGCCCGGCACCGGGCACCTCGTCGAAGCTGAGCTTCGGGCCGGTGGTGATGACCAGATAGTCGTAGTCGAGCGCACTGCCGTCCTGCAGCTCCAGGCGGTTGCCCTCGGCGTCGATTCTGGTCACGCGCTGGGCGATGAACTCGATGCCCTTCTTCTGCAGGTGCGGGCGGATCGGAAAGGTGATGGTGTCGCGCTGCCGCCAGCCGACGGCCAGCCACGGATTGGACGGCACGAACTGGAAATAGTCGACCGCATTCACCACGGTGACGCGGTGCGACTTGTCCAGCTTCTCGCGCAGTTCGTAGGCAGCAGGCATGCCGCCGGTGCCGGCGCCGAGGATCACGATGTGGGCCATGAACGTCTCCTTCTGGTCGTACAAAGTCGCCGCATTGCGTGCGCTGCGTCAGCGCCTATCGTCCTGCGGCTGCCGCAGCACCGCATTGACCTGCTGCAACTGGTCTTCGTCGAGCCGGCCGGCCAGCGCCGCCAGGCGCAGCCGGTCCAGCAGCAGCGCCGCGCGCGCGCGCAGCAGCGCCAGTTCGGCACCCGCGGCATCGTTTTCGGCATTCAACAGCTCCAGCGTCGTGCGCTCGCCGACCTCGCGGCCGGTGCGCGTCGCGTCCAGCCGCGCACGCGTGGCGCGCAGCGCCTCGTCCAGCGCCGCGACGCGCGAGGCGCCGACCGTCAGGCCGAGCCAGGCGGCGCGCGTCTGCAGCGCCACCTGCTGCGCCTGCTGCCCGGCTTCGGCAGTGGCCTTGGCCGCCAGACGCAGGCTCTCCTCCTCGCGCGCGCTGCGCCAGCCGCCGCTGTACAGCGGCACGTTCAGCTGCACGCCGATCAGCGCATTGGTCTGGCTGTTGGTGGCCGAGCCGAAGTCGCCGCTGCCGCTGAGCCGGTCCTGGCCGACGCTGGCCACCAGGTCCAGCGACGGTGCCGCGGCGGCGCCGTAGCGCGCGGCCTCCTGCCGGGCGGCCTCGACGCCGGCCGCCTGCATGCGCAGCTGCAGGTTGCCGGCATGCGCGTCGGCCAGCCAGACGGCCAGCGCCTGCATTTCATGGGGCACCGCCGCCGCGCCGAAGCGCAGCGCGCCCATCTGCTCGGCGTTCCAGCCGGTCAAGTCGGCCAGCGCGGTCTGCTTCAGCGCCAGCTCGGTTTCGGCGGCCAGCACTTCCGCACGCACCGCCTGCGCGCGTGCCGCCGCCTCGTGCGTATCGGTGACCGGCGCGTCGCCGAGCTTGAAGCGGTCGCGCGCCTCGGCGAGCGAGCGCTCCACCGCCTGCTGCTGGCGGCGCTGCACGCTCAGGCCCTCGGCGGCCAGCGCCGCGTCGAAGTAGCGCTCGGCCACGCGCAGCATCAGCGCCTGCTGCGCGGCGTGCCACTCGAGCTCGGCCACGTCGGCCGACAGCTCGAGCTGGCGCTTTTGCGCGTCGCGCTCGCGGTTGAGCAGCGGCTGGCGCGCCTGCAGCGCCCAGCGCGTGGCCGTGCCGCCGTTGATCGAAATGTCGAAGTTGGCGCCGTCCACGGTGCCGAAGCCCGGCGCCGAGAAGCGCGCACCCTGCGTCGAGGTGTCGCCATTGGCCACGCCCACGGTGCCGCTCAACTGCAGCGACGGCCGCCACAGCGACGCACCCTGCTCGCGCCGCGTCGCGCCTGCCGCGCGCGCCTCGCGTGCGGCGGCGTACTGCATGTCCGCGCCTTGCGCGGCGCGCCAGGCGTCGACCAGGTCCAGCGCATGCGCCGGCAGAGCGCCGCTCAGGGCGGCAGCGAGGACGAGCACGCAACGCGTTGCACGCATGGCTGCCTCAGCCGCCGGCGAGGACGCGAACGGGTTGCCGGGAAGTCATGTCAATCCTTGTGAGGGTTGAGGAACGAGCCTGGAAAGGCGATGGCGATAGGCCACGTAGTACAGCAGCGGAATGACCACCAGCGTCAGCAGCGTCGACACCAGGATGCCGAAGATGAGCGCGATGGCCAGGCCGTTGAAGATCGGGTCGTCGAGGATGAAGACCGCGCCGAGCATGGCCGCCAGCGCGGTCAGCAGGATCGGCTGCGCGCGCGTGGCCGCGGCCGAGACCACGGCCTGCTCGAACTCGACGCCCTGGCGCAGCTGCAGGTTGATGAAGTCCACCAGCAGGATCGAGTTGCGCACGATGATGCCGGCCAGCGCGATCATGCCGATCATGCTGGTGGCGGTGAACTGCGCGCCCAGCAGCGCATGGCCGGGCATCACGCCGATGACGGTCAGCGGGATCGGCGCCATGATGATCAGCGGCGTCAGGTAGCTGCCGAACTGCGCCACGACCAGCAGGTAGATCAGGATCAGCCCCACCGCGTAGGCCAGGCCCATGTCGCGGAAGGTTTCGTAGGTGATCTGCCATTCGCCGTCCCACTTGAGCGTGTAGCCGCGGTACGGGTCGGCCGGCTGGCGGATGAAGGCCTCGCCCAAGCTGCCGCCGCCGGGCACGGTGATGTGCGCCAGCTTCGAGCGCATCTCGAACATGCCGTACAGCGGGCTGTCCACCGCGCCGGCCATGTCGGCCACCACGTAGTTCACTGGCAGCAGGTCCTTGTGGTGGATCGGCTGTTCGCGCAGCGTGTCGCTGACCGTCACCAGCTCGCGGATCGGCACCAGCGCGCCCCTCGCGTTGCGCACGCCCAGCGCAAGCAGCGTGTCAAGCTCGCCTTGCCAGTCGGCCGGCAGCTGGATCGTCGCCGCCGCCGGGTACTTGCTCTGGTCGTGCAGGTAGGCCGTGGCTTCGCCGGCCAGGCCGGCGCGCAGCGTGGAGACGATCTCCTGCTGCGCCACACCCAGCATCGCTGCCTTGCGCCGATCCACCAAAAGCAGCGTGCGCGGCGCGTCGGCGATGCTCGAATCGTCGATGTCGACCACACCCTCGGTGGCGGCGAACACCGCGCGCACCGCCTTGGCCACCTGGCGGCGGCCCTCGGCGTCGGGGCCGTAGATCTCGGCCACCAACGGCGACATCACCGGCGGGCCGGGCGGCACTTCGACCACCTTGAGGTTGGCGCCGTGGCGCATCGCGATGGCCTGCAGCTCGGGGCGCACGCGCGTGGCGATGGCGTGGCTCTGTTCGCTGCGCTGGTGCTTGTCGGCCAGGTTCACCTGGATGTCGCCGAGCTCGCCGCCGCTGCGCAGGTAGTACTGCCGCACCAGGCCGTTGAAGTTGATCGGCGCGGACGTGCCGGCATAGGCCTGGTAGTCGGTGACCTCGGGCAGCGTCGCCAGGTGCGCGCCCAGCTCGCGCAGCAGCGCGGCGGTCTTTTCCAGCGGGGTGCCGGCCGGCATGTCGACCACCACCTGGAACTCCGACTTGTTGTCGAAGGGCAGCATCTTCAGCTGCACCAGCCCCAGCACCGGCAGCGCGACCGAGACGACGATCAGCGCCAGCACGCCCAAACCCAGCAGCGCGCGGTTGCGTGCGCCGCGCGCCGGGTCGAGCAGCGGGCGGAAGATGCGCGCGAACAACGGCGCCAGCTTCGCCGACAAGCCGTGCGGCTTGGACTGATCGCCGTGCTGCGGCGGCAGCGCCTTCATCCAGATGCGTGCCAGCCACGGCGTGACCACGAAGGCCACGGCCAGCGACAGCAGCATGCCCATGCTGGCGTTGATGGGGATCGGGCTCATGTACGGCCCCATCAGCCCGGACACGAAAGCCATCGGCAGCAGCGCGGCGATGACGGTGAAGGTGGCCAGGATGGTCGGGCTGCCGACCTCGTCGACCGCGCCGGGAATGATCTGCACCAGGCTCTTGCCGGGGTACAGCTGCTGGTGGCGGTGAATGTTCTCGACCACGACGATGGCGTCGTCGACCAGGATGCCGATCGAGAAGATCAGCGCGAACAGCGACACGCGGTTGAGCGTGAAGCCCCAGGCCCAGCTGGCGAACAGCGTCACCGTCAGCGTCAGGATCACCGCGCTGCCGACGATCGCCGCTTCGCGCCGGCCGAGCGCGATGAACACCAGCGCCACCACCGCGGCGGTGGCGAAGAGCAGCTTCTGGATCAGCTTGACGGCCTTGTCGTTGGCGGTGGCGCCGTAGTTGCGCGTCTCGGCGACTTCCACGTCGTGCGGGATCACGGTGTTGCGCAGTGCGTCCACCCGCTGCATCAGTGCGTCGGCCACGTCGATGGCGTTCTCGCCCGGCTTCTTGGTGATGCTGATCGTCACCGCCGGGAACTCGCCGCCGTCCTTGCCCGCAATGCCGTGCCACACGTAGCGCTGCGCCGGCAGCGGCCCGTCGCTGACCGCGGCCACGTCCTGCACGAACACCGGCTTGCCGTCGCGCACGCCGACGATCAGCTCGGCCACCTCGCGTGCATCCTGCAGGAAGGGCCCCGATTCCACCGCCACGGCCCGGTTGCCGCTCAGCAGCTCGCCCACCGGCAGGCCGAGGTTGGCCGATTGCAGCGCCCGGCGCAGGTCGGGCACGGTGACGCCGGCACCAGCCAGGCGCGCGGGGTCGATGTCGACGCGCACCGCACGGCCCGGGCCGCCGACCGTCTGCACCTCGCGCGTGCCGGGCACGCGCTTCAATTCCGCTTCGACGCTGTGCGCCACGCGCTCGAGCTCATAGGCGCCCAGCTCCGGATTGCGGCTGAACAGCGTCAGCGTGACGATCGGCACGTCGTCGATGCCCTTGGGCTTGATGATCGGATCCAGCACGCCCAACCCCTTGGGCAGCCAGTCGGCGTTGGCGTTGACGGTGTCGTACAGCCGCACCAGCGCCTCGATGCGCGGCACGCCGACCTTGAACTGCACGGTCACCACCGCCAGCCCGGGCCGCGAGACCGACATCACGTGCTCGACGCCGGAAATCTGCGCCAGCACCTGCTCGGCGGGCGCGGCCACCATCTGCTCCACGTCGCGCACCGAGGCCCCGGGGAACGGGATCAGCACGTTGGCCATCGTGACGTCGATCTGCGGCTCTTCCTCGCGCGGCGTCACCAGCACCGCGAAGATGCCCAGCAGCAGCGCCACCAGCGCCAGCAGCGGCGTGATCTGCGCCGACTGGAAGGTGGCGGCAATGCGCCCGGAGACGCCCAGGCGCGCGGTCATCGGCGCTCCTCGGCACCCTGACGCGCCGCGGCCTGCGCATCGAGGGCCACGCGCTCGCCGGCCGACACGCCGGACAGGATCTCGACCTCGCCGCCCAGCGCGCGGCCCAGGCGCACGTAGCGCAGCAGCGCGGCGCCCTGGTCGTCAACCACGTACACGCCACTCATCTCGGCGCGGCGCACGACCGCCGTGCGCGGTACGTACAGCCGCGCGGAGGCCTGCGCGCCGGCGCTGTCGGGCAGCCAGACGCGCGCGAACAGTCCCGGCGCCACCCCTTCGATGCCCGGCGGCAGCGCAATGCGCAGCTGCACGGTGTGCGTGGCCGCATCCACGGCGGGCAGGCGCTGCACCTCGCGCGCATCGAGCCAGCGGCGCGCCTCGGGCAGACCGGGGAATTCGACGCGCACGCCCTGCACCGGCGGGTTCCAGGCGCTGTGCGGCACGGCCGCGCTGACGCGCAGCGCGCCGGGCTCGTACAGCGTCATCAGCGCGCGCCCCGGCAGCGCCATGTCGCCCTGCGACACCGGCACGTCGGCGACGATGCCGGCATAGGGCGCGCGCAGCACGTGCAGCCCCGACTGCGTGCGCGCCGCGCCGGCCTGCGCCTGCAGCGCCGCGGCCTGCGCCTGCGCCGCCTTGAACTGCGACTCGGCACGCTCCAGCGCGGCCTGGCTGATGTACTGCTTCTGGTGCAGCTGCTGCTGGCGCTGCAGGTCCTTGGCCGCCACGTCCAGCAGCGCCTGCGCCTGGCGCAGCTGCGCATCGCTGGCGCTGGCGCTTTGCTCGGCGGTGCGCGCGTCGATGCGCGCCAGCACCTGGCCGGCCCTGACCGCATCGCCGGCCTTGACGTCCAGCGACGTGACCGCACCCGCCACCTGCGCGGCCACCACCGTCTGGCGCACCGCCTCGACCACGCCGTCGAAGCCGCTGAGCGCCGCTGCGCCGCTGCTGCGCACCGGCGCAGTGGCCAGCTGCGGCGCCGCCGCCAGCGCCGCAGGCGCCTGCAGCAGCAGGCCCAGCGCCATCAGCAGGCTCGGAATCAGCGGTCTTGCGGCCATGGTCGGGTCTTGCGCGGCAGTCTCGATGGGTTTATTATTTGCGCCATCAATTGAATAGTCAAGTGCGCATTTTTGCAAACCCGCGACAAGGAAGGCGCATTCAGGCATGATGTCGATCCCGATCAACACGGCCTGTGCCCGCATGCAGGATCTGCCGAAGGAAGCGCTGGAGAAGGTGGCCGCCTATTTCCAGGCACTGTCCGAGCCGACGCGCCTGGCGCTGCTGAACCAGCTGCGCGGCGGCGAGCGCAGCGTCGGCGAGCTGGCGCAGCTCACCGGCTTCACCGTCGCCAACGTGTCGCGCCACCTGGCGCTGCTCGGCAGCCACGGCCTGGTGGCGCGCGAAAGCCGCGGCACCAACGTCTACTACCGCGTCGCCGATCCCTCCGTCTACCAGTTGTGCGACGTGGTCTGCGCCAACCTGGCGCGCCAGTACGAGCGCACGGCCGCCGAGCGCGCGCTGTTCGCGGCCGCCGCACCGGCGCCTGGGCGCGCCCGCTCACGCAGCCGTGCCGTCCGAAGCACTTGAACCGCCAGGATCTCGTGAAGCCCTCCCGCCGCCGCCGCAAGCCGCCGGGCGAGATGCGCTGACGCTGGCGCTGCTGCCCCCTTCGACACTTCCAGGAAAGGACATCCCATGACGACCCACACCCTGCCTCTGCCTGGGGCGCCCGCGCCCGGCGATGCCGATCGCCGCACCTGGCTCATCGCCACCACGGCCGCGGGCGGCGCGGCCGTGGCGGCCACCGCCGTGCCCTTCGTCGCCTCCTTCGCGCCCAGCGAGCGTGCCCGCGCCATGGGCGCCGCCGTCGAGGTGGACATCGGCGACATCCCGCCGGGCGGCATGAAGACCGTCGAATGGCGCGGCAAGCCGGTGTGGATCGTGCGCCGCACGCCGCAGATGGTGGCCGCACTGCAGGCGCCGAATCCGGACCTGGCCGACCCCGATTCCCTGCGCGACCAGCAGCCGCCCTATGCCGCCAACGCCACGCGCTCGTTGCAGCCTGAGGTGTTCGTCGCCGTCGGCATCTGCACGCACCTGGGTTGCTCGCCGACCGCCGTGCCCGCCGGCAGCGCCAACCCCAGCCTGCCGGCCGACTGGCAGGGCGGCTTCTTCTGCCCCTGCCATGGGTCGACCTTCGACGGCGCCGGCCGGGTGTTCAAGAACAAGCCCGCGCCGACGAACCTGGAGATCCCGCCCCACCGCTTCCTGAGCGCTTCGCGCCTGCTGATCGGCGAAGACTCGGCTTCGGCATGACGGACTTCAGCGATCCGGCCGGCACCTGGAACCAGCGCTTCGCGGCCGAGGCTTATCTGTTCGGCACCGAGCCGAACGCGTGGCTGCGCGAGCATGCCGGCGTCTGGCAACCGGGCCAGCGCGTGCTGTGCGTGGCCGACGGCGAAGGCCGCAACAGCGTCTGGCTGGCACGGCGCGGGCTGCAGGTCGAGGCCTTCGATATCGCCGAAGCCGGCGTCGCCAAGGCGCGCCGCCTGGCCGCCGAGCAAGGCGTGGCGGTGGACTACCAGGTGGCCGGCTGCGACGGCTTTGCCTGGCCCGAGGCAAGCTGCGACGGCGTGGCGGCGATCTTCGTGCAGTTTGCCGACCCCGTCTTGCGCGAGCGCCTGTTCGCGCGCATACACAACAGCCTGAAGCCCGGCGGCACGCTGCTGCTGCAGGGCTACACGCCGCAGCAGCTGGAGTACCGCACCGGCGGTCCGCCGCTGGCCTCGCACCTGTACACGCCCGAGCTGCTGCGCGAGGCCTTCGCTGCGATGGACATCGTCGAGCTGCGCGAGTACGAGGCCGAGCTGGCCGAAGGCAGCGGCCACCGCGGCCGCTCGGCGCTGATCGGCTTGGTCGCGCGGCGGCGCTGAGTCCGCATCAGACGATGCGCGAGAAGCGCTCGCGCTGCGCGCTGTCCTGCAGCCAGCGGTCGAAGACCATCGCCACCGCGCGCACCACGTACCAGCCGCTGGCCGTGACCTGGATGGCGCCGGGCTCGATCTGCACCAGCCCGGCCTCGGCCATCGGCTGCAGCGCCTGCAACTCGCGCTCGAAGTACTCGCGCATGCGGATCAGGTGCGCCAGCTCGATCGACTCGAATTCCACCCTGCCCTGGCACATCAGCGCCATGATCACCGCGCGGCGCAGCACGTCGTCGCGCGTCAGCGCGATGCCGCGCTGCACCGGCAGCTGGCCCTGGCGCAGCGCGTCGTAGTACTCGGGCAGCGTCTTCACGTTCTGGTAGTAGGTGGCGCCGATCTTGCCGATCGCCGACACGCCCAGGCCGACCAGGTCACAGTCGGGCTGCGTGCTGTAGCCCTGGAAATTGCGGTGCAGCCGGCCCTGGCGCTTGGCCACCGCCAGCGAGTCGTCGGGCAGCGCGAAGTGGTCCATGCCGATGTAGTGGTAGCCGCGCGCGAAGAAGCCGGCGATGGCGTCGCCGAGCATGGCCACGCGCTGCGCGGCGCTGGGCAGATCGGCCGAGACGATGCGCCGCTGCGGCTTGAAGCGCTGCGGCAGGTGCGCGTAGGCATACAGCGCGATGCGGTCGGGCCGCAGCTCGCCGATCTGCGCCACGGTGCGCGCGAAGCTCGCCGGCGTCTGCCGCGGCAGGCCGTAGATCAGGTCGGCGTTGATCGACTTGAAACCCAGGCCGCGCGCCGCGCTCATCAGCTCGCGCACGCTGTCGAAGGGCTGGATGCGGTGCACCGCCTGCTGCACCTGCGGATCGAAGTCCTGCACGCCGAAGCTGATGCGGTTGAAGCCGAGTTCGCGGCAGTGGGCCAGGCGCTCGGGCGTGACGGTGCGCGGGTCGACCTCGATCGACATCTCGCAGCTTTCGCCGATGGCGAAGGCGCGGTGCAGCGAAGCCATCACGCGCCCGAGTTCGGCGTCGGACAGGAAGGTCGGCGAGCCGCCGCCGAAGTGCAGCTGCGATACCGGCTGGCCGGCGCGTGTCGCGGCGACGATGCGCTCGATCTCCAGGTCCAGCACGTCCAGGTATTCGGCGGCGCGCTCGTGGTGCCGCGTGATGACCTTGTTGCAGGCGCAGTAGTAGCACAGCGATTCGCAGAACGGGATGTGCACGTATACCGACAGCGGCGCCAGCGTCGCGCCGATGCCGCCCTGGGTGCGCTGCTGCAGCGCCTGGCGCAGATCCTGCTCGCCGAAGGCCTCGACGAAGCGGTCGGCAGTGGGGTAGGAGGTGTAGCGGGGCCCGGGGGTGTCGAACTGGCGCAGCAGCGATTCGGACAGCGCCGCAGCGGCCTCGCCGCGCGCCGTCCTGCCGTTGCGCTCGGGCGCGGTGGTCACGGTCATGAGCCGGCATCGTGCCCGAGCGGCGATCCGCCGGATTTGATCTGGCGCAAAGCCGCCGCTGCAGCGCAGCCGAACAATGACCCCCCTGCCGCCCACCGAAGGCAACGCGTCGTGTCCTGCCCATGAGCACCCCAGCCACCGAGGCCCCGATCCGGGCGGCGGAATTCAAGGTCGCCTGCTCCAACTGCAACCTGCGCGAGTTGTGCCTGCCGGTGGGCTTTTCCGAACGCGAGCTCGACCGCCTGGACACCCTGGTCGCAACGCGGCGCACGGTCAAGCGCGGCGAACTGCTGTTTCGCACCGGCGACGCCTTCGAGTCGCTGTTCGCGGTGCGCACCGGCTTCTTCAAGACGCGCGTGTCCTCCGAGGACGGGCGCGACCAGGTCACGGGTTTCCAGATGGCCGGCGAGCTGCTCGGCCTGGACGGCATCAGCAGCGACCGCCACAGCTGCGACGCGGTGGCGCTGGAGGACTCGCAGGTCTGCGTCATTCCCTACGGCCAGCTCGAATGCCTGTCGCGCGAGTTCACCGACCTGCAGCGCCAGTTCCACAAGATCATGAGCCGCGAGATCGTGCGCGACCAGGGCGTGATGCTGCTGCTGGGCAGCATGCGCGCCGAGGAACGGTTGGCGGCCTTCCTGCTGAACCTGACGCAGCGGCTGCAGGCGCGCGGCTTCTCGCCGTCGTCGCTGGTGCTGCGCATGACGCGTGAGGAGATCGGCACCTACCTGGGGCTGAAGCTCGAAACGGTGAGCCGCTGCTTCTCGAAGTTCCAGGAAGACGGCATCCTCGCCGTCAAGCAGCGGCAGATCCAGGTGCTGGACCCGGACGCGCTGCAGAAGATCGTCGGCGGCGCCAGCTGCTGAGCGGCCCCGCCGCCCGAGCGCCGAAGCGGGACGCCTGGCGAAACCGGACTTCCGCCCTGCCGCTGTATTCCCTGCAGCCCATCGACGCACTGATGCGTGCCGCCCCGGTGCGCGGCGCGCTGGCGATCGGGCTGCGCGGGCGAGCATCGAACCCCTGGCTCGCGCCCAGCGCGCAGGGCACACCGGCGGCGTGGCCGGGCAGTCCGGCAGCGGCGCCGCCACTGCGCTGATGCCGGATAGACACCTGCGCTGCACGCAGGCGCCACCCTGCTGCCTGAGCTCGCGCACCAAGCTCGCGCACCAAGCTCACGCACCAAGGCGCCCATCGGGTCGGCCGCGTCCAGTTGCGCACGGCGCTCGGCCGGGGGCCCCCGCGATACAAGACCTGCTCGGCGGGCAAATCTCCGGCTGTTTTACGGCCGTCGGCGATTACCTGCCCCATCTCGCATCAGGCCGCCTGCGCCTTTTGGGGGCAGCACGGGGCCAAGCAGATCCCTCTTCATGCCCGACGTCGCGACCTTTGCGGAGCAAGGTCTGGAGCAGCTCACGCTGGCTGAGTACTTTGGCGTGTGGGCAAGCACCGGCGTGCCGCGCCCTGCGCGCGAACGCGCCGCCGCGGCAATTGCACGGGTCGTCCAACAGCCGAAGACGATCGAAGGGTTGGTCAAGATCGGTGTCGAGGCTGCGCAGGTCAGCCCCGAGACGTTTGAAGCGGGCATTCGGACCAGCCACGCCGAATGGGGACGGCGCCTGCGCGCCATCGGCTTCAAGCCGGAGTCTTGAACACGCTGACGCTCACGAGCAAGTGCGGCTCTGCGTCAGACCGACGGCCCAGATCCAGACGCGCGACCGCCGCAGCCCGAGCAAGGCGAACGCCCGTTCTTCCCCTGTGCTGCCGGCCAGGCCCGACAGGGCCATCGTCTCGTCCTCGGCCAAACACGACCAGGGTCACTTTGCGGAAGCAGACCTGGAGGAACTCACGCGCCGCCTGCCT
This sequence comes from Rubrivivax sp., assembly GCA_036724445.1. Lineage (GTDB taxonomy): Bacteria > Pseudomonadota > Gammaproteobacteria > Burkholderiales > Burkholderiaceae_C > Rubrivivax. Next base: position 3,041 of record DAIMFR010000073.1, on the reverse strand, counting down.
CACCTGAAGCCGAGCCCGCAGGCGCGGGCAGGTCCGCATTGCCGCCAGAACCATGGAATCGGCGGCCTTGGGCCAACTTGCCGCGTCCGCCGCTGCCGGCTGACGAACTGCGGCAGGCGCACAGCCGCATGACCCCGCTGCAGCCGATGCCCCCTGCCGGCTGAAGGGAGCGGCAGCGAGCGGCGGCCACGGAGCGCGTCTCTAGAATGCGCCGCAATGTCCCTGCTCCTGCTGCTCCTGCTGCCTTTCGTCGGCAGCGTGATCGCCGCGCTGTTGCCGACCAACGCACGCGACCTGGAGTCGTCCTGGGCGGCGCTGGTGGCGCTGGCCGTGGCCGTGCCGCTGGCGCTGCTCTATCCCGAAGTGGCCAACGGCGGCGTGATCAGCGAGCGCCTGCCGTGGCTGCCCGCGCTGGGGCTGGACATCGTCGTGCGCCTGGACGGCTTCGCCTGGATGTTCGCGATGCTGGTCAGCGGCATGGGGCTGCTGGTGGTGGTCTACGCGCGCTACTACCTGTCGCCCGACGACCCGGCGGCGCGCTTCTATTCGCTGCTGCTCGGCTTCATGGGCGCGATGCTCGGCGTCGTGGTCTCGGGCAACCTGCTGCAGCTGGTGCTGTTCTGGGAGCTGACCAGCATCTTCAGCTTCCTGCTCATCGGCTACTGGACGCACCGCAAGGACGCGCGCCGCGGCGCGCGCATGGCCTTCACCGTCACCGCCAGCGGCGGCCTCGCCCTGCTGGCCGGCGTGCTGCTGCTCGGCCACATCGTCGGCAGCTTCGAGCTCGACGCGCTGCTCGCCGCCGGCGACCTGGTGCGTACGCACGCGTGGTACCCGTGGATCCTGGGCCTGATCCTGCTGGGCGCGCTGACCAAGAGCGCGCAGTTCCCGTTCCACTTCTGGCTGCCGCATGCGATGGCCGCGCCGACGCCGGTGTCGGCCTACCTGCATTCGGCGACGATGGTCAAGGCCGGCGTGTTCCTGCTGGCGCGGCTGTGGCCGGTGCTGGCCGGCACCGATGCCTGGTTCTGGATCGTCGGCGGCGCCGGGCTGGCGACGCTGCTGCTCGGCGCCTATGCGGCGATGTTCCAGAACGACCTGAAGGGCCTGCTCGCCTATTCGACGATCAGCCACCTCGGGCTGATCACGCTGCTGCTGGGCCTGAACAGCCCGCTCGCCGCGGTCGCGGCGGTGTTCCACATGATGAACCACGCGACCTTCAAGGCTTCGCTGTTCATGGCCGTGGGCATCATCGACCACGAAACCGGCACGCGCGACATGCGCCGCCTCTCGGGGCTGTTCCGCGCGATGCCGATCACCGGCACGCTGGCCATCGTAGCCAGCGCGGCGATGGCCGGCGTGCCGCTGCTCAACGGCTTCCTGTCCAAGGAGATGTTCTTCGCCGAGACGGTGTACGTCCGCGCCAACCCGGCGGTCGAAATCGGCCTGCCGGCGCTGGCCACGCTGGCCAGCGTGTTCGCCGTCGTCTACTCGCTGCGCCTGGGCCACGGCGTGTTCTTCGGCCGCGCGCGCAGCGACACGCCGCGCGAGCCGCACGAGCCGGTGCACTGGATGCGCGTGCCGGTGGAGCTGCTGGTGCTGGCCTGCGTGGTCGTCGGCGTGGCGCCGGCCTGGTCGGTGGGCTGGCTGCTGGCCACCGCGGCGCGGCCGGTGGTCGGCGGCACGCTGCCCGACTACAGCCTGGCCGTCTGGCACGGCTTCAACACGCCGCTGCTGATGAGTCTGACGGCCACCGCCGGCGGCCTGCTCGTCTACCTGCTCTTCGGCGCTCGCATGCGGCGGCGCCGCGCACGCAGCGCACCGCTGATGGCCGGCGACGGCCAGCGCCTGTTTCAGTGGCTGCTGGCCGGCGCCACGCTGCTGGCACGCCGGCTGCTGCGCCTGTTCAGCACGCGGCGGCTGCAACTGCAACTGCTGGCCATGGTGCTCGCCGCCGGCATCACCGGCCTGGCCTCGGCGCTGATCGTGCCGCTGACCTGGGGCGACCGCGCGCGCGTGCCGGCCACGCCGGAGTTCGTGCTGCTGTGGCTGATCGGCGCTGCGGCGGCCATCGGCGCCGCCTGGCAGGCCAAGTTCCACCGCTTGGCGGCGCTGACGCTGCTCGGCGTCACCGGCCTGGTGCTGTGCATCAGCTTCGCCTGGTTCTCGGCGCCCGACCTGGCACTGACGCAGCTGGCGGTGGAAACGGTGACCATGGTGCTGTTCCTGCTGGGGCTGCGCTGGATGCCCAAGCGCGAGCCCGAAGAAGAGGCGCAGGTGGCGCGGCGCGCCTGGTGGCGGCGCCGCCGCGACCTGGGGCTGGCGCTGGCCGTCGGCGCCGGGCTGTCGGCGCTGTCGTATGCGCTGCTGACGCGGCAGGCGCCGCTGTCGATTTCGCCCTACTTCCTGGAGCAGGCACTGCCCTTGGGCGGCGGCACCAACGTCGTCAACGTGATGCTGGTCGACTTCCGCGCCTTCGACACCCTGGGCGAGATCACCGTGCTCGGCATCGTCGGCATCAGCGTCTATGCGCTGCTGCGCCGCTTCCGTCCGCCGCTGGAGGTGATCGACCGGCCGGCGCAGCAGCGCGTCGAGCGCATCGGCGCCGACCTCGACGGCGACCTCGAAGCCGGCGGCGCCGGCCAGCGCTATCTGGAGGTGCCGGCGGTGTTGGTGCGGCTGCTGCTGCCGGTGGCGGGGCTGTTCGCCTTCCATCTGTTCATGCGCGGCCACAACGAGCCCGGCGGCGGCTTCGTCGCCGGGCTGGTGGTGGCCATCGCCTTCATCGCGCAGTACATGGTCAGCGGCACGCGCTGGGTCGAAGCGCGGCTGACGCTGCATCCGGTGCGCTGGATCGCCGTCGGGCTGCTGCTGGCGCTGCTCACCGGCCTGGGCTCGCTGCTGCTCGGCTATCCCTTCCTGACCACGCACACCGCGCACGTGCACTGGCCCTTGGTCGGCGAGGTGCATCTGCCGAGCGCGGCGCTGTTCGACCTGGGCGTGTTCGCCGTGGTCGTCGGCTCGACGCTGCTGCTGCTGAC
>DAIMFR010000072.1:0-24927 GCA_036724445.1 Rubrivivax sp. | reverse complement strand
TGAGCACGCCGGGCCGCTCCCAAGTGCTCATCCCGGAGCACGAAGTGCGCAGGGTCGTCCAGTGAGCAGCATCCGCATCGTCGAGATGGGGCCGCGCGACGGCCTGCAGAACGAGGCCCAGGTGGTGCCGCTGGCCACCAAGCTGGAACTGATCGAGCGCCTGGCCGACGCGGGCCTGCGCGAGATCGAGGCCACCTCCTTCGTGTCGCCCAGGTGGGTGCCGCAGATGGGCGACCATGCCGAGTTGATGCGCGCGCTGCAGCGCCGCCCCGGCGTGCGCTACCCGGTGCTGACGCCGAACCTGCAGGGCTTCGAGGCGGCGCGCGCCGCCGGCGCCGAGCAGGTGGCGGTGTTCGCCGCGGCCTCCGAAGCCTTCTCGCGCAAGAACATCAACTGCAGCATCGCCGAGTCGATCGAGCGCTTCCTGCCGGTAATGAGCGCCGCGCGCGCGGCCGGAGTCGAAGTGCGCGGCTACGTGTCCTGCGTCATCGCTTGCCCCTACGAAGGCGCCGTCGCGCCGGCCAAGGTGGCCGAAGTCGCGCAGCGGCTGGTCGACATCGGTTGCCGCGAAATCTCGCTGGGCGACACCATCGGCGTGGGCACGCCGGCCTCGGTGCAGCGCATGCTCGAAGCGGTCGCGGCGCGCGTGCCGGCCGAGCGCTTGGCCGGGCACTATCACGACACCTACGGCATGGCGGTGGCCAATGTCTATGCCTCGCTGCAGTTCGGCTTGCGCTGCTTCGACGCCTCGGTCGGCGGCCTCGGCGGCTGCCCCTACGCCAAGGGCGCCACCGGCAACGCCGCCACCGAGGACGTCGTCTACCTGCTGCACGGCCTGGGCCACGACACCGGCATTGAGCTCGAACGGCTGGTCGACACGGCTGCCTGGATCAGTGCGCAGCTGCAGCGCGCACCGGCCTCGCGCGTGGCCCGCGCGCTTCTCGCCAAACGACCGTCACCCAACGCATGATCACCCTGTACCACTGCCTCAGCGCCCGTTCGTTCCGCGCCCTGTGGACGATCGAGGAGATCGGCCTGGCCTGCGAACTGAGGATGCTGCCGTTCCCGCCGCGCGGCCTGAAGCCCGAGTATCTGGAAGTCAATCCGCTGGGCACGATTCCGCTGCTGCTCGACGGCGGCTCCAGGCTCACCGAGTCGGCGGCGATCTGCCAATACCTGGCGGTCAGACATTCGCCGCGCGCGCTGAACGTCGAGCCCGACGAGCCGGGTTTTGCCGACTACCTGAACTTCCTGCACTTCGGCGAGGCGACGCTGACCTTTCCGCAGACGCTGGTGCTGCGCTACAGCCGCCTCGAGCCGAAGGAGCGCCGCCAGCCGCAGGTGGCCGAGGACTATGCCAAGTGGTTCCTGGCGCGGCTGCGCACGCTGGAGCCGCGGCTGCAGCAGGGCGAGTTCCTGGCGGCCGGGCGCTTCACCGCGGCGGACATCTCGGTCGGCTACGCGCTGATGCTGGCCGACATCCTTGGCATGAGACCGCGCTTCACGCCCGCGGTGGCCGCCTACTGGCAGCGGCTGCGCGAGCGGCCGGCCTACCAACGCTCGCTGCAGGTGCAGGAGCAGGCGGCGCGCGAGCAGGGCGTGGCGCCCAGCCCGGACGTCGGCGGCTGACCGGCGGACGCGCTCAAAGCTGCCGCTTGACCGCCTCGCCGAGCGTGATCACCGCCATCGCGTAATAGCTCGACCAGTTGTAGCGCGTCAGCGCATAGAAGTTCTGCGTACCGGCGACGAAGCTGGGCGCGGCATCGCCGTTTTGCAGTTCGACCAGCGCCAGCGGGCCTTCGTGGGCGCGGCCGGCGGCGTCGAGCTCGGCGCCGAGCGCGGCCATCTGTTCGGCGCTGAAGCTGGGCAGGATGTCGGGCGCCAGAAGGGTTGCGCGGGCACGGGTGTCCACCGGCACCGCCACTTCGAAGGTGATGGGCATGCCGCGCTGCCAGCCGTGCGCGGCCAGGTAGTTGGCGACGCTGCCGATGACGTCGGCGGCGCTGCCGTTCAGGTCGATGTGGCCATCGCCGTCGAAGTCCACCGCCCAGCGGTTGATGCTGCCGGGCATGAACTGCGGCAGCCCCATCGCGCCGGCGAACGAGCCCTTGGGCGCCGCGCAGTCCAGCCCTTCGCGCCGGCACCAGACCAGGAATTCCTCCAGCTCGCTGCGGAAGAAGGCGCTGCGGTCGCTGCGCCCTGCAGGAAAGTCGAAGGCCAGCGTCGTCAGCACGTCCAGCACGCGGAAGTTGCCGGTGATGCGGCCGTAGAAGGTTTCGACGCCGACGATGCCGACGATGATCTGCGCCGGCACGCCGAAGCGCTCCTCGGCGCGCTGCAGCCAGTCGGCGTTGTCCTGCCAGAAGCGCTCGCCGGCCATGATGCGCTGCGGCTCGACGAAGCGCTCGCGGTAGGCGGCCCAGTTCTTGGCCGTGCCGGCCGGCGGCGGCATCATCAGCCGCTGCGCCGTGGGCTGCAGCCGCGCCTGCGCCAGCTGCGCCTGCACCCATGGCGGCGGCAGTTCGCGGCGTTCGGCGAGCTGCAAGGCGAATTCGCGCACGTCCTGGCGTTGCGCATAAGTTTCGGCAGTGGCCGAACCGGCATTGGCGACGGCCGTGTCGCGCGTCTTCGGCTTGCGCGCGGCGGCGTCGTGCGGCAGCAGCAGTGCCAGACACAGCACCGGCAGCAGCCGGCAGGCGAGAGCGATCATGCGCAATTATCGGCGGCCGGCTGCGGCCGCCAGCACGGCGAAGCGCTGCCACCAGCCGCGCACCGGCTCGGCGCGGCCGGCGTGCGCATAGCGCGCACGCTCCAGCGCTTCGAGCTGCAGCGCCAGCGGCTCGCCGGCCGCACCCAGCCGTTCGCGCACGCGCTCGGCGCGGCGCCGCGGCGGGTCGTGCGGCAGCACGTTCACCTGCAGCTGCGCCAGCCGCTGCTGGATGCGCCGCTGCAGCCGCTGCCACGGGTCCTGCCGGTGGCGGTCCCACAGCGCCCAGCCGGCGCCGGCCAGGCTGCCGGCGCAGAGCAGGCCGATCAGCGCCAGCGCCAGGTCCTGCCAGGTGGGCGCGTCCACGCCCAGGCTTTGCAGCAACTCGAACTGCTGGCGGCGCGAGTAGTTCATGACCCACTGGTTCCAGCGGTTGCCGGCGGCTTCGAACAGGCTGCGCAGTTCGGCCAGCAGCTGCGGGCTGACGCTGCCCAGCGCGTCGGCCACCACGCCTTGCCGCGGCGCGAGCTGGCTGCTGCGCAGCACGCGTTCGGGCGACACGGCGGCGGTCGGGTCGACGCGCACCCAACCCTCGCCCGGCTGCCAGTATTCGGCCCAGGCGTGGGCATGGCTCTGGCGCACGATGTAGTAACCGTCCACCGGCCGCGGGTCGGTGCCCTGGTAGCCGGTGACGATGCGTGCGGGCACGTCCATGGCACGCAGCACCACCACCAGGCTGGCGGCGAAGTGCTCGCAGAAGCCGAGCCGGCGGTCGAACCAGAATTCGTCGACCGCGTGCTTGCCGTAGCTGCCGGGTTCGAGCGTGTACAGGTAGTCGCCCTGGCGCAGGTGTTCGAGCACCGCGCCGACCAGCGCGCGCGCGTCGGCCTGCGCCAGCTGCGGCCGGCGCCGCAGCTCGGCGGCCCAGGCCAGCGTGCGCGGGTTGTAGTCCGCGGGCAGGCGCAGCTGCTCCTGCAGTGCCGGCGTCATCTGCGTCGGGCCGTGGCGGTGCAGCGGCCAGGCTTGCGCCTCGAAGCGCAGCCGCTCGGCCACCGGCCGTTCGGTCTGCCACTGCAGGTCGCCGCGCTGCCAGGCGCGCAGGCTCTCGACGAGCGGCGCCGCGTCGCTGCGCTCGGGGCTCAGCTCCAGCAGCGGCAGCAGCGCCAGCCGGCTGGGTTCGAGCGTCATTTCGTAGCGCAGCGGCTGGCCGAGCAGGCGCATCTCGGCGCGCTGGCGCGGCGCCAGCGGCTCGCTGCCCGGCGGCCGCGTCCATTCGCGCCCGTCGAAGCGCGACAGCACCGGCCCGCGGAAGTACAACGCCTGCGGCGGTGGCGGCGCGCCGTCGAAGCGGATGCGAAAGGCGATGGTGTCGTCGTTGGCGATCTGCGCCATCGCGCCCATCTGCATCGAGCCCGACAGCCCGGTCTTGCCGCTGGCGTCCTGCGGCACGCCCCACAGCGGGCCGACGCGCGGAAACAGCAGGAACAGCGCCACCATCAGCGGCGCGCCGAACAGCGCGGCGCGCGCCGCCAGCGCGCCCGCCTGCCGCAGCGGCGGCTTGCCCACCGGCATGTGCGCCAGCACCAGCGCCGTCATCAGGCCCCACACCGACAGCAGCATCGCCGCCGCGGTGGGCAGCGACTGCGAGTACAGGAAGTTGGTCAGCACCAGGAAGAAGCCGAGGAAGAACACCACCAGCGCGTCGCGCCGCGCACGCAGCTCCAGCGTCTTCAGCGACATCAGCACCACCAGCATGGTCACGCCGGCTTCCTTGCCGAACAGCGAGCGTTCGGTCCACAGCGTCAGCGCCACGGCGATCAGCAGCACGCCCGCCACCGCCCAGCGGCTGGGCAGCGGCGCGTTGCTCAGTGCCAGCAGGCCGCGCCACAGCAGCATCAGCGCGGTCAGCGCGATGCACCACGGCGCCAGGTGCGCGGCATGCGGCAGCACGGTCCAGCCGATCACTGCCAGCAGGAACAAGGTGTCGCGGCTGTCGCGCGGCAGGTGGCGCCAGCCGGGCCATGCCGGCGCGGCCAGCCGGCGGCGCTTCAGTTCCACAGCGCCAGCTCGCGCAGCAGCTGGCGCTGGTGCAGCTCGCCGCGGCCGGGCGCGAACTGCCGGCCGGGCAGCTTCAGGCCGTAGACCAGCCCCTGCGCCTCGGCTGCCAGCAGCCAGGCGGTGAGCCGGGACAGCCGGGTCTCGGCATCGGCCCCTTCGGTGCCGCCCGTCGCCGACTGCCAGTCCAGCCAGAGCTCGCGGCTGTGTTCGGTCGTGGTCTCGCGGCTGACCAGCTGGCCGCTGCGCGCCGCCTTCTTCCACAGCACGTGGCGGCGGCTGTCGCCGCGGCGCCAGGCGCGCACGCCGTCGAGCTCGCTGCCCTGGCCGGCGCGCGGCTGGGGCGTGCCGCCGCTCGCGCTGCCGGCCAGCGGCAGCGGCGGCGCCGGGTGTTCGGGCTGCGGATAGGCGAGCACCCGGCTCGCCGGCCGCCAGTGCGTCCAGGCGCGAAACAGGCCGAAGGGGAACTGCGTCTCGACCACCAGCACCGGCACACCGTGCCAGCCGCGCGTGGCCGGCACGATGCTGAGGCTGGCGCTGGCCTGGCCCAGCGCCGGCACGTCGCACCAGACGTCGCGCCCGTGGCGGCCGCGATTGCGCAGGCGCAGGCACACGCCGTGGCGCGCGCCGCCGGGGCTGGACATCACCACCTCGAGCCGCGCCGGCTCGCCGGCGAACACCGGCGCCGGCGGGCGCAGGCGCAGCGTCAGCCCGCGCAGCGTCGCATGCGTCATGTGGATCGACACCAGCCCGCTGCCGGCGAGCAGGAAGGTCAGCACGTAGCCCAGGTTCAGCTGGTAGTTGATGGCCGACACCAGCATCGCCAGCAGCGTCACGCCGTAGGCCCAGCCGCCCTTGGTCGGCAGGATGTAGATGTTGCGCTGGCTCAGGCTCCAGGTGTCGGTGCGAGGATGCCGTCCGAGCCACCAGCGGCGCAGCCGGCCGCGCAGCCCCCTGCGCCGGCGCTCCTTCCCGGTCCATCCAGCGGCCGCTGCGGCACCGGCGGCGCCGGGCTGCCGGCGGGCCTTGCCGGCCGCGCCGGGCGAGGACGCCCGGCCGCTCGCCAGGCGCGAGGCGTCCACTCGATCCCTCGCGTCCAGGCTCGCCCCCCCTGGGCGCGCGGCCGCAGGCCGCAGGGGTGCCGCAGGGGGGATCACGGGATTGGTGTGGCCTCGACCATCGCGCGCACCTGCTCGATCGCGCCGCGGCCGGCGCCGGCGATCGGCTGCAGCCGGTGGGCGATGGCCTGCGGCAGGATCGCCTGCAGGTCGTCGGGCGCGACGTAGTCGCGCTGCGCCATCAGCGCGCGCGCCTTGGCCACGCGCAGCACGGCGATGCCGGCGCGCGGGCTCAGGCCTTCGACGAACCACTGGCCCGAGCGCGTGGCGGCGATCAGCGACTGCAGGTAGTCGAGCAGCGCCTCCGAGGCCAGCACCGCGCGCACCGCCTGCTGCGCCGCCTGCAGATCGGCCGTCGACATCACCGCCGGCAACCGCGTGATGGCCTCGCGCCGGTCCTCGCCGACGAGCAGCGCGCGTTCGGAGGCGCGGTCGGGGTAGCCGAGCGTGATGCGCAGCAGGAAGCGGTCGAGCTGCGATTCGGGCAGCGGATAGGTGCCGAGCTGGTCGGTCGGGTTCTGCGTGGCGATGACGAAGAAGGGCCGCGGCAGCGCGCGCGTCTCGTTTTCCACCGAGACCTGATGCTCTTCCATCGCCTCGAGCAGCGCGCTCTGCGTCTTCGGCCCGGCGCGGTTGATCTCGTCGGCCAGCAGCACCTGCGCGAACACCGGGCCGGGGTGGAAGACGAAGGTTTCCTTACTGCGCTCGAACACGCTGACGCCGACCAGGTCGGACGGCATCAGGTCGGCGGTGAACTGCACGCGCGAGAACTTCAGCCCCAGGCACACCGCCAGTGCATGCGCCAGCGTGGTCTTGCCGACGCCGGGCACGTCCTCGATCAGCAGATGCCCGCCGGCCAGCAGGCAGGCCACGCAGTCCTCGAGCTGGGCGCGCTTGCCGACGATGACCGTGCCGAGCTGGTCCACGAGGCGCGAGATGCGGCGCGCTACACTCGAATCCATCCGCCAGACCTTAACCCAAAAGCCCGACGTCCCAGGCATGAGCACCGCCTTCTACAGTCACACGGAGTGCCGTTTGCACGATATGGGTGAGGGCCACCCAGAGTGCCCGCAACGGCTCGACGCCATCGCCGACCACCTGCGCGCGACCGGGCTGGACATCGCGCTGGACTTCCGCGATGCGCCGCTGGTCACGCCCGAGCAGCTGTCGCGCGCGCACAGCAGCGGCTACGTGGCCGAACTCATCGACCTGATGCAGCAGGTCGAGGCCGCCGGCGAGCCGCGTGCGGTCGATCCGGACACCGTGGTCGGCGGCGGCACGCGGCAGGCCGCGCTGCGCTCGGCCGGCGCGGCGGTGGCCGCCACCGACGACGTGCTGTCCGGCCGCGCCGCCAACGCCTTTTGCGCGGTGCGTCCGCCGGGCCACCATGCGACGCGCGACCAGGCGATGGGCTTCTGCTTCTTCAACAACGTCTGCGTCGCCGCGCGCCACGCGCTGGACGTGCACGGCCTGCAGCGCGTGGCCATCGTCGACTTCGACGTGCACCACGGCAACGGCACCGAGGACATCATCGCGGGCGACGAGCGCGTGCTGATGCTCAGCTTCTTCCAGCACCCGCTGTATCCGTACAGCGGCGGCACGCCGCTGGGCACGAACATGATCAACCTGCCGGTGCCGGCCTACAGCCGCGGCCCGGCGATCCGCGAGCTGATCGAGATGATGTGGATGCCGCGGCTGGAGGAGTTCAAGCCGCAGATGATCTTCTTCTCCGCCGGCTTCGACGCGCACCGCGAGGACGACCTCGGCCAGCTCGGCCTGGTCGAGGCCGACTACGAATGGATCACGCAGCGCATCAAGGCGGTGGCCGACCGGCATGCCGAAGGCCGCATCGTCTCGTGCCTCGAAGGCGGCTACAACCTGAGCGCGCTGGCGCGCAGCGTCGCCGCACACCTGCGCGTGCTGGCCGACCTCTGAGGAGCACAGCGCGGCGCCGCGGCGCGCCCGGCCGCGCCGCAGGATTCACGCATGGACAATCTGACATCGCTGCAGCAGGTGCTGGGGGAACTGACGCCGCAGGCGGTGGCGATCGAGTTCGCCGTGCTGCTGGGCGCGCTGGCGGCGGCCTATGCGCTGGTCTGGGCGGTGCGCGGACGCGAGCCGCGCGACGCGGGCATCTGGTTCGGCAAGCGGCTCTACGACGGCGTGTTCTTCCCGCTGGCGGCGCTGCTCGCCGGCCTGGCGGCGCGCTGGGCGCTGAAGGAGGTGCTGCCGGTCGGGCTGCTGCGGCTGGCGCTGCCGATCCTGTTCAGCCTGGTTCTGATCCGCCTCAGCGTGCAGGTGCTGCACACCGCGTTCCCGCACTCGGCGCTGGTGCGCCGGCTCGAGCGCACCGTCTCCTGGTTCGTCTGGATCGGCTTGGTGCTGTGGCTCACCGGCGTGCTGCCGCGGCTGCTGCAGGAGATGGACCTGCTGCACTGGCGCATCGGCGGCGCCGACGTGTCGCTGCTGATGATGCTGCAGGGCGCATTGAGCGCCGGCACGGTGCTGCTGCTGGTGCTGTGGCTGTCGGCGACCATCGAGTCGCGGCTGATGAAGCGGGCGGCCGGGCCCATCGTCTCGGCACGCAAGATGGCGGCCAACGCCACGCGCGCGGCCTTGCTGACCATCGGCACGCTGGTGGCGATGACCGCGGTCGGCATCCCGATCAGCGCGCTGTCGGTGCTGGGCGGCGCCATCGGCGTGGGCATCGGCCTGGGCCTGCAGAAGCTGGCCGCCAACTACGTCAGCGGCTTCGTCGTGCTGGCCGAGGGCGCGCTGCGCATCGGCCACCTGGTGCGCGTCGACGGCTTCGAGGGCCGCATCACCGACATCAAGACGCGCTACACGGTGATCCGCGCGGCCAACGGCCGCGAGTCGATCGTGCCCAACGAGATGCTGGTCACGCAGCGCGTCGAGAACCTGCCGCCGGCCGATCCGAACGTGCTCGTCAGCACCTCGGTGCAGGTGGCCTACGGCACCGACCTGCCCGCGCTGATGCCCAGGCTGGCGGCTGCCGCGGCCGCGGTGCCGCGCGTGATGTCCAAGCCGGAGCCGGGCGTGTCGCTGACGGCCTTCGGCGCCGACGGGCTCGAGCTGTCGCTGAGCTACTGGATCAGCGACGCGCAGAACGGCCAGGGCAACGTGCGCTCGGCCGTCAATCTTGCGCTGCTCGCAGCGCTCGACGAAGCGGGCGTGCAGATTCCCTATCCGCAGCGTGTGCTGCACATGCCCCCGGCGGCGGCGCCGCCGGCGCCGTCGGCCTGAGCGGCATCGGGCACTTCAGCCCGGAAACTGCGCGAAGGGTTGCGGCGGCTGCTTGTCGGGCGGCACCCAGGCCGGTGCCGGCTGGCCCGCCGGTCCCAGCGACTGCAGGTAGTGGAAGATCGCCTTGCGGTCCTGCTCGGTCATCGCCTGCACGTTGAACCAGGGCATCGGCGGGCGCGGGCGCATGCTGGCCACGCGCTGCAGCCATTGCGCTTCGGTCATGCCGGCGACGTACAGCCGCAGGTTCGTCGCATAGGTCGTGCCCCAGGGGCCGCGCCAGCCGAAAGCGTCGCCGGTGAGCCAGTGCTTCTCGTCCACCTTGCCGCCGGCCTGCAGGTAGCCGGGCGTGTGGCAGTCGTTGCAGCCGGCGATGCGCACCAGGTAGCGTCCGTGTTCGACCTGCGACGCCTCGGGTCGTACCGCCTTCTCGGCCCCGGCCCCGGGGGCGGCGGCGCCGGCATGCAGCAGCGCGAACAGCGTGATGCCGGCGCAGAGGCCGGCGAGGCGGAACGGGTTCGTGTTCATCTCGACCTCCTCAGGTGGCGGCGGGCAGGGTGGCGAACAGGGCGGCCACCGCGGCCACCGCGGCCAGCAGCGCGGTGGCGGTGGTGATCCAGCGGAAAGGCAGCGGCTTCATGGTCGTGCCCGTCTCATTCCGGTTCGCCGGGAACGAGTTGCGGCGCCACGCCGACGGAACGTGCCAGCTTGTTCCAGCCGCAGGCGTCCAGACGCGGCCGGATCTGCAGCAGCAGGCCGAGGAAGGCCTCGGGCGGCGCCTCGGCCTGCATGCCGCCGACGACCGCGGCGCGCTCGGCCGGGCTCAGCGCCGGCACCATCCAGCGCGCGACTTCGAGCATCTCGCGCGCGCCGATCGACGCCGTCAGGCGGCCGTGCAGCTGCATCAGCTCGTCGTCGCTGTAGTGCGCCCACAGCGCCGCGTTGTGCGCCGTCTCCTCGATGTGCATGTGCTGGAAGTTCGCCGCGACGAACAGCGCCAGATGGCGGTACAGGCGCAGCGCCAGCGCGGCGCGCAGCTCGGCCGGCGCGGCGCGCAGCGTGGCCGCCTCGCCGCGCAGTTCGGCGATGCTCTGCAGGTGCTCGTCGTGCTCGTGCGCGATGCGCAGCGAGCCCGTCGGCCGGCGCGCCTCGATCGCCGGATGCACGAAGTCGTTCTCGTGCTGCACGTGGCTTTCGCACAGTGCGAGCAGCGCGTCGAACTGCGCCAGGCCCTGCCGCAGATCCTCGGCGTCGTCCGCGTCGAGGCGGCCGATGCGCACCAGCGTGTCGCTCATCATGCTGCGCAGCGCCTTGTGGATCGGCGCGTACAGGTTCAGGCGCGGCGCGCCGTGCCCGCTGCCGCGGGGGGTGGTTCGCGGCTGGGCCGCGGCGCTGCCGGTGAGGGTCGAGGTACGGGTCAGGGTCAGGGTGCGGGTCATGGTCGTCCTTGGTGCTGCTTGCGGGTCGGGTGCGGCATGTCGATGGCAACTCGACATGCTTCGCAGTGTTCCCGTCCGCACCCGCGCAGTCATCGCCCGTAGGAGCCAGTTCGGCCGCCCCGGCGGGCCACGTGCGCTGCCGCGCTGGAGCCACGGTATTCAGCGTGCTCGGGAGATGCAGCTCGCGGCGCGAAGCGCCCTGAATTCAAACAGCCTTCACCGCAGAGGAACGGAGGACGCAGAGTTGGCGCAGAGGAACGCAAGCCAGGTCGGGCGGCCTGTCTTGGACTCTGCGAACCTCTGCGTCCTCCGTTCCTCTGCGGTGAATGACTTGGCTGTTCACGGCCGGCCGCTATGCACAGCGAGCCGGCAGGCGCTTCCCGCCCGATCAGCTCGGCGGATCGAGCGGCTGCGGCGTGGCCGTGCACACCGCGACCATCTGCATCGTCTCGCTGCCGTGATTGACGAACTGGAAGGGCACGCGCGGCGGCACCAGCACCGTGCACGGCGCGGCGAAACGCTGCGGGCCGCCGTCGATCCACAGCTTGCCGCAGCCGGACAGCACCACCACCACCAGCTCGCCGCCGTGCTGCTTCTCCACGCTGTGCGCGCCGGGGTCGAGACGCTGCATCCAGACCTCGAAGCCCTGCACGCCCAGGCTGCGGTCGGCGGCAGTCAGTTGCTGTTCGCCGTCACGGCGCTGCTGCTTCAAGTGGGCGTGGTTGACGATGTGCATGGTGCTGGCGTGACGCGGCCTGTGCCCAATCTGCCGCGGGTGGGCCATGCCGCGCATCGCCCGAAAGAGCCATTCGCGGCTCGTCGAAGCCATGCGGCGACGCTCGCCCGCGGCGCTGCGCCAGAATCCGCCGATGTCGGGTCCGAGCGCCATGCCCGCCTTCGCGCTGGCAAAGATTCAGCCGCCACGGCCGCGCAGCGCGCTGGTCGGGCGGCCTGCGCTCGAGGACGCGCTCGCCCGGGCGCTGCAGCAAGCCACGCTGACGCTGCTGCTCGCGCCGGCCGGCTACGGCAAGACGGCGGCGCTGACCCAGGCGATCCGCCGCCTGCCCGAAGGCTGCGCGCTGGCCTGGATCAGCGCCGACGAGGACGACCCGCTGCAGCGCTTTCTCGCCTGCCTGAGCGCGGCGCTGGAGCCTTTCGATCTGCCATGGCGCGTGGCTCCCGAGGCGCTGGGCACGCTGGCGCAGGGCGAGCGCGGCTTGAGCGAGGTCAGCGGCGAGCTGCTCAACGCGCTGGCCGCGGCCCGCGTGCCGCGCGGGCTGATCGTCATCGACGACCTGCACCGCATCAGCGACCCGCAGGTCTTCGAGCTGCTGCACAAGATGCTCGACCGCTGGCCCGAGCGCTGGGGGCTGGTGCTGGCCAGCCGCAGCGAGCCGCCGCTGCCGCTGGCGCGGCTGCGCGCCGCCGGCGAACTGGCCGAGTTCGGCCAGCGCCAGCTGCGCTTCAGCCCGGCCGAGGTGGATGCGCTGCAGGCGCTGAACGGCGTGGCGGCCGATGCGGCATTGACGCGCAGCCTGCTGCAGCGCACGCACGGCTGGGCGGCGGGGCTGCGCCTGAGCCTGGCAGCCGGCACGGCGCCGGCGCAACGGCGCGGCGCCGATCTCACGCAGCGCCACCTGTTCGACTACCTGGCCTCCGAGGTGCTGCAGCACATGCCGGCGCCGCTGCAGCGCTTCCTGCTCGACTGTTCGGTGCTGCCCGAACTCAGCGCCGAGCGCTGCATGCAACTGACCGGCGACGCCGCTGCGGCGCGTCTGCTCGACGACGTGGAGCGGCGCGGCCTGTTCGTCAGCGTGCTCGACACCGAGCCGCTGACGCTGCGGCTGCACGACCTGTTCCGCGACTTCCTCGAAGACCGGCTGCGCCGGCTGCACGCCGACGCCGTGCCCGCGCTGCTGCGGCGTGCCGCCGCGCACGAGAGCGACCTGTCGCGCGCCGTGGCCTTCCTGGTGCGTGCCGGTGCCTGGGACGAAGCGGTGCAGGCGCTGGCGCAGCGCGGGCCGGAACTGCTGGCCGGCGGCGGCGGCCCGCTGCTGCAGCAGCTGCTGGCGATGTTCCCGCCGGCGCAGTTCGATGCCCAGGCCGAGCTGCAGCTGCTGCGCGGCCTGCTTGCCTTCAGCCGCTACGACTGGGACACGCTCTACGACGCGATGCAGCGCGCCGCCGACGGCTATGCGGCGGCCGGCCGGCAGCGCGACGCGGCGGTGGCCCGCGCTTATGCCAGCGCCGGCATGCACCACGTCGGGCGCCGGGACGAGGCCAGCGCGATGCTGCAGTCGCTGCGCGCGCTGCCGCTGGACGACGCGGCGCACGCGGTCATCTGCTACATCAGCGCCTGGGATGCCTTTGCCGGCGAGCGCAGCGAGCAGGTGGTGGCGATGGTCGGCGAGATGCTCGACTGCCTGGAGCGCATCCCCGACGTGCGCCTGTGGCTGCAGTGCGCGAACCTGAGCCTGCTGGTCGGCCTGCCGGGCATGGGCGTGCTGCTCGAGCGCTTCGCTGCCGGCGTGATGCGCGTCGCCGGGCCGGCGCCGTCGCAGCTGCGCGCGGCGGTGATGCACGTGCGTGCCGGCCAGGCCATCGGCGCCGGCCGGCTCGACGAAGCCTGGGAATGGCTGCAGCGTGCCGACGAGGACTGCCAATGGCTCGGCCGGCCGCGCCTGCTGATGACCGACAACGCCCTGACCCACGTGCTGCTGCATGCGCTGCGCGGCGAGGCCGAGGCCTGCTTGCGCCACGGCCAGCAGGCGCACCAGGACATGCAGCAGCACGGCGCGCCCAGCCACCGCCGCGTGCACCTGTCGGATGTGCTGGCGGCGCGCATGCGCGCCGCCTGGCTGCTGGGCGACGAAGCGGCGCTGCGCCGCGTCGACACGCTGCTGAACGAGGCCGCACATCCGTGGGAATGGGCATCGGCAGCGCGCTGCCGCGCCTGGAGCCGGGCCTGCATCGCGCTGCTCGACGGCCGGCTCGACGAAGCGCGCACGCTGCTCGAGCCGATGGCGCACGACATCGAGCGCTACCGCTATTACGCCGGTGCGCAGGCGCGTTTCATGCTGGCCGACATCCACGTGCGCCAGGGCGCGCTCGATGCGGCGGCGGCGCTGCTGCAGCCCTGGCTGCGCCAGGTGGCGCAGGGCGCGGATGTCGGCGGTGCGCTGTTTGCCGGTGCGCCGCTGCTGCAGCGGCTGGCCGAGGCCGACTGGGGCGCGCGCCTGACGCCCGAAGAGCGCGGGCAGTTGCGCATGCTGCGCGGCCTGCTCGGCAAGGGTGCAGTGGCTGCGGCGTCGTTACCGGCGTCGCCGGATGCTCCGCCGCCCGAGGGCGCCGGCCTGGACGGCCTGAGCGAGCGCGAGCGCGAGGTGCTGGCGCGCATCGCCGCCGGCGACAGCAACAAGCTGATCGCGCGCGCCTTCTCGCTGAGCCCGCATACCGTCAAGCGCCACGTGGCCAACATCCTCGACAAGCTCGGCGTGCAGACACGCGGGCAGGCCGCTGCGCGCTGGCGCGTGCCGGACTGATCGGCCTTCGATCGAACGCAAGGGATCGGCGCCGGCTCTCGGCGCGCAGCCGGCGATCGAGCGACGGGCTTGGCCCGGGAGCGCGGCAGATCCGACGTGCATGAAGCTCTTCATCTTCATCACAGCGCGGTGCTCGACAGACGAGCGATGTTCGACCAGACGCGCTTCGCGAAGCGGGGGTCGAAGAGCGCGTGATAGCCGCCCGTATGCCAGAAGACGACGGGCCCCTTCAACTCTTTCCTGGCGGCGAGATCGACGATGGCCGCGACGGCTTTCGCGCTGTAGACGGGGTCGACCACGATGCCCTCCAAGGTCGCGAGCAGGTCGATCGCTTCGTACACCCCCGCCGCAGGGCGGCCATAGCCCTCACCGAGATAGGCTTCGGTGATGTGGATGTGCGCTCGCTGCAGTTCGACGCCGGCGCCGATCAAGCGCGCGCCTCCGCGGGCATAGCCAAGGTACGTGCCCACCACGTCGGCATACACGTTCTCCGCGACCACGATGCCGAGGACATGGCTGCGGGATCCGTGAAGCGCATTGCCGAGCACGAGTCCGGCATGGGTGCCTCCGGAGGAACTGGCGTGCACGATGGTCTGCACGGCGCGCCCGCGCTGCTCCATCTGCTCGCGCAGTTCGCCATAGGCCAGGGCAAAGCCCAGGCAGCTGCGCTCGGAGGCGCAGCCGATGGGAAGGCGATAGACCTTCTCGCCTGCGCGTTCGAGTTCGCCGACGACTGCCTGCGCGTGTTGCGCAAGATCCTGCCAACTGAGGTCCCCGACGAAGCGCAAGTCCGCCCCCAGCAGACCATCGAGCATCAGGTTGCCGACGGGTTCATGCGGCTCGTCGTGGCACAGGACCAGCGTGCACTCGAGCCCGAGCGCGGCGCTGGCGGCTGCCACCGCGCGCGCGGCATTGGACAGCCGCGAGCCTTCCGCGACCAGGTGCGTGGCGCCATGAGCCACGGCGTACGCCAGATCGACTTCGAGCTTGCGGACCTTGTTGCCCGCCAGACCCACCGCTCCGATGTCGTCTCGCTTGCACCATACTTCTACGCCAATGGCTTCGCTGAAGCGCTCGAGAAGCTGCACCGGCGATACGAAACCACGCAGATCGAGGCGTGGTATGGCTTGGAGTGTCTGCAGAGCGGTCACAGTGGCGTCCCCGACTTGGTCGATGAGGCACTGTAGGCCGCCGGCGGCTCTGTTGTCCGGACAGTGAATACGTGAAACCCGACAACCTGAACCGCAGCCCTGGGCCCGTCTTCGGCGTGGTCTGGCCGCGGCAGCCGATCGCGATCAAGGTGGTGCGCTTGCCCGCAGGCGGTTCCTTTCCCGCGGACCGGCACACCTGGGGCCAGTTCGTCTACGCCATGGCCGGCGTCATCGAGCTGACGGTGACGAGCAGCCGCTACGCGGCGCCGCCGGATTTCGGCGTGTGGTTGCCGCCGCAGACCGAGCATCTGGCCTGGGCGGGCGACCGTGCCGCCTATCTGGTGTTGGACATCGACCGCTGCGCGTGCGGCAGCCTGCCGGGCAAAGCCTGCCTCATCGCGGTCAGCCCGATCGCGAAGGCCATCCTGCAGGATCTCGACCAGCGGGGCGTCCGCGTTGCGGAAAGTGCCGAAGACTCCAGGTTGATGCACGTCCTGATCGACCAGTTTGCCGGTGGCGCCAGCCTGGACACCTTCGTTCCCGTGTCGAACGATCGCATCTTGAAGCCGGTGCTGGACGCGCTTCTCAGGGACCCGGGCGACAACCGATCGCTCGTGCACTGGGCGATGCAGGTGCACAGCACCGAGCGCACCCTGGCAAGGCGCTGCCAACGAGAGCTCGGGATGTCTTTCGCCAGGTGGCGGCAGCGGCTTCGACTCACACGCGCGATGGCCATGCTGGCAGATGGCCGGCCTGTCCAGTCGATCGCGAACGAACTGGGATACAGCACGGCGTCGGCGTTCATCGCGATGTTTCAGGGCGCCATCGGCGTCACGCCGAGTGCGTTCCGCGACGCCGCCCCGAGGGCGCGCAATGCGCCGCAAGCGGCAGCTTCGCTGGCTTGCACGCGATCGCCAGCAGGCCGGGACGCGCGGGCGCCGCGCCCCGCGCCCGCTACAGCAGGTCCTCGGCGACGAGCAGCGACAGCAGCGCGGTCTTCAGGCGCAGGCTGAAGGCGGCACCGGGCTCGTCGAACTGCACCACCTCGGTGCCGCCGTCGCGTGCCACCCATTCCAGGGCCGGGCCGGCGCGCCGCACGCGGTAGCTGCTGGAGGCATACGCCTGCTGCATCAGGCTGCGCAGCTCCCAGGCCAGCTCGGGGCTGTCGATCAGCAGGCCCAGCTCGGTGTTGGCGTAGGCCGAGCGGCCGTCCATGTTCATCGAGCCCATCAGCACCCAGCGCCGGTCGGCCAACGCCACCTTGGCATGCAGCCGGCCGTCCGAAGAGCGGAAATCGCCGAACACGCCGGCCTTGCGGCTCAGCCGCGGGCTCAGCTCGTGGATCGTCACGCCCAGGTCGAGCATCGCCTGGCGGTAGCGCGCATAGGCGTGGTGCACCACCGGCTCGTCGGTGGCGGCCATCGAGTTGGTAAGCACGCTGACGCGCACATGCGACTGCACCGCCTCGCGCAGCATGGCCATGCCGCGCGCGCCGGGGATGAAGTACGGCGAGACGATGACCACCTCGGAGCGCGCCGCGCGCAGCCGCAGCAGGCCCTGGCCGAGGGCGCTGTCGTCCAGCGTGCTCGCGCGCACCACCTTGTCCGGCGCGTCGGCCAGCACCTGCACGGGCGCGAAATGCAGCTCCAGATGGCCCTGGCGCAGCTGCGTGCTCAGCGGGCTCTGGCCGAGCGCGTCGCGCGCCACGGGCGCCGCGGGCGCCGGGCCGCGCTCGACGCCTGCGTCGAACCACGCGCGCTGCGCGTCGCGGTCGGCGGCCGGCGGCAGCAGCTTCTGCAGCGGGTAGGCGTAGGCGCTGCTCCAGTAGCGCTCGAACACCTCGCGCAGCGCCGGCAGCGCGGCGCCGGTGGTCAGCAGGTCCATGTCGACGAAGTTGGCGGCGCTGGAGCGCATGAAGTACTCGTCGCCGATGTTGCGCCCGCCGCTGATGGCCAGCTGGCCGTCGGCGATGAACAGCTTGTTGTGCATGCGCCGGTTCAGCTGCTCGAACTGGTTCGGGCTGAGCAGCAGCCGCGTCATCGGCGAGCCGGCGCGCTGCGGCAGCGGGTTGAACAGCCGCACCTCGATGCGGTCGTAGGCCGCCAGGCCGGCCAGCAGCCACGCGACGTCGCCGCTGTGCAGGTCGTCGAGCAGCAGGCGCACCTGCACGCCGCGCCCGGCGGCGTCGCGCAGCGCGCGCAGCAGCTGGCGGCCGGCGGCGTCGTCGGCGAGCACGTAGTACTGCAGGTCCAGCGTGTGCTCGGCCTGCTGCGCCAGCGCCAGCCGTGCGTCGAAGGCCTGGTCGCCGCCGGGCAGCAGGCGCAGCCCGGTCAGCGCCTGCTTGGCCGGCGGCGTGGAGTCGGCGGCGATGCGCGCCAGCGTCGTGTCGTGCAGCGGCTGCGGCGGCACCGCAGCCTCGCGGTGCGGCGCACCCTCGGGCAGGCTGGCGCACGCGGCCAGCCCCAGCGCCAGCAGCAGCGCGCCGAACCGTCCGATGCGGGGTGTGCGAGGCGGGGCGGTGGCGTTCATCGTCGGTCTCCCGGCACGGCACGTACGGCCGTTTCGATGCCAGGCAGTGTGCGATTCGCGCGGCGGCGGCACATCGCTCGATGGAGCCACGCCTGCCGCCGCGACGGGCCATCGCGGCGGGCCATCATGCCGCCGCCGCCGCCGGCGCCGCGCCGGGATCAGCCGTGCTGCCGGTACCAGGCGGCGGCCTGGCCGCGGGTCTGCACGCCGATCTTGTCCAGGATGTTGGCCACGTGGCGCTTGACGGTATGCGGGCTCAGGTCGAGCGCGCGCGCGATCAGCTTGTTGCTGTCGCCGGCGGCGATGTGTTCCAGCACCTCCGCCTCGCGCGCGCTCAGCTCGGACGGCGCCGGCCGCGCTGCGCCGGCGGGGGCCGGCGCCGGGCCGCGCCGAATCTGCCGGCACGCCGCCGCCCAGTGCTGCAGCCGCGCGCGGGCACCCGCGTCCAGATGGCCGCCCCAGTCGGCCTCGGCCAGCGTGCGCAGCACGGCGGGGCCGGCCAGCAGCACGGCCGCCAGTTCGGTGGCGTCGTCGATGGCCTGCAGCGCCGGCTGCAGGCAGGCGGCAGCCGCCGCGGCGCCTTCGCGGCCATGCACGGCCGCGGCCAGGCGCAGCCGCGTTTCCACGCCCAGTCCGAGGCGGCCGATCCGGTCTTCATGTTGCAGCGCAGCGCGGCGCAGGGCGATGGCCCGTGCCGGCTGGCCTTCGGCGTCGGCCAGGTAGGCCGGCAGCACCGCGCGCTGCGCGTTGGTGGCGGCGTCGATGTCCTGGGGCCGCATGCGCTCTAGTTGCGCGATCAGCTCGCGCAGCCGCGGCAGGTCGTCGAGCCAGGCGCTCAGCCGCGCCTCCTGCGCCTGCAGCGCGGCCAGCACCATGCGCCGGCGCGGCCCGTCGGGCTCGGCCTCGAGCAGCTCGCGCGGCCGCCGCATGGCCGCACGCGCGGCGTCGGCCTCGCCGCGCAGCGCGTGCAGCAGCACGCGGCAGGCGTGGGTCTGCACGCCCAGGCCGCGCATGCCGCCGAGCCAGCGCGCGTCGTCTTCGGCGCTCGCGAGCACGGCTTCGGCCTCGCCGTTCCGGCCGGCCCACAGCAGCACGAAGGCCTGCATCGTCAGCGCCAGCACGCGCAGCGGCGTGGCGCCCGCCTGGCAGTGGCGCATCGCGCCGTGCACGAAGCGCTGCAGCTGGGCGACCATGCCGGGCGCGCCGAGGTAGCGCGCCACCGGCGAGGCGTGGTACCACAGCAGCGCGGTGTCCAGGCGCTCGGCTTCGTCCAGCTCGCGCCCGAAACGGGTTGCCAGTTCGTCGAAGGGTCCGAAGTCCAGCGCCTGCCAGACGCGCACGTGCAGCACGCAGACCAGCGCCGCGCCGGGCAGCTGCTCGCCGTGCAGGCGCGACAACAGCGGCTCCGCTTCGGGCATGCGGTAGCTGGCGCACAGCGCCAGCGCTTCATAGGCCAGCGCCAGCAGCTCGCCGTCGCGTTCGCCACGCCGCGCATGCCCGGCGGCCGCGGCATGCATGGCCTGGTACATGGTGTCGAAGTCCCACAGCGCCCAGGCACCCTGGCCGCGCAGCAGTTGCAGCCGCGGACCGTCGCGCAGCGCGCGCGGGAACTGCTCGATCATGCGCAGCACCGGCGCGATCGTGCCGCGGGTCATCAGCAGCGGGCCCTGCTCGCACAGCAGCGTGCAGGCCTCGCCGGCGGCACCGGCGCGCAGCAGCCAGCCGATGCGGCGCACCGTGTCCTCCTCGCCGGCGGCGGCGCGCTTCAGCAGTTCGGGCAATTCGGCCGGCAGCTCGCGGCCGAGCCGGTCTTCGAGGAAGTCGCGGAACAGGTCGTGCAGCCGCAGCGTCAGTTCCGGCCCTTCGAGCGTGCTGACGAACAGGCCGCGGGCTTCGATTTCCTCCAGCCAGCGCGCCGCGCGCGGGTCCCGCGCTACCTGCTCGCAGCGACCGGCGCTGAGCTCGGGCAGCACCGAACAGCGCAGCAGGAACAGGCGCAGCTCGTCCGGCATGTCCTGCAGCACCTCGGCCGCCAGGTAGTCGAAGACATGCCGGTCCAGCGCCGCCGAGCGCAGCGCGCCGGCGGCGGGGCGGCCGTCGGACAGCGTGCTCAGCGCCAGGCGCAGGCCCACGGCCCAGCCCTGCGTGCGCGCCAGCAGCTGCTGCGGCGCCACGCGCGCGGCGGCGCCGGGCGTGGCCTGCAGCAGCGCCTCGACCTCGGCAGCGTCGAACTGCAGCTCGCTTTCGCGGAATTCGGCCAGCTCGCCCTGCACGTGCAGCCGCGCCAGCGCCAGCGGCGGCGTTTCGCGGCCGGCCAGCACCAGCACCCAATGCGGCGGCAGATCCGGCAGCAGCAGCTCGATGAAGTCGTACAGCGCAGGGTCGGTGATGCGGTGCAGGTCGTCGAAGACGATCACGCCGCGCGGCACTTCGCAGGCGGCCAGCGTGTTGAGCAGCTCGTCGGCGGCCTCGCGCCGCTGGCTGCGCGAGCCGGCGGCGCGTGCGCCCAGCGTCTCGGGGTCGGAGCGCCAGGGCGGGTCATAGGGTTCCAGCGCCGCGCACAGGCAGGCCAGCAGGCGCTGCAGGTCGTCGTCCTCGTCGCAGCTGACCCAGGCGAGCGCGCTGCCCTCGGGCAGCCGCGCGATCTGCCGCGTCAGCGCGGCGGTCTTGCCGAAGCCGGCCGGCGCGATGACCAGCACCAAGCGCTGCAGGCGCAGTGCGGCATCGAGGCGGGCCTCCAGCGCCGGCCGCGCGATGGAGCCCGGGCGCTGCCGCGGCGGCTGGATCTTGGTGCGGGCGAAGCTCATCGCGGTGGCGGGCGCAGGCGCGGCGACGGCGCTCAACCTCCGGCCGGCACGAACAAGGACAGGAAGTTGGCAGTGCGCCGCTCGACCGGCTGCAGTTTCGCCTGACGTGCGCCGGATCCGGCCGCGAGCGCCGCCGCGAGGCTCTGCGCCTGGGCGTTCTCGATGCCTTCCTCATAGCGCAGCTCCAGCGTCTCGGGCGGCACCACCGAGCGCAGGAACTCGGCCGTGGCCGCCCGCACCTGCACGCCGCGCCGCAAGCCCTGCGCGGCGAGCTCGGCCTGGATCGATCGCGCGGTGTTGCCTGCGGCCACGTCGCCCTCGGGGTAGTAGATGGCGATGCTGTAGCCGTCGAACAGCGCCGGGTCCAGCGATGTCTTTACCGCCGCTGCTTTCGGCCGGATCGGCTTCACCGAAATCCAGTCTTCGGCAGGCGTGCTGGCAGCTGCTGCTGCTGCTGCTGCTGCTGCGGCCTTCCCTTCGTTCTGAGACGCCGGGTTGATTGGCGTCGCGGTCGTGGGCGCTTCCGTGCTTGCGGCCGGGCCCGGGTCGTCGCCGGAGCGGGTCAGCACGAACCAGCCTCCCGCGGCGACCAAGCCCGCGGCGACAACGGCCAGCGCCAGGATCGGCACGACCCGCGGGGCCGGCGGCCTTGCCTGATCCATCGGGAAGCCGCGCCCGGCAGGCGCCGCATCGGGCGGCGGCTCCATGGCAGCGATCTGCGGGCGCTGCGCGGCCGGGGGCGGGGCCTGCGTCTGCGCCGTGCCCAGATGCCGGTGCAGGCCCTTGCCCAGCGCCGCCAGTTGCGCGGCCTGATCGCGGCCTGCGCGCACCTCGGCGGCGTTGCGGAACACCAGTTCGCGCAGGCTCGCGGGCAGGGCATCGGCCGCGGGCAACTGTGCCTTGTCGACCAGCACCGGTACGACCGGGATGCCGCGCTGCAGCGCGGCTTCGACTTCGATGCGCACGAAGTCCTTGACGTCGTCGATGCGCCGCTCGGTGCTGCCGGGCTGCGCGCCGGTCCAGCGCTCGCCGATCAGCGCGATCAGCACGTCGCAGGTGGCCACCGCGTCGGACAGATGCGTGCGGAAGTCGACGCCCAGCGGGATGTTGTCGATGTCCATGAACACCGACCCCGCGCCGAATTCGCTCTCGAGATGATGGCGCACGATGCTGGCCGCATAGCCGGAATCATCGCGCCGGTAGGAGATGAAGATGCGGGCCATGGGCCATGGTGGCAGGACGTCGAAGCGGCGCGAGCATACCGCGCCGGCCCGTCCGATCCAGGCGTGCCGGCCGCGGCGGCCGGCGTGGCGCCTTGCGCCGGCGCAAACGCCCGGCGCGCATGGCGTGCTAGGGTCGAATCGTTCATTTGATCCACGCGCTTTACCGTCCACGCATGGCCTTTCTCGGTGCAGCAGCGCTCAGCTCACTGATCCTGAAGAGCTACTCTGCGTCCCGCAGCAGCGACGCAGTGGTCTTTCAGCGCCGTGCCATCGAATGCCTGAGGCGCCACCTCTCGTTCGACTGTGCCTGGTGGGGGCGTGCCAGCGTGTCCGGCGACGTGCATCACGTGCATTGCTCCTTCGCCTACGAGCTGCCCGAGGATATTGGCGAGCGTCTGAACCTCATCGACCCCGGCAACGTCGTGGCGCGTCGCGTCGTCAAGGACCCCGGCCGCACGCACTACTTCAGCCGCGCCGACCTGTACTCGCAGCCTGGCACGGCGGCGTTGACCGATCACATGGGGATCTCCCAGTCCCTGTGCATCGCCGACCATGATCGTGCGGCAGGCATCTCGAATTTCATCTCGGTGGTGCGGCGCAAGACGAAGCCGCGCTTTTCGGCCGCGGACATGTCGCTGCTCGAGCTGATGGCCCCGCACTTGGCCGCCGCGCTGGACATGGCGCTGGCGGACCAGTTGACGGCGCTGCGCAATCCGGAGAAGACGGTTCTGCTGGGCACCGACTCGATGGGCTCGCTGCGCGTGGCTGAGTCGGGGTCGCTGGACCTGCTGCGCGGCGAGTGGCCCGGCTGGACGGGGCCGCTGCTGCCGGCGCCGCTTGTGGCGCGCATCGCGGCACATCAGCCCGAGTATCTCGGCCGCCATCTGTACGCCGGCATCCGCTGGGCCGGCGACCACGTCTTCGTCTCGATGCGCAGGCGCGAACCCCGGGACTTGCTGACGAAGCAGGAGCGTGCCGTGGCTGCGGCCTACGCAACCGGCCAGTCCTACCGCGAGGTGGCCGACGGGCTCGGCCTCGCGCCGGCCACCGTGCGCCACCACCTGCGCTCCGCCTACGTCAAACTGGGCGTGAGCGACAAGACCGCGTTTGCGCTGCGCCTTGGTGGCAATTGATGCGAGAAGACCTCCAACAGTGCCGACAGTGCCGACACACCCTGAGTGTTGTCTCGAGCACAATGCGCTTCATTGAATGCGTCTTGACGATCGGCAGACGGGTTGACGTGGTGTCGACAGGGTTGCGTGTCGATCAGGATGTCGACGGAATCGACTTCGCGAGCCTTTGGAACGTCTTTACCTCTGCTCGGTACAGTTGATCGAGCTCCGCCAGACTCATCGGCCGCGCGATCTCGGTTCCCGTCGCATTCGCCCACTCGCGGAAGCCGGCATCCTGGGCTGCCGAGTTGATGGCTCGGTTCAGGTGCGCCGAGGCGTCGGCAGCGGTGCTGCTTCGCACGAACATGGCGCCCCAGGTGTCGAATCGAAAGTCAGAAAAGTCCGGACTCCCAGATGCCATCGTCTGCAGGGTAGGGAAAAGCGGATACGGCTCTGTTGACGCCAGGCCGTATGACCGAAGCTTCCCGTCGTTGAGGAAGCTCATCAGGTTGCCGTTGACCGGTACGAACGCGAGATCGATCTGCCCACCCATCACGTCTTGCAACATCGGTGCCACGCCCTTGTAGGGAACATGAACGACAGCCACGCCGCTTGCCCTCGCGAACTGCAGGGCTGCCAAGTGGATCTGCGAACCGGGCCCGATGTTTCCGAGCGAAAGAGGCGGCGCCGAGGCCTTGCCCCTTAGCGCTCCGATTTCCGCCAGGGTTCGCTGCGGCAGGCTGGGTCGACCCACCAGCACGTAGGGAGCGCGCCCGAAGAACGCGACCATCTGGAAATCCTCCGGGCGGTATCGGGCCGCCGGCATCGTCGCGGGACTGAGAATCATCTCGGTCGGCGAGCCCATCACGATGGTGTGACCGTCCGCGGGCTGCACCATCACCCGTCCGACGCCGATCGTTCCGCCCGCACCCGACACGTTGTCGATGACGACCGTCTGGGCGATCTCTTTGGCGATCAGCGGCTGCAGCTTGCGGGCCATGGCATCCAGCGGATTGCCTGCCGGCCATGCCACGACGATCGTCAGCAATCGATTCGGAAAGCCCTGCCCGCGGACAGCCGGGGTGACAAGGCCAGCCAGCGAGGGCAGAGCCAGCATCCGCAATGTAGACCGCCGCGTAAAACTCATGGCCGCACCCCCAAAGACGCAAAATGACCGTATCTGCGGTGATTGTCAACGTAAGTTGACGATGTCGTCAATCAATATTTACCCGCCTCCACGTCTACCTATACTCGCCGGATCCACACACTGCGCAGCGAGCACGCGATGCCTCAGAAGACCTTCCTTCGGAACCTGCTGTTGCGCCGCTTCAACTGGGTGGAGGAGCATTCGCTTGAGCTCGCTCGGGCCCACGGCTACGGGAGCGTGACACCAGCGTTGAGTCGCCTGTTTGGCAACATGGGTGGACATCCGGCCGGGCTGTCAGACCTCTCGCGCCGCATGGGGATCTCGAGGCAGGCCGTACACAAGCTCGCCAACGAAGCGGCCAAGCTCGGGCTCGTCGAATTCGTACCGTCGGTGACCGACACGCGAGTGGTCTGCCTGCAGTTCACGAAGGCTGGCTGGACGATGTCGGCGGACGCTGCACGCTCGTTCGAGGAGATCGAGGCGCGCATCAAGAGTCAGATTGGCGCCAAAAACCTGATCGAGTTGAAGCGACTTCTCGCGCTGCCGTGGGATGCGACAGAATCAAAGAAGCCGTGATGTGCCACAGGAAGGCGTAGTGACGCGTTCTGTCAATCTGCGTTGACATGAGGCTGACTTCAGGCAAGATCACCCCCATCGCTGACTTCTGCCGCCTGGGACCTTGCCGCCACCGCCACGCTCTGAGCGAACATGACAGCCAACTGCATTGACGTTTGGCGAATCCTGTGACCTCTGACGTTCGGTTGACGCCCGATGGCGTCTGATTCTATTTAGCGTTCAAGATGAGACTAACTATGGCATGCTTTAGGTCGTCATCG
>DAIMFR010000071.1:0-25900 GCA_036724445.1 Rubrivivax sp. | reverse complement strand
GTGCTACCACTCCGAGCACCTGTACGGCGAGCTGTGGCACCGCGCGTTCATCGTCGCCGCCGACACGCCGAGCTGCAACTACCTGATCTCCTGCGGCAACAACATCGAGGCCGCGGGCGGCGTCGTCGGCGTCTGGCGCCACTCGAAGGCGCGCGTGCGCGGCATGAAGCGCGTGCAGGTCGAGCCGCACCTGTCGATCACCGGCGCCTGCTCGGCGCAGTGGGTGCCGATCCGGCCCAAGACCGACGCCGCCTTCCTGTACGCGCTGATCCACGTGATGCTGCACGAAGCGCCGCGCGAGCAGCTCGACCTGCCGCACCTGGCCCAGCGCACCAGTTCGCCCTATCTGGTGGGGCCGCACGGCTACTACCTGCGCGAGCGCGCGACGCGCAAGCCGCTGGTCTGGGACGAGGCCGCCGGCCGCGCCGCACCGCACGACGCGCCCGGCATCCGCGAGGCACTTAGCGCGAGCGTGCAGGTCGACGCAGTCGAGATCGGCGCCGACGGCGACGTGCTCGGCGACGGCCTGCTCCAAGGCCAGACCGCGTTCGACAAGCTCGCCGCGCACATAGCGCCGTACACGCCCGAATGGGCGCAAGGCATCTGCGACGTGCCCGCGGCAACGATGCGCCGCATCGCGCACGAGTACCTGGCCCACGCCTGCGTCGGCCAGACGGTCGAGATCAACGGCAAGACGATGCCGTTCCGGCCGGTCGCGGTGACGCTGGGCAAGACCGTGAACAACGGCTGGGGCGGCTACGAGTGCTGCTGGGCGCGCACGCTGCTGGCCACGCTGGTCGGCGCGCTCGAAGTGCCCGGCGGCACCATCGGCACCACGGTGCGGCTGGTCAAGCCGATGGCCGAGCGGCACGACAGCGTCAAGCCCGGTCCCGACGGGCTGATGGACTACCCCTTCAACCCGACCTCCAAGGCGCACTGGTCGGCGCAGCCGAACATCCGCAACGCCTACAAGACGATGGTGCCGCTGGCCGGCAACAACGCCTGGGCACAGGCGCTGGGGCCGACGCACTTTTCGTGGATGTTCCTCGACGCCACGCCCAAGGGGCTGCCCAAGGTCGAGCCGCCCGACGTGTGGTTCGTCTACCGCACCAACCCGGCGATCTCGTTCTGGGACACGCCGGCCGTCGGCGCCAAGATCGCGCGCTTCCCGTTCGTCGTCGCCTTCGCCTACACGCGCGACGAGAGCAACCACTACGCCGACATCCTGCTGCCCGACGCCACCGACCTGGAAGGCCTGCAGCTGCTGCGGCTGGCCGCCACCAAGTACCAGGAGCAGTTCTGGGACCACGAGGGCTTCGCGCTGCGCCAGCCGGTGGTGAAGGCGCGCGGCCAGGCGCGCGACTTCACCGAAATCTGCACCGAGCTGGCCCGGCGCTGCGGCCTGCTGGAGAAGTACAACGCGGCCATCAACCGCGGCACCTGCGGCGTGCCGCTGAAGAGCGGCTACGGCGACTTCTCGCTCGACTTGGGCCTGCCGCACACGCGCGAAGAGATCTGGGACGCGGCCTGCAAGTCGGCCAGCGCCGAGCTGAGCGAAGGCGCCGAGGTGCTGGGCCTGGACTGGTGGAAGGCCAACGGGCTGAAGACGCGCCCCTTCCCGCGCGACCAGTGGTACCTGTACCCGACGATGGTCGAGCGCGGGCTGCGCTTCGAGATGCCCTACCAGGAGCGGCTGAAGCGCGTCGGCGCCGAACTCGGCCGCCGGCTGCACGAGTCCGACATGCACTGGTGGGACAAGCAGCTCGAGGAATACCAGGCGCTGCCGCCGTACAAGGACTTCCCCGGCCTGTGGGAGCAGCGCGTCAGCGCGCTCGGCGGCCAGCCCGCCGACTACCCGTTCTGGCTGGTCACCGCGCGCAGCATGCAGTACGCCTGGGGCGGCAACGTCGGCGTGCAGATGATCCGCGAGGTCGCCGGCAACGTCAGCGGCCACGGCGGCGTGGTCATGAACCCGGCGGCGGCCGAGCGGCTGGGCATCGAGGAGGGTGAGCTGGTCGAGATCGCCACGCCGCAGCGCGCCACGCACGGCCATGTCGTGCTGCGCCAGGGCATCCGGCCCGACACGCTGCTGCTGGTGGGCCAGTTCGACCACTGGGTCACGCCGCTGGCCAAGGACTTCGGCGTGCCCAGCCTGAACACGCTGGCCGAGATGTCGCTGGACCTGACCGACGCCACCGGCTCGGGCGCGGACCTGGTGCGCGTCAGGGTCGGCAAAGCCGGGAGGGCGATGGCGCAGGGCCGAGCACCGGGCCGCCCCAAGCCGGCCCACATCCCCTCGGGGGATCGGCCGACGTACCCGCCGGACGGAGGGGCCAGATGACGCGTTGGGCCATGGTCGCCGACCTGCGCCGCTGCGTGGGCTGCCAGACCTGTACCGCGGCGTGCAAGCACGCCAACGCGACGCCGCCCGGCGTGCAGTGGCGGCGCGTGCTCGACATGGAGTTCGGCACTTACCCCGACGTGCAGCGCGCATTCGTGCCGGTCGGCTGCCAGCACTGCGAGGACCCGCCGTGCATGGACGTGTGCCCGAGCACCGCGACCAGGAAGCGCGCCGACGGCATCGTCACCATCGACTACGACCTGTGCATCGGCTGCGCCTACTGCGCCGTGGCCTGCCCGTACCAGGCGCGCTACAAGACCGAGCGCGCGAGCTTCGCCTATGGCCAGGCGAGCGAGCACGAGCAGGCGCGCTTCGACGAAGGGCGGCTGGGCGTGGCCACCAAGTGCACCTTCTGCGTCGACCGCATCGACGCCGGGCTCGCCCGGGGGCAGACGCCGGGCGTCGACCCCGAGGCCACGCCGGCCTGCGTCAACGCCTGCATCGCCGACGCGCTGGCCTTCGGCGACCTCGACGACCCCGACAGCAACGTCTCGCGGCTGGTGGCCGAGAACCGGCACTTCCGCATGCACGAGGAGCTCGGCACCGGGCCCGGCTTCTACTACCTGTGGGACCACGCCGACGCGGACGACGCCGGCAGCGAGGGCCAATCATGAGCTTCGGCCCCAACCCCTGGCACCAGACCTCCTGGGACGCGCGCGCCGCGGGCAACTTCATGGCCGGCGGCGCCGGCAGCGGGCTGATCGTCGCCGCCGCGCTCGGCGGCGGGCCGGCCTGGCTGTTCCTTGCCGGCGCGGCGATCGTCGGCATCGGGCTGATGTGCGTGTGGGCCGAGATCGGCCGCCCCTGGCGCGCGCTGAATGTCTTCTTCCACCCGCGCACCTCGTGGATGACGCGCGAGGCGATCGTCGCGCAGGCGCTGATGCTGCTCGCGCTGGCAGCGGCGCTGGGCGTAGGCGCGGCTGCAGCGGGGGCCGCGTTGGTGGCTCTCGCCTTCGTCTACTGCCAGGGCCGCATCCTGCGCGCCGCACGCGGCATCCCGGCCTGGCGCGAGCCGACGATCGTGCCGCTGATCGCCGCCACCGGGCTGGCCGAAGGCTTCGGCCTGTGGCTGCTGCTGGCCGGGCGCTTGGCGCCGCTGCCGGCATGGGTCGCGCTCGCCGCCGCGCTGCTGGCGCGACAGTGGCTGTGGGGCCGCTGGCGCGCGCGCATCCAGGCCGCGCCGCGTGCGCATGCCGCCATCGACGCCGCCGGCCGCGCCTTCCAGGCCGGCACGCTGCTGGCGCTGGCGCTGGCCGGCGTGGCGCTGCTCGCGCCGCTGCCGCCGGCGGCGGCGTGGGCCCTGCAGGCCGCCGCCGGGCTCGCGGCACTGGCGGCAGGGTTGTGGTTCAAGTTCACGCTCGTCACGCGGGCGGCGTTCAACCAGGGCTTCGCGCTGCCGCACCTGCCGGTGCGCGGTGCGCGGCGCAGCTGATTCGCTTGGAGACGGCCATGGGTGCACCGACCGAACCGACACGCTTCGCCGCCGCGGGCGGTTTACTGCATGCGCGCGAGGAATCGATGTCGCGCGACGAGTTGAGCGCGCTGCAGCTGCAACGGCTGCGCGCGACGCTGGCCAACGCGCACGCGCACGTGCCGTGGCAGCGCCAGCGCATCGATGCCGCGGGGCTGGACCCGCAGGCGCTGCGCAGCTTGGACGAATTGCAGCGCCTGCCGTTCACCGTCAAGACCGA
Source organism: Rubrivivax sp. (assembly GCA_036724445.1). GTDB lineage: Bacteria > Pseudomonadota > Gammaproteobacteria > Burkholderiales > Burkholderiaceae_C > Rubrivivax. The sequence continues at coordinate 21,808 of DAIMFR010000071.1, read as the reverse complement.
CCTGCGCGACCACTATCCCTTCGGGCTGTTCGCGCGGCCGCTGGCGGAGCTGGCGCGCATCCACGCGTCGTCGGGCACCACCGGCCGGCCGACGGTGGTCGGCTACACCGCCGCCGACCTCGAGCGCTGGGCCGGCCTGATGGCGCGTTCGCTGTACTGCGCCGGCGTGCGCCCCGGCGACCTGGTGCACAACGCCTACGGCTACGGCCTGTTCACCGGCGGCCTGGGCGCGCACGACGGCGCGACCCGGCTCGGCTGCCCGGTGGTGCCGATGTCCGGCGGCGGCAGCGAGCGCCAGGTCGCGCTGATCATGGACTTCCGTCCGCGCGTGCTGTGCGCAACGCCGTCGTACGCGCTGGCGCTGGCCGAAGTCGCCGAAAGCCAGGGCGTCGACCTGCGCAGCAGCGGCTTGGGCATCGGCATGTTCGGCGCCGAGCCGTGGAGCGCGGCGATGCGCGAGGAGATCGAAGCGCGCATCGGCCTGCGCGCGGTCGACGTCTACGGCCTGTCGGAGATCATGGGCCCCGGCGTGGCCTGCGAGTGCGAGCAGCGCGACGGGCTGCACGGCTGGGAGGACCACTTCCTGTTCGAGGTCATCGATCCCGAGACCGGCGAGCCGGCGGCCGAAGGCGCGGCCGGCGAGCTGGTCATCACCACGCTGACCAAGGAAGCGCTGCCGATGCTGCGCTACCGCACGCGCGACATCACCCGCGTGGCGCACGAGCGCTGCGCCTGCGGCCGCAGCCACCTGCGCATCCTGCGCGTGGCCGGGCGCAGCGACGACATGATGATCATCCGCGGCGTCAACGTCTACCCGTCGCAGGTCGAGGCGGTGCTGGTCGGCCGGCCGGGCATCGCGCCGCACTACCAGCTGGTGTTGACGCGCCAGGGCCATCTCGACCGGCTGCGCATCGAGGTCGAGGCCGAACCCGGGGTGCCCGAAAGCCGCTTCGGCGAACTCGCCGCCGACGCCATCCACCACATCAAGTCGCTGATCGGCATCACCGCCGAGCTCGCCGTGCTGATGCCCGGCAGCGTGCCGCGCTCGCAGGGCAAGGCGGTGCGCGTGCGCGACCTGCGGCCGAAGGAACACTGACATGGACAAGCGCCTGCTCACCCTCAGGATCAACGGCCGCGAGCACACGCTCGCCGCCACCGGCGGCGCGCTGCTGCTCGACGTGCTGCGCGACGCGCTGCAGCTCACCGGCACCAAGCAGGGCTGCGACGGCGGCGAATGCGGCGCCTGCACGGTGATCGTCGACGACCGGCCGCGGCTGGCCTGCTCGACGCTGGCCGCGCAGGTCGAAGGCAAGCGCATCGAGACCATCGAAGGCCAGGCGCGGCAGGGCCGGCTGACGCGCGTGCAGCAGGCCTTCCACGACCACCTCGGCGCGCAGTGCGGCTTCTGCACGCCGGGCATGGTGATGGCGTCCGAAGCGCTGCTGCGCCGCAACCCGCGCCCGACGGCCGGCGAGATCAAGGCAGCGCTGGCCGGCAACCTGTGCCGCTGCACCGGCTACGTGAAGATCATCGAGTCGGTGCAGGCGGCTGCCGCCGCGGAGGACGCACAATGAACCCGCGCATGAGACGCGCCGGCGGCATCGGCATGCGCACGCCGCTGATCGACGGCGTCGACAAGGTCACCGGCCGCGCCAAGTACACGGCCGACATCGCCGCGCCGGGCGCGCTGGTCGGGCGCATCCTGCGCAGCCCGCATGCGCACGCGCTGATCGTGGCCATCGATACGAGGGCCGCGCGCGCCCTCGAAGGCGTGCACGCAGTGTGCACCGGCGACGACACGCCCGTGCCCTACGGCGTGCTGCCGATCGCCGAGAACGAGTACCCGCTGGCGCGCGGCAAGGTGCGCTACCGCGGCGACCCGGTGGCCGCGGTGGCGGCGGTGGACGAAGCCACCGCCGAGCGCGCGCTGGCGCTGATCGGCGTGCAGTACGAAGTGCTGCCCGGCTACTTCACGCCCAAGGCGGCGATGAAGCCCGGCGCGGTGGCGATCCACGACGACAAGCCGAACAACGTGCTGCGCGAGGTGCATGCCGAGTTCGGCGACACGGCCGCCGGCTTCGCCGCGGCCGACCTGGTGCGCGAGAAGAGCTTCAGCTTCGCCGAGGTCAACCACGCGCACATGGAGCTGAACGCCACGCTCGCCGAGTACGAGCCCGAGCGCGACGGCGTGACGCTGCACACCACCACGCAGGTGCCCTACTACGTGCACCTGAAGGTCGCCGCCTGCCTGCAGATCGCCGAATCGCAGGTGCGCGTGATCAAGCCCTTCCTCGGCGGCGGCTTCGGCGCGCGCACCGAATGCCTGCACTTCGAGATCATCGCCGCGCTGCTGGCGCGCCAGGCGCGCGGCACGGTGCGCCTGCTGCAGACGCGCGAGGAGACCTTCCTCGCGCACCGCGGCCGGCCGTGGACCGGGGTGTCGATGAAGATCGGTCTGCGGCGCGACGGCCGCATCACCGCGCTCGCGCTGCAGGCGACGCAGGCCGGCGGCGCCTACGCCGGCTACGGCATCATCACCATCCTCTACACCGGGGCGCTGATGCACGGCATCTACGACATCCCGGCGATCAAGCACGACGCCTGGCGCGTGTATACCAACACGCCGCCCTGCGGCGCGCAGCGCGGCCACGGCACGGTCGACACGCGTGCCGCCTTCGAGGCGCTGCTCACCGACATGGCGGTGGAACTCGGCCTCGATGCCCTTGCCGTGCGGCAGAAGAACCTGCTGCCGCAGATCCCGTACCGCACGATGTACGCGCAGAACGTGCTCAGCTACGGCCTGCCCGAGTGCCTGGACAAGGTCAAGGCGGCCTCGGGCTGGGCCGAGCGCAAGGGCCGCATGCCCAAGGGCCGCGGCCTCGGGCTGGCGTGCTCGCACTTCGTCTCCGGCACCTCCACGCCCAAGCACTGGACCGGCGAGCCGCATGCCACGGTGCAGCTGCGGCTGGACTTCGACGGCGGCGTGACGCTGCTCACCGGCGCCGCCGACATCGGCCAGGGCTCGAACACGATGGCCGCGCAGTGCGCCGCCGAGGTGCTGGACGTCGCGCTCTCGCGCATCCGCGTGATCTCGTCGGACAGCGCACTGACGCCCAAGGACAACGGCAGCTATTCGTCGCGCGTGACCTTCATGGTCGGCCGCGCGTCGATCGCCGCGGCTGAAGCGCTGAAGGCGCTGCTGGTCGAAGCCGCCGCCGGCCGGCTGAAGGCCGACGCGGCCGACATCGAGCTGCGCGGCGAGCTGTTCTGCGTGCGCGGCGCCGAGCAGGCCGGCCTGAGCTGGATCGACACGGTGCGCGCGGCCATGGTCGACAGCGGCGCCGTCACGGTCAAGGGCACCTACACCTGCCCGATCGAGTTCCAAGGAGACAAGAAGATCCGCGGCAGCGCGATCGGCGCGACCATGGGCTTCTGCTATGCGGCGCAGGTGGTCGAGGCCTCGGTCGACGAGTTGACCGGCAAGGTCACCGCGCACAAGGTGTGGGTCGCCGTCGACGTCGGCCGCGCGCTGAACCCGCTGGCCGTCGAAGGCCAGGCGCAGGGCGGCGTGTGGATGGGCATGGGCCAGGCGCTGTCCGAGCAGACCGCCTACGACGAAGGCCGCATGCTGCACGGCAACCTGCTCGACTACCGCGTGCCGACCATGGCCGAGAGCCCGGACATCGAGGTGCTGATCGTCGAGAGCGTCGACCCGAACGGGCCGTTCGGCGCCAAGGAGGCGTCCGAAGGCATGCTCGCCGGCTTCCTGCCCGCCGTGCGCGAAGCGGTGCAGGAAGCGGCCGGCATCGACTGCGACAGCTTCCCGCTCAGCCCCGAGCGCATCGCCGAGCTGCTGGATGCCAAGCAGGCCGCCGCGGCACGGGCCGCGCGTGCTGCGAAGGAGCCCGCATGAACGCGCTGCATGAAGTGCGCATGCTGCGTCCGGCGAACCTCGGCGAGGCCGTGCGCGCGCTGGCCGAGGACGGCGCGCTGGCGCTCGCCGGCGGTACCGACCTGCTGCCCAACCTGCGCCGCGGCATCGGCGCACCGCGCACGCTGGTCGATCTGACGGCCGTCCCGGCGCTCGACTCGATCGCCGTGCAGCCGGAAGGCAGCCTGCGCGCCGGCGCCACCGCGACGCTGGCGGCGCTGGCCGACGCTGCCGCGGTGCGCGCCGGCTGGCCGGCGCTGGCCAAGGCGGCCGGGCTGGTGGCCGGCGCGACGCACCGCGAGGCGGCCACGCTCGGCGGCAACCTGTGCCAGGACACGCGCTGCGTGTTCTACAACCAGAGCGAGTGGTGGCGCGCCGGCAACGGCTTCTGCCTCAAGTACCGCGGCGACAAGTGCCACGTCGTCGTCAAGAGCGACCGCTGCTATGCCACCTATCACGGCGACGTGGCGCCGGCATTGATCGTGCTCGATGCGCAGGCCGAGCTCGCCGGCCCTGCCGGTGCACGCACGCTGCCGCTGGCGGCGCTGTTCGTCGAGGACGGCAAGCAACGCCTGACGCTGCAGCCCGGCGAGTGGCTCAGCGCCATCCTCGTGCCGCCGGCCGCAGGCTGGCGCGCCGACTACGCGAAGGCGCGCGTGCGCGACGCGGTCGACTTCCCGTTGGCGGGTGCCGCTGTGGCGCTGAGGCGCGACGGCGGGCGGCTGGCCGGCCTGCGCGTGGCCATCACCGGCACCAACTCGGCGCCGCTGGTCGTACCCACCGGCGCGTTGCTCGGCGCGCCTTGGGACGCCGCCGCCGCGCAGACGCTGGCCAAGGCGGTGCAGACGACGAGCAACGTGCTGGCGACCACCGTCGCCGCGGTCAGGTACCGCCGCCGCATGGCGCAGGCGCTGGTGCGCCGGCTCGTCGACGAGCTCTGGAACGCAGCCTAGAACGCGAGGCACACGCCATGACCCGCATCGTTCGCCGCGAACAATTCTCCGAGCAGACCTTCCTGTGGGAGGTCGACGCGCCTGACGTGGCCCAGGCCGCCGAGGCCGGCCACTTCGTGATGCTGCGGCTGGACGAGGCCGGCGAGCGCATCCCGCTGACCGTCGCCGACTTCGACCGCGAGCGCGGCACGGTCAGCGTCGTCGTGCAGGCGCTGGGGCGCACCACGCGCGAGATGCGCGACCGCTACGCCGCGGGCGACTCCTTCGCCGACTTCGTCGGCCCGCTCGGGCTGCCGCAGCACATCGACCGCGCCGGCCACGTCGTGCTGGTCGGCGGCGGCCTCGGCGTCGCGCCGGTGTATCCGCAGCTGCGCGCCTTCAAGCAGGCCGGCTGCCGCACGACCTGCATCGTCGGCTTTCGCAACAAGGAGCTGATCTTCTGGGACGACAAGCTGCGCGAATGGGCCGACGAGCTGATCGTCTGCACCGACGACGGCAGCGCCGGCCGCGCCGGCTTCGTCACCGCGGCGCTGAAGGAGGTGATCGAGCACGACCGCCCCGATCTGGTGGTGGCCATCGGCCCGATGCCGATGATGCACGCCTGCACCGAGACCACGCGCCCGTATGCGGTGCCGACCAAGGTGTCGCTGAACACGATCATGGTCGACGGCACCGGCATGTGCGGCTCGTGCCGCGTCAGCGTCGGCGGCGAAGTCAAGTTCGCCTGCGTCGACGGCCCCGACTTCGACGCCCACCAGATCGACTTCGAGCAGTTGCTGGCGCGGCAGAAGCGCTTCAAGGCCGAGGAGAGCCGGGCCAGCGCCGACCTCGACCATGTCTGCAGCCTCGAGGAACTGCTGGTCCGCCAGGGCAAGCGCACCTACAAGAAGTATTCGGCGCTGGAGCGCACGCAGGTGCCGATGCCCGAGCGCGAGCCGCACGCGCGCGCACAGACCTTCGACGAGGTCAACCTCGGCTACGACTGGGCCGCCGCGCTGCGCGAGAGCGAGCGCTGCATCCAGTGCATCAAGCCGACCTGCATCGAAGGCTGCCCGGTGCGCATCGACATCCCGCGCTTCATCCGCCACCTGCTGCTGCGCGACCTGGAATCCGCGGTCGACGCGATCTACGACTCGAGCCCGTTCCCGTCGGTGTGCGGGCGCGTGTGCCCGCAGGAGAGCCAGTGCGAGGCGCAGTGCGTGCTGATCAAGGCGAAGATGCAGCCGGTGGCCATCGGCCGGCTCGAGCGCTTCGTCGGCGACTTCGCCGCGCCGCGGCCGGTGCCGCCGCCTGCGCTCAGGCAGCCGCTGGGCAAGGTGGCGATCGTCGGCTCCGGCCCGGGCGGCCTGGCCGCCGCCGCCGATCTGGTCAAGCTCGGCGCCGAGGTCACCGTCTACGAAGCGCTGCACGTGGTCGGCGGCGTGCTGCGCTACGGCATCCCGTCGTTCCGGCTGCCGCGCGACATCATCGAGCGCGAGGTCAACCGGCTGCGCGAGGCCGGCGTGAAGTTCCAGACCAACAAGGTCATCGGCAAGACCTTCCGCATCGAGCAGCTCACCGGCGCGATGGGCTTCGACGCGGTGTTCGTCGCCGCCGGGGCCGGCGCGCCGAGCTTCCTCGGCATCCCGGGCGAATCCGCCGGGCAGGTGGCCTCGGCCAACGAGTTCCTGACCCGCGTCAACCTGATGGGCGGCGACCGCTTCCCGTACCGCGACACGCCGATCGGCCTGGGCCAGCGCGTGGTCGTGATCGGTGCCGGCAACACCGCGATGGACTGCCTGCGCACCGCGAAGCGCCTGGGTGCGGCCGAGGTGCGCTGCGTCTACCGGCGCAGCGAAGCCGAAGCGCCGGCGCGCGTCGAGGAGCTGCGCCACGCCAAGGAGGAAGGCGTGGTCTTCAGCTTCCTGCACGCGCCGGTGGAAATCGTGCTCGACGCGCAAGGCGACGTGCGCGCACTGAAGGCGCAGCGCATGACGCTGGGCGAACCCGACGCACGCGGCCGGCGCAGCCCGGTGCCGCTCGACGAATTCGTCGAGTTCGCCTGCGACACGGTGATCTACGCGCTCGGCACCAAGGCGAATCCGATCGTCGGCCGCGCGACCCAGGGGCTGGCGCTGGACCAGCGCGGCTACATCGTCGCCGACGAAACCACGCAGGCGACCAATCTGCGCGGCGTGTTTGCCGGCGGCGACATCGTCACCGGCGGCGCGACCGTGATCCTGGCCATGGCCGCTGGCCGGCGCGCCGCGTCTGCGATCGGCGCCTGGATCGCGGACGGCCGCAGCGGCTGGCCACCCGCGCCCGAGGCAGCGTCTGCGCCGCAGTCGACGCAGGCCGCCGAGACGACCTGAGGACCTGAGGAGAGGCCGACATGATGCGATGCCCGAAGTGCCACCAGCCGCTGGCCGACCAGGACGAGGGGCCGTACATCTGCTGCGCCGGCGCGCCGATGCAGTGGCAGTGCGGCGCATGCGGCAAGCTCAGCGAAGGCTTCGCGTTCCCCTACGGCGGCTGCCCGCAGTGCGGCGGTCCGCTCGCGCTGAACGACAGCGGGGCCCCGGCCGCAGATGCGGCCGACACGGCCGCCGCCGCGGCCGTGCGCACCGCCTTCGAGATCGAGCTCGGCGGGCGCGCCTTCTACCAGCGCGCCGCCGCCGACTGCGGCGACGCCGAGCTGCGCACGCTGTTCAGCCGCTTTGCGGTGATGGAAGGCGAGCACATGGAAACGCTGGCGCGGCGCTATCACGTCGAGGTGCCCGCGCCGTCGGCCGAGTTCAGCCTGCGCACCGCCGCGGTCTACGCCGGCGCGACGCCGCCCGCGGATGCCGCCGACCTGTTCAAGCTGGCGATCGCGCTGGAAAAGCGCGCCGTGAGCTTTTTCGCCGAGCGCGCCGCGGCGATCGCACCCGGCACGCCCGAGCGCCGGCTGTACGACGAACTCGCCGCCGAGGAGCGCGAGCACGTGCAGATCCTGAGCACCGAATACGCACGCTGGCGCAACCGCATGCCGGGGCTGTTCGGCGGCGTGCTGCCGACGCTGGATGCGCATGCCGCCGCGCCCGGCAGCGCGGCGATCAACGCCGCCGAGCTGCTGCTCGCCGGCCACGCCGACGACGCGCCGGCGATCGAGTGCGGCGGCGAGCGCATCAGCTACGGCCAGCTGCGCGACCGCGTCGCGCGCGCCGCCGCGGTCTGGCATGCGCGCGGCCTGAAGCCGGGCGACCGCGTCGCGGTCAAGCTGCCCGACGGCATCGACTGGGTGGTGTGCTGGCTCGGCACGCTGTGGGCCGGCGGCGTCGCCGTCGGCGTCAACCCGCGCATCCCGGCGCCGGAGTGGCAGTACATCCTCGACGAGGCCGGCTTCAACGTGATCGTCGCCGAAGACGCCGGCGACACGCCCGCGCCGTGGCACGCGCGCGTGATCACGCTGGCCGAGGGCCGGCACGCGGTGGCCGCGGCGACACCGGTGCCGCCGGTGCCGCTGGCCGACGACAGCCCGGCGTTCTGGGTGCATTCGTCGGGCACTTCGGGCCGGCCCAAGGCGGTCGTGCACGCGCAGCGCTGCGTGCGCGAGGTCGGCCGCATCGCGGCCGAACGCATGGGCATGCGCGCCGGCGACCGGCTCTTCGCCAGCTCCAAGCTGTTCTTCGCCTACCCGCTGACCAACCTGCTGCTCGCCGGTCTGCGCAACGGCGCAACGCTGATCCTCGACCCCGAATGGCCGACCGCCCAGTCGGTGGCGCAGCGCGTCGCCGCCGCGCGGCCGCAACTGCTGTTCAGCGTGCCGTCGCTGTACCGCAACCTGCTGCACGAGGGATTGGCGCCGACGATCACGGCGGCCGGCGTACGCGCTTGCGTGTCGGCCGGCGAGGCGCTGCCGGCCACGCTGCGCCAGGCCTGGCACCAGGCCGCCGGGCTGCCGATGATCGACGGCTACGGCGCCTCCGAGGTGCTGGTGCTGGTGCTGACCGCGCTCGACGGCGACGACGGGTTCATGCCTTCGCCCGGCGCCGAGATCGAGCCGCTGGATCCGGCCGCGGCCGACGCCGGCGGGCCGACGCGGCTGCTGGTGCGCAGCGCGACGCAGGCGCTGGGCTACCTAGACCGCCCGGCGGCGCAGGCCGAGAGCTTCCGCGACGGGCGCTTCTGCCCGGCCGACCTGTTCGTGCGCACCGCAGGCGGCGGCTGGCGCTTCGCCGGGCGCGAGGACTCCTTGGTCAAGATCAAGGGCCGCTGGCTCAACGTGGTCGAGCTCGAGCAGCAGCTCGGCGACGGCCTGCCCGGGCTGCGCGAAGCCGCGGCGGTGTGCATCCCCGATGCCGACGGCGTCGAGGCGGTGACCTTGTTCTTCGCCGCCGCGCCGGCCGACGAGGCGGCGCTGCGCGCGGCGCTGGCCGAGCGCATCGGCGCGCTGCCGCAATACCAGCGGCCGGCGCAGCTGGAGCGCGTGGACGTGCTGCCGCGCACGCCCACCGGCAAGCTGCTGCGCCGCGAGCTGCGCGAGCGCTCGCTCGCTGCGGGGGCAAGCCGATGAGCGCCGCGCAGCCCCCGTTGATCGGCGTGCAGCGCAGCGGACCGGCGCTGGTCGCGACGCTGCAGCGCGCGCCGGTGAATGCGATCGACGACGCGCTGCTCGCCGCACTCGACGCCGTGCTCGACCTGGCCGAGGGCGACGACGGCATTTCGGTGCTGCACCTGCGCAGCGCGCACAAGGTGTTCTGCGCCGGCGCCGATCTCGAACTGATCCGCCAGTCGACCGCCACGGCGGCCGGCCGCAACCGCATGGTGGCCATCGTGCAGGACATGCAGCGCGTGTTCGCGCGGCTCGAGAACGCGCCCTGCGTGACGCTGGCCGAACTCGGCGGCGCCTGCGTCGGCGGCGGCTTCGAGCTGGCGCTGGCCTGCGACTGGCGCATCGCCGCGCACGAGGCGCGCATCGGCCTGCCCGAAGCCGGGCTCGGGCTGCTCGCCGCGGCCGGCGGCACGCAGCGGCTGAGCGCGCTGGCCGGCGCCGGCATCGCGCGCCGGCTGATCCTCGGCGCCGAGACCGTCGACGGCGCCGAAGCGCTGCGCCTCGGGCTGGTGCAGTGGGCCGTGCCGCGCGCGCAGCTGGCCGATGCCGCCGCGGCGCTGGCGCAGCGTGGCGCGGCAGTCCCGCGCAGCACGCTGGCCGAGAACAAGCGCTGCCTCGCGCTGGCCGGCGCAGCGCACGGCGACGGTTTCGCCGCCGAAATCGCCGCCACGCGGCGGCTGTACGAAAACCCCGAAACCCGCCGCCGCGTGGCGGCGTTCCTCGACAAGGCGGGCACGCCCGCGAAGGAGAAGCAGACATGAACCTGAAGGATCGATGGGCCGTCGTCACCGGCGCGGCGTCCGGCATCGGAAGCGCCGTGGCCGGCAAGCTGGCCGGCGCCGGCGCGTCGGTGATCGTTGCCGACGTGCAGCCCGACAAGGGCCGCGCGCGTGCCGCCGAAATCGAAGCCGGCGGCGGCCGCGCGCTGTTCGTCGAAGTCGACCTGACCCGGCTCGAGTCGATCACTGCTTTCGCCGACACGGTGCTGAGCCGCGCCGGCGCGGTCGACGTGCTCGTCAACGGCGCCGGCTGGGGCCGCACCGCGCCGTTCCTGGAGGGCACGCCGGAGTTCTGGCAGCAGTTGATCGCCTTGAACCTGATGGGGCCGATGCACCTGACCAAGGCGCTGCTGCCGCCGATGATCGAGCGCCGCAGCGGCCGCATCGTCAACATCGCCAGCGACGCCGGCCGCGTCGGCAGCCTCGGCGAGACCGTGTACGCCGGGGCCAAGGGCGGCTTGATCGCCTTCAGCAAGTCGCTGGCGCGCGAGACCGCGCGCTACGGCATCGGCGTCAACTGCGTCTGCCCGGGGCCGACCGACACGCCGCTGATGGCCGCGGTGCCCGACAAGGTCAAGGACGCGCTGATCAAGGCGATCCCGCTGCGCCGCCTGGGCAAGCCCGAGGAGGTGGCCGACGCGGTGCTGTTCTTCGCTGGCGACACGTCGAGCTACTGCACCGGGCAGGTGCTCAGCGTCAGCGGCGGGCTGACGATGGCCGGCTGAGGGGCGGCGCGATGGACATGGCCTTGCCCGAATTCCTGGCCCACGCGATCGCGCTCGAGCACGAGGCGGCCGAGCGCTACCTCGAACTGGCCGACATGATGGAAGCGCACCGCAACGACGAGGTCGCCGCGACCTTCCGCGACATGGTGCGCTACTCAAGGCTGCACCACGACTCGATCGTCGCGCGCGCGCAGGGCGTCGCGCTGCCGGCGCTGCGCTCGTGGCAGTACCGCTGGCGCCAGCCGCCAGAGGTCGGCGGCGAGGAGGCCTTCGACCCCGGCTTGAGCGCCTACGCCGCGCTGCGCTATGCGCGCGAGAACGAGTTCCGCGCGCAGTCCTTCTATGCGCAGGTCGCGGCCGATGCCGGCGACGCCGAGGTGCGCCGCCTGGCGCAGGAATTCGCCGCCGAGGAGACCGAGCACGTGCAGGCGCTGGACGACTGGCTGGCGCGCACGCCGCGGCCGTCGCTGCCGTGGCGCGCCGATCCGCAGCACGAGGCCTGATCACTTCACCGGACCACAAAGACAAAGGAATCGACACCATGAAACGCCTGCAGTTTGCCGGCCATGCCGCACGCCATTTCGACTGGTCGGTCGCCGGCAAGGTGGCGACCATCACGCTGAATCGCCCGGAGCGCAAGAACCCGCTGACCTTCGACTCCTACGGCGAGTTGCGCGACCTGTTCCGCGATCTGGTCTATGCCACCGACATCAAGGCGGTGGTGTTCACCGGCGCCGGCGGCAACTTCTGCTCGGGCGGCGACGTGCACGAGATCATCGGCCCGCTGGTGAAGATGGACATGCCCGAGCTGCTCGAATTCACGCGCATGACCGGCGACCTGGTCAAGGCGATGCGCGCCTGCCCGCAGCCGGTCGTCGCGGCGATCGACGGCGTATGTACCGGGGCCGGCGCGATGATCGCCTGCGCGTCGGACCTGCGGCTGGCCACGGCGCGCAGCAAGCTCGCGTTCCTGTTCGTGCGCGTCGGCCTGGCCGGTGCCGACATGGGCGCGTGTTCGCTGCTGCCGCGGCTGATCGGGCTGTCGCGCGCGGCCGACCTGCTCTACACCGGCCGCACCGTCGGCGGCGAGGAGGCCGAGCGCATGGGCTTCTACAACCGGCTGGTCGAGCCGGAGCAGCTGCTCGCCGAGGCGCAGGCGCTGGCGCGCGATCTGGCCGAAGGCCCGAGCTTCGGCCACGCGATGACCAAGACGATGCTGTGGCAGGAATGGAATTCGGGCCTGGGCGAGTGCATCGAGGCCGAGGCGCAGGCGCAGGCCATCTGCATGCAGACCAAGGACTTCGAGCGCGCCTATCACGCCTTCGCGGCCAAGCAGAAGCCCGTCTTCCAGGGCGACTAGGCGGAGAAGCCATGAAGGGGGGCAACGGCGCCGCGCCGCTCGAAGCCGCGCGTGCGCTGATCCAGCAGTACGACCGCTGAAAGGGCAACGCGATGGCGCCGTGGCAGGACCGCGAGGGCTGGCACATCGACGTGCGCGGTCTGGCGCCGCCGCAGCCGCTGGTGCAGATCCTGCAATTGCTGCGCGGGCTGCCGCGCGACGCGGTGCTCATCGTGCACCATGACCGCGACCCGCTGATGCTCTACCCGGAGCTGGCGCAGATCGGCTGGGCTGCCGAGCCCATCGCCGGCGATCCGGGCGAGGTGCGGTTGCGGCTGAGCGCCACCGGGCCGGACGCGGCATGAGGCGCAGCCGTGGCAGGAAGTGCAGGCAGGGCAGCCGTGGCCGCTGTGGCAGGAGGCGCAGGCATGGGCACCAGCGACGCTGCGGCGGCTGAACCGAAGCGCGCGCCGCGCAAGCTGGGCGGCACCTTCCTCGCCGGCGCGAAGAGCCGGCTGCTGCCGGCGTCGGTGGTGTTCCGCTTCTTCGGCGCAGCGGTGGTCTTCCACGCGCTGGCCTGGGCTGCGCTGCTCGGCGGCGCGGCGCAGTGGCCGCTGTGGCGGCACGGCCTGGGCTGGCCGCTGGCCGCGCTGCATCTGGTGACGCTGGGCACGCTGCTGTGCAGCGCCATCGGCGCGAGCCTGCAGCTGCTGCCGGTGGCCACGCGTCAGCCGGTTCGATCGCAGCGGCTGGCCGCCGCGCTGTGGTGGCTCTACGTGCCCGGCGTGGCGATCCTCACCGTCGGCATGGGGCTGGCGCGGCCGGTCTGGCTGGCTGCCGGCGCGACGGCGGTGCTCGCCGCGCTGGCGCTGTGGGCGGTGCTGCTGGGCTTGAACCTGCGCGGCGCGCGCGGCATGGCCGGCGTCGTGCTGCACGGCTGGGGCGCGCTGGCCGCGCTCGCCGCGCTGGGACTCAGCGCCGCCGCGCTGGTCGCGCTGTGGCTCGGCCGGCCGTGGCTGGATGCCGGCGCCGCGCGCAGCCTGCATCTGGTCAGCGGCGCCTTCGGCGTGATGGGCCTGCTCGCCTTCGGCCTGGCCTACATCCTGCTGCCGATGTTCGCACTGGCCGGCGTGCCCGGCGAGCGGGCGCAGCTCGCCGCGGGCGCCGCGGCGCTGGCGGCAGTGGCGGCCGGCGCGCTCGCCGCCTTCGCCGAGGACTTCGGCTTCGCGCCGCAGCCGCTGCGCGTCGCTGCGCTGCTGGCCGGCGTGCTCGCCTGGGGCTTGCACCTGCGGCTGATGCAGCGCGTGCTGGCCACCGGCATGCGCCGCGACCTCGGCCGGGGCCTGCGGCTGATGCAGCTCGGCTGGGCGTGCCTGGGGCTCGCACTGATGCTCGGGCTGGCGCTGGTGCTCGGCGCGCCGGCCGATGCGCTCGGCCGGCTGTTCGGCGTCGCGCTGGTCGGCGGTTGGCTGCTCAGCTTCCTGCTCGGCGTGCTGCAGCGCATCCTGCCGTTCCTCGCGTCCATGCATGCCGCGAAGGGCCAGCGGCGGCCGCCGACGCCATCGGCGCTGACGCTCGAGCGCCCGCTGACCTGGCACTTCGGCGCGCATGGCGCGGCGCTGGCGCTGCTGGCCGCCGCGGCGCTGAGCGACCAGGCGCTGCTGGCCGCCGCCGCCGGCGCGGTCGGGCTCGGCGGAGCGCTGGCCTTCGCCGCCTTCTTCGCGGTGCTGATGCGCCGGCTCGCGCAGGCCACGGCCGGCCCGGCCGAAGCCGGCCGCCAGCACACGCGGACTTGATCTGCTGCAAAGACCGGCCGCGCCGCGGCGGCTATTCTGGTATTGCAATACTGATTTGAACGCTGCGCCGGGCGCGCGCCCGCCGCCACCCAGGAGTCCGCATGAGCTTTTCGCGCCAGGTCTCGCAGGCGCTCGACGACGAGCATCGCGCCAACCTCGACCTGCTCGGCCGCGCCGAGCACGCCTTCGCCCGCACCGGCGATCCTGAAGTGCCGGCACTGGCCGGCCGGCTGGTGCGCCACCTCGAGCACGAGGTCGACCGCCACTTCGGCTTCGAGGAGGCGCAACTGTTCCCGCGCATGGCCGAGGCCGGCGACGGCGACCTGGCGGCGCTGCTGACCGAGGAGCACGAATCGATCCGCGCGGTCGCAGCCGAACTGCTGCCGCTGGCGCGCGCGGCGGCGGCCGGTACGCTGGCCGCCGCCGAGACCGCGACGCTGAAGCGGCTGGTGCTCGAGATCGTCGAACGCCAGGTCGCGCACATCCAGAAGGAGACGATGGCGCTGCTGCCGCTTCTGGACGACCTGCTCGACGACGACACCGACCGCGAACTCGCGTTCGCCTACGCGGCAGATTGACAGCCTGCCGCCCGTCCCTAAGGATCCGCCATGACCTCGATGCCCGTCTCCCATGCTTCGCACACGATTCGTGCCCTCGCGCCGGCCGACCTGGCCGCCGTGGTGGCCATCGACGCCGCCGACGAAGGCCGCAGCCGCCGCGACTACATCGAGCGCCGGCTGCGCGCCGCGCAGCGCGAGCCGGCGCTGCACGCGCAGTTCGCCGCCAGCGACGCCTCGGGCGCCGTCGGCTTCATGCTCGCGCGCGTGCTGGCCGGCGAGTTCGGCCAGCGCCGGCGCGCACTGCGGCTCGAGGCGATGGGTGTGCGCAGCGACCAGCGCGGGCAGGGCATCGGCCGCGCGCTGTTCGACGCGCTGGCCGCCTGGGGCGCGCGCCACGGCTGCGCCGCGATCCGCACCACCGCGAGCTGGCACGACGGCGCGCTGCTGGGCTGGTTCGACAGCCTGGGCTTCGAGCTGGCGCCCGAGGTGGTCGTGCACAGCCGCGTCGACGGCGGCGCCTATCGCGCCGAACGGGACGACGCCGAGGCCCCGCTCGAGCCGCCGCGCGAGATCGACTACGGCCGGCCCGAGGCCAACGACCACGAGCGGCTGGCGCGCGACCGCGCCGACGTGCGCTCGATGACGCCCGACGATCTGGACGCGATCGTGCGCATCGACCACACGATCACCGGCCGCGACCGGCGCGAGTACATGGCGGCGCGGCTGGCCGAGGCGATGGACGACACCAGCGTGCGCGTCTCACTGAGCGCGCGCTGCGACGGCACCGTGGTCGGCTCGCTGATGGCGCGCGCCGACCTCGGCGACTTCGGCCGGCCGGAGCCGGTGGCGGTGCTCGACACGATCGGCGTCGACCCGGACTACGCGCGCCGCGGCGTCGGCCGCGCGCTCGTCTCGCAGCTGTTCGCCAACCTCGGCGCGCTGCGCGTCGAGCGCGTCGAAACGATCGTGCCGCTGCGCGACCTGCGCCTGCTCGGCTTTCTCGACGCACTGGGATTCGAACCCGGCGAGCGCCTGTCCTTCGTGCGCCGTCTGCCGGAAGCGGCATGAGACACCCTGTGTCAGCCCCCGGCGGCTCGCGTGGCCGCTCCAAAGCGCTCATACTCGAGCACGCAGTGCGGGTAGTCCAGTGAACGCAGTGCCGATCGACGAAGACCAGGTGCGCGATGCGCTGCGCCAGGTGCTCGACCCCGAGGCCGGCATGAACATCGTCGACCTGGGGCTGGTGTACGGCATCCAGGTCTCGCAGGACGAAGGCGTGCAGGTGCAGATCACGATGACCAGCGCCGCCTGCCCGATGGCCGAAATGATCATCGACGAGGCGCATGCCGCCGTCGCAGGGGCGCTGCCGCAGGGCACGCCGGTGGACGTGGAACTGGTGTGGGATCCGCCGTGGACACCCGAGCTGATGAGCGGCTTCGCACGCGATCACTTCGGCTGGGCGCCGCGGTGACCGGGCCCGCGGCGCGCACGCGCCGCGTCGCCTGGGAACGGTTGCCGCTGCTGCTGCTGGGCTTCGTCGCGCTGTTCGCCGGCATCGGCGCCGGGCTGGCCCGGCTGGGCTGGACCATGCCCGATGCCGCGGCCGGCGCGGCGGCGCTGCACGGCCCGCTGATGGTGTGCGGCTTCTTCGGCGTGGTCATCTCGCTGGAGCGCGCCGTGGCCATCGGCCACGCCTGGGCCTACGGCGCGCCGCTGCTGGCCGGCCTGGGCAGCGCGGCGGCGCTGCACGGCGCGGCGCCGTGGACGCCGTGGTTCACCGTCGGCGCCGCGGCGGTGCTGCTGGCGGCTTCGCTGGACGTGCTGCGCCGCCAGCGCACCGGCTTCAACGGCGTGATCGCGCTCGCGGCCGGCTGCTGGCTGGCCGGCAACGTGCTGTGGGCGCTGGGTGCGCAGGTGCACGGCGTGGTCGGCTGGTGGATCGCCTTCCTGGTGCTGACCATCGCCGGCGAGCGGCTGGAACTGTCGCGCTTCATGCCGCCGTCGCCCGCCGCGGCGCGCGTCTTCGCCGGCATCGTGCTGCTCACCGCAGCAGCGCTGGCGGCTTGGGCCACGCCGGTCGGGCCGCGGCTGTTCGGGCTGGCACTGCTGGCGCTGGCGCTGTGGCTGCTGAAGCAGGACGTCGCCCGGCGCACCGTGCGCCAGCAGGGGCTGACGCGCTTCATCGCCGTGTGCCTGCTGGCAGGCTACTTCTGGCTCGGCTTCGGCGGCGCGCTGATCGCCGCGGCCGGACTGGCGCCCGGCGCGCCGGCCTACGACGCGGCGCTGCACGCCTTGCTGCTCGGCTTCGTGTTCTCGATGGTCTTCGGCCACGCGCCGATCATCTTTCCGGCCGTGCTGCGCGTGAACCTGGCCTACCACCCGCTGTTCTATGCCCCGCTGGCGCTGCTGCATGCCTCGCTGCTGCTGCGCGTGGCCGGCGACGCCAGCGGGCAGCACGACTGGACGCGCTGGGGAGCGCTGCTGTCGGCGCTGGCGCTGGTGGCCTTCATCGCCAACACCGCGACGGCGGTGCTGCGTTCACGCCGGGCAGCTTAGACCGGTCAATCAGTCAGCCGGCTGCCGCCGCTGCGCGACGCGGCGGCCATGCCGCCGGAACAAGCGCGAAGTGCGCGCGATCACCGGTGTCCACCCCCGCCGGCATGGCGCGGGCCGCCAGTCCGCTGGCGCACCACGCCACTGACAGCGGTGTGAGCGCCGCACAGAATGACTGCTCACTTACCACCATGAGGGAGCATCATGCAAGAGAACGTCGTCGTCATCAGCTTCGCCGAAGACAGCAAGGCCTACCAGGCTTTGAGCGAACTCAAGCAGGCCGCCTTGCAGGGCCGCGTCCAGGTGCGCAACGCGGCCGTCATCGCGCGCGACGCCGGCGGCGCCTTCAGCGTGCGCGACGCGGCGACCGACGGCAGCGCCGGCACCGCCCCCTGGGTCGGCACGCTGGTGGGTTCGGTGGTCGGCATCCTGGCCGGTCCGCTGGGCGTGCTGCTGGGCGCCGCCTCGGGTGCGCTGATCGGCTCGGCGGTCTCGGCGGACAAGATCGACGCCCGCGCCAGCCTGATCGACCAGATGCTGAACGCCGTGCCGCCGGGGGCCACTGCCGTCGTCGCCACGCTCGGTGAATACGCCGACGAAGTGGTCGACAAGCTGGCCGCCGGCCTCGACGGCTGGGTGCTGCGCCGCCCCGCGGCTGCCGTGCTGGCCGAGGTGGAGGCCGTGCGCGACGCCCAGAACGCCGCCGCCAAGGAAGCGCGGCGCGTGCTGCGCGACCAGCAGAAGGACGAGTGGAAGGACAAGTTCGACAACTGGAGCGACGAACTCGGCGACAAGTGGCACGCCTTCAAGGCGCGGCTGAAGGGCAAGGACGCCAAGAAGGCCTGAAGCGGCCCCGGACGCTCGACCGAGGAGACCTACGTGTCCGCGACCGCCCCGCCCGTCGGCATGCAGAAGTTTTCCTGGTTCGTCTTCGGCCTGATGGCCAGCGTCACCTTCGTCGGCATTCTGTCCGAGCTGGTGCCGTCGGGCGTCCTGCCGCAGATGACCGCAGGCCTGGGCGTGTCCGAGAGCCAGGTCGGCCTGCTCGTCGGTGTCTATGCGCTGGCCCCTGCCGTCTGCGCCATCCCGCTGGTCAGCGCGACGCTGGCGGTCAACCGCAAGAAGCTGCTGCTGGCGCTGCTGATCGGCTTCGCGGCCTCCAACATCGTCGTCGCCATCGCCTCGTCCTACGAGCTGATCGTGGCCGCCCGCATTCTCGGCGGCATCTGCGCGGGCGTGATGTGGCCGATGATCGCGGCCTACGGCACCCGGCTGGTCCCCGAACACATGCACGGCAAGGCCATCTCTGTTCAGGCTACCCGAGCCGAGCTGGGAGGTCGAGCTGGACCTGTTCAGGAAGACGAAGGCGCGCTGAGCGCATCCCCGCCGCGTCAGAATCGTCGTCTCACGGCCTGGCCGCGCTGGAGGTCGTCCGTTGACGTCCGCGGGCAGGTGTCGCACAACGCTTCACGACAGCAGGCCGCGTTCTCATGCGGCTGATCGCACGTCCGCATCAGAGGGCTCCTGATCACCCAGCCTGCATGAGGCGCAGCCGGCCGGCCAGGCGCAGGCCGTCCCGCGCGTTCAGCCCCATCAAGGTGAAGTTGATGGCGCCGGCGATCAGTTCGACGATCTGCACGGCATAGAAGCTGGCGTCGAACGCCCCGGCCGCCGCCCAGCGGTCGAGCGCGATGGCGCAGGGCACGAGGATCAGCAGCCCGTTGGCGGCAATGAGGGGCATGCGCTTTTTCTTGCCTGCGACGAGCCGGCCCTTGCGCGACTTGGCGAGCAACATGCCGCTGGCTCCGGTCACCGCGATGGCCGGAATCATGATCCACAGACCGGGCGACACGATCAGCGACTTGACCCGGGCGACCGCGTCATGCGAGCCCAACAGCTCGACCAGCACGGTGGACAGGAAGAACGCGGCGACGCACAGCGGAGCGAGGACCCCGGCGATCAAGTGAATGCGTTTGGGCATGGCGATTTCTTCGTCAGGGTGGCGTGCGGGCCGCGGCGTGCCGCTGCGCTTCGATGCCGCGTCAAGCGGTGAACAGTTCAGCACTCGGCGCGCAGCGATGACCTGCACTGTAGGCATCACGCCGCGCCGCGCCCAGCCCGCGGGGGGCAACACACTGTTGGGTGTTCGCCGACAATCGTGGCGTCCCACCGGAGCCGCCCATGGACCGATTCGATGCCATGCGCACCTTCGTGCAGGTGCTCGACAGCGGCAGCTACACCAAGGCAGCGCTGCAGCTGGGCCGGCACAAGGCGACCGTCAGCCAGCAGATCCAGCAACTCGAGGACAGGCTCGGCACGCGGCTGCTCACGCGCACGACCCGCTCGGTCAGCCCGACCGAAGAAGGCCTGGCGTACTACCGGCATGCCTGCGCCATCCTGCAGCAGGTGGACGAGGCGGAGAGCATGCTGCGCAAGGGCAGCAGCGCCCCGGCCGGGCACTTGCGCGTCGACGTGCCGGTGGCGATGGGACGCCTGTTGTTCGCGCCGGAAATCGGCGGCTTCCTCGAGCGCCACCCGAAGCTCACCATCGAGCTTGGATGCACCGACCGCATCGTCGACCTGGTTCAGGAGGGCGTGGACTGCGCGCTGCGCGGCGGGACGTTGCCGGATTCGAGCTTGTCGGCGCGGCGCGTCGGCAACCTGCGCTTCGTGCTTTGCGCCGCGCCGCGCTACATCGAGCAGCACGGGCTGCCGCAGACGCCGCAGGACCTGGGCCGGCATCACCAGGTCGGCTACGTGCTCGCGTCGTCGGGCAAGCTGCGGCCCGTGAGCTTGATCCGGGACGGCCACGAGGCCGAGTTCGACGTGCCGGCGCGCCTGGTGACCACCGACAGCGCGGTGGCGTTGAGCGCGGGTCTGGACGGGGTGGGGATACTGGTGCTGGCCGAGTTCGTGGCCGGCCACTACCTGAGCAGCGGCGGGCTGGTGCGCGTGCTGCCCGCGTGGCAATGCCCTTCGCTGCCGCTGCATCTGCTGACGCCGACCGCACGCAAGCGCGCGGCGCGGGTGCAGGCCTTCATGGACTGGGCGCACGCGCTGCTGCTGCGCCGCCTGGGAGCGCAGTTGGAAGGCCGATGACAGGCGCGCCGGCCGCAGAATTCGCCCCGCGCCCTCGAATCGGGCCGCGGCCGTGCCGTGAGCCTGTGCGGGGAGCTTGTGCGGGGAGCTTGTGTCCGGCCCGCGCCAAACCTCAGTCGTGCAGCGCCTCGTACTTGGCCTGCAGTTCCTCCGGCGTCTCGACGAAGTCGGGGTGCTGCACGATGCAGTCGGCCGGACACACCAGCTTGCACTGCGGCTCGTCCTCGGCACCGACGCATTCGGTGCAGCGGAAGGGGTCGATGATGTAGATCGGGTCGCCGACGGCGATGGCTTCGTTCGGGCACACCGGCTTGCAGGCGTCGCAGGCGGTGCAGTTGTCGTCGATCAGCAGGGCCATGGTGTTGTGACTCCCAGTATTCAGGCGGCGACGGCCGCATTCTCCAGTTCGGCGAGCCGCGCGTGGCGGTAGTCGCCCCACAGCGCCGCGCCGATCGCCCCGGCGTAGATCGAGTCGGGGTTCGAGCGCGCTGTGACCTTGACCTTCTCGTTGACCATCTCTTCCTGGATCGCCGCCAGCAGCCCGGTATCCAGCGCCAGCCCGCCGGTGAGCAGAGCGACGCCGTCCTTGACGCCGGTGACCTTGAGCAGCTTGACGATGCGCGAGGCCATCGACAGGTGGATGCCCTTCAGGATGTCGGGCGTGGCGATGCCGCGGCTGACCATGTTGATGACGTCGGTCTCGGCCAGCACGGCGCAGATCGAGCTGACCTTCTCCGGGTCCTGGCTGGTGCACGACAGCGGGCCGATCTCCTCCACCGCCACGCCCAGGTAGCGCGCGATGTTCTCCAGGAACTGGCCCGAGCCGCTGGCGCACTGGCTGGTCATCTTGTACTGCAGCACCTTGCCGCGCGCGTCGACGCTGATCGCGCGGCCGTTCAACGCGCCGATGTCGACCACCGCGCGCGCCTCGGGGTCGAGGAACACGCCGCCGCGCGCGTGCGTGGTCATCGAATAGAAATGGCCGGTGGCGAACTTGACGTTCTCGCCCTCGCCGGTGGTGGCGATGTAGTCGACGTCATCGGCACTCAGGCCCGCGTCGGCGAGCACGCCGTCGAAGCCCTCGCGCGCCAGCGTCATCGGGTCGCGCCGGCGGATGCGCTCGCAGCGCTTGGCGAGCCACTCATGCTGCTCGCCATCGTTGCGGAACAGCACGGTCTTGACGGCGCCGGAGCCGATGTCGATGCCTGCAGTGATAGTCATGTCCGTGCCTCCGCGGTCTTGCCTTCTTCCACCACCGCGCGGTACGCGAATGTCGCTCCGCCGAGCGCGCCGGTGTAGATCGAGTCTGGGTTGATGTTCAGCGTCAACTGGCCGTAGTTCTCTTCGACCAGCTCGGTCAGCGCCTTGACGGCGGCCTCGTTCTTGGCCACGCCGCCGGTGAAGGTGAACTCGTCGCGGATGCCGCCCGAGCGCGCCAGGATGCTCATCGCGCGCAGGATGATCGCGCGGTGCAGCCCGGCCATGATGTCCTCGCGCTTG
>DAIMFR010000070.1:0-26561 GCA_036724445.1 Rubrivivax sp. | reverse complement strand
GCCCCAAGTTCAAATCCACCGCGCCTTGGAGACTCGGTTTTGCAGACCTTCCCTAACAAGATCCCCTTCGTGGCCGCCGTGCAGACCACCGAGTCCGGCCAGCCGGTGCTGGTGTGCTGGTCGCAGCGGCCCTTCACCAAAGATGCGGTCCAGGCCTTCGCCAACCAGTCGCTGGCGGCACCTGCCACGCTCGTCTCCGATGGCCTGGACCGCCGTGCACGGCACCGGCATCCTGCACGAGCCTCACGTCACCGGCGGCGGTGTGGCCAGCGCCAAGCATCCGCTGTCCCTCGCTGTGAACACAGTGCTGGGCAACATCAAGACTTCGCTGGCCGGCACCTACCACGCCTTCGGCTTCGAGAAGTACGCCCATCGCTATCTCGGCCAGGTGCAGTATCTCTTCAACCGCCGATTCAACCTGCGAACCATCCTGCAACCGCTGGCTCGCGCCGCAGCTCAGGCGGATCCATGTCCCATGCGTCGAGTTCGCTGGGCTGAATCATCTTGCTGATCAGGTAGACGGAAGAGCGCGCCTTCAGGCGCAGCTACTGGGCGCCGACCTTGAAAGCGCTGGGGCTGCGCTACCGGCGGCCCTACAACACCCGCCACAGCTACGCGACGATGATGCTGATGTCCGGCATGACGCCTGCGTTCTGCGCGTCACAACTGGGGCACTCCTTCGGCATGCTGTTGAGCACCTACGCCCGCTGGCTGGACGGGGAGCACAACGCGATGGAGATGGGTCGACTGGAGGCGTCGCTTCGACGCGATTCATCCCCGGATTTATCCCAGAGCCGGCACCGCCGCCGGGCTATGCAACTCTGACTGCAGAGGAAGCCCTAGGCATACCGCCTTGCTGCCACTTTCGATACGCCCTGCTGTTTATCCCAGGGACTGGGGCACTACGCGCAAGCTGTTGATTTCGCTGAAGTTTTTCGGGATGGCGGATGGGGTGGCTGAACCCATTGATTCAACTGCAGATGACCAGAGCTTGCAAGCCCTTTGTTCCCCCACCCGTTCCCCCGTCATGCGTGAGATGCCATGAGACCTTGGAAGCAAGGGTGATTGCTTTCACTTTGGCGCTCCCGGATTGTTCCGGTGTCGCCAGATCCCTCCGTCGGCTGTCGCCCCCTTTGCGCAGGCCGCGTACCATGCGGAATGCCTGCTATGCAGTGGCTGCGGCCATTTGGCGCAGCCGCTTCAATGGCAGCTCTATGGCAGTTCCCCACCAATGAGGCATCTGCCGGCTTCACCGAGACCCCAAACGTGTTCAATCGAGCGGAGCCGGCTCTGCTGCGACGACAACGCGGTGCGAATGCAAGCTCTCCCTCGGACAGCGAGGCTGCGGGTTCACGCGGCGGCTTTGCCCCCGCGCGCTGCTTCACTGGGGAAGTTTCGACGCCAGCACGTCGATCTTCTCGATAGCCGGCGCTTGCGAGAAGAGCTCGGGCGCCTTCGCGAAAAGCGCCTCGGCCACCCGGCCCGACAGATGCGCCTGTCGGCCGGAATCGTTTGGGAAGGCATCGAAGATGCCGAAGGTGCCCGATGCCAGTACGGCGGGATCACCGTTCCGGGCAACTTGACCGCACGTCGCGCAGCATGAACAGGTACAGGCTCCCGACCTTCTCGCGCGCCCACGCCGTCTTGCGCAGGAACTTCAGGCTCGACGCGATTCCGGGATCACTGCTGTAACAACGTATGGGAATGCGCTGCGCCAATTCAACCCAGCCATAACTTTCCACCAAGGCCGTGAGGATCGCCAGCAAAGTCAGGCCATGGAGGGGATTGCGGGGCTGAACCTGCGGTGCGGGTGATGTGGGCATGCTGCGGATCGAACTGGCCTCGGTCATTGTCACCGGCCTTGTCCATGCCCCTTCAAGGGTACTGTTGCAGCCGTTCCGGCTGCAACGCGGCGTTGCCTACACGGCGCCGTGGCCTGTGCCGGCGCCCGGCGTCTTCGCCGCGCGCTGCATGAGCGCGGCCTTGGTGCGCTCGATGTGCGCCTCCAGCAGCCGCAGCGCCGCGGCCGCCTGGCCTTCCGCGCACAACGCCAACAGCCTGCGGTGATCGCTCTGTGGCCCCTCGCGGCCGACGGTGGCTGAGATGTGGGTGCGCAGGAAGCGGTCGGTGCCCAGCATCACGTCCTCGATCATCTTCACCAGCCGCGGCCGGTTGCAGGGCCGGTATAGGCACATGTGAAAGGCCAGGTTGAGGTCTCGCCATTCCTGCGGCGTCGTGCTTCGGTCGTAGCGCTTCAGGATCTTCTGCGCTTCCTGCAGCGTCTTGCGGTCGAGATTGGGCAGCGCGAGCTTCAGCGCCCGCACTTCCAGGCCAATGCGGATCTCCAGCATCTCGATGACCTCGTCGATGCTGCGCGACGCGACGAAGGCGCCGCGGTTCAGCTCGGAGCGCACCAGCCCTTCGGCCTCCAACTGGCGCAGCGCCTCGCGCACCGGCACACGGCTGACGCCGAACTGTCCGGCCAGCAGTTCCTGGCGGATCTGCATGCCCGGCGGAAGCAGGCCGTCGATGATGTGCTCGCGCAGCGAATCGACGATGCGGGCCGAGGCGGGCTTGTTCATGGCCGGCGTCCGCTACAGGATGCCCTCTTCGGGATACGGGGCGGCGGCCTCAATGCGCTCGCAGCCCAGGCGCGTGAGGTCGATGCTCTCGAAGCGCCCATGCACGATCAGCTCGGCCAGGCCCCGAGCCGCGGCCGGCGCATGCATCATCCCGTGGCCCGAGAAGCCGGCCACCGTGTAGAGCTGCGGCAGGCCGCGCCAGGCGCCGATCACCGGGTTGCCGTCGAGCTCGTTCACCTCGTACAGGCCCGACCAGCTGCGGTGGCACTTCGCCGCCTGGAACGCCGGGAAGCGGTGCGCGGCGGCAGGCCAGACGACACGTTCGAAGTAGTCGTGGTCCACATCGAAGTTGAAGCCGCGCGCTTCGTTGCCATCCACCAGCCCGCCCGAAAAGCCTGGGCCTTCGGAGCGGAAGGCCATGCGCGCCGTGTCCTTCACATACGGCAGCCGCTCGATCGGCGAACCCGCCGTGAAGTAGTGTTCAAAGCGCCGCATCGACGTCACCGGCAGCGCCATGCCGAAGCGCTGCGCCACCTCGCCGGCCCAGGCGCCGGCGGCGTTGACGAAGGCCTCGGCGTGAACACGCCCGCCGTTCGACAGACCGATCAACGTGATGCGGCCGGCCGTAATCTCGGCGCTCTCGAAGCGCGCCTGCACATAGCTTGCCCCGAGTTCGATTGCCTTGCGCCGGAAGCCCCACAGCAGCCCGTGCGGATCGCACCAGCCGTCGTGCGGCGTGTGTGCGCCGGCGCCGAGGTCGCTGACGTTCATCGACGGGAACTTCTGCTTCAGCTGCGAAGGGCTCAGCAAGTCCACGACGCAGCCGTGCGCCTGCTGCCGGCGCACGTTGCGCTCCAGCCCCGCCGCCGCCTCGGGCGGCACGATGAAGAGGTAGCCGCCCTCCACCCAATCCACCGACGCGGGCTGCTTGGCCGTGGCCATCGTCGCCTCGAACGCGCGGATGAAGGCGATGCTGAACTTCGACATCTCGATGTTCTCGGGGCAGGTGAACTGCACCCTGCAGCCGCCCGACGCACGCAGCGCCGACGCGAACTCGTAGCTCGGATCGGGCTCGATCACGCACACCACAAGCCCCGGCGATTCGCGCAGCAGGAAGTAGGCGCAGGCCGATCCGATGATGCCGCCGCCGATGATGGCAACGTCGTGGCGGGCGGGTTCGGTCATGGTTGTCCTCGGGATTTCGGCGTTGACATCGTATCCATGATTGGATCCAATCTGCACAGATGGCACCACATTTCACTGAAGCGGAGCTGCTGGCCGCCGTCACCGGCCTGCTGGCGCGGCACGGCGTCGAGCCGGTCAGCGCCGGCGCCGTTGCGCAGAGCATCGTCGCCGCCGAGCGCGACGGCGCCTTCAGCCACGGCCTGGCGCGGCTGCCGGCCTATCTGTCAACGCTGAAGAGCGGCTGGCTTGCGCCGGCGACGGCGATGGTGGTGGAAGACGCCGCGCCGGCGGTGCTGCGCGTCGATGCGCGCAACGGCTTCGCGCAGGGTGCGCTGGCGCGCGCCGGGGACCACGCCATCTCCAAGGCGCGCAGCCAGGGCCTGTGCTCGATCGCCATCCATGACTCGCACCACTTTGGCTGCCTGTGGCCCGACGTGGAGCCCTTCGCCCGCGAAGGCCTGCTGTGCCTGGCCTTCGTACATTCGCGCAGCCGGCTGGTCGCACCCGGTGCGAAGCAGCGCGTGCTGGGCACGAACCCGATGGCTTTCGCCTGCCCGCGGCCGGGCGGCGAGCCGCTGGTCTGGGACCAGGCCTCCAGCGTGATGGCGCACGGCGACGTGCTGCTGGCCGCGCGCGACGGCCACCCGCTGCCCGAAGGCGTTGGGGTGGACCGCGAAGGCCGCGCGACGCACGTTGCGGCCGAGATCGTTGACGGCGGCGCGCTGCTGCCTTTCGCGGGCCACAAGGGCTTCCTGATCGCGTTGATGGTCGAGATCATGGCCGGCGCGCTGACCGGCAGCCGCTTCGGCTTCGAAGACGGCTCAGGCGCCTTCCCCGGCGCTCAGACCTCGAACGCCGGCCAGACGCTGCTGCTGATCGATCCGCAACGTTCGGCGGGCGCCGACTTCGGCGCGCGCGTCGAGACGTTGCTCGCCGTGTTGCAGGCCGCCGGCACCGAACGCCTGCCGGCCGACCGCCGCTACCGCAACCGGCGCCTGGCTGCCGAACGCGGCATTCCAGTCAACGCCGACACGATGGCGCTGCTGCAACGTGGCTGACCCTCACGGCGCGCCGCATCTGGCGCGCCTTTCAAACGGAGAACCCATGCAGCTCGATCACGTGGACGTGGCCATCATCGGTGCCGGCAATGTCGGGATCGCGGTGGCCTACTACCTGGTGAAGCAGCACGGCGCGCAGCGCATCACGCTGGTCGACCCGCGCGACCCGATGAGCCTGACCTCGGCGCAGTCGGGCGAGAACTACCGCAACTGGTGGTCGCATCCCACGATGACGGCCTTCACCGACCATTCGATCTCGCTGATGGAAGCGCTCGACCGCGAATCGGGCGGGCGCCTCAACATGACACGCGGCGGTTATGTGCTGGCGACGCGGCGGCAGCGGCCTCAAGACCTGATCGACAACCTGTATCGGGGTTACGGCCGCGAGCCGGGCTTGATCCGCTTTCACGAAGCCGCGGCCGGCGACTACCGGCCGCCGCAGCGCACGCCGTGGAGCCAAGCGCCGCTCGGCGTCGATGTGCTGCTGGACCAGGGCCTGATCCGCACCACCTTCCCGACGCTGGACCCCGAGATCCGCACCGTGCTGCATGTGCGCCGCGCTGGATCCATCAGCGCGCAGCAGATGGGCCAGGTGATGCTGGAGGCGATCCGAGCCGCCGGCGGCTCGGTGCGACGCGCCAAAGTGCGCGGCATCAGCGCGGGCGCGCCGTTCCGGCTGGAGCTGCAGTCCGATCAGGGCACGGCAACGCTGAAGGCTGATCGCATCGTCAATGCCGCGGGCCCCTACCTGCGCGACATCGGCCGCATGCTCGGCGACGAACCGCCCGTGCACAACGTCTACCAGCAGAAGATCTCGTTCGAGGACCGCCTGGGCGCCATCCCGCGCACGCTGCCGTTCACGATCGACCTCGATCCGCAGCAGCTCGCCTGGGACGATGGCGATCGCGAGCTGCTGGAGGCGAACCCGGCCACGCGCTTTCTCACCGAACCGATGCCGGGTGGCATCCACTGCCGCCCCGAAGGTGCGGTGAACGGCGCGTGGGTCAAGCTCGGTTGGGCCTACAACAAGGCATCATCCGACGTTTTTGCCGAACCGCCGATGGACCCGCACTACCCCGACATCCTGCTGCGTGGCGCCAGCCGCACGCACGCCGGCCTCAAGGCCTACATCGGCCGCCTGCCGCGCGGCATGCACCACTACGGCGGCTACTACACGATGACGCCGGAGAACTGGCCGCTCATCGGCCGCACGAACGTGCCGGGCGCGTTCATCGCGGGCGCGCTGTCGGGCTTCGGCTCGATGGCCGCGTGCGCCACGGGGGCCCTCTGCGCCGCCTGGATCAACGGCGCACCGATTCCCGACTACGCCCGCGCCCTGTCGGGCGACCGCCATGCCGACGCGCGGCTGATGCAGGAACTGGTGGCGCTGGACAAGGGCGCGCTGTAGCCGATGCTGTCGCTGGCGCTCAAGTGTCTGGTGGGTGCGGTCGCGGTGCTGCTGATCGCGCTGCTGTCGAAGACGCGCAACTTCTACATCGCCGGCCTCGTGCCGCTGTTTCCCACCTTCGCCCTGATCGCGCATTACATCGTGGGCACCGAACGCGCGCCCCCCGATCTGCGCACCACGGCCCTGTTCGGGCTGCTGGCGCTGATCCCGTATGCGATCTACCTCGTCACGGTGTACTGGCTCAGCGTGAAGACCTCGTTGCCTGTCACGCTGAGCGCGGCCACCGCGGCCTGGTGCGTGGCCGCGGCGCTGCTGCTGTGGTCCTGGACGCGCTGAACGCGCCGCGTCACTCGGGCTGCATGCCCGCCGAGCGCATCACCTGCGTGTAGCTCTGCAGCTGCGTGCGGATCAGCGTGCCCAGCTCCTCGGGCGTCGAGCTCTTGATCGGGATGCCTTGTTTCCCCAACGCCGCGATCACGTCGGGCCGCGCGATGGCCTGCGCAAACGCGCGGTTGAGCTTGTCCACCACGTCGCGCGGCATGCCGGCGGGGCCCAGCAGCGCGTTCCACGACACGATCGAGAAGCCTTGCAGGCCGGCCTCGGCCACCGTCGGCACATCGGGCAGCAATGAACTGCGGCGGTCCAGCGTCAGCGTGATCGGCCGCAGCTTGCCGGCCTGGATGTGCGGCATCGCCGTCGTCAGGTTGCTGAACATCAGCTGCACGCGGTTGCCGATGAGGTCGGTCATCGCCGCCGGTTCGCCCTTGTACGGCACATGCACCATGTCGATGTTGGCCAGCGACTTGATCTGCGCCATAGAGACGAAGCCCGCCGTGTTGCCCGACGCGTAGCTGAGCTTGCCCGGGTTGGCCTTGGCATAGGCGATCAGCTCCTGCAGGTTGCGCACCGGCAGTTCGGCGTTGACGACGAGGAACAGCGTGAACCGGCCGATGTCGGTGATCGGCGTGAAGTCCTTGTTGACGTCGTAGGGCGGCACCTTCTTCAGCGCCGGCACCACCGACAGCGGGCTGTTCGTGCCCAGCAGCAGCGTGTAGCCGTCGGGTGGCGCGCGCATCACGTCGATGGCGGCGATGGCGCCGTCGGCCCCGGCCTTGTTGTCCACGATGATCTGCTGGCCCAGGATCTCGCTAGCCGCCTTGGACACCGTGCGTGCCACCGCGTCGGTGGCCGAGCCGGCCGGCAGCGGCGTCACCAGCCGGATCGGCTTGGCGGTGGGAAGGGCCTGTGCCAGCACCGGCCCGCTGGCCAGTGCGGTCAGCGAAGCGATGGCAACGAGCGTGAGGCGTCGGGTGATGGGCTTGCCGTTCATGCGGTCTGTCTCCTGGTAACTGTCGATGAATGCTCGGGGGTGATGAGTGCCGTGCCCTGCGACAGCACGGTGGCTTGGCGCGCCGGCACGCGCGTTCTGAAGCGGATCTGCGAGCCGCTGCGCCAGGCTTCGGTGCGGAGCGTCTCGCCGGGGTACACGGGGCCTGACATCCGCGCGTGCATCGCCGTCAGCCGCGCCGCGTGTCCGCCGCACAGCGTGCGTTGCAAGGCCCAGGCGGCCATGCCGAAGGTGCAGCGGCCGTGCAGCAGCGGCCGCGGATGCCCCGCCGCGCGGGCGCGTTCGGGGTCGGCGTGCAGCGGGTTCCAGTCGCCGCTGAGCCTGAAGATCAGCGCCTGTTGCGGCAGCGTCGGCATCTCGAACACCGCATCGGGTTCGCGCTCGGGCCAGGGTTCGGGCGCGCTGCCGCGCTCCAGCCCTTTGGGGTCGAAACCCCCGAGCTTGCGCGCCAGCGACGACGACTGCAATGTGCACAGCAGCGCGCCGCTGGCCGCATCACGCACCGTGCACTCGGTGACCAGCAATGCGCCCACCTGCGCGCCCTTGTCGCGCACCGCCGTCACCTGTGTGCGGCCGATCACCTCGCCTTCCACCGGCAGCGCCGCGTGGTTCTGGAAGCCCATCTCGGCGTGCACCACGTGGAGCAGATCGACGCCGGTGCCCGGCTCGGCATACCAGAGGAAGGGGTAGGCCAGCACGGTGCCGAAAGACGGCAGCGCCTGCAGGCCACGTTCGTACACGAAGCGCAGTTCGTCGGCACTGCACCGATCGCCGCCCAAGCCCAGACCCAGCGCGTACAGCATCGTGTCGTTGCGCGTGAAGCGGCGCTTCACCGGCGCGATGGCCCAGCGGCGCAGACGCTGGGCGTCGAACAGCGTTTCTTCAGTCACCTGAGATCTTGGCGGCGCGGATGACCTTGCCCCAGCGTTCCGTTTCATCCCGCATCAGCGCCTTCAGCTCGGCCGGGCCCGACGGCGTGACTACGGCGCCGCTCTTCTCCAGCGCCTGGCGAACGCCCGGCTCCTGCAGCGACGCGAGGATCGCGCTGCTCAGTGTGTGCACCACGTCGGCCGGCGTGCCTGCGGGCGCCGTGACCGAAGCCCACGACGACATCTGCAGCTCGGGGTGGCCCAGCTCCACGACCGAAGGCACGTCGGGCAACGCCGGCAGGCGCGTCGGCGACGTGACGGCAATCGCGCGCAGCTTGCCGGCCTGGATGTGCTGCATCGACGACGCCAGCTGGTCCACCATCATGTCCACCTGGCCGCTGAGCACGTCCTGCAGCGCCGGGCCGTTGCCCTTGTACGGGATGTGCGTGATGTCCACCTTCATGTGGAACTTCAGCAGCTCTGCGCCCATATGGCTGGACGCGCCGCTGCCGCCCGACGCGTAGGTCATCTTGCCGCCGCGGGCGCGCGTGGCAATGTCGTCCAGCGTGCGCAGGTTGCGGTCGGGGCGGGCCTCGATGACCAGCGGCGTGTCGAACACCTTGGCCACCGGCACCAGGTCGCGCTCGGGCTGCAGCTTCTGGCTGCGGTAGATGTGCGGGTTCATCACCAGTGTGCCCATCGACGTGAACAGCAGCGTGTAGCCGTCGGGCGCGCTCTTCGCCACAAGTTCGGCACCGATGCCGCCGTTGGCACCGCCGACGTTCTCCACCACCACCGGCTGCTTCAGCCGCGCGGTGAGCGACTGCGCCAGGATGCGGCCGCCGGCATCGGTGGCGCCGCCGGGCGGGAACGGCACGATCATGCGGATCGGCTTCGACGGAAAGGCCTGCGCGAGCGCGCCCAGCGGCGCGGCGATGCAGGCGGCCAGCAGAAGCAGGCGGCGGATGGGAAGCATGCGGTTTCTCCTGGCGTCGTGGTGGTTGCGGTCGCCGCGGGCTCAGCGACCCATGAAGCGCGGCGCGCGTTTCTCGGCGAAGGCACGGAAGCCCTCTTCGTAGTCGGCCGAGGCCTTAAGCACGCGGCTCAGGTTCTCGGAAATCTCCATCCCTTCGGCCACACCGCAGCCCAGCGCGCGCAGCGTCGCGTCGCGCGTGGCCTGCACCGCCAAAGGGGCATTGGCGGCGATGCGTTCGGCCAGTTGGAGCGCGCTGGCCTGCAGCTGCGCCATCGGCACGACGCGGTTGACGAGGCCGAAACGCAGCGCGGCCTCGGCCGTCACTGGGTCGCCCGTCAGCAACATCTCCAGCGCCCGGCCCAGGCCGACGATGCGTGGCAGCCAGACCATCGCGCCGCTGGCCGGAACGATGCCGCGCGTGACCTCGGGCAACGCGATCAGCGTGCCCTCTGCCGCGACGCGCAGGTCGCAGGCCAAAGCCAATTCGAGCCCGCCGCCGCTGACGCGGCCGTGCAGTGCGGCGATCACCGGCTTGCCCAGGTCGTGCGGCGGCACGTATTGAAGCCGGCGCTTCTCGCCGGGCAGCGCTTCGAAGCGCCGCCCTTCGGCCCGCTCGGCCTCGTCCACCTCAACGCCGTCGCGGTAGCCGAAGCCCGGGTGCGTCTGGCCGATGTCCATGCCCGAACAGAAGGTCGCGCCCTCGCCCCACAACACGGCCACGCGCGCGTCGCGGTCCACCGCGTAGTCGCGCCAGGCATCGCGCAGCAGGCGCATCGCCTGCGGGTTCAGCGCGTTGTGGCGCTGCGGGCGGTGCAGGCCGATGCGGGCGACGAAGCCATCGCGCTCATAGCGCACTGGCAGGCGGTCAGTGCTCATGGAACGCCAGCCTTCGGCACCGCAACAACGCCCGCGGCCACCAGTTCGGCCAGCCTGGCGCTGCCCACACCAACACCGGCCAGGATCTCGGCCGTGTGTTCGCCCAGGGCCGGCGCGGGGCGGCGGATCTGCGCCGGCGCGTGTTTCATCTTGATCGGCGTCATCAGCAGCGGCACTTCGCCCGCCACCGGATGCAGATGCGGCTGCAGCGAGCCGCGCGCCTTTACCTGTTCGCTCTGCGCCGCTTCGGCCACCGACAGCACCGGGCTGATGCACAGCTCCTTGTCCTTCAGGGCTTCAAACCAGGCATCCCGGCTGCGCGTGAGAAAGATGCGCTGCATCTCGGCACGAATCTCTTCCTGCTTCGCATCGTCGGCGTACTGCAGGGCGTCCCATTCGGGATGGCCGAGCGCGTGGCACAGGTTCTTGTGGAAGTGGCTCTCGATGGCCGACACGGTGACGTAGCCGCCGTCGGCGCAGCGGTAGATGTCCGACCACGGATAACGCCCGTTGTGCCGCTCTTCGCCGCGGCTGGGCGCGGTGCCGCTGCCGACGTAACTCGACAGCGCCGTCACCGCCATCGCGAACGCGCTGTCGGCCAGCGCCACGTCGATGTACTCGCCCTGCCCTTCGCGCTCGGCGCGGCGCAGCGCGGCCAGGATGCCGATGGCCGCCATGTGCGCCGCGGCCAGGTCGGAGATCTGCGGCCCGCTCATCGCCGGTGCTTCGCCGCGGCGGCCCAGCAGGCTGAGGATGCCGCCCACGGCGAGGTAGTTCGGGTCGTGCGCCACCACGTCGCGGTACGGTCCCTTCTGTCCGAAACCCGACAGCGACAGGTAGACGATCTTCGGGTTCACCGCGCGCACGGCGTCGTAGTCGATGCCCAGGCGTTTCACCACGCCGGGGCGGAACTGCTCGAACACCACGTCGGCCTTCGCGGCCACCTGCAGGAACAGTGCGCGGCCCTCCTCCGACTTCAGGTTGATCGCCAGGCCGCGCTTGTTGCGGTTGATCATCATGTGGCGCGCCGAGATGCCGTTCTTCAGCGGCGCCACGTGCCGGAAGTCGTCGCCGCAGCCGGTGTCCTCCACCTTGATGACGTCGGCGCCGAAGTCGGCCAGGATCTGCGTGGCCACCGGCCCCGGCAGTTGGCGCGAGAGGTCGAGCACGGTGATGCCTTCCAGCGGCAGGCTCATGGTCTTGGCGTCCTTCATTCGACGTCTTTCACTCGATCTTCGCGCCTGAATCGCGCACGACCTTGCCCCACTTGGCAGCGTCGGCGCGCACGAACGCGGTGTAGGCCTCGGGCGTGGCGCTGGTGGGTTCGGCACCGCCCTGCGACATGTGCTGGCGCACCTCGGGCATCGCGGTCACCGCCGTGATCGCGGCGTTCAACTGCTGCACGATGGCCGGCGGCGTGCCGGCCGGCGCGAACACGCCGTACCAGCCCTGCACCTCGAAGCCGGGCACGCCCGCTTCGGCCAGCGTGGGCACATTCGGTGCCGCGGCCGCGCGCGTGGCACCCGACACCGCCAGCGCCTTCACCTGGCCCGCCTTCACCAGCGGCAGGCCGGTGGGCAACGTGTCGAACATGACCTTCACCTGGCCGCCCGCCAGGTCCGACAGCGCCGGCCCGCTGCCCTTGTACGGGATGTGCTGGATGTCGACGCCGGCCATGCTCTTGAACAGCTCCACCGTGAGGTGGCCGACGGAGCCGTTGCCGGCCGACGCGTAGCTGAGCGCGCCCGGCTTGGCCTTGGCCATCGCGATCAGCTCCTGCGCCGTGTTCACGCCCAGCGTGGGATGCACGACGAGGATGTGCGGCATGGCGCCGATGGGCGCCACGGCCACGAAGTCCTTGATCGGGTCGTAGGGCAGCCTGGGGTACAGCGCCTGCGCGATGGCGTGCGTGGCCACCGAACCCAGCACCAGCGTGTAGCCGTCGGGCGCGGCCTTGGCGCCCATGTCGGTGCCCACGGTGCCGCCTGCACCGCCGCGGTTGTCGATGACGATGGGCTGCTTCAGGCGCGCCGACAGCTGGTTGGAGATGGCGCGCGCCATGTAGTCGGAACCGCCGCCAGGGGGGAACGGCACGATCAGGCGGATCGGCTTGTTCGGGTAGGCCTGTGCGAAGGCGCCTCCGGCGCAAGCCAGCGCAGCCAGCAGCGCGATCCAGGGTCTGCGGATCCTCATGATGTCTCCTTGTCTGCATCGGCCACGACGCGCGCCGCGCGCAATGCCTCGATCTGCTCGGCGCTGAAACCGAACTCGGCCAGCACCTCCTGCGTGTGCTGCCCAAGCAGCGGCGCCGCACGCGTGTACTGCGCCGGCGTGCCGTGGAAGTTGATCGGCAGCGCCAGCATTTCGAAGCGCCCCGCGGTGGGGTGCTGCACTTCGATGGTGGCCTGGTTGTGGCGGATCTGCGGGTCCTCGCGCAGCGCCTGCACCAGGTTCTGCACCCGCGCCGCCGGCACGTTGAATTCGGCGAACAGCGCCAGCAGTTCGTCGGTGCCGCGGCGGCCGAACTCGGCCTGCAGTTCGGCGTCGACGAAATCGCGGTTCGCGCAACGCGCCACGTTGGTCCTGCTGCGCGCGTCCAGCGCCAGGTCCGGCCGGTTCAGCGCCTTGCACAGCGCACCCCAGAACTTCTCGGTGAAGCAGGCCAGGAAGAACAGGTCGCCTTCGCTGCCGGCGTAGTTGCGGTAGGGGCAGAAGCTGGGGTGGCCGCTGCCCAGGCGCTGCGGCGCCTTGCCGGTGACGAAGGTCTCGCCGTCGCGCGGCAGCGTGCTGAACACGGTGGCGCCCAGCAGCGAGAGGTCCAGCCGCTGGCCTTCGCCGGTGCGCTCGCGGTGCAGCAGCGCCGCGGTGATGGAGAACGCCAGCAGCGCCGCAGCGTTGAAGTCGGGCATCGGCGTGCCCACACGCACCGGGCCGCCGTCGGCGTCGCCCGTCATCGCCATCACGCCGCTGAGTGCCTGGATGATGGGGTCGTTGGCCGGCAGGTGGGCATACGGCCCGGTCTGGCCGAAGGCCGAGATGCTGGCGAAGACGATCTTCGGGTTCACCGCCTTCACGGCGTCGTAACCGATGCCCAGGCGGTCCAGCGTGCCGGGGCGGAAGTTCTCGGTGATGACGTCGGCCTGCGCCGCCATCTTCAGGAACGTGGCGCGGCCGTCCTTCGACTTCAGATCGAGCCGAACGCTGCGCTTGTTGCGGTTCTGCGAAAGGAAGTTGGCGCTCTCCTTGCCCACATAGACGGTGCCCATGCCGCGCGACAGTTCGCCGGCTTCGAGCTCTTCGATCTTGATGACGTCGGCGCCGGTGTCGCCGAGGATCATCGTGCCCACCGGGCCTGCCGTCATCACGGTGAGGTCGAGGATGCGGTAGCCGGAAAGCGGTTGTGCAGCAGGCATGTCTTCAGTACCGGTGGGTGAGGAACAGCGCGCCGGCGTCGCCGCGCTTCATCACGAAGCTGTGCGCCAGCGCGGCGTCGGTGCGCGGATGGTCCAGCCGGTAGTGGCCGCTGCGCGTCTCGTTGCGGTTGAGGCAGGCGCGCAGCACCAGCTCGCTGGCCAGCGCCATGTTGCGCAGGCCCAGCAGGTCCATCATGGTGGCGGGTGTCGCGCCCAGGTCGGTGGCGGCCTCGGCCTGCGTTTCCAGCGCGGTCTGCAGCGCGGCGTTCAGCCCCTCGGCCGTCTTCTCGCAGAGGCAGTGGCGCTGCATCATGCGGCGCAGGCGCTTCGTCAGCACCGCCACCGCCTCAGGCATGTCGGCGCGGCGCAGCGCGCCGTGCACATCGGCCAGGGACGCATCGAGCGTCGCGGCTTGCGCGCGCGCCCGGCCCGTTGCGGCGCGCTTCGCCGCCGCCACGCCCGCGCGGTGGCCGAACACCTGGCCCTCGCCCAGCGAGTTGCCGCCCGGCCGTTCGGGCCCGCGCACGCCGCCGGAGAGTTCGCCGATGACGTACAGCCCCGGCACCGTGCTCTGCGCGTCGCCGTCGGTCATGCGCACGCCGCCGTTCATGCACTGGAACACGACACCGGCCTCTAGCGTGTCGCGGCCGAGGTCGATGCCGCGTTCCTGCGTCCAGCGCGCGGTGTTCGGCAGCACGCGCTGCAGGTCTTCGGGCGTGTTGTGCGCGAACGAGAAGAAGATGCCGCCGTGCGG
This sequence comes from Rubrivivax sp., assembly GCA_036724445.1. GTDB lineage: Bacteria > Pseudomonadota > Gammaproteobacteria > Burkholderiales > Burkholderiaceae_C > Rubrivivax. The sequence continues at coordinate 12,092 of DAIMFR010000070.1, read as the reverse complement.
CCCGCCGCGGCCCTGCGCGGCCTCGCGCGCCATCGAGATGTCGATGTACTTCGAGACGTTGTTGCTGGTGAACGGGAAGCCCTTCTCGTCGTACACCTCCTGCAGCGTCACGCCGGCCGGCACATAGTCGTGCAGGAACTCGCGGCTGCGCGCGTCCAGCAGCTTGGGGTACAGGCGGAAGGCCGAGCCGCTGAAGAGCTGGATGTACGGGTGCACCAACGCCGGCCCCAGCTGGTGGAACTCCATGTTCACCAGTTCGGCGCCGTGGCGCCAGCAGATGGCCTGGCCGTCGCCCGTCATCTCGGCGGTGGACGCCTGCAGCTCGAAGGCGCTGTGCAGGCCGCCGGTGCCGAGCACCACGCTGGGCGCCTCGTATTGCACCAGCACCTGACGCTGGGTGTCGAAACCCAGCACGCCGGCGACCGTGCCTTCGGCATCGCGCAGCAGGTCCACCAGCGCGATGCCCTCGTCGATGTGCACCCCGCTGGCCACCAGCGCGTCCGACAGCGCCTGCACGAAGGCCTTGCCCGTCTTGCCCTTCACGCCGAGCGCACGCGCATGGCTGCCGAAATCGCTCTTGATGAGCTTCAGGTCGGCGCCTTCATGGTCGAAGGGCACGCCGAGCGCCATCAAGTCCTTGATGCGCTCGGGCGCTTCGTCGGCCAGCACACGCACCAACCTTTCGTCGATGAATCCGCGCCCGGCGCGCATCGTGTCCTGGTAGTGGCTCTCGCGGCTGTCATCGCTGCTGCCGAAGCCGGCGGCGCCCATGCTCATGATCTCGCTGGCGCCGTGCACCGTGCTGCCGCCCGACTGCAGCGCGGCCTTCGTCAGCAGCCGCACATCGGCACCCGCCTGGCGCGCCGAGAGCGCCGCGCGGCTGGCGGCACCGCCGCCGCCCACCACCAGCACGTCGGCCCGGCGCTTCTCGACAGCGAGCTTCATGCGGTCAGTTCACGCGCGACGATGTTGCGCAGGATCTCGCCGGTGCCGCCGAGGATCTGGAACACCTTGGCTTCGCGGAAGTGGCGCTGCATCGCGTACTCCATCGAATAGCCGTTGGCGCCCATCACCTGCAGGCCTTCCAGCGCCACCTTCATGTAGGTATCGCCGGCGAAGAACTTGGCCTGCGCCGATTCCACGTTGCACTTCTGGCCTGAAGCGAGCAGCGCCGCGCCGCGGTAGGTGAGTAGCCGCGCGCAGTCCACCTGCGTCTGCAGCTCCACCAGGCGGTGGTTGATGGCCTGGAACGACGCGATGCTGCGCCCGAACTGCTTGCGTTCCTTCGTGTACTCCAGCGCCAGGTCCAGCGCGCTCTGTGCCGCGCCGGTGACGATGGCGGCCAGCGCGATGCGCTCCTTCGCCAGCACGCCCATCAGCTGCGTCCAGCCGCGGTGCAGGTCGCCGATGAGCTGCTTCGCCGGCACGCGCGCATTGACGAAGTTCACCTCGCACGAACGCACCATGTGGCCACCCAGCAGGTCGATGGGGCGCACCTCCATGCCCGGCGTGGGGTTCGGCACCAGCAGCAGGCTGATGCCTTCGTGCTTGCCTTCGCCCTTCTCGGTGCGGCAGGCCAGCAGGATGTGGTTGGCCTGCACCGCGCCGGTGATCCACATCTTGGTGCCGTTGACGATGAAGTCGTCGCCGTCGCGCACCGCGGTGGTCTTCAAGCTGGCGGCATCCGAGCCCGAACCGTTCTCGCTGAGCGCGAACGCGAAGCGCGTCCTGCCTTCGGCCAGCCTGGGCAGCAGGTCGTCCTTGATGGCGTCGGGCGCGAGCTGCACCACCGCGCCGCCCACCATGTTGACGTTGATGTTCCAGTAGCGCGCCAGCGTGCTGCTGTGGTAGCCGATGACCTCCAGCATGCCGATCATGTCGAGGTAGCCGCCGACGCCGCCGTACTGCTCGGGCAGCGTCAGGGCGAACCAGCCCTGACGCGCCATCAGGTCGACGAGTTCGGTGGGGAATTTCTTCTCTTCGTCGTGCGTGCGCAGGTAGTCCTGCGTGGCCACCTGGCTCAGCGCACGGTGCACGCTTTCGCGGAACTCGAACTGTTCGGGCGTGAGGTAAGGGCTCAGCTCGCGGCGGCCGAGCAGGCGTTCGTGCTTTTCCATGGTCTCAACCTGCCTTCACGGGCCGCAGCCCCATATCGCGCACGTTCACGCCGGTCGCGACCAGCGTGTACAGGCTCGCCAGGAAACCCTGGCCGTAAGGATTCGCCTCGCCCAGGTAGCGCGGGTTCGGGCTGGCCACGTTCACGATCAGCGGCCCCTTCTGCTGGTGCCGCAGCGTGCCGGTGCGCAGGTCGAAGTGGTGGCGCAGCACGTACTCCAGCGCACGCACACCCGCTTCTTCGTACACCTTGTCCAGCAGCCCGAGCTGCCAGCCCTTCACGAAGCCGTAGCCGATCATCACGGTGGCGCTGGTGTCGATCAGCGAGTAGTCGTCGTCCACGGTGGCGCGCCAGAAGCCGTCCTCCTGCAGCGGCAGCAGCGCCTCGCAGGTCTTGCGGAAGAGGCCGGTCACGCCGGCGGGCGGCTTCTCGATGACCTCCAGCGTGTCCACCACGCCGGCCAGCCACCAGCCCTGAGCGCGGCCCCAGGCGGTGCCGTCGATCCAGACGTCTATCTTGCAGTAGCTGTCTTCCACCGGCACCGCAGCGTTCAGCACATGGCGGATGTACCCCTCGGGCGTGGCCAGCAGCTCCCAGGTGCGCACCAGGTCGTTGATCGCCATCTCGGTGCGGCCCATGATGGCCAGCGACGGCGGCACCATGTAGGCCGTGTCGGCGAAGATCCAGCCCGGTGTGCTGGGTGCCGTGCTGAACACCGGGCAGCCCGCCACCTCGACACGTTCCTTCAGATAGATCGGCAGCGCATCGCGCGCCTCGGCCTCGAAGCCCGCCAGCACCAGCGGCCGGATGCGCGACATCGAATCGCTGATGTTCGGGTGCGCGACGATGCGCCCCAGCGGGTTCTTGCTGCGCGGGATGTTGCCGGTGCCGGCGAGCGTGTGTTCGAGCTGCTGCTTCAGCATCTCGTGATGGCCCGACAGGTGCATGCCGTTCAGCATCGCGGCGTGTTTGCCGCCGGTGTCCACGGGCTCCTGCAAACCGCGTTCGAGCATCTTGCGGACGATGGTTTCTGGCATCACTCAACTCCTTGAGACGGATTCGTCAGGTTCTTCAGGCCCATCGGCTGCGGCGCGAACAGCCGTGTGTCCATGGGCTTGCAATCGGGACTCACGCGGACTTCGAAGCCGACGTGCGGGCGGATCTGCGAGTCGATGTCGATGCCGGGCGCCACCTCGATCAGCAGCAGTCCTTGCGCATCCAGCGCGAACACGCAGCGCTCGGTAATCACGCGCACATGCGCGCCGCGCGCGAAGGCGCTGGGGCCGTGCAGGTTGACCTGCTCGATGGCCGGCAGCAGCTTGCGGTGGCGGCCTTCCTGCTGCACTTGCAAGGCGCCGCCTTCGATGGCGACGCGCAACGAGCCGCTCGTCAGCGTGCCGCACAGCAGCAGCTTCTTCGTGCGGAACGTGATGTCCACGAAGCCGCCCGGACCGCGGATGGCACCGTCGAACTTGGCCACGTTGACACTGCCCTGCGCATCGATCTGCGCGAAGCCGAGCAGCGTCGCGTCGAGGCCACCGCCGTGATAGAAGTCCAGCAGGTCGGCGGAATCGACGATGGCCTGCGGGTTGTAGTGGGCGCCGAACGCGCCGGTCTGGCCCGGCACGCCCATCGCGGGCACACCGCCGAGCGCACCGTGTTCGACGCTGAAGGTCAGCGCGTCCAGCGCGCCTTCCTCGGCGATGACGCTCGGCAGCTGGGAGCCCATGCCCACGCCCAGGTTCACGACATCGCCACGCGCCAGCTCCAGCGCGGCACGGCGCAGGATGATCTTCTGGTGGTCCAGCGGCATCGGCCTGGGCGTCGGTGCGCTGCGCACGGCGCCGGTGAAGGCGGGGTCGAAGCCCAGCTGGGTCTGGATGGCCTGCGCGTCCACCACCACCGCATCGACCCAGATGCCCGGAATCTCCACCTGCCGCGGGTGCAGCGTGCCGCGTGGCACGATACGCTTGACGACGACAATGACCTTGCCGCCATTCGTGCGCGCCGCCATCGCCATGTGGCGCACGCCGCCGCTGATGGGCTCTTCTTCGAGGCTGATGTTGCCGTCTTCATCGGCCACACTGCCACGCACGATGGCCACGTGGATGGGCGTGCTGCGCAGGAACAGGCATTCGGTGCCATCCACCGTCACGCGCTTGAGCAGATCGAGCTCTGGCGCGTCGTGATGCGCCCGCACGTCGCCCGACGTTGCGGATGAAGCGGGATCGACGAAGGTGGCTAGGCCGGCCTGTGTCAGCAGCCCGGGTGAGCGCGCCGCGCATTCGCGCATCCAGCGGAACAGCACGCCCATCGGCAGCACGTAGGTGGCGATGCGGTTGTTCACCGCGGCGTCGATGAGCTTGGGCGTATCGCGCACGTTGTACGACGAAGCGATCAGCCGCTGCACCATGCCTGGGGCGGCCAGATGCTCCAGGCCGGTGGTCTGCCCCGGCGCCGACCAGCCGGTGCGGCACGGGCTGATCACCGTCAGGCCGCGCGGCTCCTCCCTCTTGGCGAAGCGTTCTTCCAGCGCCTGCAGCACGGCCTCGGTGGACAGCAGCGACACCACGCCGCAGACGGCCACGGTGTCGCCCGAATCCACCAGCAGCGCGGCCTCCGCCGCGGTCATCACCTGCATGGCGCGTTCAGTCCGCAGTGAGCTTGGCGCTCTTGATGACGGCGGCCCAGCGCGTGATTTCGCTGCGGATGAAGGCGTCGAACTGCGCCGGCGTGTTGGGCGCGAATTCGGCGCCCAGGCCGTTGAGGCGCTCCTTCACTTCAGGCAGCGCCATGATGCGCGTGACCTCGGCATTGAGCCTTTCGACGATGGCCTTCGGCGTGCCCTTGGGCGCCAGCAGACCGGCCCAGGCCACCGCGGCATAACCCGGAACGCCCGACTCGGCCACCGTGGGCAGATCAGGCACCGCGGTCGACCGCTTTTCGCTGCTGACGGCCAGCGCGCGCAAGCGCCCCTGCTTCACCTGCGGCAGTACCGACACCATCGACGCGAACATCATGTTCACCTGCCCGCCCAGCAGGTCGGCCTCGGCCGGCGCGCTGCCCTTGTACGGGATGTGCGTCATCTCCAGCTTGGCCATGTCGGCGAACATCGCCGCGGCCAGGTGCTGCGATGAACCAGTGCCGCCGGATGCGTAGTTCAGCGCGCCCGGCTTGGCGCGTGCCAGCGCCAGCAGCTCGGCCGTGGTCCTGGCCGGCACCGTGGGGTGCACCACCAGCAGGCTGGGCTGCTGCAGCAGCAGGATGATCGGCTCGAAGTCGCCCAGCGTGTCGTACGGGAGCTTCTTCTGCAGCGTGACGTTGCTGGCATGGCCGGGCGCGACGATCACCAGCGTGTAGCCATCGGGCGCGGCCTTGGCGACGATGTCGGAGCCCGTGATGCCGTTGGCGCCGGCGCGGTTGTCGGCAATGATCGTGGTGCCCAACGCCTGCCCCAGGTGCTGGCCGATTAGACGCGCGACGATGTCGGTGGTGCCGCCGGCCGCGAACGGCACGACGATGCGGATCGGTTTGCCGGCGGGCCACGCTGCCTGGGCATGGACGATGGGCGCAGCGAAGGCGGCGCACACGAATGCAGCGGCCAGCGCCGCTGCGCGGCGAGTGAAGAAACGCATGGAAGTCTCCGGTGGAAAGCGCGTCAGTCGGCCGCAGTGGCGCCGGAGATCTCCACCAGCTTGCGCCAGCGCACGATCTCGGCCGCGATGAAGTCGCGAAACTGCGCCTGCATGCTGGGCGCTGGGTCCGAGCCCTGATCGGCCAGCAGCTGCTTGGTGTCGGGCTGCGTGAGGATGCGGTTGAGCGCCGCGTTCAGCTTGTTCACCACGGCCTGCGGCGTCTTGGCCGGCACCAGGATGCCGTTCCACAGCGTCACCTCATAACCGGGCAGTTGTTCGGTGATGGCCGGCACGTCCGGGAAAACCGCCGAGCGCGCCTTCGTCGTGATGCCGATGGCCTTGAACTTGCCGCTCTTCACGTGCTGCACGACATCCACCAGCGGCGAGAACACCGCTTCGATCTGGCCGCCGAGCAGGTCCACGATGGCCGGGCCGCTGCCCCTGTACGGGATGTGCTGCATGTGCGCGCCGGCCATGCTGTTGAACAGTGCGCCGGCGATGTGCAGCGACGAGCCGTTGCCCGCCGAGCCGTAGCGCACCACGTTCTTCGGGTTGCGCGCGTAGGCCAGGAACTCGGCCAGGTTGTTCACCGGCAGCGCGGCGTTCACCACCAGCAGGTTGGGAATGAAGGCCACCTGAGACACGGGCACCAGGTCACGCGTGAGGTCGTAGCTGATCTTCTTGTACAGCGTGACGTTGGTCGCGTGCGTGCTGGTGGCCAGGAAGATCGTGTGGCCATCGGGCAGCGCGCGGGCCACGTAGTCGGCACCCAGGTTGCCGCCGGCACCGCCCTTGTTCTCGACCAGCACCGTCTGGCCGATCTCGTTCTTCAGCTTCGCGGCCAGCATGCGGCCGGTGACGTCGGTGCTGCCGCCGGGTGCAAACGGCACCACCAGCGTCACGGGCTTGCTGGGCCAGGCTTGTGCGGAAGCGGCATGCGGCAGCAGCGCCACGGTGAAGGCCGCCAGGCCCAGGCTCAAGGCCTGCATCCAGGGTGTGCTGCGCGTCATTCAACTGTCTCCAACGGCGATTTTCGAGGTGTACGGAAATCGTATCGACGCCCCTTCGTGCTGACGAATGCCGATTTGGGCGCGCCCTATGTCTTGCGGTTAAGCGCGGGGCAAAAACTCGGCTAAACCCTGATCGAGCACGGTCACGCTGCGCTGCGGCACGGTGGTGCGGAAGCGCACGCGCCCAGGCTCATCGGCCCAGGCTTCGGTGCGCAGCAACTCGCCGGGAAACACCGGCCTGGCAAAGCGGGCTTCGATGCGAACGAGCCGGTCCGCATCGCCTTCGGCAAACGGCCGCAGCAGGGCGTACGCCACAGCGCCGTAACTCGAAAGCCCGTGCAGCAGCGGCCGCTCGAAACCCGCGGCGCGCGCAGCGCCCGGGTCGGCATGGATCGCATTGAAGTCGCCCGAGAGGCGGAACAGCAAGGCCTGCTGCGGCAGCGTAGGCGTGTCGATCTGCAGATCGGCTTCGCGTGCCGGCAGCGGCGCATGCGATGCGGGAATGTGCCCATACGACGCACGCTGCGCGCCGTCGGCGCGGCAGAACATGTCGGCATCCAGCGTGCACAGCAGCTGCCCGCTGCTGGCATCGCGCAGCTCGCGGCGGAAGAAGACCAGCGCGCCGCGGTCCTTGCCCTTTTCTTCGATGCCGGTCACTTCCAGCGTGCCGATCACTTCGCCTTCCGGCGGCAGCGGGCCGTGCATGCGCAGCGTCTGCCCTACATGCACGCACTGCGATGGCGTGACGCCGGCATCGGTGCGGTACAGCCAGCCGAAGCGCGCGGCCAGCACCGTGGCCAGCGTCGGCAGGGCCACCAGAGTGCGCTCGAACACGTGGCGCAAGGCCATGGCATCGGCCGGGTCGTACCCCAGGCCAATCCCGAGAGCGTAGCGCATCGTGTGGGCGGCGTCGTACGCCTGCCGCAGCGGCGGCTCACGCCAGTGCAGCAGGCGCTCGATGTCCAGCGCCATCGTGTCGGTCCGATCAGTTGCCGCTGAACTGCGGTGGCCGCTTCTCGATGAAGGCGGCCATGCCTTCCTTCTGGTCCTGCGTGGAGAACAGCAGATGCAGCGCGCGCGTCTCCAGCGTCAGGCCGGTTTCCAGCGGCGCGTCCATGCCGCGCAGCACGCAGTCCTTCGCCAGCTGCACCGCCAGCGGCGACAGGCCGGCGATCTGCTGCGCCAGCGCCAGCGCGCGCGTTTCCACGGCATCGTCGTCGGCGAGCTCGCTCACCAGCCCCCAGTCGAAGGCCTGCTGCGCGATGAACAGGTCGCCGGTCAGCAGGTAGCGCTTCGCCTTGTGCTTGCCGATCGCCGCGGTCAGCCGCTGCGTGGCACCGCCGCCCGGGATGATGCCGATGCGGATCTCGGGCTGGCCGAAGCGCGCCGACACGCCGGCGACGACGATGTCTCACAGCAGCGCGAGTTCGCAACCGCCGCCCAGCGCGTCGCCGCGCACGGCAGCGATCACCGGCTTGGGCGAGGCCGCGGTGGCGCGCCACAGGTTCAGCACGCCGCGCTGCATCATGTGCACGGTGCCCGCCCCGGCCATCTCCTTGATGTCGGCGCCGGCGGCGAAGGCCCGCTCGTCGCGGGCCAGCACCACGGCGCGGGTGTCGGGGTCATCGGCCGCCGCCTGCAGTTGTTCCACCAGCAGGCGGCGCACGTTCATGTTCAGCGCGTTGCGCGCCTGCGGCCTGCAGATGCGCAGCAGGCGCACGTGGGGATGCTGGCGCTCCAGCCGCATCTCGGGCGAAGTCGCATCGTTCATGCCGACTCCAGCCCGGCCACGGCGCCGCTGGCGAACAGGGCGTCGACCTCGGCCGCGTCGAAACCCCACTGCTGCAGCACCTGCGCGGTGTGTTCGCCGAAGCGCGGCGGCGGGCGCTGGTAGCGCGCCGGCGTGCCGCGGAAGTTGACCGGATGGGCCAGCGTCTCCACCGCGCCGGCCGTGGGATGCTCCAGCGCCACGACGGCGCCGTTGTGCCGCATCTGCGGGTCTTCGCGCAGCGCCTGGTGGATGTCCTGCACCGGCGCCGAAGGCACGTTGAACTCGGCCAGGCGTTGCAGCCAGAAGGCGCTGGTCTGGCCCGCGAAAGCCTGCTCCAGCGTGCCATCGACGAAGTCGCGGTGCGCGTAGCACGCCACGTTGCTGCGGGTGCGCTCGTCGCTCTTCAGCTCGGGGCGGCCGATGGCGTCGCACACCGAGGCCCAGAACTTCTCAGTGAAGCACGACAGGAAGAACAGCCGGCCGTCGCCGCCGGCGTAGTTGCGGTAAGGCACGAACGCGGGGTGTCCGCTGCCCATCCGCGGCGGCGCCTTGCCCGTGCGCAGCGCTTCGCCGTCGCGCGGGATCGCGCTGAACACGGTGCCGTGCAGCAGGTTCAGATCGAGCCACTGGCCCTGCCCGGTGCGCTCGCGGTGCAGCAGCGCGGCGCACACGCCATAGGCCAGCAGCGCTGCGGCGCCGAAGTCAGGGTACGGGTGGCCGATGCGCACGGGGTCGCCGCCGGCGTCGCCGGTCATGTGCATCAGGCCGCTGAGCGCCTGCACGATGGGGTCGTTGGCCGGCAGGTGCGGGTACGGGCCGCTCTGGCCGAAGGCGGAGATGCTGGCGAAGACGATCTCCGGATTCACCGCGCGCACCGCCTCGTAGCCCACGCCCAGCCGGTCGAGTGCGCCGGGGCGGAAGTTCTCGGTCACAACATCGGCCTCGCGCGCCATGCGCAGGCTGCGCTTGTTGCGGTTCTGCGAGAGGAAGTTGGCGCTCTCGCCTTCCACGTACAGCGTGCCCATCGCGCGCGAGAAGTCGCCGGCACCGATCTCCTCGATCTTCACCACGTCGGCGCCCAGGTCGCCGAGCATCATCGTGCCCACCGGCCCGGCCGTCATCAATGTGAGATCGAGCACCCGGTAGCCGCTCAGCGGCTGCAGCTGTTCGGCCCCCACGGCAGCTACTTCTTCAGCGCCGCGGCGATGCCCGCCGACATGCTCTGCGTCGTGCGGCCGAAGGTGGGGCCGTCCATGTACTGCACCTCGAAATTGAAGCGCGCCACCTGGGCCTTGAAGGCCTCGGTCTGCATCGCCTTCTGCAGCCGGTCGCTGAGGTAGGCATACACCTCGTCGGGCAGGCCCGCGGGCGCGACGATGCCTTTCATGTTCTCGAGGTAAATGTCGTAGCCCAGCTCCTTCAGCGTGGGCACGGCTGGCAGGCCCGGAAAGCGGTCGTTGGAGCTCAACGTCAGCGGCACCATCTTGCCGGCGTCGATCCACGGCTTCAGCTGGTCGGGGGAGCCCAGTGCGATCTGCACCTGGCCGCCGATCAGCGCCGTCATTACATCGGCATCTCCCTTGTAGGGAATGTGCAGCGTCTCGATGCCGGCGGCCTTTTCCACCATCACCATCATCGAATGGGTGAGGCTGCCGACATCCGAGGTGCCGTAGGCCAGCTTGCCTGGATTTGCCTTGGCATAGTCCACCAGGTCGCGGAAGGTCTTGAAGCCGCCGTCGGGCCGCATCGCCAGCATCGTGCGCAGGCGGATCACGTGCGCGATCGGCCGGAAGCTGGTGTTCAGCGTGTAGCCACCTCTGGTGGTTGGGCAGCGAGGTGCTTTCGCTGCCGCCGGCCACCAGGAGCGTGTAGCCGTCGAGCGCGGCGCGCGCCACGGCGTCTGCGGCCATCACGCCCGCGGCGCCGGGCCGGTTGACCACCACCAGCGGTACCGGCATGACCTCCAGCGCTCCGGCCGCCAGCGCGCGGGCGATCAGGTCGGTGCCGCCGCCGGCGCTGAAGCCGACGATCAGCTGCACCGGCTTTGTGGGCTACCACGGTGCGGTCAGGGCGGTGGCGGGCCCGAGGACAAGGCTGCCGAGCAGGCCGGCGAGAAAGTGGGCGCGTCGCATGGGTGATGCCTCCGTCGATGAAGGCGGGCCCGGTCGCCCTTGCGGCGCCGCGTCTCCTGCGGGCATGCTAGGAGTCCGGGCGGCAGAAGCCGCCCAGCCTCCTAGACTGCGGCTTTAACGCACGGCTCCCCCGAGCCCCCTCCGCGAGGGAGCTCCAGCTCGTTGGACCACACCCTCCAGCCTCCCTCCACGAGGGAGGCTCCAGTCAGTCGGACGAGCGTTCCACCGCTGCTCAGGCTTGGCTGAGCACCGCCATGCGCCGTAGGTTCAGCGCCATGCACACGAGCTTCCACTCGGCTTGCACTCGGTGCAGCCCTCGCAAGCTGAACTGCCGGAACCCCAGCACGCTCTTGATCCAGCCGTTGGGCGGCTCGGCGATCCACTTGCGGCGTCGGTACGCCGCCTTGCCTTGCTCGGTCTGCAGCTTGGCAGCCATCGCGGCGGTGTATGGCCATCGCTCCGGATGGAAGCGCACGGGCTCCTTGCCCTCACGCCCCACGGCCACCACCAGCTCGCAGCCGCTGTCGGCCAAGGCTTCGAACACCGCTTCGGCCTTGTAGCCGGTGTCGGCCAACACCTGCTCGGGCAGCGCGCCGAGGTTGCGCTCGACGGCTTGCAGCATCACCGGCAACTCTGCCGCATCGCTGCCGCAGTTGGTGAGTTCGGCCGCCACGATGATGTGCGCCTGCTCGTCCACCGCGGTCTGCCCGTTGTAGCTGGCATCGAAGCCCCCGCCGGCGCGCTTCATGATGCGGCTGTCCGGATCGGTGAAGTTGTCCTGCGCCTTGTCCTCGGGCACCCCGAACTCGCGTTTGTAGCGTCCGCCGCGCGGCGGATCGTCGGGGTCGCGTCCGCGCTCGCCTTCGGCCTCGCGCTGGCGCTGCTCCAGGCGGCGGCGGGCTTCCTGGATGGCCGCCAGGCGCTGCTCGCGCCGGGCGATCTCCGCCGGGATATCCAGTTCGGGCTCGTTCTTCTCGGCCTCGTCGGCCTGTTGGGCTTGCTTGAGCAGCGCCTCGATCTGCGCCTTCAGTTCCGTCTCGGCCTTGAGCATGTGGCCGTAGCTCATCGCCTTGTGACGGCTGGCGTTGGCCTTGACCTTGGTGCCGTCCACAGCGATGGTGCCCAGTTTCACCAGCCCCATCTCCCGGGCCAGCCGCACGACCTGCACGAACAGGTCGCTCAGCTCTTTGAGGTGGAACGCCCGGAAGTCCCGGATGGTGCGGTGCGCGGGGAAGTTGCCCGCAGCCAGAACCCGGAAGGCCACGTCTTCGTGCAGCTTGCGGGCGATCTTGCGCGAGCTGAACACGCCCGTGGCGTAGCCGTACACCAGCACCTTGACCATCATCGCTGGGTGGAACGGCTGGTTGCGTGGGCCGTTGTTGTCTCTCGCACTGAACGGCAATTCACCGCCCCGTTCTTCTCGCATTG
>DAIMFR010000069.1:0-27707 GCA_036724445.1 Rubrivivax sp. | reverse complement strand
GCGTGATCGGCAGCAGCATCGCCACCGCGGTGGCCGGGCCGATGCCGGGCAGCACACCCACCGCCGTGCCGATCGAGCAGCCGAACAGCGCCCACAGCAGGTTGACCGGCGTCGCCGCGGTGGCGAAGCCCTGCATCAGGCTGTCGAGGATGTCCATCGTGAAGATCCGGCGCTACAGCCAGCCGGTTCCGGTCAAGCCCGGCAGGTTGATGGCCAGCGCCTTGGTGAACATCCAGTACACCGGCGCGGCCACCGCGATGCCGATGGTCAGGCTGCTCAGCAGCCGCAGCGGGTGCAGGCTCAGGCGGCCCTGCGAATGGCGCAGTGCGCATTCGGCGAACAGGAAGCACAGCGCGCAGCTGAGCACGAAGCCGAGGGTGGTGATCAGCGCCGCATTCAGCAGGATGCCGGCGCTCATCAGGGCGAAGCCGACCCAGTCGGCGGGCCCGTCGCCGCCCTGCCCGTCCCGCGGGCCGGCATCTTCCTGGATGCCGCGGAAGCCGCCGGTGGCCGCCTCCCACAGCAGGCCGGCGCCGCAGGCGGCCAGCGCCAGGCCCACCACCCACGGCAGGAAGTTGGGCCCGACGCCGCCATAGCCGGCCTCGGACGAGATCTGCGCCGCACCGGCGGCGATGCCGGCGCCGAGCAGCAGCGTGCCGGCGCCGACCAGCCCCTGCCCCAGCTTCACCACGCCCCCCAGCCACCGGCGGCGCCGCCCCCGGGAGGTGCCCAAGGGAACGCGAAACATCCTGGGGCGGCCCGGCGATGTGCCATCAGATCATTCCCGCCTTGGCCATCACCGCGCGCAGCGAGGCGAAGTCGTCGTCGACGAACTTGGCGAAGGCGTCACCGGTGAGCAGCGCCGGCGTCCAGCCATTGACCTCCACCGCCTGCGCCCAGGCCTTCGACTTGGTGGCCTTGACGACCATGTCGATCAGCGCCGTGCGCTGCGCCGGGGTGATGCCGGGTGCGCCGTAGACGCCGCGCCAGTTGCCGATCTCCACGTTCAGGCCCAGTTCCTTCAGCGTCGGCGCATCCACGCCCTTGATGCGCGAGCCGGAGGTGACGGCCAGCGCGCGCATCTTCTTCGTGTTGATGTATTCGCCGAACTCGGTATAGCCGCTGCCGCCGACGGTGACGTTGCCGCCGAGGATCGCGGCGACGGCCTCGCCGCCGCCGCGGAAGGCCACGTAGTTGATCTTCGACGGCTCCACACCGACCTCGCGCGCGATCATCGCCGCGGCGATGTGTTCGGTGGAACCGCGCGAACCACCGCCCCACTTGACGCTGCCCGGGTTCTTCTTCAGCTGCTCGATGACCTCCTGCATCGACTTCAGCGGCGAATCCGCCGGCACGACGAAGACCTGGTACTCGCTGATCAGCCGCGCCAGCGGCGTGGCCTGCGACAGGCTCACTGGCGGCTTGCCGGTGATGATGCCGCCGAGCATCACCGCGCCCATCATCATCAGCGCGTTCGGGTCGCCCTTGCTGCTGTTGACGAACTGCGCCAGGCCGATGGTGCCCGCGGCGCCGCCCTTGTTGTCGAAGGACACGCTGGCGGCGGCGCCGGACTCCTGCAGCGCCTTGCCCAGCGCACGGCCGGTGCCGTCCCAGCCGCCGCCGGGGTTGGCGGGGATCATCATCTTGATGTTGGCGCCCTGGGCCCGCACCGACCATGGCACGCTCGCCGCCGCCAGCGCGGCCAGCGATCTGAGGAAATCATCACGACGCATGCTCGTCTCCAGTTTTTTGAACAGCGTGGATGTTCCACCCAAAAAAGGCCGATCGGCTTCCCTCGGGACTAGGGAAAGCGCGGATCGCGGCGCCGCGCGGGAGCCTGCCGGTGCCGCTGCTGCCCGACAATGCGGCGCATGAGCGACGACAGCGCCGGCATGCGCCTGGACAAATGGCTGTGGGCGGCGCGCTTTTGCAAGACGCGCGCCGTCGCCGCCGAATGCATCGACAAGGGCCGCGTGCAGGTCAACGGCCAGACCGCCAAACGCGCGCGCGAACTGCATGTAGGCGACCGCGTGGCGCTGCGCCAGGGCGAACGCGGCGAGGTGGCGCGCGAGCTGCAGGTGCTGGGTTTGAGCCAGATGCGCGGCCCCGCGCCGGTGGCGCAGCAGCTGTATGCCGAGACGGCGGCCAGCATCGCCGCGCGCGAGGCCGCGGCCAGGCATCGCGCCTGGCAGGTGGAGCCGGCGCATGCCATCGAACACGGGCGGCCGACCAAGCGCGACCGGCGCGATCTCGCCGAGTGGCAGCGCTGGAGTGCCTCGGCCGACGATTGAGGCCGCGCGGGCTGAGCAAACAGCAAAAAACCGCAATAACCCTCTTGTAGACCCGTGTTTCATCCCCAGTTGCCCTGGATCTTCAGCCGTCCCGCGCCATGAACGACATCGAACCCAAACCACCGAACCCCGCTGCCGAGGTCGACGCCGCACCGGGCACGCCCGCCGCCACCGCCGCCACGCCCGCTGGCGAGCCCGGCGAGGTCGGCGCCGAGCAGCGGCTGGCCGAGCTCGAGGCCAAACACGCCTCGGTCTCCGACGCCTACCTGCGCGCCAAGGCCGAAGCCGAGAACACGCGCCGCCGCGCCGAGGAAGAGATGTCCAAGGCGCGCAAGTTCGCGATCGAAGGCTTCGCCGAAAGCCTGCTGCCGGTGTGCGACAGCCTCGAGCTGGCCATCGCCCAGCCCGACGCCACGCCGCAGCAGATGCTCGAAGGCGTGCACGCCACGCTGCGCCAGCTGCTGGCGGCGCTGGAGCGCAACAAGGTGCAGCAGATCAACCCGGCGGCGGGCACCAAGTTCGACCCGCACCAGCAGCAGGCGATCAGCATGGTGCCGGCCGAGCAGGAAGCCAACACCGTGGTCACGGTGCTGCAGAAGGGCTACCTGATCGCCGACCGCGTGCTGCGCCCGGCGCTGGTCACGGTGGCGGCGCCGAAGTAGGCAGACCAGCCCCGCGGGCTTGAAAGCCGGGCAGTTATCCACAACTCCAAGACATCCAAGATTCCATCCTCAGGAGCCAGACAATGGGAAAGATCATCGGTATCGACCTCGGCACCACCAACTCGTGCGTGTCGGTCATGGAAGGCAACGCCACGCGCGTCATCGAGAACTCTGAAGGCGGGCGCACGACACCGTCGATCGTCGCCTACCAGGAGGACGGCGAGGTGCTGGTCGGCGCCAGCGCCAAGCGCCAGGCGGTCACCAACCCGAAGAACACGATCTACGCCGTCAAGCGCCTGATCGGCCGCAAGTTCACCGAGAAGGAAGTGCAGAAGGACATCGACCTGATGCCCTACAAGATCACGGCCGCCGACAACGGCGACGCCTGGGTGGAGATCCGCGGCAAGAAGCTGGCGCCGCCGCAGGTCAGCGCCGAGATCCTGCGCAAGATGAAGAAGACCGCCGAGGACTACCTCGGCGAGGAAGTCACCGAGGCCGTGATCACGGTGCCGGCCTACTTCAACGACAGCCAGCGCCAGGCGACCAAGGATGCCGGCCGCATTGCCGGCCTGGACGTCAAGCGCATCATCAACGAGCCGACCGCCGCGGCGCTGGCCTTCGGCCTGGACAAGCACGGCAAGGGCGACCGCAAGATCGCCGTCTATGACCTGGGCGGCGGCACCTTCGACATCTCGATCATCGAGATCGCCGATGTCGACGGCGAGATGCAGTTCGAGGTGCTGTCGACCAACGGCGACACCTTCCTGGGCGGCGAGGACTTCGACCAGCGCGTCATCGACTACATCGTCACCGAGTTCAAGAAAGATCAAGGCGTCGACCTGACCAAGGACGTGCTCGCGCTGCAGCGCCTGAAGGAAGCCGCCGAGAAGGCCAAGATCGAACTCAGCAACAGCACGCAGACCGACGTCAACCTGCCGTACATCACCGCCGACGCCTCGGGCCCGAAGCACCTGAACATCAAGCTGACGCGCGCCAAGCTCGAAGCGCTGGTCGAGGATCTGATCGCGCGCACCATCGAGCCCTGCAAGATCGCCGTCAAGGATGCCGGCGTCAAGCTCGGCGACATCAACGACGTGATCCTGGTCGGCGGCATGACGCGCATGCCCAAGGTGCAGGACAAGGTCAAGGAGTACTTCGGCAAGGAGCCGCGCAAGGACGTGAACCCCGACGAGGCGGTGGCCGTCGGCGCGGCCATCCAGGGCCAGGTGCTGGGCGGCGAGCGCAAGGACGTGCTGCTGCTGGACGTGACGCCGCTGAGCCTGGGCATCGAGACCCTGGGCGGCGTGATGACCAAGATGATCAAGAAGAACACCACCATCCCGACCAAGTTCAGCCAGGTGTTCAGCACCGCCGACGACAACCAGCCGGCGGTGACGATCAAGGTCTTCCAGGGCGAGCGCGAACTGGCCTCGGGCAACAAGAGCCTGGGCGAGTTCAACCTCGAGGGCATCCCGCCGTCGCCGCGCGGGCTGCCGCAGATCGAGGTGACCTTCGACATCGACGCCAACGGCATCCTGCACGTCAACGCGAAGGACAAGGGCACCGGCAAGGAGAACAAGATCACGATCAAGGCGAACTCGGGCCTGTCCGAAGCCGAGATCGAGAAGATGGTCAAGGACGCCGAGGCCAACGCCGCCGAGGATCACAAGAAGGTCGAGCTGGTGCAGGCGCGCAACGCCGCCGACGCGATGGTGCATTCGGTGAAGAAGAGCCTGGCCGAGCACGGCGACAAGCTCGACGCGGCCGAGAAGTCGGGCATCGAGGCCGCGCTGAAGGAAGCCGAGGAAGCGCTGAAGAGCGATGACAAGGCGGCCATCGAAGGCGCGACCGAGAAGCTGATGACCGCCAGCCAGAAGCTGGGCGAGAAGATGTACGCCGACCAGCAGGCTGCTGCCGCGGCGGCAGGCGCCGCGGACGCGGCAGGCGGCGCCGAAGCGCCGCAGCCCGAAAGCCGCGCCGCGGCCGACGACAACGTGGTCGACGCCGAGTTCAAGGAAGTGAAGAAGTGAGCGGTGCCCGCGGGCCGCGGCGGCAAAGCCGCGGCGGCAGCGGGTGGACATGGACATTGCCGCGTTGGCGAGTTGCGCGAGGGGCGCACATCGCCGCGCGGCTTCATCGTTGAGTTCCAGCGGAAGATCGCATGGCAAAGCGCGACTACTACGACATCCTCGGCGTGCCCCGCAACGCGGACGAGGAAGACATCAAGAAGGCCTACCGCAAGCTGGCCATGAAGCATCACCCGGACCGCAACCAGGGTGACAAGGCCAAGGTCGCGGAAGAGAAGTTCAAGGAGGCCAAGGAAGCCTACGAGATGCTCACCGACCCGCAGAAGCGGGCCGCCTACGACCAGTTCGGCCATGCCGGCGTCGACCCGAACATGGGCGCGCGCGGCGCCGGGCCCGAGGGCTTCGGCGGCTTCGCCGAGGCATTCGGCGACATCTTCGGCGACATCTTCGGCGGCGCCGCCGGCGCGCGGCGCGGCGGCGGCCAGCAGGTCTATCGCGGCAACGACCTGAGCTACGCGATGGAGATCACGCTGGAGGAAGCGGCGGGCGGCAAGGACACGCAGATCCGCATCCCCAGCTGGGACAACTGCGAGACCTGCAAGGGCAGCGGCGCCAAGCCCGGCACCAGCCCGAAGACCTGCAGCACCTGCAACGGCGGCGGCACCGTGCACATGCGCCAGGGCTTCTTCAGCATCCAGCAGACCTGCCCGCACTGCCGCGGCAGCGGCAAGATCATCCCCGAGCCCTGCACCAGCTGCAACGGCGCCGGCAAGATCAAGAAGCAGAAGACGCTGGAGGTGAAGATTCCGGCCGGCATCAACGAAGGCATGCGCATCCGCTCGGCCGGCAACGGCGAGCCCGGCACCAACGGCGGACCCAGCGGCGACCTGTACATCGAGATCCGCGTCAAGGCGCACGACATCTTCGAGCGCGACGGCGACGACCTGCACTGCACGGTGCCGGTGGGCCTGACGCATGCCGCGCTGGGCGGCAGCATCGAGGTGCCGACGCTCGGCGGCAATGCCGAGATCGATCTGCCCGAAGGCACGCAGCACGGCAAGACCTTCAGGCTGCGCGGCAAGGGCATCAAGGGCATCCGCGCCAGCTACCCCGGCGACCTGTATGCGCACGTGGCGGTGGAGACGCCGGTCAAGCTGACCGAACACCAGCGCAAGCTGCTGAAGGAACTGGACGAATCGCTGCGCAAGGGCGGCGATCGGCACTCGCCCAACGAGAAGAGTTGGGCCGACCGTGTGAAGGATCTGTTCAAGTAGCCGGGAACAGGCTGCCCTGCCCGGCCGCGGCCGCGGGCGCCCTGAAGGCGCCCAGATCCAGTTCGACGCGTTCGCGGTTCAAGCCGAGCTGCGTGCAGGCCTTGTCGAAGCGCTGGCGCAGCAGCGTCGCCCACACGCCCTCGCCGCGCATGCGCGTGCCGAAGCGTGCGTCGTTGTCGCGGCCGCCGCGCATCTCGCGCACGCGCGCCATGACACGTTGCGCGCGCTCGGGAAAGTGCTGCTCCAGCCACTGCTGGAACAGCGGATTCACCTCCCACGGCAGGCGCAGCACGATGCTGAAGGCGCGGCTCGCGCCGCTGCAGCGCGCGGCTTCGAGCACCTGCTCCAGTTCCGGCTCGTTGATGAACGGGATCACCGGCGACACGCTGACGCCCACCGGCACGCCGGCGGCAGCCAGCCGCGCGACGGTCTGCAGCCGGCGCTGCGGCGCCGCGGCGCGCGGCTCCATCACGCGCGCCAGCTTCGCATCGAGCGTGGTGATCGACACGTACACCGCCGCCAGCCGTTCGGCCGCCATCGGCGCGATCAGGTCCAGATCGCGCTCGACCAGCGAGGACTTGGTGATGATCGAAAACGCATGTCGCGCCTCGGACAGCACCTCGATCACACCGCGCGTGATGTTCAAACGCCGCTCGGCCGGCTGGTAGGCGTCGGTGACCGAACCCAGGTTCAGCATCTTCGGCCGGTAGCCCGGTCGCGACAGGGCCTCGCGCAGCCGCTCGGCGGCATTGAGCTTGGCGACGATGCGCGTCTCGAAATCGATGCCCGGCGACAGGTTCAGGCAACTGTGCGTCGGCCGCGCGTAGCAGTAGATGCAACCGTGCTCGCAGCCGCGATAGGGGTTGATCGACAGGTCGAAGCCGACGTCGGGCGAGTCGTTGCGGCTGAGGATGCTGCGCGCCTGCTCTTCGATGACCTGCGTGGCGGGCGCCGCTGGCGGCTCGCACAGCGATTGCTCCAGCGTGCCCCAGCCGTCGTCGAAGTCCTCGCTCAACTCGGCGCTGAAGCGGTGCGGCAGTTGCCAGGACGTGCCGCGGCCCTTGTGCGGCGCGGGCGCGGGGCGCAGCCAGCGGATGGGTTGCGAGGGCTTGGTCGGCATACTGTATTTTCATACAGTCTTCCGCTCCCCGCAATGCCGTCAGTAGTCTGAAGCGCTGCCCGGCGCCAGGTTGTCGAAGCGCGTCAGCGGCTTCAGGAAGGTCAGCTTCAGCGTGCCCACCGGCCCGTTGCGCTGCTTGGCGATGATGATCTCGGCGACGCCCGGCTCCTTGCTGTCCTTGTTGTAGTACTCGTCGCGGTAGATGAACATGATGACGTCGGCATCCTGCTCGATGGCGCCGGATTCGCGCAGGTCGCTCATCATCGGCCGCTTGTCGTTGCGGCTCTCGACGCTGCGGTTCAGCTGCGACAGCGCGATCACCGGGCACTGCAGCTCCTTGGCCAGCGCCTTCAGCCCGCGCGAGATCTCGCCGATCTCGGTGGCGCGGTTCTCCTCGCTGGAGCTGCTGCCGCTCATCAGCTGCAGGTAGTCGACGACGATCAGGCCGAGCGTGCCGCCGAACTGGCGCGCCATGCGCCGCGCGCGCGCGCGCAGCTCGGCCGAGTTCAGCGCCGGCGTCTCGTCGATGAACAGCTGTACGCGGCCGAGCCGGTCGACCGCCTCGGCCAGCCGCTCCCATTCCTCGTTCTTCAGCCGGCCCGTGCGCAGGCCCGACTGGTCGATGCGGCCCAGCGAACCGACCATGCGCAGCGCCAGCTGCGCCGCGCCCATTTCCATCGAGAACACCAGCACCGGCAGCTCTTCGCTGACGGCCACGTGCTCGGCGATGTTCAGCGCGAAGGCGGTCTTGCCCATCGACGGCCGCGCCGCCAGCACGATCAGGTCGCCCTTCTGCAGGCCGGCGGTCATGCGGTCCATGTCGTAGAAGCCGCTGCGCACGCCGGTCACGTCTTCGGCGCCGTTCTCATGCAGCTCGTTGACGCGGTCCAGCAGTTGGACCACCAGCTTGTCGATGCCCTGGAAGCCCTGGCGATTGCGCGAGCCTTCTTCGCCGATCTTGAAGATGCGGCCTTCGGCCTCGTCGAGGATCTGCGACACCGGCCGGCCCTGCGTATTGAAGGCGGTGGTGGCGATTTCGTCGCTGGCGGCGATCAGTTTGCGCAGGATCGCGCGCTCGCGCACGATCTCGGCATAACGCCGCATGTTGGCCGCGCTGGGCACGCTCTGTGCCAGCGCATTCAGGTAGGCCAGGCCGCCGCAATCGGCTGCCTTGCCGACGCTCTGCAGCTGCTCGAACACGGTAATCACGTCGGCCGGCTTGCTCTGCGCCACCAGCGCGCCGATGGCGGCATAGATCAGCCGGTGCTCGTGGCGGTAGAAGTCGCCGTCGCTGAGCAGGTCGGCCGCGCGGTCCCAGGCCAGGTTGTCGAGCAGCAGGCCGCCGAGCACGCTCTGCTCGGCCTCGTTCGAATTCGGCGGCACGCGCAGCCGCGCCACCTCCTGGTCATGGGCCTCGTGCCCGGGTTCGCGCGAATCGAAGAGGGTGGGCATGGAAGGGATCATAGGCCGGCGCGGCCGCCGCGCCTGTGCACAAGCCTGTGGAGCAACATCGGCCAAGCTGTGGAAATGGCGAAGGCCGGTCGCAACCGGCCTTCGAGGGTGGGGAGGCGAACGCTCAGGCGGCTTCGCCGACCACCTGCACCGTGATCTCGGCGACCACATCGGTGTGCGGCGACACCGACACCGTGTGCTCGCCGGTGACCTTCAGCGGGCCGTTGGGCATGCGCACCTGCGCCTTCAGGATGGTGAAGCCCATCTTCGTCAGCCCTGCGGCGACGTCGGCGTTGGTCACCGAACCGAAAAGACGGCCGTCGACGCCGGCCTTCTGCGCCAGACGCAGCACCTTGCCGCTGAGTTGCTCCTGCAGCGCCTGCGCCGCGGCCAGCTTGTCGGCGGCGGCTTTTTCCAGATCGGCGCGGCGCGTCTCGAACTCCTTGATCGCGGCTTCGGTGGCGCGACGCGCCTGCTTCGTCGGGATCAGGAAGTTGCGCGCGTAGCCGTCCTTGACCTTGACGACATCGCCCAGGTTGCCGAGGTTGGCGATCTTCTCGAGAAGAATGATTTGCATGGCCCGCTCCTTCAGACCTTGTGCTGGTCGGAATACGGCAGCAGCGCGAGGAAGCGCGCGCGCTTGATGGCCGTGGTCAGCTGGCGCTGGAAGAAGGCGCGCGTGCCGGTCAGGCGCGCCGGCGTGATGCGGCCGTTCTCGCCGATGAAGTCGCGCAGCGTGTCGATGTCCTTGTAGTCGATCTCCTTGACACCGGCGACGGTGAAGCGGCAGAAGCGCTTGCGGCGGAACAGCAGCGACTGCTGGTTGCGCTTCGGGCGCTTGTCCTTGGAAAACCGGCCTTTACCACGTGGCGGGGGCATAGTGAACTCCTTTGTGATCTATCCGTGAAACTCGCTCGATTCCGGCGCGAAGCCGGTGACATGGAACAGCAGGCCGCGGCCGTTGCGCGCTGGTGCCAGGTAGCCGGCAAAGCTGCCGGCGTCTCCCAGCGCCAGTGCGTCCAGCGCCTGCGTGATGCGTCCAATGGCGATGGCCCTGATCTGCAGCGACACCTTGCGCGGCTGCCCGTCGTCCGTCAGTTCCGATTCGTGCTTCAGCTCGAGATCCAGAACCGGCAGTCCGGCCGGGGTGTAGCGCAGGGCGCGGCGTTCGATCAGCCGGGCCGCGAGCACCAGACGGTTCACGCGGCGGCCGGACGCGTCACGCGCGGCGCCCGGCTCAGGACTGCGCGGGCTGCGCCGCCGGCTGGCGGCGCGAGTCTTCCTTGTCGCTGGACTTCATCATCACCGACGGCGTCGTGACCGCGCTGTCGCGCGCCACCGTCAGGTGGCGCAGCACGGCATCGTTGAAGCGGAAGCCGGTTTCCAGCTCGTTCAGCGTGTCCTTGCTGCATTCGATGTTCAGGCACAGGTAGTGCGCCTTGGCGAGCTTCTGGATCAGGTAGGCCAGCTGGCGCCGGCCCCAGTCCTCGACACGGTGCACCGTGCCGCCGCCGCCGGCGACGAGCGTCTTGTAGCGCTCCAGCATCGCCGGCACCTGCTCGCTCTGATCCGGATGGATCAACAGGATGATCTCGTAGTGACGCATGAATACTCCTCGTGGATTCCAGTGATGGAAGCCGCCCCGGGGGCGTCGGGCGACGGCAATGCGCCGTCGTGCGGGTGCGGCAAGGGTAAAGCCCGCCAGTATAGCGCAGCGGTCGGCAATCAATGCCTCTCCCAGCAGTGGCCTCGAAGCTTGATCATCGGTAGGTACGCGGCCCAGCCACTGTCATTCGTCCTCGGCCACGCCGTGCTCGACGTCCAGCCGGTTCATGTAGTACGCGTAGCAGCCGATGATCGCCACGTAGACGAACAGCGCACCCTGCGCCGACACCCACCAGCTGAAAGGCCAGCCGAAGAAGTCGAAGGCCAGATCCCTGGCGAAGTAGGCAACCACGAAGGTCACCACGAACCAGATGAGCATCAGGATCGACGTGATCCTGAGGTTCTTCCGCCAGTAGCTTCGAAGGTTCTCGCTGACTTGCATTGCGCCCCCCTGCATGGCGACACCCCAACAGCTTGGACTGTTGCACCCGAAGCCCTCGCGGGCACGTGCGGCCGGCTCGCCGCTGCACGGCGTAACCCTGCAGCCGAGCGCATCGAATCGTCGAAAGCCGCGGCATCACTCAACTCCCCGTGCCGCCGGCGAGCAATCCGGTCTCGCGCTCGAGCTGCGCGGCGACCTTGGGCTCGAAACCCTCGAGGCGGCGAATGATCTTCACCGCCTCGTCGGGCTGCTTCCTGTCGACATGGACCCGCGCCAGCTGGTACCAGCCGTACGGACTCATGGGCTGCAGCTCAGTGTTGCGCTTCAGGGCCGCGACGGCCTCGTCGAAGCGCTGCAGTCTGATCAGCACCAGCCCCTGGCCATACCAGGCGCGGTCGAGATCGGGACTCAGTTCGGTGGCCCGCTGGAAGGCCGCCAGCGCCTCGTCCCAACGCTGCAGCGTCTCCAGCACGAAGCCCTTGTTGAACCAGGCGCGGGCGTCGCCGGGATGGACGCGCAGCATGGCGTCGTAGTCGTCCAGCGCCTGCGCGTGCCGCCCCGCCTGGGCCAGCAGGTGCGCGCGGCTGGCGCGCGGATAGGCGGCCTCGGGATCGCGGCGCACCATCTCGTCGAACACCGACAGCGCCGCGCCGCGGCGGCCCATCACCAGCAGGACGATGGCCTTGCCCTTAGACCACAGGCGGCGCAGGCCGGTCACTTGCAGGCCTCCAGTCCGGCTTGCATGCACAGCGAGATGCGTTCCAGCGTGACCACCGCGTAGGCGATGAGCAGCAGAAGGAAGGTCAGCAGCGGCACGTGCCGGTCGGCCACCTGCCGGGGCGTGAGCTTGCGCACCAGCTGCGTGAAGGGCTTGCTGACGATCTGCAGCAACTGGTAGAAGAAGTTGCTGGCGCGCTTGGCGCCGGCCAACACGTACAGCGCACCTTGGCCGAGCAAGGCCAGCAGTGCGATGTACAGCACCAGTTGCGCGACGTGTAGAAACTTCAGCATCTGCAGCGCTTGCAGGCGGCGTCGGCCTTTGAGTCGTTGTCTTGCGGAATTTTGACAGCGCGCGCCCCCCTCGAGCCTGCCCCGCGCGCAGGCAACGCTCGATGTCCACCTGCAGATGTCGAGGCGGGTGCTTGCACGCGGGAAACCGATATCCAGCCCAACTTCAACCTTGCCGCTCAGGCACCCTGCACGGTGGCGGCGTTCAGCGTTGGGCCAGCCGCAGCCAGGTGTCGACCACCGTGTCGGGGTTCAGCGAAATCGACACGATGCCCTCCCCGGCCAGCCAGTCGGCGAAGTCCGGATAGTCGCTGGGCCCCTGCCCGCAGATGCCGACGTACTTGCCGGTGGCGCGGCAGGCGGTGATGGCGCGCGAGATCAGCGCCTTGACCGCAGGATCGCGCTCGTCGAAATCGTGCGCCAGCTGCTCCAGGCCGGAGTCGCGGTCCAGCCCCAGCGTCAGCTGCGTCAGGTCGTTCGAGCCGATCGACATGCCGTCGAAGTGCTCGAGGAACTGCTCGGCCAGGATCGCGTTGCTCGGCACCTCGCACATCATGATCAGGCGCAGCCCGTCCTGGCCGCGCTTCAGTCCGCGCTCGGCGAGCATCCCGGCGACCTTCCGCGCCTGGCGCACGGTGCGCACGAAGGGCACCATGATCTCCACGTTGACCAACCCCATGTCGTTGCGCACGCGCTTGAGCGCCTCGCATTCCATGGCGAAGGCATCGGCGAACTCGGGGCTCACGTAGCGCGACGCGCCGCGGAAGCCGAGCATCGGGTTTTCCTCGTCGGGCTCGTAGCGGCTGCCGCCGATCAGCTTGCGGTATTCGTTGGACTTGAAGTCCGACAGCCGCACGATCACCGGCTGCGGCCAGAAGGCCGCGGCGATGGTGGCGATGCCCTCGGCCAGCTTGTCGACGTAGAAGGCGCGCGGCGAGGCATGGCCGCGCGCCACCGATTCGACCGCCTTCTTCAGCTCGGTGTCGATGTTCGGATAGTCGAGGATCGCCTTCGGGTGCACGCCGATGTTGTTGTTGATGATGAACTCCAGCCTGGCCAGGCCAACGCCGGAGTTCGGCATCTGCGCGAAGTCGAAGGCCAGCTGCGGGTTGCCGATGTTCATCATGATCTTGATCGGGCAGTACGGCATCTCGCCGCGCCGCACCTCGCTGACCTCGGCCTCGAGCAGGCCGTCGTAGACGTAGCCGGTGTCGCCTTCGGCGCAGGACACG
Source organism: Rubrivivax sp. (assembly GCA_036724445.1). Lineage (GTDB taxonomy): Bacteria > Pseudomonadota > Gammaproteobacteria > Burkholderiales > Burkholderiaceae_C > Rubrivivax. Next base: position 14,594 of record DAIMFR010000069.1, on the reverse strand, counting down.
GTGACCAGCGCGCCGTCGTGCACCTTGTCGGTGGCGTCGCCGCAGCCCACCACCGCCGGAATGCCGAGCTCGCGCGCGATGATCGCCGCGTGGCAGGTGCGCCCGCCGCGGTTGGTGACGATGGCCGCCGCGCGCTTCATCACCGGCTCCCAGTTCGGATCGGTCATGTCGGTGACGAGCACGTCGCCGGGCTGCACGCGCTCCATCTCCGCGGGGCTGCGCACCAGCCGCACCGGGCCGGTGCCGATCTTCTGGCCGATGGCGCGGCCTTCGGCCAGCACCACGTTCTTGGCGCGGTCGCCCTTGAGCCGGAAGCGCTGCTCGACCTGGCCTTCGGCCTGGCTCTTCACCGTCTCGGGCCGCGCCTGCAGGATGTACAGCTTGCCGTCCTGGCCGTCCTTGCCCCACTCGATGTCCATCGGCCGGCCGTAGTGCTGCTCGATGACCAGCGCGTAGCGCGCCAGTTCGATCACGTCGGCATCGCTCAACGCGTAGCGGTTGCGCTGCTCCGGCGGCGTGTCCACGGTGCGCACCAGATGGCCGGTGGCGGCACGCTCGCGCTCATCGGCAAATTCCATGCGCTGCAGCTTGCTGCCCAGGCTGCGGCGGATGATCGGGAATTTGCCGGCGCGCAGCGTCGGCTTGTGCACGTAGAACTCGTCGGGGTTGATCGACCCCTGCACCACCGTCTCGCCCAGGCCGTAGCCGGCGGTGATGAAGACCACGTCCTTGAAGCCCGATTCGGTGTCGATCGTGAACATCACGCCCGACGACGCCAGATCCGAGCGCACCATGCGCTGCACGCCGGCCGACAGCGCCACGTCGCCGTGCGCGAAGCCCTTGTGCACGCGGTAGCTGATCGCGCGGTCGTTGTACAGCGACGCGAACACCTCCTTCATCTTGTGCAGCACCTGTTCGATGCCGACGACGTTGAGGAAGCTTTCCTGCTGTCCGGCAAAGGACGCATCGGGCAGGTCCTCGGCGGTGGCCGACGAGCGCACGGCGAACGAGGCGTCGGGGTGGTCGCGCGTCAGGGCCTTGAACTGCGCCGTCACCGCCTCGCGCAGCGCGTCGGGAAGCGGCGTGTCGAGCACCCAGCCTCGGATCCGCGCACCGGCCTCGGCCAGCGCGCGCACGTCGTCGACGTTCAGCGCGTCGAGCGCGGCCTGGATGCGCTGCGCCAGGCCGTCCTGCTTCAGGAACTGCCGGAACGCATGCGCGGTGGTCGCAAAGCCGCCGGGCACGGCCACGCCGGAGGCGGACAGCTGGCTGATCATTTCGCCGAGCGAGGCGTTCTTGCCGCCCACCGACTCGACGTCGGACATTCTCGAGCGTTCGAACGGGATGACCAGGGCGGTCGCCAATGCGGGGGATGACATGGGAAGGCTCCGTGATGTGACAAAGGCGGTGCTCCCATAGGGCCGACCGGGCGGCGCACGGCTGCTTCTTCGTCTTGTTCTGGGCAACCGTGGGCGGGCATCTGAGCGGCGGCGCGAAGGGGCTGTAGCAGTGAATTCTAAGGAGTAAATGCCTATCATCGGCACGACCACTGCAGGGGTGCCGCGCCCCGACGTCCATGCCCAATCGCACCGTGTTCTTCGTCTCGGACGGCACCGGCATCACGGCCGAGACCTTCGGCAATTCGATCCTGGCGCAGTTCGCGACGCGCCCGCGGCACGTGCGCCGGCCCTTCATCGATACCGTGCCCAAGGCGGTGGGCGTGCTGCAGGAGATCAACCAGGCCGCCGAACACGAAGGCCGGCGCCCGATCGTGTTCATCACGCTGGTCAGCGACGAGGTGCGGCGCGTACTGACCACCGCCGCCTGCAAGGGCCTGGTGCTGGACATGTTCCGCACCTTCGTCGAGCCTCTGGAAGAGGAGTTCGGCGTCAAGTCGAACCACCGCATCGGCCGCTTCTCGGATGCCGCCAAGAGCGAGGAATACCACCATCGCATCGACGCCATCAACTTCTCGCTGGCGCACGACGACGGCCAGTCGGCGCGCAACCTGGAGCAGGCCGACGTGATCCTGGTCGGCGTCAGCCGCAGCGGCAAGACGCCGACCTCGCTGTACCTGGCGATGCAGCACGGCATCAAGGCCGCCAACTACCCGCTGATCCCCGAGGACTTCGAGCGCGGCAAGCTGCCGCAGTCGCTGGAGGCGCACAAGGGCAAGTGCTTCGGCCTGTCGATCAACCCGCAGCGCCTGGCGCAGATCCGCAACGAGCGCCGCCCCGGCAGCAAGTACGCGGCGCTGGAGAACTGCCGCTACGAGGTGAGCGAGGCCGAACAGATGATGCGCCGGGCCGGCATCTCGTGGCTGTCGTCGACGCACAAGTCGATCGAGGAGATCGCCACCACGATCCTGCGCGACATCCGCCCCGACCGGCTCGTCTACTGAAGGCGGCGCGCCGCTTCGTACAGGCAGATCGCCGCGGCCGCGGCGACGTTCAGCGACTCCTCGCCGCCCGGCTGGGCGATGCGCAGCGTCAGCGTGCAGCGCGCCATCAGCTCGGGCGCCACGCCCTGGCCCTCGTGGCCGAAGATCCACACGCAGGGCTGCGGCAGCACGCTGGCGTGCAGGAGCGCCGGCGCATGCGGACTGGTCGCCAGCCACGGCTGCCGCAACGGCTGCAGGGCCTCGGGTTGCAGGCCTTCGTGCAGCTGCAATGCGAAGTGCGCGCCCATGCCGGCGCGCAGCACCTTCGGCGACCACAGCGCCGCCGTGCCCTTCAGCGCCGCCACCTGCGTCACGCCCAGCGCCGCCGCGCTGCGCAGCATGCTGCCGACGTTGCCGGCGTCCTGCACGCGGTCGAGCAGCAGGGCCGACGCGTCGGCGCGCAGCGGCGCCGCGCTCGGGCGCTCGATCAGCGCGCCGATCGGTGCCGGCGACGGCAGGCTGCTCAATTCCCTGTGCAGCGCGTCGGACAGCAGCAGCACGCGCCGCGCGTGCCGCGCCAGCTGCTGCAGCCGCGGCTGCGGCCAGGCCGATTCGGCGATCAGCACCTGCTGCAGCGGCCAGCCGCGCGCCACGCAGGCCGCCAGCAGGTGCTCGCCTTCCAGCCACAGCAGCGCGCCTTCGCGGCGGTAGGCGCCGGGGTCGCGCAATGCGCGCCGCACCATCGCCAGGCTCGGGTTGTCGCGCGCGCGGATCGTGATCGGCTGCGATGTCACGGCGACCCCGCCGAGCGCACCGGGGCGAAGCTGCGGCGGTGTTCGCTGCAGGGGCCGTGGGCCTGCAGCGCCCGCAGGTGCGCGGCCGTCGGATAGCCCTTGTTCGCGGCAAAACCGTACAGCGGATAGCGCTCGTGCAGCGCCAGGCACAACCGGTCGCGGTGCACCTTGGCCAGGATCGACGCCGCCGCGATCGCCTGCACCCGGGCGTCGCCCTTGACCACGGCATGCGCCTGCATTTCCAGCGCCGGGGTGCGGTTGCCGTCGACCAGCACGCAATGCGGCCGCAGGCGCAGCCCGGCCACCGCGCGGCGCATCGCCAGCAGCGTCGCCTGCAGGATGTTCAGCGCGTCGATCTCCTGCGCGCTGGCCTCGGCAACGCAGCAGCACAAGGCCTTGGCGCGGATCTCGTCGTACAGGCGTTCGCGCCGGCGCGGCGACAGCCGCTTCGAATCGGCCAGGCCCTTGATCGGCCGCAGTTCGTCGAGCACCACCGCCGCGGCCACCACCGGCCCGGCCAGCGGGCCGCGGCCGGCCTCGTCGACGCCGGCCACCAAGCCGGGGCCGCGCCAGGACAGGCCCAGCTGCTCAGGCTTCAAGAATCTGCGCGATCGCATCGGTGGCACAGCGCGCGGTGTCGCGCCGCAGCAGCAGGTGCAGTTCGGTGAAGCGCGCGGCCAGGCGCTCGGCGCCGGCCGCGTCGTCCAGTTGCGCGAGCACGGCATCGGCCAGCGCCTGCGGTTCGCAGGCTTGCTGCAGCAACTCCGGCACGACGAACTCGCGGCACAGGATGTTCGGCAGGCCGACCCACGGCAGATAGCTCATGTGCCTGAACAGCCAGGCATTCAGCGCATGCACGCGGTAGCCGATGACCATCGGCCGTTTGAACAGCGCCGCTTCCAGCGTCGCCGTGCCGCTGGCGATCAGCGTCGCGTCGCAGGCGGCCAGGGCCTCGTGCGAGCGGCCGTCGAGCAGTTGCACCGCCAGGCCGGGCGCGTGCGTCTGCAGCAGCGCCTGCAAGGCCGCATGCAGGCCGCCGGCCGCGGGCAGCACGAAGCGCAGGCTCGCCCGGCGCTGCTGCAGCAGCGCCGCCGCCTGCAGGAACACCGGCGCGACGTAGTGCATCTCGCCGCGGCGGCTGCCCGGCAGCAGCGCAACCACCTCGTCCTGCGCGCCCAGGCCGAGCGCGGCTCGGGCGGCCGCACGCGGCACCTCGAGCGGGATCAGATCGGCCAGCGGATGGCCGACGAAGCTCGCGCCGACACCGGCGCGCTGCAGCAGCGCCGGCTCGAACGGAAACAGGCACAGCACGTGGTCGGTGCTGCGCGCGAGCCGCTTGACGCGGCCGCCGCGCCAGGCCCAGATCGACGGGCAGACGAAGTGCACGCAGCGCAGGCCCTCGCTGCGCAGGCGCCGCTCGAGCCCGAGGTTGAAGTCCGGGGCGTCGATGCCGACGAACACCGCCGGCCGTTCGCGCAGCAGGCGCGCGCCCAGTTCGCGGCGCATCGTCCACAGCGACGGCACGTGGCCGAGCGCGTCGACGAAGCCGTTGACCGCCAGGCGCCCGCTCGGCCACCACGACTCGAAACCCAGCGCCTGCATCTGCGGCCCGCCGATGCCGGCGGCGTGCAGCGCCGGCCAGCGCTCCTTCAGGCCCGCCAGCAGCAGCCCGGCGAGCAAGTCGCCCGACGCCTCGCCGGCGACCATGCCGAAGCGCGGCGCGGGTTGTTCGGCCGCGAGCATCGAGGCTTCAGCGCACGATGCCGCGACCCGCCTGCGCCAGGAAGCCGGTCATCAACGCGACATCGGCAGCCGCCGCCGGCACATCGGCCGCGAGCTGCGCGATCGCTTCGCGGGCCTGCTCGAGCGTGAGCTTCTGGCGGTAGAGCAGCCGGTGCATCTGCTTGACGACCGCGATCCGCCGGGCATCGAAACCGCGGCGGCGCAGGCCCTCGAGGTTGAAGCCGCGCGCTGCCAGCGGATTGCCGTCGGCCATCATGAACGGCGGCACGTCCTGCGACACCGCGCTCGAGTGGCCGACCATCACGTGCGCACCGAGCTTGCAGAACTGGTGCACGCCGGACAGGCCGCCGATCACCGCCCAGTCGCCGACGTGCACGTGCCCGGCCAGGCCGACGAAGTTCGCGATCACGATGTCGCTGCCGACCCGGCAGTCGTGCGCGACGTGCACGTTGGCCATGATCCAGTTGCGGTCGCCAAGGCGCGTGACGCCGGCATCCTGCACCGTGCCGCGGTTGAAGTTGCAGTACTCGCGGATCGTGTTGCCGTCGCCGATGACGAGTTCGGTCGGCTCGCCGGCGTACTTCTTGTCCTGCGGCGCGCCGCCCAGCGCGCAGTACGCGCCGATGCGGTTGTCGCGGCCGATCGTGGTGCGGCCTTCGATCACGCAGTGCGGTCCGATCGTCGTCTGCGCACCGATGCGCACCTGCGCGCCGACGATCGCGAAGGGGCCGATCTCGGCCGTCTCGTCCAGCTCGGCAGCAGCGTCGACGAGCGCCGTGGGGTGGATGCGCGCCATGCCGCGCCTTCAGCCGATCTTGCCCACGGCCATCATCAACCCGGCCTCGACCGCGACCTCGTCGCCGACCAGCGCGCGCGCGTTGAACTTCCAAAGCATGGCGCGCATTCGTGCCGCCTGGACGTCGAGGATCAGCTGGTCGCCCGGCTCGACCGGCCGCTTGAAGCGCGCATCGTCGATGCCGGCGAAGTAGTAGATCGTCTTCTCGTCGGGCACGACGTCGTAGGTCTCGAAGCCGAGTATCGCGGCCGCCTGCGCCAGCGCCTCGAGCATCAGCACGCCGGGCATCACGGGCCGTGTCGGAAAGTGGCCGACGAAGAACTCCTCGTTGATGGTCACGTTCTTCAGCGCGCGGATGCGCTTGCCCTTGTCGAGTTCGAGCACGCGGTCGACGAGCACGAACGGATAACGGTGCGGCAGGCGCTTGAGGATCTTGTGGATGTCCATGGTCATCGGCTCTTGCTTTCCAAGGCGCGCAGGCGGCCGCGCAGTGCATGCAACTGGCGCAGCGTGGCGGCGTTCTTGTCCCAGACGCCATTTTCGCCGAAGGGGAACATGCCGCCGTAGCTGCCCGGACGGTGAATCGAACGCGTGATCGCGCAGGCGGCGCCGACGTGCACGTGGTCGCAGATCTCGATGTGGCCGACCACGCCCGCCTGGCCCGCGAAGCTGCAGTGCGCGCCGATGCGCGTGCTGCCGGCGATGCCGACCAGCGCGGCCATCGCGGTGTGCGCGCCGATGCGGCAGTTGTGCGCGATGTGCACCAGGTTGTCGAGCTTGACGCCCTGCTCGAGCACGGTGTCGCTCAAGGCGCCGCGGTCGACGCAGCTGTTGGCGCCGATCTCGACGTCGTCGCCGATGACGACCGCGCCGAGCTGCTCGATCTTCTGCCAGCGGCCTTGCTGCGGCGCGAAGCCGAAGCCGTCGGCGCCGATGACCGCGCCCGGATGCAGGATGCAGCGCGCGCCGATGCGGCAGCGCTCGCCGACCACCACCTGCGGCGCGAGACGGGTGTCCTCGCCGATCAGCGCCTCGGCGCCGACGTGGCATTGCGCGCCCACGCTCGCGCCGCGGCCGATGATCGCGCCGCGGCCGACGAAGGCCAGCGCACCGACCTGTGCTTCGCCGTGCACCTGCGCGCCCGGCTCGACCACGGCGCTGGCGTGCACTCCGGGCTCCCGCGGCGGACGCCGCCGGCGCACCCACCACTGCGTGAGCCGCGCATAGTAAAGATAAGGGTCGGCGCTCAGGATCGCGCAGCGCCGCGAGGCCGCGGCCTCGCGCTGCGCCGGCGCGGCGATCACGCAGCCGGCCGCCGACTGCTGCAGCTGCGGCAGGTAGCGCGCGCTGGCGAGAAAGCTGATGTCGTGCGCGCCGGCGGCGTCGAGCGCGGCGATGCCGCGGATCGGCCAAGACGCGTCGCCGATCAGATCGCCGCCCAGCTCGGCCGCCAGATCGGCGCTGCGGACCTCGAACATCGGCGCCTGCGCTCGGCGCGCGCTCAGCGCGGCGCCGGCGGTGCGGCGTTCAGGGCCTTGATCACCTTCTCGGTGATGTCGACGCGCGGGCCGGCGAAGATCGCCTCCTGCAGGATCACGTCGTACTTCTCCTGCTCGAAGATCTGCTTGATGACGCGGTTGGCGCGTTCGACCACGGCCGCCAGTTCCTCGTTCTTGCGCTGCGTCAGGTCTTCCTGGAACTCGCGGCGGCGCCGCTGCATGTCGCGGTCCTGCTCGATCAGCTCGCGCTGCCGGCGCGAGCGTTCGCTCTCGCTCAAGGTCGGCGCCTCCTTCTCCAGGCGCTCGGCGGCGGCCTTCAGCCGCGAACCCTGCTCGGCCAGATCCTTCTCGCGCTTGCTGAACTCGCTTTCCAGCCGCGTCTGCGCCGCCTTGGCCGGTGCCGCCTCGCGCAGCACGCGTTCGCTGTTCACGTAGCCGATCCGCAGCTCCTGCGCCATCGCGCCGGCAGGCCACGCATACAAGACGGCCGATACCGCGGCGGCGAGCACGCGTGTGGTCAGCGGCAGCACCTTCATCAGAATCTGGTCCCGATCTGGAATTGGAAAGGCTGGATTCTATCGGTTCCCTGGTACATCACCGGCGTGCCGTAGCTGAGCTTCAGCGGCCCCATCGGCGAGATCCAGCTGATGCCCAGGCCGGTGGAGGCGCGCAGGCTGCTGAAGGTGACCGACTGGTCCTCGCCCCAGGCGTTGCCGATGTCGAAGAAGGCGAAGAAGCGCAGGCTCTTGTCGTTGCCCATGCCGGGCACCGGGATGTACAGCTCGGCGTTGGCGTTCATCTTGCGGGTGCCGCCGATGAAGGCGCCGGTCGGGTCGACGACACCCAGCGAGTTCTGCTCGAACACGCGTACCGAGCCGAGGCCGCCGCTGTAGAAGTTCTTGAACACCGGATAGGGCCGCGACCCGAGCTCGAAGCCCCAGCCGATCTCGCCGTTCAGACCCAGCGTCAGGTTGTAGGGCAGCGCCAGGTACTGCTGCGCCTGCAGGTTCAGCCGCGCGAACTGCAGGTCGCCGAGCGCGCTGATCTCGGCGTTGGCGCGATAGAAGCGGCCCTCGGTGGGGAACAGCGTGCTGTTGCGGCCGTCGCGAGACCAGCCGATGGTCAGCGGGAAGCCGTAGCTGGTCGGCCCGTACTCCTGCCGGTACAGGAAGTAGCTGTTGGGCAGGAAGTTGTCGTCGCCGATGCGGGTCTGCTCGAAGCCGGCGCCGAAGAACACCGTGTCGAGCTCGGTGAAGGGCACGCCGAAGCGCATCGCGCCGCCCCAGGTGGTCAGCTGGTAGCTGTCGCCGTAAGTGTTCAGCGGACTCGAGTTGCGGTAGTACAGGTCGACCGCGCGCGACACGCCGTCAACGGTCCAGTAGGGATCGACGCTGTTGACGACCAGCGTGCGGTTGCTCTTGCCGGTGTTGACGCTCAGACCCAGGTAGTGGCCCGAGCCGAACACGTTCTCCTGCTGGATCGCAGCGCTCAGCGTCAGCTGCTCGGCGCTGGAATAACCGGCGCCGATCGACAGGTTGCCGGTGGGCTTCTCGACCACGGTGACGATCAGGTCCACCTGGTCGGGCGTGCCGGGCACTTCGACGGTGTCGATCGACACTTCCTTGAAGTAGCTCAGGCGGTCCAGGCGCTCCTTGGACAGCTTGATCTTCGCGCCGTCGTACCACGAGGCCTCGAGCTGGCGGAACTCGCGCCGGATAACCTCGTCGCGCGTGCGCGTGTTGCCGGCCACGTCGATGCGCCGCACGTAGACGCGGCGCAGCGGATCGGCGGCGAACACCACCTGCACCTGCCCCGCGTCGCGGTCGATCTCGGGGCGCGGCTCGATGCGCGCGAAGGCGAAGCCGTAGCCGGCGAACAGGTCGCCGAAGCGGCGCACCGTCGCCGCCACGTCGTCGCCGCGGTACGGCTTGCCCGGCACGACGTCGACCAGCGCGCGGAACTCGTCGTCGCGGCCGAGGAAGTTGCCCTCCAGCCGCACGCCGGTGACGGTGAAGACCTGGCCCTCGCGGATGGTGATGGTGATCGAGATGTCCTGCTTGTCGGGCGAGATCGTCACCTGCGTCGACTCGATCGCGAATTCGAGGTAGCCGCGGTTCAGGTACCAGGCGCGCAGCGTCTCCAGGTCGGCGTTGAGCTTGGCGCGCGAATAGCGGTCGCCCTTGGTGTACCAGCTGAGCCAGCCGCTGGGGCTGGCCTCGAACTCGCCGAGCAGCGTCGACTCGCTGAAGGCGCGCGCGCCGACGATGCGGATCTCGCGGATGCGCGCCGCGTCGCCTTCGGTCATCGTGAAGGTGACGTTGACGCGGTTGCGCTCGATCGGCGTCACCGTGGTCACGACCTCGGCGCCGTACAGGCTGCGCGACAGGTACTGGCGCTTGATCTCCTGCTCGGCACGGTCGATCAGCGCGCGGTCGAAGGGCAGGCCCTCGCCGATGCCGGCCTCGCGCAGCGACTTGACCAGCACGTCCTGCTCGAACTCCTTCAGCCCGACGAAGGACACGGTGGCGATGATCGCGCGCTCGTCGATGACGACGACGACGATCTGCTGCTCGATTTCGATGCGCACGTCCTTGAACAGGCCGGTGGCGAACAGCGCGCGCAGCGCCGTCGCGCCCTTCTCGTCGGTATAGGTGTCGCCGATGCGGAACGGCAGCGCGCCGAACACCGTGCCCGGGTCGGTGCGCTGGATGCCCTCGATACGGATGTCCTGGATGACGAAGGGCTCGACCGCATGCGCCGCCGGCGCGAACAGCACGCCGGCCAGCAGCATGCAGGCCGCCACCCAGCGCAACACAGTCGTCGTGACGCGCGGCAGGAACACGAAGGGCATCGGGGAGAGGCTCAGTGCAGGCCCAACAGGCGGGCCACGTCGTTGAAGAGGGCCACCGACATCAAGGCCAGCAGGATGGCGATGCCGCCGCGCTGCAGCCGGCCCAGCCAGACCTCGGATACAGGCCGCCCGGTCAACCCCTCGAAAAGATAATACATCAGGTGCCCGCCGTCGAGCATCGGCAGCGGCAGCAGGTTCAGCACGCCGAGACTGACGCTGACCAGCGCGAGGAAGCCGAGGTAGTAGCCCAGGCCCTGCTGTACCGACTGGCCGGCGTAGTCGGCGATGGTCAGCGGCCCGCTCAGGTTGCGCAGCGAAGCTTCGCCGATCAGCATGCGGCCCAGCATCTTCAGCGTCAGCGCGCTCAGCTCCCAGGTGCGCTGTGCGCCCAGCACCAAGCCCTCCCACGCGCCGCGCCGCACCGTGACCATCTCCACCGGCGCCCCGACGTAGGCGTCGATGCGGCCGATGCGCTGGCCGCCGTCGTCGGCGACGCGCGGCAGCACCTCGAGCTCGACGCGCCGCGCGTCGCGCTCCACCGACCAACGCATCGGCAGCGCACCGCCGTCGCGCACCGCCCGGCGGATGCGCTCGCGCAGTTGCGCCGCGTCCTCGACCGGCTGGCCGTCGACCGCGAGCACGCGGTCGCCTTCGCGCAGCCCGGCGCGCTCCGCCGGGCCGCCGGCCTGCAGCTTGCCCATCACCGCGTCGCTGTAGGGCGCGCCGAGACCCACCTGGCGCATCAGCGTCGCGTCGACGTCGCGCGTGCCCAGGCCCGGCAGATCGAGGCGCAGCGTGCGGCTGCCGCCGCCGCGCCGGTCGCTGACCGACAGTTGCAGCGGCTCGCCGTCGAGCACCGCCTGCGTGACCTGCCAGCGCAGATCGTTCATCGAGCGCAGTTCGGTCCACTCGCTGCCGTCGCGCGACACGGCGCGCACCCAGTCGCCGGAGCGCAGCCCGGACTGCTCGGCCACGCTGGCCGGCAACGGCGCGCCGAGCACCGCCTTCGGTTCTTCGCTGCCGATCCACTGTGCCGCCGCGAACAGCAGCACCGCGAGCAGCAGGTTGGCGGCCGGCCCGGCGGCGACGATGGCCGCGCGCCGCGCCAGCGGCTGGCGGTTGAAGGCGCGGTGCAGGTCCTGCGGCGCGACCGCGCCTTCGCGTTCGTCGAGCATGCGCACGTAGCCGCCCAGCGGCAGCGCCGAGACGACGAATTCGGTGGCCTCGGGGCTGCTCTGGCGGCGCCACAGCACGCGGCCGAAACCGACCGAGAAGCGCAGCACCTTGACGCCGCAGGCGAGCGCCATGCGATAGTGGCCGTATTCGTGGATCACCACCAGGATCGCCAGCGTCAGCAGGAAGGCCAGCACGGTGATCATCGCGCCAGCTCCTGCACGCGGCGCTCGGCATGGGCCCGCGCGCGCAAGTCCAGCGCCAGCAGATCGTCGAGCGCGGGCGCGGCGCCGAGTTGCGGCGGCACGCGGTCCACGGTGTCGGCATTGACGCGGTGGATGGCGTCGAAGCCGATGCGGCGCTCGAGGAAGGCCGCCACCGCCACTTCGTTGGCTGCGTTCAGCACCGCTGCGCTGCCCTCCGGGCCGCGCAGCGCCGCCCACGACAGCTGCAGGCCGGGGAAGCGCCGCGCGTCCGCCTCCTCGAAGCTCAGCGCGGCGAGCGAGCTGAAGTCCAGCCGCGCCGCGCCCGATTCGATGCGCTGCGGGAACGACAGGCCATAGCTGATCGGCCCGCGCATGTCGGGCGTGCCCAGTTGGGCGAGCACGCTGCCGTCGCGGCACGCGACCATCGAATGGATGATGCTCTGCGGATGGATGACGACGCGGATCTGCTCGGGCTGCAGATCGAACAGCCAGCGCGCCTCGATGACTTCGAGCGCCTTGTTCATCATCGTCGCCGAATCGACCGAGATCTTGCGGCCCATGACCCAGTTCGGATGGGCGACGGCTTCGTCGGGCGTCACGTCCCGCAGCGTCGCCGGATCGCGCGCGCGAAACGGTCCGCCCGACGCGGTGAGCACGATGTGGTCGATGGTCTCGCGCCACTGCTCGCGCTGCTGCGGCAGGCACTGGAAGATGGCCGAATGCTCGCTGTCGATGGGCAGCAGCGTCGCGCCGCCCTCGTGCACCGCGCGCATGAACAGCGCGCCGCCGACGACCAGCGCCTCCTTGTTGGCCAGCAGCAGCCTTTTTCCGGCGCGCGCCGCGGCCAGGCAGGGCGCGAGCCCGGCAGCGCCGACGATGGCCGCCATCACGCTGTCGACCTCGGGCTCGGCCGCCATGTCGCACAGCGCCTGTGCGCCGCAGCGCACCTGCGTCGGCGACCCCTGTGCGCGCAGTGCGTCGCGCAGCGCGCGCGCGCGCGCTTCGTCGGGCACCGCCGCCCAGCGCGGCTGCCACTGCAGGCACTGCGCGACCAGCGCGTCGATGCGCTGCTGCGCGCTCAGGCCGACGACCTCGAAGCGATCCGGGTGGCGCGACACCACGTCCAGCGTGCTCGTGCCGATCGAGCCGGTGGAGCCGAGGATGACGAGTCGCTGTCGCGGCATGGCGTGTGCAGGCCTCACGCGCTGAGCAGCGCCAGCGCCAGCGGGAAGGTCGGCAGCAGCGCGTCGATGCGGTCGAGCACGCCGCCGTGGCCGGGCAGCAGCCGGCTCGAGTCCTTGGCGCCGACGGCGCGCTTGACCAGCGACTCCATCAGGTCGCCGACCACGCTCATGCCGGCCAGGAAAGCCAGTGCCGCGAGCCCGCCGAGCAGGCCGAACTGGTCGATCAGCCGGCCGTACAGGCTCAGGCTGTCGGTATCCAGGCGCGATTCGGCGGCGCGCCAGACCAGCGTCAGCACGAACACGCCGGCCATGCCGCTGTACACGCCTTCCCAGCTCTTGCCCGGGCTGATGGTCGGCGCGAGCTTGCGCTTGCCGAAACGGCGTCCGCCGAAGTACGCGGCGATATCGGCTACCCACACCAGGCAGAACACCGACAGGATGAAGTTGATGCCGATGTGGCGCGCGTGGCTCATCGCCAGCCACGCGGCCCACAGCGCCGCCAGCCCGAGCACCAGGCGCGCCAGCCGCGGCAGATGCGGCCACAGCGCCGGCCCGCTGCGCAACGCAAACGCACCGCCGAAGACCCACAGCGCCGCCGCCACCCACCAGGCCGCGTTCGGCGGCGCAGCGGACCAGCCGGCCCCCAACGCGGCGGCGCAGGCCAGCGCCAGCGCCGCGCCCAGGCCCAGCGACGGCGCCATCGCCAGCTGGTTCAAGCGGCCCCATTCCCAACCGGCCGCGCCGATCAGCGCCAGCGTCAGCAGGCCGAAGGGCCAGGGCACGGGCGCGAACAGCGCCGGGACCAGCAGTGCCAGCAGCACGACCGCGGTGACGACGCGCTGCCCGAGCATCGACATCAGAGGCCCTGGGGCATCAGCTCTTCCGCAGCGATGCCGCCGTAGCGCCGGTCGCGCTGCCGGTAGGCCTGCAGTGCCGCGTCGATGTCGGTCTCGTTGAAGTCCGGCCACAGCCGCTCGGTGAAGACGAACTCCGAATAGGCCGACTGCCACAGCAGGAAGTTGCTGATGCGCATCTCGCCGCCGGTGCGGATGAACAGGTCCGGGTCCGGCGCGAAGCTCAGCGCCATGTAGCGCGACAGCAGCGCCTCGTCCAGCGACTCGGGTGCCACGCCGTCGCGCATCGCGTGGCGGCAGGCCTGCAGCATGTCCCAGCGCCCGCCGTAGTTGAAGCACACCGACAGGTTGATGCGCGTGTTGTGCGCGGTGCTGCGCTCGGCGTACTCCCAGGCCTCGCGCAGCTTGTTCGAGACCTTCGAGCGGTCGCCGACGATGCGCACGCGCACGCCGTCGCCGGCCATCTTCGTCAGGTACTTGGACACCGCCACCAGCACCAGGCCCATCAGCCCTGAGACTTCCTCGCTCGGCCGCTTCCAGTTCTCGGACGAGAAGGCGAACACCGTCAGGTAGTCGACGCCGCGGTCGGCGAAGGCGTTGACCGCGCGCACCAGCGCGTCGACGCCCTGCTTGTGGCCGTAGACGCGCGGCATGTAGCGTTTGCGCGCCCAGCGGCCGTTGCCGTCCATGACCACGGCCACGTGGCGCGGCACGGCCGGATCGCTGGGGGTATCGGAGAAGTTCACCGCGCCTCAGACCGCCAGGATGTCGGCTTCCTTGCCGTGCACCAGCCGGTCGACTTCGGCGATGGTGCGGTCGGTGAGCTTCTGCACCTCGTCCTGCGCGCGGCGCTCCTCGTCCTCGGTGGCCTGCTTGTCCTTGAGCAGCTTCTTCAGGTGCTCGTTGGCATCGCGGCGCAGGTTGCGCGCCGCGACCTTGGCTTCCTCGCCGGCGTGGCGCACGACCTTGGTCAGCTCCTTGCGGCGCTCTTCGGTCAGCGGCGGCATCGGCACGCGCAGCAGATCGCCCTGCGCCGCAGGGTTCAGGCCCAGGCTGGATTCGCGGATCGCCTTCTCGATCTTCGCGCCCATGCCCTTCTCCCAGGGCTGCACGC
>DAIMFR010000068.1:0-28003 GCA_036724445.1 Rubrivivax sp. | reverse complement strand
CGTATGACTCTTTCATTCACAACATCTCGCCGGTTTTGACCGGCGCACGGAGGAAGCCACGCATGACCACCCCACCCACCGCCGAAGACCAGCGCCTGGCCGACGCCCGCGAGCGCGGCGTACCGTGGCGGCGCTGGGGCCCCTACGTCAGCGAGCGCCAGTGGGGCACGGTGCGCGAGGACTACAGCGCCGACGGCGACGCCTGGAACTACCTCGATCACGACCAGGCGCGCTCGCGCGCCTACCGCTGGGGCGAGGACGGCATCGCCGGCATCAGCGACGACCAGCAGCGGCTGTGCTTCGCGCTGACGCTGTGGAACGGCGCCGACCCGATCCTGAAGGAGCGGCTGTTCGGCCTGAGCGGCACCGAGGGCAACCACGGCGAGGACGTGAAGGAGTGCTACTTCCACCTCGACAACCTGCCCAGCCACGCCTACATGAAGTACTTGTACAAGTACCCGCAGCAGGCCTTCCCCTACGAGCAGTTGCGCCGCGAGAACAAGCGCCGCAGCCGGCTCGAGCCCGAGTACGAACTGCTCGATACCGGCATCTTCGACGAGGACCGCTATTTCGACGTCTTCATCGAGTACGCGAAGGCCGGCACCGACGACCTGCTGGTGCGCATCAGCGCGCACAACCGCGGCCCTGACGCGGCCACGCTGCACCTGCTGCCGACGCTGTGGTTCAAGAACAGCTGGTCATGGACGCCCGGCCAGACGCGCCCGCTGATCCGCGCCGACGCGGACCGGCCCGCGGTGCTGCAGGCCACGCACGCCACGCTGCGCAGCTTCCGGCTGCACTTCGACGCGGCCGACGAAGTGCTGTTCACCGACAACGACAGCAACACAGCGCGGCTGTGGGGCCAGCCGATGACCGGCTTCGCCAAGGACGCCTTCGACGACTACCTGGTGCACGGCCGCACCGAGGCGGTGAACCGCGCCAATCAGGGCACCAAGGCCGCGCCGCGCTACCGGCGCGAGCTGGCGCCGGGCGAGGCCTGGGTGATCAAGCTGCGCCTGAGCAGCGACGGCGCGCTGCCGGCGCCGCTGGGCGCGGACTTCGACGCGCTGTTCGCGCAGCGCATCGCCGAGGCCGACGCCTTCTACCGCCGCGTCACGCCCTTCGACATGCCCGAGGACCTGCGCAACGTGCAGCGCCAGGCCTTCGCCGGGCTGCTGTGGAGCAAGCAGTACTACCACTACTTCGTCGAAGGCTGGCTGCACGGCGACCCGGGCGGACCGACGCCGCCCGAGGCGCGCCAGCAGGGGCGCAACCACCGCTGGTGGCACCTGGATGCGGCCGACGTGCTGGCCATGCCCGACAAGTGGGAGTACCCGTGGTTCGCGTCGTGGGACATGGCCTTCCACTGCGTGGCCTTCGCGCTGATCGACCCCGACTTCGCCAAGCAGCAGCTGCTGCTGCTGACGCGCGAGTGGTACATGCACCCGAACGGGCAGATCCCGGCCTACGAATGGAACTTCGGCGACGTCAACCCGCCGGTGCATGCCTGGGCGGCGATCCGCCTGTGCCAGATCGAGCAGAAGATGACCGGGCGCATGGACCACCTGTTCCTGGAGCGCATCTTCCAGAAGCTGCTGATCAACTTCACCTGGTGGGTGAACCGCAAGGACGAAGAAGGCAACAACCTGTTCGAGGGCGGCTTCCTCGGCCTGGACAACGTCAGCGCCTTCGACCGCAGCGCGCAGCTGCCTTCGGGCGGGCGGCTGGAGCAGGCCGACGGCACCAGCTGGATGGCCATGTACTGCCTGAACATGCTGGCCATCGCGCTCGAGCTGGCCACCGACAACCCGGCCTACGAGGACGTGGCCACCAAGTTCTTCGAGCACTTCGTCTACATCGGCGCGGCCGTCAACCGCGGCGTCGAGCACGGCGCGGGTCTGTGGCACGAGACGCAGGGCTTCTACTTCGACCTGCTGAAGCTGCCCGACGGCAGCGCGTGCACCATCGAGGCCTACACCATCGCCGGGCTGATCCCGCTGTTCGCGATCGCCGTCGGCGAACGCGACGGCTTTCGCGGCTTCAAGGGCTTCCGCCAGCGCTTCGACTGGTTTGCCCGCAACCGGCCCGAGCTGCTCGGCAAGCTGGCCGACATCTCGCATGCCGGGCAGCACGAACGCATGCGCGTGGCGCTGGTCAATGCGGACAAGCTCGGCCGCATCCTCGAGCACGTGCTGGCGCCGGACCAGCTGCTCAGCGCGCACGGCGTGCGTTCGGTGTCGCGCTGGCACCAAAGCGCCCCCTTCGTGCTGGAGCTGGAGGGCCGCCGCTTCATGCTCGACTACGAGCCGGCCGAATCGACCACGCCGATGTTCGGCGGCAACTCCAACTGGCGCGGCCCGGTGTGGATGCCGCTGAACTTCCTGCTCATCGAGGCGCTGCAGAAGCACGACTTCTTTCTCGGCGAGAGCTTCCAGGTGCGCAGCGGCGAAGACGGCCGGACCGCGTCGCTGTGGCAGGTGGCGGCCGACCTGTCGCAGCGGCTGATCGGGCTGTTCACGCGCGGCGCAGACGGCCGGCGGCCGATGTACGGCCGCTGCGAGAAGTTCCAGAGCGACCCGCACTGGAAGGACCTGATCCTGTTCTACGAATACTTCGACGGCGACACCGGCGCGGGCCTGGGCGCCAGCCACCAGACCGGCTGGACGGCGCTGGTGGCCAAGCTGATCCAGCAGCATGCCGAATACACGCTGCAGAACCGGCCGCACGAGGTGGTGCAGACCTTCGGCAGCAAGGGGCCTAGCGCCGCGCCGCAGGCGGCAGCGCCGCGATGATGAAGTCGATCTCGTAGTCGTGCCCGGGGTACGCGGCGGACACGGTCCGCTTGAACTGCTCCGGCGTCATGCGCTGCCGGTACAGCGCGTGCAGCCAGACCGAGAACTCGTTCTGGCTGGCTTCGGTGTCGAGCGGAATCCGGCGGTAGTTCGGGTCGTTCTGCACGCGCTTGGACAGATCGTCCGCCAGCCACTGCGCGAAGGCCTGGTCCTGGGCGGCGCTGGCGTGCTCGGGCGGGGCCGCTGTTGCAGCGCCAGGGGCAAACAGGCTGAATGCGGCGGCCAGCGCGGCGCCGGCAACGAGGGCTCGCTTCATGACGTTCCTCCTTTGATGGATGCGTGTGGGGTGCAGATCCGGACGAGCCCGGGCCATTGGCGCGCCCGCGTCTTGCGGGCCGAGCGCGGCAACGCAGCGGGAAGTCCGGCGCGTCGGCACGAAGCCGCCGCGCAGCGGCATCCTATGCCGTGCCGGCAGCCTCAGGGTGGCTCTCAAGGCCGCGCGCCCAGGTGCGGCGCCAGCGCGTCGAGCCAGGCGAAGACCGCCGCATGCAGGCGCTCGAGCGCGTCCAGCGATTCCCAGCCGGGTGATGACGGTACGGCCAGCAGCGCCTGGTCGGCCCGGTCGAACCAGGCCTCGGTGATCGCGTCCTTGTGCGCGAAACGCTGCACGATGTCGCCAGGCCGATGCCCAGCGCCCGCGCGATCTGATGCAGGTGCACGGCATCCCAGCCGATCTGCTCGCCCAGTTCGAGCGCAGTGTCGACGATGACGTCGCGCTGCGGATCGGCGGCGGCAGGCATGGGCGGATCGTCGCGGACGCCGCACCGCGCCGTCAAGCGCAGCGCCGCGGCCCTGATCTTCAGCCGGTGGCCGGTGATCGGCACCGGCCCACCGGGCGCTTCAACCGCGCCGCCCGACACGACCCGGGTTCAACACGACCGCGCCGAACGCCGACAGGCTGCGGTCGATGCTCAGCAGGCGGCAGCCTTCGAGCCTGGCCTGGGCGTAGAGCAGCCGGTCGAACGGGTCGCCATGCGCCTGGCGCAGCTCGCAAGAGGCCAGCATCGCGTCCAGCGTCAACGGCATCGGCCGCAAACCGTTGGCCAGCGCCTGGCGCACGATCACGCGCGGCTGCACGCCGATCTTGCCTTTGCGCCACTTGAGGCCCAACTCCCACAGCGAGCCTTCGGAGAACCACACGCTGTGGGCATCGGCGATGGCGCTGCGGGCCGCAGCACTCAACTGCGGGGCGTCGCTCAGCGTCCAGATCAGGCAGTGCGTGTCGAGCAGCAGGTTCAAGTGCGCAGCAACTCGTCGTCGCTCATCGGCGCATGAAAGTCGGGGGCGAGCTTCAGTCGCGAGGCCTTGAGTCCGCCGAAGCGCACGCCGCTGCGCGAGCCTGGCGCCTGCCGGATCGGCGTCAGGCGGGCGATCGGCTTGCCGGCGCGCGCGATGACGATCTCCTCGCCGGCCTGCACGCGTTCGAGCAAGGCGGACAGGCGGGTCTTGGCTTCATAGATGTTGACGTCCATCGGCATGCCCTCCAGGTTGACCAGATCCTAGCCGGTTTGATCAACCACGACGCCGACCTCGGGCAGGATCTGGATCGAACCCAGCCCGCCAGCGCGCAGGCGATGCAGGTCTCGGCGTCGTTGGCGCTGACCCGGCGGCGCGGTGGTGCCGTGTGCAGCTCGCCGTGCTCGACTGGAGCCGCTGCTGCTCGGCCTGGCCGCCCTCCCCAACGTCGAGGTGCGCTGTTCAACTCCCTCCCCACGCGCGGCAGCACGGCGTCGCGCTTCGCGTCGGCGCGTTCTCTACAGCCGCAATGCGCCGTCGGCAGGCACAGGTCGTGCCTTGATCGCGAAGCCGCTCAGGCGCCAGCACTCACGTGCGGCGCCATCAGCGCCTGCAGCCAGAGCATGAAGGCCTGCAGCCGCCGCGACAGGTGCTTGCGGTGCGCGTACACCAGGTGCGCCGGCATCGGCGCCGCCTGCGCCTGCGGCATCAGCGGCACCAGCGCGCCGGACTGCAGATGGTGCTGCACGTCGAAGGCCGGGATCTGGATCAAGCCCAGCCCGGCCAGCGCGCAGGCGATGTAGGTTTCGGCGTTGTTGGCGCTGACGCGGCTGCGCGGCTGCGTCGTGTGCACTTCGCCGTCCTCGACCCATTCCCACGGCGCGCTGCGGCCCGAGCTCGGCGACACGTAGTCGACCACCTCGTGCGCCGCCAGTTCCTGCGGGCCGCGCGGTGTGCCGTGGCGCGCCAGGTAGGCCGGGCTGGCGCAGTTGATCAGTTCGATGAAGCCCAGCGGACGCGCCACCAGACTGCTCGGCGCCAGCGGGCCGACGCGCAGCGCGCAGTCCACGCCTTCCTGCACCAGATCGACGGCACGGTCGCTGGAGCCGAGATCGATCTGCAGTTCGGGGTGCTGCGCCAGCAGCTCGGGCAGCGCCGGCGCGATCAGCCGCCGCGCGATGCGGCTGGGCGCATCCACGCGCAAGCGGCCGGCGACGCTGCCCCCGGCGGGGCGGAACTGCTGCTCGATCTCTTCGATGTCGGCGATCAGCGTCGCGGCGCGTTCCAGCAGCGCCTCACCGTCCGCCGTCAGGCCGACGCGCCGCGTGGTGCGGTTCAGCAGCCGCGCGCCCAGGCGCGCTTCCAGCTGCTGCAGCGCCAGCGACACCGTCGCCCGCGGCAGGCCCAGCTGGTCGGCGGCCTGCGCGAAGCTGCGGCAGGAGGCGATGCGCACGAAGACGCGCAGGTGATCGATGCGGTCCATTCCGCGATTGTTGGTGCTTTCTGTATGGTCTAGCCGAACGTTCGGGATTTATCCAAACATCGCTGGTCAATAGACTGCGCCCTTCCTTTGCACATCCAGGAGAGTGGCATGTCGGACAAGCACAGCATCCAGGGCAAGGTGGTCCTGATCGCCGGGGGCGCCAAGAATCTGGGCGGCCTGATCGCCCGCGACCTGGCCGGACACGGCGCCAAGGCGGTGGCCATCCACTACAACAGCCCGGCCACGCGCGCCGACGCCGAGGCCACCGTGGCCGCGGCGCAGAAGCTGGGCGCGAAGGCCATCGCGCTGCAGGCCAATCTGACCTCGGCGGCGGCGATGGAAAAGCTGTTCGCCGACGCCGCCGCCGCGCTGGGCCGGCCCGACATCGCCATCAACACCGTGGGCAAGGTGCTGAAGAAGCCGATCACCGAGATCAGCGAAGCCGAATACGACGAGATGAGCGCGGTCAACGCCAAGACGGCCTTCTTCTTCCTGAAGGAAGCAGGAAAGAACGTCAACGACCACGGCAAGGTGCTGACCATCGTGACTTCGCTGCTGGGCGCGTTCACGCCCTTCTATGCGTCCTACGCCGGCACCAAGGCGCCGGTGGAGCACTTCACGCGCGCGGCAGCCAAGGAGTTCGGCGCGCGCGGCATCTCGGTCACGGCCGTGGGCCCGGGCCCGATGGACACGCCCTTCTTCTATCCGGCCGAAGGGGCGGACGCCGTGGCCTACCACAAGACCGCGGCGGCGCTGTCGGCCTTCTCGCCCAGCGGACTGACGCACATCGAGGACGTGGTGCCCTTCATCCGCCACCTGGTCAGCGACGGCTGGTGGGTCACCGGCCAGACGATCCTGATCAACGGCGGCTACACCACGAAGTAGCGTCCGCCCGAAGGCTGACAAGCAAAAAAGGGGGTCGCCATGCATGTCGCCATGGTCATCGGCGCGGGGCTGCTGCAACTGGGCGTGTTCGTGCTGTTCGGCTGGCTGTGGGGCGCCAGCGCCGGCGGCATGGCGCTGGCCGCCAAGGCCTTCGTTCCGGTCTGGCTGGGGGTAGCGGCGATCAACATGTGGGTCGGCGTGGCGCACGCCGGCTACAGCGTGCGCCAGGAAGCGCCGATCCTGCTGCTGGTGTTCCTGGTGCCGGCCGTCGTGGCCGGCATCGTCGCCTGGCAGCTGTCGCGCGCATGAGCGCGCCCGGCCGCTCCCAAGCGCCCATCCCGAAGCGCGCAGTGCGCAGGGTACGCCAGTGAGCGCGCATCGCGGTGCGCGCAGCGCGCAGGGCACCCCAGCGAGCGATGCGCCGCCGCACAGGCGCGTCCTCGACTATTGGCGCCGCGCCGGCGAGCGCGGCCAGTGGTTCAGCAAGGACCCGGCCTTCGACCGCGACTTCCACGACCGCTTCCTCGCGCTGCACCTGGCAGCTTCGCGGCGCGAGCTGGATGACTGGGCAGCCACGCCGCAAGGCGCGCTGGCGCTGCTGATCCTGCTCGACCAGTTTCCGCGCAATGCCTTCCGCGGCAGTGCGCACATGTATGCCACCGATGGACTGGCACGCCATTTCGCGCGCCTGGCGCTGGCCGCGGGCCACATGGACCGGGTCGAGCACGCGCTGCGGCTGTTCTTCTGCCTGCCCTTTGCGCATGCGGAATCGCCGGACGACCAGGCGCTGTCGGTGATGCTCAATGCCCGGCTCGGGCCGAGCTGGCAGGCGCATGCCGAAGGCCACCGCGACATCGTGCGGCGTTTCGGGCGCTTTCCGCACCGCAATGCCATGCTGGGCCGCGACCCTACGCCGGACGAGGCCATGTTCCTGCGCAGCGGCGGTTTTTCAGGATGATGCGCGCTTCGCAGCGGCCGTTCGAGGAGCTCGACCGTTTTTCAAGGGAGGTGGACATGACCAGACACAGCGTATACGTGGCCGTGGCGGGACTGGGCCTGTTGTCGACGGCCGTGCCGTCGCTGGCCGGCGAACTGGAGTGCAGAAGCTCGGGGCACCGTTATCAGTACTGTCCGGCCGACACCCGCAACAACGTGCAGCTGGCGCAGCAACTGTCCAGCTCGGCCTGCCGCTACGGCAGCAGCTGGGGCTACGACCAGCGCGGCGTGTGGGTCGACAACGGCTGCGCGGGCATGTTCACCTATGGTGGCGGCAGCAGCGGGTCGGGCCACCACCGCGACTCGGGCGGCAACGTCGCCGCAGGCGTCGCCGCGGCGGTGATCCTGGGGGCGCTGATCAGTGCGAACAGCGGCGAGAAGTCTTCCAGCCATGCCGACAACCGCTATCCGGTCAACAACCCCGACAGCGGCGTGAACGTGCCGGCGTGGGCCGTCGGACACTTCGCCGGCCCCGATCGCAGCGGCGGGCCCGACATCGAAATCGCCGTCGACCCCAACGGCCGCATCAACGGCATGCAGGGCAGCAGCATCTTCAGCGGCCAGATGCGCGGCACCGAGGCCTGGCTCGGCAACCGCTCCTACTCCGTCGTGCGCACCGGCGACGGCATCCGGCTGGCGGGCGAAGGCCGCAGCGGCTACGACCTGCGCCGCCAATGAGGGGAAGCATCATGCGCAAAGGAATCTTCATGTCCGGCAGATGGTCCGCCCGTGTGCTTGCCGTGACCCTGGTGACCGGGCTGGGTCTGGCCTTCGCGTTCACCAATGCGCAGGCGCAGGCACGCGATACGCAGGCGGCGCCGACGCCAGCGGCCAAGTCCGCCCGCGCCTCTCGCCTGCCGCTGACCGGCCTGCCGACGCTGGCGCAAGTCGACCGCAGCGGCCTGCTGCGCGTCGGCATCGCCATCAATGCACCCTTCGTGATGCACGACAGCCAAGGCGCGCCGATGGGCTATTCGGTCGATGTCGCGCGCCGGCTGGCCGCGGCGATGGGCTGGAAGCTCGAACTGGTCGAGACCTCGTGGCCCAAGCTCATGTCCGGCCTGCGCAGCAACGAGTACGACGCGGTCATCTCGGGCGTATCGATCACGCCGCAGCGCGCGCGCCACGCGCTGTTCAGCGACTCGCTCGGCAGCTTCGACGTCAGTGTCGTCGTCGATCGCGGCCGCTTGCCCGCCGGCGGCCTTGCCGAGTTGCGCCAGCTCGCCAACGCCCGGGTCGGTGCGCGCGCCGGCACTTTGATGCTCGATTTCACCCGCGACGCCTTGCCGGCGGACAAGGTGATCGCCGTCGATGCCGAGGGCGCGGCGCTGGCCGACCTGCTCGGCGGCAAGCTCGACGCCTACGTCGCCGAAGCGCCGCTGCCGCAGGTGATGGCCACGGCGCATGCCGACAAGCTGCGCCTGCTGGACGGCGCGCCGCTGGCGCGCACCGCGCACGGCATCGCGCTGCGCGTCGGCGACGGCGGCCTGTTGCGCGTCGTCAATGCCTGGATCGTGCAGGAGCGCGCCTCGGGCTGGTTGCCGGCGCGCGAGGACTACTGGTTCAAGGGCACGAGCTGGGGCAACCAGCTGTAGCCCGTCGGGGTTGAGCGTGCGCCCGTCAACGCTGCTGAGCTGCCTGCTGCTGACGGCTGCGCTGCCGGCCGTTGGCGCGACGCGGCTGGGCGAGGCCTGCGATCTGGCCGTCGTCGGCGCCCGCGACGACGCCGCTTTCCTGCAGTTCGACCGCGCGCTGCGCGGCGCGCTGGCGCAACCAGACGCCGCGGGGCTGGCACGGCTGGTGCGCTTTCCGCTGCGCATGAGCTTCAAGGACGGCGTACGAGCCGCGCCGGCCGATGCCGCCGCCCTGCAGGCGCGCCTGCCCGCGGCGTCGTGGACGCAGCTGCGCAAGGTCGTCGATGCGCAGCCGCCGGCCCGGCTGTTCTGCAACGTCGAAGGCGTGATGTATGGCGACGGCGAGCTGTGGGCCAGTCCCGACGCGGCCGGCGGACACGCCTTCCGCGTTTCCGCGATCAATCTTTCCGAGCATGCGCCCGCAACGGCGCAGGGCGCGCCGGCGCAGCTCGCCTGCAGCACCGACAAGTTCGCGGTCGTCGTCGACACGGCCGCCGACGGCGCGCCGCGCTACCGCTCGTGGAACCGGCCGCACGGCCCGCCGGACGCACCCGCGATGGAACTGGTCGGCAAGGCCAGCGGCGAAGGCAGCGGCGTGTGCTTCCATCGCCGCTGGCGCTTCGCCAACGGCAACGTCGACTACCTGCTCAGCGAGCCCGGCTGCAACGACGGCAGCGTGCCGGCGCAGGCCAAGGCGCAGCTCCAGGTGCACATCGGCGGTAAGGCGCAGCTCGAAGCGTGGTGCTACTGAGCACCCCAGGAAATGACTTCGTCATTCCCGCCCCCAGGGGTCAAGAAAAGTGGCAAAGCCACATTTCCTCGAGAGCGATGCTCACCATGAACCTCCCGACCCGCCTGCTCGCCATCGCGCTCGGCCTGTGCGCCGTTGCAGCGTATGCGCAAGCCCCGTCACGGGTCCCATTGGGTTTCGACCTCGACATCGAGCTCTCGCCGCGGGCCGCTGAGCGCCTGCGCGCCGCCAAGGAAGGCCTCATCGTCGACGCCAGCTGGTCCGGCACGCCCAAGCCCGAAGCCCAGAGGCAGGCCAACGAGATCGGGCGCATCCACCTCGGCAGCGAACGCATCGCGCGGCCCGGCCGCGCGGGCCGCGTCCACCTGTCCGGCGAGAAACTCGACGCCCACCGCCTGGCGTGGATCCAGGGCGAGATCAACGTCAACGTCAACGTCTATTCCGCGCGCCGCAGCAGCCCCGACAACATCCTGAGCTGCGACTTCATCGACGCCGAGGTGGCGAAGGTGGTGGCGGCGCAACCGATCAGCTTGCGCTGCGCGCTGATCACCGAAGGCGCCGGCACCGCCCTCAAGCCGTGATGAGCGCGGACCCCCGACCTTCAATCCAGCACCCAGCTGAAGGTGCTGACCACGCGCAGCCGCTTGACGCGCGCGCTGCCGTCGTCGTAGCCCTCGCCGCCGGCGCCGCCGATCTGGATCACGCCCTGGTTGGCGCTGCGCAGCTCGCCCAGCTTGGCGCCGGCATCGGCGGCGAACTTCTGCGCCTGCTCGCGCGCGTTGCGCGTGGCCTCGGCGAGCAGCGGCGCCTTCACTTCGTTGAAGCCGCGCAACTGGTAGCGCGGGCCCGCGGGGCCGTCGTTCGCGCCGAGCTGCACGCCGGCCTGGATCAGCGGGTCCACCGCCAGCGCCGCCGCCTCCACCGCCAGCGGTTTGGCCGACTTCACCAGCACCTGCCCCGTGCCCTGGAAGCGCAGCGGCGGGTTGCTGCCGCCGTAGTCGCGCGCCCACAGGTCCTGTACCTGCAGCGGGCGGATCTCGACCTCGGCCTCGGTGAAGCCCTGCTTCTTCAGGAATTCGACCACGCGGTCGCGGTCCTCGGCCAGCGCGCGCTGCACCGCGCCGAAGTCGACGCCGCCGCGGCGAAAGCCCAGCGTCCAGACCGCGAAGTCGCTTTCCACGTCCTTCTCGGCCAGGCCCTTGACGGTGACCGTGCGGTCGGCCATGCGAAAGCGCTCCAGCCCCTGGCCGATGACCAAGCCGGCGATGGCGATGCCCAGCGCCAGTACCAGCGCCGCGCCCAAGCCCAGACCGAAACCGAAACGCGTGTTCTCCGCCATGGCGTTGCCTCCGCGCGGCATTCTGCCTGCGCTGCGGCGACGACGACGCCGCAAGGGACGCGGCTTTTTCGCCGCGGCGCTTTGCCGGATGATGCGCGCCTGCCGTCGACCGGAGATCCGCCATGCACCGCCTGTTGACCCCCCTCCACCGCCTGCCGTGCTTGCTGGGCACGATCGTCGTGCTGGTGCTGGCCGGATGCGCCTCGCCGGTACGGCTGCCGGCCGTGCCGGGCGACCTGCAATACGAGGCGATGGTGCCCGGCATGCCGAACATCCGCTACCGGCAGCCGCAGGTCGACGCCTTGCTGAAGGACCTGCGCATCACCGTCGAGCGCGAGCAGGCCGAGTTGCGCAGGACGGGCTACGACGGACCGCTGCTGCCGATCAGCTTCCTCGCGCTATCGGGCGGCGGCGAGAACGGCGCCTTCGGCGCCGGCCTGCTGGTCGGCTGGACCGCGCACGGCGACCGGCCGGAGTTCAACGTCGTCACCGGCATCAGCACCGGCGCGCTGATCGCTCCCTTCGCCTTCCTGGGGCCGCGCTACGACGCGCAACTCAAGCGGCTGTACACCGAGATCTCGGCCGGCGACGTGCTGAAGCTGCGCAGCCTGGTCGGCGCGCTGTTCGACGATGCGCTGGCCGACAACCTGCCGCTGCAGCGCCTGGTCGAGGCGAACATCACGCAGCAGGTGCTGGACGCGATTGCCGAGGAGTCGCGCAAGGGCCGCATGCTGCTGGTCGGCACCACCGACCTGGATGCGAAGCGCAGCGTGTACTGGAACCTGACGCTGATGGCCGAGTCCGGCAGCCCGCAGGCGCTGCCGCTGATCCGCAAGATCCTGGTCGCGTCGGCGGCGATCCCGGGCGAGCTGCCGCCGGCCATGGTCGACGTGGAGGTGCAGGGCAAGCGATACCAGGAAATGCACGTGGACGGCGGCACGACGCAGCAGGTCTTCATGCTGCCGCCGGAGCTGGTGATGACCAACGTGGCGCGCCGCGAGCGCACGATCTACGTGATCCGCAATTCGCGCATGGCGGTGGAGTCGTCCGAAGTCAAGCGCGACGCGCTGGCGATCGCCGGGCGCGCCGTCGCCTCGCTGATCCACACCCAGGGCGTCGGCAATCTGTACGAGATCGCCACGCTGGCGCAGCGCGACGGCGCGCACTTCCGCCTCGCCTACATCCCCGACAGCTTCGATCACGAGCTGGCCGAAGCCTTCGACCGCAAGTACATGAACGAGCTGTTCCAGGTCGGCTACCAGCTCGGCGCCGGCGGCTACCCCTGGGCAACGCGCCCGCCCGGGCTGGTCGCCGGCGACGCGGATTGAGCCGCGGGGCGCGCGTGCGCAGCTGAAATCAGACGGCTTCGGCCACCGCCTTGTCGCGCTCGCGACGGGAGACGGTCGTGTGCATCCTGGCACCTTCCGTGGATCTGTGGACACGTGCTGGGGCGCGAGCGTACCCGAACGCATGCCCGCAGCTAAACTTCGCGCTCCCTTTTGCAGCCCCTGGCTCTACACCATGCTCCGCTGTGCTTCCACCCTCGTGCTCGCCTGTGCGCTGGCGCTGCCCGCCGCGGCGCAGATGCAGCGCAACTTTCTCGCCAAGACGCTGCGCGGTACCGTCGTCTTCGGCGCGCCGCCGGAGATCACGCTCAACGGCAAGCCGGCGCGGCTGGCGCCGGGCGCGCGCATCCGCGACGAGAACAACCTGCTGCAGCTGCCCGCGACGCTGGTCGGCCGCAAGGCGGTGGTCAACTACACCACCGAGCTCGAAGGCATGCTGCTCGACGTCTGGCTGCTGACCCCGGCCGAAGCGGCGCGCAAGCCCTGGCCGGCGACCCAGCAGGAAGCGCAGACCTGGATGTTCAACGTCGACGCGCAGCGCTGGGTCAAGCCATGAGCGCGGACACGGCCAAGAAGGTCTTCATCCGCAGCTTCGGCTGCCAGATGAACGACTACGACTCGGCGCGCATGGCCGACCTGCTGCACGCGGCCGAGGGCTACGAGCCGACGCACGATGCCGAGCAGGCCGACCTGGTGCTGTTCAACACCTGCTCGATCCGCGAGAAGGCGCAGGAGAAGGTCTTCAGCGACCTGGGCCGCGTCAAGCACCTGAAGGACAAGGGCGTGTTGATCGGCGTGGGCGGCTGCGTCGCCAGCCAGGAGGGCGCGGCGCTGATCGAGCGCGCGCCCTATGTCGACCTGGTGTTCGGCCCGCAGACGCTGCACCGGCTGCCGCAGATGATCGCGGCGCGCAAGAAGACGAAGCGGCCGCAGGTGGACATCAGCTTCCCCGAGATCGAGAAGTTCGACCACCTGCCGCCGGCGCGCGTCGAGGGCGCCACGGCCTTCGTCTCGATCATGGAAGGCTGCTCGAAGTACTGCTCGTACTGCGTGGTGCCCTACACGCGCGGCGAGGAGGTCAGCCGGCCCTTCGACGACGTGCTGGCCGAGGTGGCGGCGCTGGCCGAACGGGGCGTGCGCGAGGTGACGCTGCTGGGACAGAACGTCAATGCCTATCGAGGGCCAATGGGCGGCGCGATGGGCGACACCGCGGAAATCGCCGACTTCGCGCTGCTGATCGAAGTCGTCGCGCAGATTCCAGGCATCGAACGCATCCGCTACACCACCAGCCACCCGAACGAGTTCACGCCGCGGCTGATCGAGGTCTACGCGCGCGTGCCGCAACTGGTCAACCACCTGCACCTGCCTGTGCAGCACGGCAGCGACCGCATCCTGGCCGCGATGAAGCGCGGCTACACCGCGCTGCAGTACAAGAGCATCGTGCGCCGGCTGCGCGCGATCAGGCCCGGCATCTCGCTGTCCACCGACTTCATCGTCGGCTTCCCGGGCGAGACCGATGCCGACCACGCGCTGACGATGAAGCTGATCGACGACATCGGTTTCGATGCCAGCTTCAGCTTCGTATTCAGCGCGCGCCCGGGCACGCCGGCGGCGGCCCTGCACGACGACACGCCGCAGACCCTGAAGCTGCAGCGGCTGCAGCAGTTGCAGGCGCGCATCGAGGCGCATGCGCGCGGCATCAGCGGGGCGCGCGTCGGCACGGTGCAGCGCATCCTGGTCGAGGGCGCGTCGCGCAAGTCCACGGCCGAAGCGCCGGAGCTGATGGGCCGCACCGAATGCAACCGCATCGTCAACTTCATCGGGCCGCAAACCCTGATCGGCCAGCTGATCGACGTGCACATCAGCGCGGCCTACCCGCACTCGCTGCGCGGGCGCTGGCCGGCCGACGCGGGCTTCAGCGCTGCGGACGCAGGAAACCGGCCCACCACAACGCCAGCGACACAGCCGGCAGCATCAGCGCATAGCTGAGCATGCGGCCGTCGCGGCCGAAGGCGACGAGCCCGCCCAGCAGCACCAGCGAGCCGGCCGTGCCGGAGCACAGCGTGAGAAGCGTCCAGCGCACGCCGCGCAGTTCGGTACGCCACAGCAGCTTGGCCGCGCCCGCGGCCAGAGCGCCGGTCAGCAGCGCCGGCAGGAACAGGCCGAGCAGATGCCACAGAGCGTCGAAAGGGCTCATCGTCGTCAGCCGCGCCGGCGGGCGCGGCTCGGGAGGGTTGATGCAGGTCAAGCGGGCGCGGAAACCCGCCCGGCGGCCGTCAGGCGGCGCGATTTTATAATTCGGCAATGAGTGTCATCGCGCTCGGCCTGAACCACGCGACCGCGCCGCTGGATGTGCGCGGCCGCGTCGCGTTCGCGCCGGAGCAGTTGGCGACGGCGCTGCACGGCTTGCGCGAGCGCATGTGCGGGCCACGGCAGCCCGAAGCGGCATTGCTGTCCACCTGCAACCGCACCGAGCTGTATTTCGCCGCCGAGCCCGGCGGCCATGCCGGCGACCTGGTGCGCCCGGCCGTCGACTGGCTGGCCGCGCAGGGCAGCATCAGCGGCGAGCGCATGCTCGGCCACACCTACGTGCTCGAAGACCGCGCCGCGGCGCGCCATGCGTTCCGCGTGGCGTCGGGGCTGGATTCGATGGTGCTCGGCGAGCCGCAGATCCTCGGCCAGCTGAAGGAAGCGGTGCGCCAGGCCGAATCGGCCGGCACGCTGGGCAGCACGCTGCACCAGCTGTTCCAGCGCTCGTTCTCGGTGGCCAAGGAGGTGCGCAGCTCCACCGAGATCGGCAGCCATTCGATCAGCATGGCCGCGGCCTCGGTGCGGCTGGCCGCGCAGCTGTTCGAGGATCTGTCGAAGATCCGCGTGCTCTTCGTCGGTGCCGGCGAGATGGTCGAGCTGGTGGCCGCGCATTTCGCCGCGCGCCAGCCGCAGGCGATGGCGGTGGCCAACCGCACCCTCGAGCGCGGCGAGAAGCTCGCCAGCCGCTTCGGCGCGCAGGCGCTGCGCCTGGCCGATCTGCCGAGCGTGCTGCACGAATACGACGTGCTCGTGTCCTGCACCGCCAGCAGCCTGCCGATCATCGGCCTGGGTGCGGTGGAGCGGGCGTTGAAGGCGCGGCGCCACCGGCCGATGTTCATGGTCGACCTGGCGGTGCCGCGCGACATCGAGCCCGAGGTGGCGCAGCTCGCCGACGTCTACCTGTACACCGTCGACGACCTGGCCTCGATGGTGCAGACCGCCGGCGAGAAGCGGCAGGCGGCGGTCGAGCAGGCCGAAGTCATCATCGACGCCGGCGTGCAGAGCTTCGCCCACTGGCTGGACCAGCGCGCCGCCGTGCCGCTGATCCAGGCACTGAACCGTCAGGCCGACGACTGGCGCGCGAACGAGATGGCGCGGGCGCGCAAGCTGCTGGCGCGCGGCGCCGATGTCGACCAGGTGATGGACGCGCTGGCACGCGGGCTGACGCAGAAGCTGCTGCACGGTGCGCTGGCCGAACTGCATTCGACCGAAGGCGCGCAGCGCGAGCAGCTGGCGCAGACCGTGTCGCGGCTGTTCCTGCGCCAGACCACGCGCGGCCCGGACGGCTTCGACCGTTAGCGCCACGGCGGCGCTGGCCGGCGCGAGGCCGCGCCGCACGCTCAGCGCATTTGCGGCTTTTTGCCTCCACCCCTTCCCGATTCGATGAATCCCGCCTTGCGCGAACAGTTCGAGCGCCTGGCCCTGCGGCTGGCCGAGCTCGACGCCAGCCTTGCCGACCCTCAGGTGCTGGGCGACATCGGCCGCTGGCGCAGCCTGTCGCGCGAGCAGGCCGAGGTGTCGCAGGTGGTGCAGCAGTTCCGCCGCTATCAGCAGCGCGAGCGCGATCTCCAGGCGGGGCAGGACATGCTCGCCGACCCGGAGATGGCCGAGCTGGCGGCCGAGGAGATCGCCACGGCGCAAGCCGACCTGCAACGCCTGCAGGCCGAGCTGCAGCTGGCGCTGCTGCCGCGCGACCCCGACGACGAGCGCAACGCCTTCCTGGAGATCCGCGCCGGCACCGGCGGCGACGAATCGGCGCTGTTTGCCGGCGACCTGGCGCGCATGTATCTGCGCTTCAGCGAGCGCCGCGGCTGGCGCACCGAGGTCATCAGCGAAAGCGCGGCCGAACTCGGCGGCTACAAGGAATTGGTGCTGCGCGTGACCGGCGAGCGCGTCTACGAATCGTTGCGCTTCGAATCCGGCGGCCATCGCGTGCAGCGCGTGCCGGCCACCGAAAGCCAGGGCCGCATCCACACCAGCGCCTGCACCGTGGCGGTGCTGCCCGAGCCGGACGAGGCCGAGGAGATCACGCTCGACCCGTCCGAGCTGCGCATCGACACCTTCCGCGCCAGCGGCGCCGGCGGCCAGCACGTCAACAAGACCGACAGCGCGATCCGCATCACCCACCTGCCCACCGGGCTGGTGGCCGAATGCCAGGATGACCGCAGCCAGCACCGCAACAAGGCCAAGGCGATGGCCGTGCTGCAGGCGCGCTTGCGCGACAAGGAGCGCAGCGAGCGCCAGGCGAAGGAGGCGGCCACGCGCAAGGGGTTGATCGGCAGCGGCGACCGCAGCGACCGCATCCGCACCTACAACTTCCCGCAGGGCCGGCTGACCGACCACCGCATCAACCTGACGCTGTACAAGCTGGAGCGCGTGATGGCCGGCGAGCTCGACGACGTCGTCGCCGCGCTGCGCGCCGCGCGCGCCGCCGAGCAGCTGGCGGCGCTGGAAACCGGCGCTTGAAGCCGCCCGCCGGCACGGTCGAGGCGGCGCTGGCCCAGGCACGCGCGCTCGGCGTCGCGCGGCTCGACGCGCAACTGCTGCTGGCCCATCTGCTGCAGCGCCCGCGCGCATGGCTGCTGGCGCACGACGATGCGCCGTTGACGCCGGCGCAGCAGCACGACTTCGAGACGCAATGCCGGCGCCGCGCCGGCGACGAACCGCTGGCCTACCTGCTCGGCCAGCGCGAATTCCACGGCCTGATGCTGGACGTGAGCCCGGCCGTGCTGGTGCCGCGCCCCGACACCGAAACGCTGGTCGACTGGGGGCTGGAACTGCTGCAGCGCCTGCCGGTCGCCGCACCCCAGGTGGCCGACCTGGGCAGCGGCAGCGGTGCGATCGCGCTGGCGTTGAAGCACCGCCACCCCGCCGCCCGCGTTTGCGCGGTGGAGCGCAGCGCCGCAGCGCTGGAGGCGGCGCGCGCCAACGCGGCGCGGCTGGCGCTGGAGATCGAATGGCTGGCAGGCGACTGGTGGCGGCCTCTGGCCGGGCGGCGCCTGCATTTGGTGCTCAGCAATCCGCCGTACATCGCCGCCGGCGACCCGCACCTGCCCGCGCTGCGCCACGAGCCGGCCGAAGCGCTGACCGCGGGCGACGACGGCCTGGCGGCGCTGCGCAGCATCATCGCGGGTGCGGGCGCGCATCTGCAGGGCGCAGGCTGGCTGCTGCTGGAGCACGGGCACGAACAGGCCGAGGCGGTGCGCGGGCTGCTGACGGGCGCCGGCTTCGACGCGGTGAGCACCCGCACCGACCTGGCCGGGCGGCCGCGCTGCTCCGGCGGCCTCTGGCACGGCGGCGGCTGAGACCCGATTTCTGCACGGATGTCACGCACCGGCGCATCCCGAGGCGTCTACGACGTAACGGCGCCACACGGCGCCGCACAAAAGGCTACGATGAACACGTACGGGGGCCGCCGCCGTCCCGAGCCTTCGTAAGGAGCCGGTCATGCGAATCCTGCGTCGTAGCCTTCCCTGGATCCTGTGGGCCGCCGCCGGCCTCGCCGCTGCGGACGGCGGCCTGAAGATCGCCGCCCCCGGCGGCTTCTGGTCCGACGTACAGACGCGGCTGCGCTTCAATGCCGTCATCGTCGAGCCGCTGCCGCGGCTGGGAGCCTACGCGGCGACGACCGACCGCTACGGCCACACGCCGCTTGCCGCCAGCCTGTACAGCGACTACTACTTCGGCACCAAGGATCTGGCCGACGCCGCAGGGCCGCCCAGCGGCTTTCGGGCCAGCGGCGCGTTGCTGATCCGTCCGCCGGGCGTGCCGCTGTCCGACGTGGCCTGGTCGTCGCGCGCCACCACCAACCTGGCACTGCCGCGGTGGCAGCCGGCACTGATTGACAGCAGCAGCGCGCAGACCAGCGCGCTGCCCTACCTGGGCGTCGGCTACAGCGACTATTCGCTGAAGAGCGGCTGGGGTTTCTGGGCCGACATCGGCATGGTGGTGCAAAGCCCGGGGCAGGCGCTGGGCGTGGGCCGCACGCTCGGCGGCTCGCAGGGCGTCGACGACCTGGTGCGCGAGCTGCGCCTGTCGCCGATGCTGCAGCTGGGCGTCAACTACTCGTTCTGAAGCGCCGCTGCGGGGCCATCGCCGCCTGGCGCCGCCGCGGCAGGCGCTTTGCCGTATAAACCGACTTGGTCCGCAACACTCCGAAGCGGCAAGGAACGGTTTCAAATGAGCGACACACGACAACGCATCGACGAGCTGGTCAAGGGCCACCGCGTGGTGCTTTTCATGAAGGGCACGGCGCAGTTCCCGATGTGCGGCTTTTCCGGCCGCGCGATCCAGGTGCTGAACGCCTGCGGCGTCAACGACCTGACGACGGTGAACGTGCTCGAGGACGAAGAGATCCGCCAGGGCATCAAGCAGTACGCCAACTGGCCGACCATCCCGCAGCTTTACGTCAACGGCGAATTCGTCGGCGGCTCGGACATCATGATGGAGATGTACCAGTCCGGCGAACTGCAGCAGACGCTGGCCGCCGCTGCAGCCTGAGGTGAGCACGCGCCTGGTCGTCGGCGTCACCGGCGCGACCGGCGCGGTCTATGCCCAACGGCTGCTGCAGCGCGCGCGCGCGCTGGGCGCCGAAACGCACCTGGTGGTGACGCCGGCCGGCGTGCTCAGCCTGCATCACGAACTCGGCCTGGAGCGGCGCGAGTTCGAGGCGCTGGCCGATCGCGCCTACGCGCCCGGCGACATCGGCGCCTGCCTGGCCAGCGGCAGCTTCGACGCCGCGGCGATGGCCGTCGTGCCCTGCTCGATGAAGACGCTGGCGTCGGTGGCGCACGGCTTCGGCGACAACCTGCTGACCCGCGCCGCCGAAGTCATGCTGAAGGAGCGCCGGCCGTTGCTGCTGATGGTGCGCGAGACGCCGCTGACGCTGGCGCATCTGCGCAACATGTGCGCGGTGACCGAAATGGGCGGCATCGTCTTCCCGCCGCTGCCGGCCTTCTATCACCGGCCGAGCAGCATCGACGAGATCGTCGCCGACACGGTGGAACGCGTACTGCAGACGCTGGGCCTGCCCGGTGCGCTGCCGCAGCGCTGGGCCGGTCTGAAAGCAGGCTGATCAGCCGCCCGGCGCGGCCGGCGACGCCGCCACGGCGGCATCCGCACCCAGCCACTGGCGCCGGTTGGCGAGCACCGCGTTCGGATACTCGGCGCGTCCGCGGCTGCCGTTGTAGCGGCCCAGCGCGAGAAACAGATCGCCCTTCTCGATGTCCAGGTAGTGGCGCAGGATCACGCAGCCGAAGCGCAGGTTGGTCTGCATGTGGAACAGCGCGCCGCTGTCGCCGTTGCCGATGCTGCGCGACCAGAACGGCATCACCTGCATGTAGCCGCGCGCGCCGGCCACGCTGATCGCGTACTTGCGAAAACCGCTTTCCACCTGGATCAGGCCCAGCACCAGCGCCGGCTCGAGGCCGGCGCGCTTGCTCTCGTACCAGACGGCCTCGAGGAACTCGACGCGCACCGCGTGTTCGCTCTTGCGCTTCTTCAACCTTTCGCTCATCGCGCCCAGCCAGCGCAGATAGGCGAGCCGATCGTCGATCGAGTCGAAGCTGGGGCGCGGCGGGGCGCCGTCGGCCACCGCGGCGGCCAGCGCCGTGCGCACCTTGTCGGCCAGCGGCTCTTCGAGCTGCCTGCCGGCATGCACCACGGCCGACAGCGTCAGCCCCAGCAGCAGGCCGGCAAAGCGCTTCATTTTCATGCGTTCAGCCGTGCCTTCAGGTGGGCGGCCACGTCGGCCAGCGGCACGCCGGCGGCCTCGGTGTCGCGGCGGCCCTGCACCTCGAGCAAGCCTTCTTTCAGGCCGCGCTCGGAGATCACCACGCGCTGCGGGATGCCGATCAGTTCCCAG
The DNA here is from genome assembly GCA_036724445.1 of Rubrivivax sp. Classification (GTDB taxonomy): domain Bacteria; phylum Pseudomonadota; class Gammaproteobacteria; order Burkholderiales; family Burkholderiaceae_C; genus Rubrivivax. The sequence goes on along the minus strand of DAIMFR010000068.1, from coordinate 7,308 downwards.
TCGGCGAACATCGCGCCCGGGCGCTCGCCGCGGTCGTCGAGCATGACGTCGATGCCCAGACCCGCCAGTTGCTCGTGCAGCGCGTCGGCCGCCTCGCGCACCGCGGCGTTGCGCTCGTAGCCGATCGGGCACAGCACCACGCTGAACGGCGCGATGGCCTCGGGCCAAAGGATGCCGCGCGCGTCGTGGCCCTGCTCGATCGCGGCACCGAGGATGCGCGTGACGCCGATGCCGTAGCAGCCCATCTCCATCAACTGCGGCTTGCCGGCCTCGTCCAGGTAGGTGGCGTTCATCGAGCGGCTGTACTTGGTGCCGAGGTAGAACACGTGCCCGACTTCGATGCCGCGCTGGATCGCCAGCACGCCCTGGCCGTCGGGCGAGGGGTCGCCGGCCTCGACGTTGCGGATGTCGGCGACCAGATCGGGTTCGGGCAGGTCGCGGCCCCAGTTGACGCCGGTGTAGTGGAAGTCTTCGTCGTTGGCGCCGCAGATGAAGTCGTGCATCGCCGCCACGCTGCGGTCGGCAATAACCTTCACCGGCCGCAGGGGGGCTATCGGCCCCAGGTAACCCGGCTTGCAGCCGAAGTGCTGCTCGATCTCGGCTGCGGTGGCGAAGCGATAGCCTTCCTTCAGCCCGGCCAGCTTGCCGGCCTTGACTTCGTTCAGGCTGTGGTCGCCGCGCACCAGCAGCAGCCACAGCGTGGTCTCGACGATGTCGCCGGCCTCGGACTTGCGGTCGGTGGCCAGCACCAGCGACTTGACCGTGGCCTGCAGCGGCACGCCGAGCAGTGCGGCGACGTCCTCGCAGGTGGCCTTGCCCGGCGTCGGCGTCTTGGTCAGCGCGGCCGACGCCGCCGCGCGCGGCGCGCCCGGCTCCAGCGCCTCGGCCAGCTCGATGTTGGCGGCGTAGTCGCTGGCGGGACAGTAGACGATCGCGTCCTCGCCGGTGTCGGCGATCACCTGGAATTCGTGCGAGGCATCGCCGCCGATGGCGCCGGTGTCCGCCGCCACGGCGCGGTACTGCAGACCGAAGCGGTCGAAGATGCGGCAGTAGGCTTGGTACATCACCTCGTAGCTGCGCAGCGCGGATGCCTTGTCGCGGTCGAAGGAATAGGCGTCCTTCATCGTGAACTCGCGTCCGCGCATGATGCCGAAGCGCGGCCGCCGCTCATCGCGGAACTTGGTCTGGATGTGATAGAAATTTCGCGGCAACTGCTTGTAGCTGCGCAGTTCCTGGCGCGCGATGTCGGTAATCACCTCCTCGCTGGTCGGCTGAATGATGAAGTCGCGCTGGTGCCGGTCCTTCACGCGCAGCAGCTCGGGGCCGTAGGCCTGGAAGCGGCCTGATTCCTGCCACAGCTCGGCCGGCTGCACCACCGGCATCAGCAGCTCGACCGCGCCGGCGCGGTTCATCTCTTCGCGGATGATGGCCTCGACCTTGCGGATCACGCGCAGGCCCATCGGCATGTAGCTGTAGATGCCGGCGGACAGGCGCTTGATCATGCCGGCGCGCAGCATCAGGCGGTGGCTCACCACCTCGGCGTCGGAGGGCGCCTCCTTCAGCGTGGAAACGAAGAACTGGCTGGCTTTCATCGGGCTGCGGCACCGGCGCAAAGCCCGACGCTGCGCCGCCATCTGGGCGACGGATCCGGGTGCGGGAAAGCAAGGGCTCGCGGTGGGATTGCGGCCGGTGCAATAATGATTTCAATCAAGAAATCGGGGTTTGATTATGCTCGACCGTGAAGGCTTCAGGCCGAACGTCGGCGTCGTCCTGCTCAATTCTCGCAATCAGGTGTTCTGGGGCAAGCGGCTGCGCACCCATTCGTGGCAGTTTCCGCAAGGCGGCATCAAGCATGGCGAGACGCCCGAGCAGGCGATGTACCGCGAACTGCACGAAGAAGTCGGGCTGCGTCCCGAGCACGTGCAGGTGATCGCGCGCACGCGCGACTGGCTGCGCTACGAGGTGCCGGACCATTTCATTCGCAGGGAAGCGCGCGGGCACTACCGCGGCCAGAAGCAGATCTGGTTCCTGCTGCGCCTGATCGGCCGCGACAGCGACATGAACCTGCGCGCCACCGACCATCCTGAGTTCGACGCCTGGCGCTGGAACGACTACTGGGTGCCGCTGGACGTGGTCATCGAATTCAAGCGCAATGTCTACGAGATGGCGCTGACCGAGCTGTCGCGCTTCCTGCCGCGTGTGCACCATCACAACCGCTACCTGCGTGCCGGTATGCGCACGCAGCGCCATGACGACGGCCGCCACGATGCGCCGCGGCCCGCCGAGGGCGCATCCGAATAACGCGCTCGACCCGGCGGGGTGTGCTCATCCCGGCTCGCCGGGGCTGAGCACGAGGTTCGTGCGGTGGATCAGCTCGGGCTCGTTGACGTAGCCCAGCGCGGCTTCGATCTGCGCCGACGGCTTGCGCGCGATCAGCCGCGTCTCGGTGCTGGAGTAGTTGGCCAGGCCGCGCGCCAGCTCCTTGCCGCTGCCGGCACGCACAGCGATCACGTCGCCGCGGCGGAAATCGCCCTGCACCTCGACCACGCCGATCGGCAACAGGCTCTTGCCCGCATCGCGCAGCTTCTGCACGGCGCCGTCGTCGACGACCACGGCGCCGCGCAGCTGCAGATGGTCGACCATCCATTGCTTGCGCGCGGCCAGCTTCGGCGTGGCGGCGATCAAGGCGCTGCCGATGCGCTCGCCGGCAGCCAGGCGCAGCAGCACGTCGGGCTCTCGGCCCCAGGCAATGACGGTGCTGGCGCCGCTGCCCGACGCGCGCTTGGCGGCCAGCACCTTGGTGATCATGCCGCCGCGGCCGATGGCGGAACCGGCGCCGCCGGCCATCAGCTCGAGCGCCGGGTCGCCGGCCACGGCCTCGTCGATGAACCGCGCTTGCGGATCCTTGCGCGGATCGGCCGAATGCAGGCCGCGCTGATCGGTCAGGATCACCAGCGCATCGGCCTCCACCAGGTTGGCCACCAGCGCGCCGAGCGTGTCGTTGTCGCCGACCTTGATCTCCTCGGTGACCACGGTGTCGTTCTCGTTGATCACCGGGATCACGCGCAGCGCCAGCAGCGTCAGCAGCGTCGAGCGGGCGTTCAGGTAGCGCTCGCGGTCGGCCAGGTCGGCATGCGTCAGCAGCACCTGCGCGCTGCGCATGCCGTGCTCGCGCAGCTTGGTCTCGTACATCTGCGCCAGGCCCATCTGGCCGACGGCCGCCGCAGCCTGCTGCTCGTGCAGTTCCTTGGGCCGCGTGCGCCAGCCCAGGCGCAGCATGCCCTCGGCGATGGCGCCGCTCGACACCATCACCACTTCGCGCCCCTGCGCGGCCAGCGCGGCCAGCTGGCGGCACCAGTTGCCGATGGCTTCGGCGTCGACGCCGCGGCCTTCGTTGGTGACCAGGCTCGAGCCGACCTTGACGACGATGCGCCGCGCCTGGCGCAGCAGCTCAGACATCGCCCGCCTCGGCGAAGCGCGGATCGGGTTCGGGCGCTGTGTGCTGAAACTGCGCGACATGCATGTAGGCGGCGCGCACCAGCGGCTGCAGGCCCTCGCGCGCCAGCGCCGAGATCTGGAACACCGGCCCCTTCCAGCGCAGCCGGCGCACGAAGTCCTTGACGCGGCGCTCGCGCTCGTCGGCCGGGAGCATGTCGATCTTGTTCAGCACCAGCCAGCGCGGCTTGGCATGCAGGCCGGGGTCGTACTTCTTCAACTCGGCGACGATGGCGCGCGCCTCCTTCACCGGATCGACCGTGTCGTCGAAGGGGGCGATATCAACCACGTGCAGCAGCAGCCGCGTGCGCTGCAGATGGCGCAGGAAGCGGTGGCCGAGCCCGGCGCCTTCGGAGGCGCCTTCGATCAGCCCCGGCACGTCGGCGACGACGAAGCTCTGCTCCGCAGCGACGCCCACCACGCCCAGGTTCGGATGCAGCGTGGTGAACGGATAGTCGGCGATCTTCGGCCGCGCGTTCGAGACCGCGGCGATCAGCGTCGACTTGCCGGCGTTGGGCATGCCGAGCAGGCCGACGTCGGCCAGCACACGCAACTCCAGCTTGAGCTTCTTCTGCTCGCCGGGCCAGCCGGGCGTCTTCTGCCGCGGCGCACGGTTGGTGCTGGACTTGTAGTGCAGGTTGCCGAAACCGCCGTCTCCGCCCTTGCACAGCAGGACCGGCAACTCGGGATCGATGAGTTCGGCGAGAACCTCCCCGGTTTCGACATCGCTGACGATCGTGCCCACCGGCACGCGCAGCAGGATGTCTTCGCCGGCCGCGCCGAACTGATCCGAGCCGCGTCCGCTTTCGCCGTTGCGCGCCACGTGGCGCCGCGCATAGCGGTAGTCGATCAGCGTGTTCAGGTTGCGGTCGGCCACCGCACGCACGCTGCCGCCGCGGCCGCCGTCGCCGCCGTCCGGCCCGCCGAAGGGGATGAACTTCTCGCGCCGGAAGCTCGCGCAGCCGGCGCCGCCGTTGCCGGCGGCAACGTCGATGGTGGCTTCGTCGACGAACTTCATACGCAACCGATCTTAGAACGACGAAGCCCCGGCGAACCGGGGCCTCGGTCAACGCAGATGCCGCGTCAGACCGGCGCGACGGCCACCGTCTGCTTGTTGCCGGCGCCCTTGACGCCGAAGGCCACGGTGCCGTCGACCAGTGCGAACAAAGTGTGGTCGCGGCCCATGCCGACGTTGGTGCCCGCATGGAACTTGGTGCCGCGCTGGCGCACGATGATCGAGCCGGCGCTCACGGTCTGGCCGCCGTAGACCTTGACGCCGAGCATCTTGGGCTTCGAGTCACGGCCGTTGCGCGTCGAGCCGCCGCCCTTTTTCTGTGCCATGGTTCAGGACTCCTGATGGAGGTCGCGCGCCGCTCAGGCGTCAACCGCGTTGATCTGCAGCTCGGTGTAGGCCTGGCGGTGCCCGCCGTGCTTCTGGTAGTGCTTGCGGCGCCGCATCTTGAAGATGCGCACCTTGTCGTGCCGGCCCTGCGCGACCACGGTCGCCTTGACGCTCGCGCCTTCCAGCAGCGGCGCGCCGACCTTCAGTTCCGCGCCGCTGCCCACGGCCAGCACCTGGTCGAGCACGATCTGCTGGCCGACATCCGCGGCGATCAGCTCGACCTTGATGTTCTCGCCGGCCGCGACCTTGTATTGCTTGCCGCCGGTTTTGATGACCGCGTACATATCTGACCTGACCTTTCGTTGAATCCGCCGCCGGCGACGCGCCGCGACCGCATGGCGATCCCGGCACCGCGCAGCTGCCGACGTTCATGGTCGGCAGCATGGGGCGAAGAGCCGAAGATTCTAGCATGAATCGCCAGCCAAGCCGGACGGCTGATGCGCCGGTTTTGCCGGGAGCGCTGCCCCCGCAGCGCTTGACCGATACACCGCCGATCGTTGCGGGGCGCGCCATTCCTATAATCCGAAAACATTCCCGAGTGCATCCGTGATCGAAGCCCAGGCCACCGCTGAAGCTGCTGCCGACCCGCTGGCCGCGGCGATGGACGAAGTGGACGCGACCATTCGCGAGCGGCTGTCGTCACGCGTGGCGCTGATCAATCAGATCTCGCACTACATCATCAGCGCCGGGGGCAAGCGCATCCGGCCGCGGCTGGTGCTGCTGTTCGCGCAGGCGCTCGGCTTCGAAGGCCGCGAACGCTACGAACTGGCGGCGATCGTCGAGTTCATCCACACCGCGACGCTGCTGCACGACGACGTGGTCGACGAATCGTCGATGCGGCGCGGCCGCAAGACGGCCAATGCGATGTTCGGCAACGCGGCCAGCGTGCTGGTCGGCGACTTCCTCTATTCGCGCGCCTTCCAGATGATGGTGTCGGTGAACCGCATGCGCGTGCTCGAGGTACTGGCCGATGCGACCAACGTCATCGCCGAAGGCGAAGTGCTGCAGCTGATGAACATCCACGACGCCGACCTGTCGGTGCCGGACTATCTGCGCGTGATCCGCTTCAAGACCGCCAAGCTGTTCGAGGCCAGCGCGCGCCTGGGCGCGGTGCTCGCCGGCGTCGGCGCCGAGGTCGAGGAGTCCTGCGCCGGCTACGGACGTTCGCTGGGCACGGCCTTCCAACTGGTCGACGACCTGCTCGACTACGAGGGCGACCCGCTCGCGCTGGGCAAGAACGTCGGCGACGACCTGCGCGAAGGCAAGCCGACGCTGCCGCTGCTGATCGCGATGGAGCGCGGCACCGCGGCGGAACGCGAACTGATCCGCCATGCCATCGAGCATGGCGAGGTGCAGGGCCTGCCGCAGATCGTCGACGTGGTCCGGCGCACCGGCGCGCTCGAAGCCACACGCGACGTGGCGCGCCTCGAAGCCGACCAGGCACGCAGCTGTCTGCGCGTGCTTCAGCCGTCGCCGGCGCGGGAGGCTCTGCTAGAATTATGTGTTCGGTCGGTGCACCGCTCTTCGTGAGCCTTGAGCCGCCGGCCGCATCGGGGTGTAGCTTAGCCTGGTAGAGCGCTACGTTCGGGACGTAGAGGCCGGAGGTTCGAATCCTCTCACCCCGACCAGGATCCCCATTTGAATCAGTGACTTAGCCTAGCTAGGGCACTCGCAACGACGGCATGCGCAGGGGTTCTGTGCCAATTCTGTGCCACGCGGCGCAGGTCGACCAAGGCAAGCTTGGCCGGCTCCGGATAAACGCCTTCCCTACAGGGGTCTCCTCATCAACTGGAGATCCTCATGGCACACGTTGCCAATCGCAGTCGCTTCCTCGTCACCGTCAGGAACAGGCCTGACCTGACCAAGCACTTCAGCTTCAATCAGTTCGAGGCTGTCGAGGCCTTCATGCAGACGCTGCGCGAGCAGAGCTTCAAGCCCAAGGCCACCCAACTCGACGAGAGCTGGCTGGTGCGCATCCGCGACAAGGGCTACAAGCCCGTCGAAGGCACCTTCGAGTCGGAGGCAGCCGCCACCCAGTTCCTCGACAAGGTCACCGAAGAACGTCGCCGCGGCCTGTTCATCGACTACACGGCCGCGTTGAAGGTCACGTTCGCGGAGATCATCGTCCGATATCTGCTGGAGGAAGCCGGGAGGTCGAAGAGCGGCCCGATCGTCGCCTACACCCTCGAAGGGTGGCTGGAAGACAGCGGTTCGCGGGGCGTCGAACTGCTTGAGCCAGGCCTCGCAATACTTGCAAAGTTTGCAGATTTGTCGATCTCCAGACAGTCCGGATCTACTTCTGGGCCCTCCTTCTTGGGGGGCCCTTCTTCATCAGGCGGAACTTGATACTGCTGGCCACTACTGTCCGGTTAAATGAGCCGTGCCGAGCCTGAGATCAAGCACTGGCGCGG
>DAIMFR010000067.1:0-28142 GCA_036724445.1 Rubrivivax sp. | reverse complement strand
CGTAGCCCAGGCCGGCCTCGATGGCGTGGCCGAAGGTGTGGCCGAAGTTGAGGATCGCGCGCAAGCCGCCTTCACGTTCGTCCTGGCCGACGACCTCGGCCTTGATCTCGCAGCTGCGCCGCACCGCATGCGCCAGCGCCGCCGTGTCGCGCGCCAGCAGCGCATCCAGATGCGCATCGATCCAATCGAGGAAGGCGGCATCGGCGATCGGCCCGTACTTGATGACCTCGGCCAGCCCGGCGCACAGCTCGCGCTGCGGCAGCGTGGCCAGCGTGTCCAGGTCGCAGACCACGCGCTGCGGCTGGTAGAAGGCGCCGATCATGTTCTTGCCGGCCGGGTGGTTGATGGCGGTCTTGCCGCCCACCGACGAATCCACCTGCGCCAGCAGCGTGGTCGGCACCTGCACGAAAGGCACGCCGCGCATGTAGCAGGCCGCCGCGAAGCCGGTGATGTCGCCGACCACGCCGCCGCCGAGCGCGAACAGCACGGTGTGGCGGTCGCTGCCGTCGGCCAGCAGCCGATCGAAGATCAGGTTCAGCGTGGTCCAGTCCTTGTGCTGCTCGCCGTCGGGCAGTTCGAGCAGCGACACTTCGGCGTAGTGGCCTTGCAGCGCCGTTCGCAACCGCGGCGCATACCACGGCGCCACCAAGGGGTTGCTGACGATCAGTGCACGCGCAGCGCGCGGCAGCCCTCCCCAGGTGGCGGGTGCGTCGAGCAGGCCGCGGCCGATGAGGATGTCGTAGCGCTGCGTGCCGGTGTCTACCGGCACGACGACTGCGGTGCCAGGCGCGTGGGTCATGGCGCCGAGTTTACGGCGCCACCTTGGTCCAGCCCCGCCGCAGCCTCCCTCCATCGCGCGCGTTGAGCGACGTTGCGCACCCCGCCGAGTGGTTATGCTGCCGCATCGAAATGCAGCAAGGGAACTTGCATGCCCACGATGATCCTTTCCGGAAAGCGCCAGGTCGTGCTGCCTGCCGATCTTTGCCGGCAGGTTGCGTTGGCGCCTGGAGCACGAGTCCGGGTCGAGCTGGCGCCGGACGGCACTGGCATCCTGGTGCGTCCGGCTACGGCGGCGGGAAAGAAACCGGCCTCGGTGCTCTTCGATCGTCTCACGCACGAGGGACAGCCCGTCGGCATCGACGAACTGCAGGGCGTGGCCGCCGCGCGCCGATTCGCCAAGTCCGGGCGGCCATGATCGCTCTGGACACCCATGCCCTGGCACGCGCCATCGTTGCGGAAGACGATGCGGATGCCGTCACGCGAGCCCAACCGCGTGAAGCGCGCGCTCTGCTCGGTTCCGGGACAGAGGGTGCGCCAGGCCACTCGTTCTTCCCGCGGCGTGCTGCAGGGCCGCGCTTCGTTGGGGACGGCGCGCGCCGGATGCAACAGGCCTGCCAGCCCCAGTTGCATCAGCCGCATGCGCGCCGAACTCAACAGTTGCAGAAGTTGTGCGCCATCTTCAAAGCAAAGGCGAGCAGCAGCAAGGCCGCACCGGCACGCAGGCTCCAGCGATCGACCCAGGTCCAGCGGTTCAACTCGGCCTGCAGCCCATCCAGCACCTTGTCGGTCTTGGCATCCGCCACGCCCAGCGTACGGGCTTCGTCGACGACGGCACGCATGCGCTCGATGAAGCCGAGCAGACCGTCGTTGCGCCAGGCGGTCACCAGCAGGCAGATGCCGCTGAGCAACCCCGCGACGTCCGACAGCCACTTGAGCATGCCGAACCGGATCAGAAGTGCAGCAACGCGGTCGGCGTCTTGCCCGAGGGCTCGGCATCCTCCACGCCGATGACCAGCCGCTTGCCCGCCGCATGGGCCAGCCGCACCAGCGTCAGCAGCGTCGGGCCGCGTTCCAGCGAGCCCGATTCGAGCCGGCTGATGTCGGCCTGATCCACGCCGCTGGCCGCGTGCAGCGCCGCTTGCGACATCGCGGTTTCGGCGCGCATCTGGCGCACCAGTTCGCCAACCTGCTTCAGCACATCGTAGTTGTCGAAGCCGAAGCGGACATCCGGGTCGTTCAGCGCGGCTTGCTCGCGTTTGCTCAGTGTGGCCATCGTTGCACTCCTTGTCTCAGCTTGAACGCACCCAAGCGCGCGCCAGCGCATCGGGGGCATGGGCCGGCAAACCGATGCGGCTGATGCCCTGCGACGCATCGATGGCCAGCAACTCGACCTGCGCGCCGACCACGCCGTACACGCAGACGACCGAAGCCAGCAGGCCGTAGCTGTATTCGATGCGGTACAGCGTCGAGGCGCCACTGCCCGCACCGGCCGACTCCGCCGGCGCCAGCGGTTCACGCCCGAGGGCGATGCGCGCATGCCGTTGGATCATCTGGCCCAGGCATCGCTTGACCCCGGCACCCGCGAGGCTAAGCACCTCGTCGAACTCCTGGTCGGCATCGGCGTGATAAGTCACCATCGCCGACATTATGGGGTTCAACCCATAGCCGTCAACCGCCCGCAGGTTTGGGCTTGCGTCAAACCCCCGCGCCGCGAGGCCGGGCATCCACCGGCGACGGCACGCGCGCCGGGTCGATCAGGCCCGCCAGTTCCAACTGCATCAACACCATGTTGACCAGCGCCGGCACCGACGGCCGACCGGTTTCGATCACGTAGTGCGCCACCTGCCGGTAGAGCGGGTCGCGCTCGCGGTACAGCTCGCGCAGCCGGCGCAGCGGGTCGGCCACTTGCAGCAGCGGCCGGTGCGTGTCGTGACGCAGGCGGCGGAACAGTTCCTCGGGCGTCGAGCGCAGGTAGAACACGTGCGTCGCCCGGTGCAGCCGCTCGCGGTTCGGCGCGCGCAGCACCGCGCCGCCGCCGGTGGCCAGCACCAGCTCCTGCCCCGGCGCGCACAGCTGCGCGATGACCTCTTGCTCGAGGTCGCGGAAGGCGGCCTCGCCGTGGGCCTCGAAAAAGCTGCGGATCGGCATGCCGATCCGCTTCTCGATCTCGTGGTCGCTGTCGACCAGCCGCAAGCCCAGATGCCGCGCCAGGTGGCGCCCGACCGTGGACTTGCCACAGCCGGGCATGCCGACCAGGGTGATGGTCACGACATCAATCCGCGTTCTTGCATAGCTGCCCGGACTGGCCCGCGGGGTTGGTCGTCGGTACAACCGGACTGGCGAGCAGACCATAGGGGCCCCGCACGAAGGCAGGCTGCTTGCCGGCGTCGCTGATGGCATCGGCCAGCACCGGCAGCACGCCCTGGAAGCTGGTGCGGCCCTCGGTACCACCCACACCCGAGGCCGCCACCAGGATGTCGAACTCCAGCCACGAGGCCAGGCTCTGGCCGTAGGTGATCTTCAGCACCACCTGGCCGTCGCTGTTGGTCGTGGACGAGCCGACGAAGCTGATGTTCACGTCAGCCTTGCGCGGCTCCAGCCTGCCGGTGCCATTGGCATCCTCGACCGCGCCGTTGGCATACACCTCGAGCACGCCGTTGCGGTTCAGGTCCTCGTTGTCGCAACTGGCCTTCGTCACCTGGACCCACTTGTCGCCCGACACCTCCCAATGGCCCTTGAAGTAGCGCAGCAGGTCGATCGACGGCGAGATCTGCACGCCGGCCTTGGCGTTGCCGGCTGAATCGTTGACCTGCACCAGGTACTTCTTGACGTAGTCCAGGCCGGTCGCGCCGATTTCGATCAGCGCGTTGGTGCTGATCGACACCGACAGCGGCTCGGAGACCACGGTCAGCGTCGCCGTGGCCGCGTTCGGGCAGGTGCCGGCACCAAAGTCGCCGGCTGCCCAGCAGGCGCGCACGGTCAGCCCGTCGGTCGGACTGGACCGGGTGCCCGGCACGTAGGCGGTGGTGGCCACGCCGTTGGCATCGCTGTAGACCACGTTGGTGCCCGAGGTCAGGCTGCCGCCGATGCCGTTGGTGTCGCCGTCCAGATCGAAGCGCACGCGCACGTTCTGCACCGGCAGGTTGCCTGCCCCCAGAAACAGCGCGCGCAGTTGCGAGCGGTTGCTGGTGCTGCCGCTGTTGACGGGGATCACGCTCGGCGACGCCGCCAGCGAAGCGGATTGCACGGCGATGGAAGCCGGCGGGATCGTGCCGGTGCCGGACTGCACCAGCACCGTCTGCGTGGCGGACACGCCACCCGCGGTGGCGCGGATGTCCAGGCTCCCGCCGCTGCTCGGCGCGGTGTACGAATACTTGTAGTTGCCGTTGTTGTCGGTCTTGCCGCTGACTTCCACTGCGCCGACACCATTGACGACGATGTCTTGCCCGCTCATCGGGTTGGAGTTCACGTCGACCAGGCGGAAGTCCACCTCGCCCTGGGCTCTAGGAGCAATCACGGCCGGCAGCGGCGTGGCGCTGAGCACGGCGCCCACCACCTGGAAGCTGGCCGTGCGCTCGAGGCTGCCGCTGGTGGCGGTGACGGTGACCGACCGATTGGCGCGGTCCGCGCCGGTGTCGATCTGCGCCGTGACCACGCCTTTGTCGTCGGTCACGGCGCCGCTGACGGTGGCGACGGCGTTGTTGTTGACGCTGATCGTCACCGGAATGTCGGGCAGTGCGTTGCGGTTCGCATTGACCGCGGTAACGGTCGCGGTGATGGTGCTGTTGCCGTCGTTGGGCAGGCTGGGCCGGCTGAGCACAATCGACAGATCGGCAGCCTGCGGGGTCACGACGCCGCCTCCCGACCCGCCGCCTGAACCGCCACCCGAGCCGGACTCCTCGCCACCGAACGGCGGCTCGGCCGGCGCCTCGCCGTCGCCGCCGCAGGCCGCCATCATCAGCGCGACCGCGCCGACCGCCGCCACCGCCCGCAGGCCGCGCCACAGCGCCAGGCCCGATCCGTTTTGCGTTTTCACCGTCATCTCGCTCTTCCTCAGTGTTGTCTGTGCCGCGGTGCTGTCGCGCGACCGTCGCGGACCGGCTCCGCCGGGCCGCAGACGGTGCCCCCTGGAGGGGGCGCGCGCAGCGCGTAGGGGGTGGGCTGGGTCACCGCGCCGCGATGCGGTCGGTCACGATCTTCGGCGTGATGAACACCAGCAGCTCGGTCTTCTTGGTGGTCAGCAGCCGGTTCTTGAACAGCCAGCCCATGTAGGGGATGTCGCCCAGCAGCGGCACCTTGTTGATCTCTTCCAGGTTCTCCTGCGTGAAGATGCCGCCGATGACCACGGTGCCGCCGTTCTCCACCAGCACCTGCGTCTTCACGTGCTTCTTGTCGATGGTGTAGCCCTGCAGCGTGGACGTGCCCTTGGCGTCCTTGTTGACGTCCAGGTCGAGCAGCACGAAGCCTTCGGGCGTGATCTGCGGCACCACGCGCAGCCGCAGCGTCGCCTGGCGGAAGACCACCGAGGTGGCGCCGCTGGAGGTGGCCTGCTGGTAGGGGATTTCCTCGCCCTGTTCGATCACCGCTTCCACCTGGTCGGCGGTGATGACGCGCGGGCTGGAGACGATCTTGCCGTTGCCGTCCTGCTCCAGCGCCGACAGCTCCAGGTTCAGGAACTGGTTGGCCGAAGCCGAGAACAGCGACAGCGCGAAGGTGGCGGCGGCCTGGCCCAGCGCACCGGTGTTGGCCGGCAGGTTGACGAACTGCGTGTTGGCGAAGTCCACCGCCGGGCCCTGGCCGGTCTGCGCGCCGATCGCGTCATAGTTGCCGCCCACCTGCGCGCCGGGCCCCGAGGTCGGCCGGCCCGCCAGGTTGGCGAAGCCGAGCTTGACGCCCAGGCTCTGCCCCCAGTTGTCGCGCGCCTCGACGATGCGCGCTTCGATCAGCACCTGGCGCACCGGGATGTCGATCTTGGCGATCATCGCCTGGATCTCTTCCAGCTTCGACGGGATGTCGGTGACGAAGAGCTGGTTGGTGCGCTGCTCGAAGATCACGGCGCCGCGCGGCGACAGGATGCGCCCGGAGTTCTGGCCGGTGGAGTCGGCCACCGCCTGCCCCACCATCGCCGAGCCGACCAGGCTCTTGGCGATGGTCTCGGCCTTGGTGTAGTTGAGCTGGAAGGCCTGCGTGCGCGTCGGCTCCAGGTCGGCGATCTTGCGCCGCGACTCGAGTTCCAGCTGCTCGCGGCTGGCCAGCTCTTCCTTCGGCGCGATCCACAGCACGTTGCCGTTCTTGCGCACGCCCAGCCCCTTGGCCTGCAGGATGATGTCCAGCGCCTGGTCCCAGGGCACGTCCTTCAGGCGCAGCGTGACCGTGCCGGTGACGGTGTCGCTGGTGACGACGTTGAAGTTGGTGAAGTCGGCGATGACCTGCAGCAGCGCGCGCACTTCGATGTTCTGGAAGTTCAGGCTCAGCTTCTCGCCCGAGAAGCCCGGGCCCTGCACCAGCTTGTTCGGGTCGGCCTTCATCGGCCGCACTTCGAGCACGAACTGGTTGTCGGTCTGGTAGGCGCTGTGCTCCCAGCTGCCCTTGGGTTCGACCACCATGCGCACGCGGTCGCCGCTCTGGAAGGTGGACACGGCCTGCACCGGCGTGCCGAAGTCGGCCACGTCGAGGCGGCGGCGCAGCTGGTCGGGCAGCGTCGAGCGCAGGAACTCGACCACCAGGTTCTGCCCCTGTTGGCGGATGTCCACGCCCACCTGCGTGCTCGGCAGGTCGACGATGATGCGGCCGGCGCCTTCGCTGCCGCGGCGGAAGTCGATGTCGCGCACGGCCAGCGGCTGGGCGTTCTGCGCCGGGGCGAAGTGGGCCGGCGCGCCCGCGGCCACGGCCTCCGGCGGGGCCGTGTCGAGCAGCACGATCAGCGACTTGCCCTGCAGCTGCACGCGGTAGCTGGCGGCCTGGCGCAGGTTCAGCACCAGGCGCGCGCGCTCGTCGGACTGCGCCACGTTGGCCGAGCGCACGTTGCCCTGGTTCAGCTCCACCGAGTTCTTGCCCAGCCCGTTGCTCACGCCCGGCAGGTCGATGGCCACGCGCGGCGGCGCCTGCACGACGAAGCCGCTGGGCACGGCAGCCAGCGGCTGGCTCAGCTCGACGCGCACGACGTCGGTGCCGGCCTGCTGCGAGCTGGTGATCGACTGGATCACGTTCTGCGCGAGCGCCGCGGCCGGCGCCCCCAGTGCAAGCGCCAACACGGCGATAGTGGCGCGCCACTTGTGCATGATGCGGTTCTCCAGGGTGCTGCTCATCGCGCCTTCTCCTGCAGCTGCAGGGTGGTGGGGCGCTCGATCCATTCGCCAGCGGCGTCCTGCACGATCTCGCGCAGTTCGATCTGGGTCTCGGTGATCTTGGTGATGCGGCCGTAGTTCTGGCCGACGTAGTCGCCGGGCCGCACCTGGTACAGCAGGTGGTCTACGCGCAGCAGCGCGTAGGGGCTGGCCTGCCGGGCCATGCTGCCGACCATGCTCATGCTGTCCAGCGGGTAGGCCTCCAGCGGCTCCTTGCGGCGGTTCAGCTCGGCGCCGAGCACCGAATTCGGCTGCCGCGCCTCGGCCTTGACGGCGACGGTGAGTTTTTGCGTGCTGAAGGGGTCGACCGCCTGCGCCGAGGTGTAGGGCTCGGCCTCGAACTTCTTCGGCGCCTCCAGCGGCGACACGTTCGGCTTGGCCTCGCGCCGCTGGCGTTCCATCCATTCCTGCAGTTCCTCGTGCTCGGCGCCGCAGCCGCCCAGCAGCGCGGCCATCGCGAGCAGCAGCGCGCCGCTCAGCAGGCGCATCGGGTTCGCTCGGCGGCTCATTTCTTCGCTCCCGCGGCCTTGGCCTTGTCGGCGGCCTTCTTCTGCTGTGCGGCCACCTCGTTCGCGTCCAGGTAGCGGTAAGTGCGGGCCGTGGCTTCCATGTTCAGCATGCCGCTGGCGTCCTTGGCCGCCACCGGCGCGAGCTGCAGGTTGTGCAGCGTGACGATGCGCGACAGGTTGGCCACGTCGGCGGCAAAGGCGCCCATGTCGTTGTAGCGCCCGCTGACCTTGATGGCGATCGGCAGCTCGGCGTAGTAGTCCTTGACTTCCACCTGCCCGGGCCGGAACAACTCGAACTGCAGGCCGCGGCCGAGGCCGGCCTGGTTGATGTCCGACAGCAGCGCGTCCATCTCGGCCTTGCCCGGCAGCTGCTTCTCGAGCTGAATCACGTACTCCTGCACCTGCAGCTTCTGCTTGCGCAGCTCGCCCAGGTTGACCGCCTGACGCATCTTGCTCAGGTAGTCCTGCTTGAGCACCGGCTCGCGGTCGCGCTCGGCCTGAAGCTCGTCGGCCGCGCCGGAGAGCAGCCCGAACCAGCAGGCCGCGACCACGGCGGCGGCCGCCACCAGCCAGGCGGCGGCCTTGGGCAGCGGCGGCCACTGGCCGGGCTCGCGGGTGTTCAAGCCGCGGAACTGCGACGCCGCCTGCTGCAGCCGGCTGCCGACGTCGAGCGAAGGATTCTTGGCCTTGGTGTTCATCGCGCCCTCACGAAGCCTTCTTTTCAGCGGCGCCGGTGCCGCCCGCAGGCGCGGAGGCGGCGGCAGGCGATTGCGGGCGCTTCAGCGACAGGCGCATCGAGAATTCGTTCAGCCGGCGCTGGTCGCGGTTGGCGGCCGCCGCACCGGCGGCCGGCGCCGAGGTCTTGATTTCCACCAGCTCGGGCTTCTCCAGCCAGGGCGAGTTGTACAGCGTGTTGCGCAGGAATTCGGACACGCGCTCGTTGGTCTGCGCCAGGCCGGTGACCTGCACCACCTGGCCGGTCTGCTTGACGCTGGTCAGGTAGATGCCTTCGGGCGTCTGCTTGACCAGCTCGTCGAGCAGATACACCGGCACGTTGCGGTCGGTCTGCAGGTCCTCGACCGCCTTCTGCCGCGCCTTCAGGGCCTCGATCTCGGCGCGCAGCGTGGCGATGTCCTTGATCTGCGCTTCCAGGCGCGCGATCTCGGTCTTCAGGAAGTCGTTGCGCGCCTGCTGCGCCGAAGTCATCTGCTGCAGCACCGCGTACCAGATGCCGGCGATGAGCAGACCGAGCAGCGCGCTGGCGGCCAGCGTGGCGAAGAACGCGCGCTTGCGCTGCCGCCGCTTTTCCTCGCGATGCGGCAGGAGGTTGATGAGGATCACTGCACGAATCTCCGCATGGCCAGGCCGCAGGCCGTCAGGTAGGACGGCGCTTCGCGCCGCAGGCTGGATTCGCGTACCGCCGAGCCGAGCTTCATGCGGTCGAAGGGGTTGACCACCATCGAGGCGAAGCCGGTCAGCTCGGTGACGCGGTCCTTCAGCCCGGGCAGCGTGGCGGTGCCGCCGGCCAGCATCACGTAGTGCACCTTGTGGTGCGGCGTGCTGGTGAAGAAGTACTGCAGTGCGCGGCCGATCTCCTGCGACAGGCTGTCGACGAAGGGGCGCAGGATCACGTCGTCGTAGTCGTCGGGCAGGTCGTTGGCCAGCTTCTTGGCCTCGGCCTCCTCGAAGGAGAAGCCGTACTGGCGGCTGATCAGCTGCGTCAGCTGGCTGCCGCCGAAGGCCTGGTCGCGGTCGTAGAGCATCTCGTCGTCGCGCAGCACCTTCAAGCTGGTGGTGTCGGCGCCGATCTCGAACAGCGCCACCAGCGCATCCCTGCCTTCGTTGGGCAGCGCCGAGACGATGCGCCCCATGGCCAGCCGCGAGGCGTGCGATTCGATGTCCAGCACCACCGGCTTCAGGCCGGCGGCTTCGGCCAGGCCCTGGCGGTCCTGCACGCGGTCCTTGCGCGAGGCGGCGATCAGCACCTCGACGTCGCCCACCGAGGTGCTGCTCGGGCCGATGACGCAGAAGTCCAGGCTCACCTCGTCGAGCGAGAAGGGGATGTACTGGTTGGCCTCGGACTCGACCTGCAGCTCCATCTCTTCTTCGCGCAGGCCGGCCGGCAGCATGATCTTCTTGGTGATCACCGCCGACTGCGGCATGGCCATCACCACCTGCTTGGTGCGCGTGCCGCTCTTGCTGACCACCTTGCGCACCGCATCGGCGACTTCGTCGAACTTCTCGATCTGCCCGTCGGTGATCCAGCCCTTCTCGAAGGGCACCGAGGCGAAACGTTCGAGCACCAGTTCGCCGCCCCCGGCCTGGCCCAGCTCGACCAGCTTGACGCTGGACGAACTGATGTCCAACCCGATCACCGCGGGGTGCTTCTGCCCCAGAAGCTGGCTCAAAAAGCTCACGTCACCTGACTCCCAACGCGCACCTTCAAGAGGTGCGTAGAACTTAATAAGTTACTTGAATCCTAGCAGCAAGGCCCTTGTGACCCAACGAAAAACAGTCACCGGAGTCTGCCCGTCGTTGCACATATCCGACGCCTGGAACAACGCTCGAAACAACTCGCAATTGCGCTTTCGACAGCTCACTGCGATGCTCCTTGGCCGCGCCTCGCCGCGCAGCGCGGCCATGCCCGCGGCCATGATTTCGGCAGCGGCGGGCACTTTCTATAATCGCCACCTCCCCGCCCGGGAACCGCATGAGCGCCAAAGGCTCCGCACCCGCCCACTCTTCCGCCCCCTCCGCCAACCCTTCCTCCCCCGCCGCACGCGCGCACGCGCCGCGCGCGACATGGATCGGTGTTCTGGTGCGTGTCATCTCGTGGGTCGGTGGGCTGGCTGTTGCCGGCGTGCTGAGTCTGCTGATCCTGGTGGGTATTGCCGTGGCGGTGGCCTACCCCAACGTGCCCGAGATCAGCGGCCTGACGGACTACCGTCCTAAATTGCCGATGCGAATCTACGCTGCCGACGGCGTGCTGCTCGGCGAATTTGGTGAAGAAAGGCGCAACTTCACGCCGATCTCGCAGATGCCGCAGGTGATGAAGGACGCGGTGCTGGCCGCCGAGGATGCGCGCTTCTACGAGCACGGCGGCGTCGACTACAAGGGCATCGTGCGCGCGGCGCTGGCCAACCTGCGCGATGCGCGCAGCCAGGGCGGCTCGACCATCACCATGCAGGTGGCCAAGAACTTCTACCTGCCCACCGAGAAGACCTACACGCGCAAGATCTACGAACTGCTGCTGACCTGGAAGATCGAGAAGCTGCTCACCAAGGAACAGATCCTCGAGCTGTACATGAACCAGATCTACCTGGGGCAGCGCGCCTACGGCTTCGCCGCGGCCAGCGAGATCTACTTCGGCAAGCCGGTCAAGGACCTGACGATCGCCGAATCCGCGATGCTGGCCGCGCTGCCGGTGGCGCCGTCGGCCTACAACCCGATCGTCAACCCCAAGCGCGCCACCGTGCGCCAGCAGTTCATCCTCGGCCGCATGCTCGAGGAAGGCTTCATCGACGACGCGCAGTACGCGGCGGCGCGCCAGCAGACGCTGCGCTACCGCGAGCAGACCGCAGTGCCGGTGCATGCCGAATACGCGGTCGAGACCGCGCGCCAGCTGGTGTTCGCGCAGTACGGCGCCGACGCCTATTCGCGCGGGCTGGACGTGCATCTGACGATCCGTTCGGCCGACCAGGAGGTGGCCTATCGCGCGCTGCGGCGCGGACTGATGAACTACGAACAGCGCCAGTGGTATCGCGGCCCCGAGGCCTACGTCGACCTGCCCGCCGCCCCTGAGCAGATCGACGCGCGCATCGCCGAGGCGCTGGCCGAGCATCCGGACAACGACGAGTTGCGCGCTGCAGTGGTGCTGGAAGCCTCGCCGCGCAAGGTGGTGGCGGTGCTGCAGAACGGCGAGACCATCAGCGTCAGCGGCGACGGGCTGAAGCCGGTGGCCTCGGGCCTGACCGACAAGGCCGGGCCGAAGCTGCAGATCCGGCGCGGTGCGGTGGTGCGCGCGCTGCGCGACGCCAAGGGCAACTGGTCGCTGACGCAGGTGCCGGAAGTGGAAGGCGCCTTCGTCGCCATGGACCCGAACACCGGCGCGATCCGCACGCTGGTCGGCGGCTTCGACTACGGCAAGTCCAAGTTCAACCACGTGACGCAGGCCTGGCGCCAGCCCGGCTCGAGCTTCAAGCCCTTCATCTACTCGGCGGCGCTGGAGCGCGGCTTCATGCCGTCGACCGTGGTCAACGACGCGCCGCTGTTCTTCAACGCCGGCGCCACCGGCAGCCAGCCGTGGGAGCCGAAGAACTACGACGGCAAGTTCGAAGGCCCGATGCCGCTGCGCACGGCGCTGGCCAAGTCGAAGAACATGGTCTC
The DNA here is from genome assembly GCA_036724445.1 of Rubrivivax sp. Lineage (GTDB taxonomy): Bacteria > Pseudomonadota > Gammaproteobacteria > Burkholderiales > Burkholderiaceae_C > Rubrivivax. The sequence goes on along the minus strand of DAIMFR010000067.1, from coordinate 16,120 downwards.
GATCCGCATCCTGCAGGCCATCGGCCCGGGTTTCGCGCAGGAATGGATCACGCGCTTCGGCTTCGAGGCCGACAAGCACCCCGCCTACCTGACGATGGCGCTGGGCGCCGGCTCGGTGACGCCGATGCAGATGGCCACCGCCTTCAGCGTGTTCGCCAACGGCGGCTACATGACCACGCCGGCGCTGATCGCCAAGGTCACCGACAGCAAGGGCAAGGTGCTGTCGCAGGCGGCGGTCGCGCCGCTGGAGGAAGCGCAACGCGTGCTCGACGCGCGCAATGCCTTCGTCATGAACACGCTGCTTCAGGAAGTGACGCGCTCGGGCACCGCCGCCTCGGCCAAGCGCGCGCTGGGCCGCGGCGACATCTTCGGCAAGACCGGTACCACCAACGACTCGATGGACGCCTGGTTCGCCGGCTACCAGCCGAGCCTGGTGGCGGTGGTATGGATCGGCTACGACACGCCGCGCAAGCTGGGCGAGCGCGAAACCGGCGGCGGGCTCGCGCTGCCGGTGTGGATCGAGTACATGAGCTACGCGCTCAAGGGCGTGCCGGTGCGCGAGCTGACGCCGCCCGAAGGCGTGGTCCAGTCCGACGGCGACTGGGCCTACGAGGAGTTCAGCCACGGCGCCGGCGTGCGCTCGCTGGGCCTGGAAGACGTGCTGCCGCCGGCGCCGACCAGCGAAGAGCGCAACAGCATCCTCGATCTGTTCCGGCGCTAGCCTCGCCAGCCTTGCCGGCTCAACCGGGCGTGAATGTCAGTTCGATGCCGGCCTGCGCGCTGGCCTGCCGCGACAGCGCCTCGAAGAACTCGCTGGCGTCGCGCGTGTCGAGCCAGCGGCCCTGCACGTGGCGGAAATGGAACCCGCCGGCGCGCGCCGCGAGCCAGATCTCCTGCAGCGGCGGCTGGGTGTTGACGACGATGCGGCTGTCGTCGGGAAACACCAGTTCCAGCAGCCCGCCGGTGCGGTGCGTGTCGATGTCGACCACGTCGTCCTGCAGCCAGCGGTCGGCCGCGGCTTCGATCGCCGCCAGCAGTTCGGCGCTGCGGCGCTGGTAGTCGGCGTCGGCCAGCGGCGTGGCGTCGGGGCAGGGGCTCATGGTCCTTAGAATCCTCGGCATGCACCTCGGCACGCATTCGACAGGCAGTTTAACGAGGCCTTCGCCGGCCGCGCCGTGGCGCGCAAAGACCTTGCTGTGCCTGCTGCTCGGCGTGGCCGCCGGCTGCGGCCAGAAGGGCCCGTTGACGCTGCCCGGCGCGGGGAAGACCGCGTCAGCGGCGACGGCAGCTCCGGCCGCGTCCGCACCGGCATCGCGATGAGCCTGCCCGGCGCCCCGTACCTGGCGCGCGACGGCGGCGAGCTGCGGCTAGACGGCTGCTCGCTGGACGCACTGGCGCGCGAGTTCGGCACGCCGCTGTACGTCTACTCGCAGCGCGCGATGCTCGATGCCGCGGCGGCGTATCAGCGCGCGCTGGCCGGCCGGCCGCACCTGCTGTGTTATGCATGCAAGGCCAACCCCAGCCTGGCGGTGCTGCAGAGCTTTGCGCGCGCCGGCTGCGGCTTCGACATCGTCTCCGGCGGCGAACTGCAGCGCGTACTGGCGGCCGGCGGCGAGGCGTCGCGCGTGGTCTTCTCCGGCGTCGGCAAGACGCGCGCCGAGATGCAGCAGGCGCTGCGCGCCGGCGTGCGCTGCTTCAACGTCGAAAGCCAGGGCGAACTCGAAGTGCTGTCACAGGTGGCGGTGGCCGAAGGGCGCACCGCGCCGGTGAGCCTGCGCGTCAATCCGGATGTCGACGCCGGCACGCACCCCTACATCTCCACCGGCCTGAAGGACAACAAGTTCGGCATCGCGCACGACCAGGCGCTGGCCGCCTACAGGCACGCTGCCGCGCTGCCGGGGCTGCAAGTCACCGGCATCGACTGCCACATCGGCTCGCAGATCACCCAGGTCGAACCCTACCTGGACGCACTCGACCGCCTGCTCGACCTGGTCGAGGCGGTGGAGGCCGCAGGCATGGCCATCCGCCACATCGACGTCGGCGGCGGCCTGGGCATCCAGTACGAGAACGAAGCGCCGCCGCCGGCCGACGAACTGGTGACGCGGCTGCTGCAGCGCATCGACGCGCGCGGCCACGGCCAGCGCGAGCTGCTGCTGGAGCCGGGGCGCTCTTTGGTCGGCAACGCCGGCGTGCTGCTGACCGAGGTGCTGTACCTGAAGCCCGGCGCCGCCAAGAACTTCTGCATCGTCGACGCGGCGATGAACGACCTGGTGCGCCCGGCCATGTACCAGGCCTGGATGGCCATCGAGCCCTGCCGCGTGCGCGACGGCACCGCGCTGTCCTGGGACGTGGTCGGCCCGGTCTGCGAATCGGGCGACTGGCTGGGCCGCGACCGCGCGCTGGCGCTGCAGCCGGGCGACATGCTGGCCGTGCTGTCGGCGGGCGCCTACGCGATGTCGATGGCCAGCAACTACAACAGCCGCCCGCGCGCCGCCGAGGTGCTGCTGGTCGACGGCAAGCCGGTGCTGATCCGTGAACGCGAGCAGATCGCGCAACTGATGGCCGGCGAGCGGCTGCTGCCGCAGGGCTGACGCGGACTTCGGCCGTGCCTTCGAGCGGCCCGCGTGCGTCGTGGCACGTCGCCGGTAGCGAGTAGTTCATGAACCGCCCCAAGGAGAAAACCCGATGAGCGCGATGAGCATCCGTCTGCCCGAATCGCTGCACCGCAATGCCCGCGCCTTCGCTGAACAGGAAGGCGTTTCGGTCAATCAACTGATCGCTGCCGCGCTGGCCGAGAAACTCGCGGCCCTGGGCGCAGAGAACTACCTGGCATCACGCGCCGCGCGGGCCTCGAAGTCAAAGTTCAAGCGCGCGTTGGCCGCAGTGCCCGACATCGAAGCTGCGTCGGGCGACGAACGCTGAGCCGGCGGATCCGCCGCTTCTGCTGGTGCAGTGTTCCACGCTGTGCGGCACTTAAGAAAACCGATGGATTTGTCGTCCTGGCTAGGCGCAAACCGCAGTGATACCCGTAGGTATCACGAGGATTTGCAACGACGCCAGGGCGGCAAAGACGCGGTTTTATGTGCTGCATAGCGTGGAACACTGCACTAGATCCGCCCTTCTTCGACCGCGTGGCAGGCCACGCGCGCGCCGCCGGCATCGAGCATCGCCGGCCGCTCCGCCGCGCAGCGCGTATTGGCATGCGGGCAGCGCGGATGAAAGGCACAACCGCTGGGCGGGTTCAGCGGGTTCGGCACCTCGCCCTGCACCGGCGTGCGCGACGTGCCCCGCATGTGGATGTCCGGAATGGCCGCCAGCAGCATGCGCGTGTACGGATGCCGCGGACGGGCGAACAACTCGGCCTTGTCGGCCAGCTCGACCAGCCGGCCCAGGTACATCACGCCCACCTGGTCGCTGACATGGCGCACCACCGCCAGGTTGTGGCTGATGAACAGGTAGGTCAGCCCCTGCTGGCGCTGCAGGTCCTTCATGATGTTGAGCACCTGCGCCTGCACCGACACGTCCAGCGCCGAGGTCGGCTCGTCGCAGACCAGGAACTCGGGCTGCGTGGCCAGCGCACGCGCGATCGAGATGCGCTGGCGCTGCCCGCCGGAGAACTGGTGCGGGAACTTCTCGACGTCGGCTGCCGCCAGGCCCACCGACTGCAGCAGTTCGCCGACCTTGGCGCGCAGCGCAGCGTCGCCCCGGCTCAGGCCATGTTCGCGCAGCGGCTCGCCGACGATGTCCAGCACTTTCCAGCGCGGGTTCAGGCTGGCATACGGATCCTGGAAGATCATCTGCATGCGCCGGCGCAAGCGGCGCAGGCTGGCCGGCGACGACTTCCATGCACCGGTGTCCTGGCCGTCGAAGACCACCGCGCCGCGCGTCGGCTCGTACAACCCGACCAGCAGCCGCGCCACCGTGCTCTTGCCGCAGCCCGATTCGCCGACCAAGGCCAAGGTGCGGCCCTTGTCGATGTGGAAGCTGACGCCGTCGACCGCATGCACGAACTGCCGCGGCTTGCGCTCGATGACGCGGTTGAGCCACGGCGCCGAGACGTCGAAGGTCTTGGCCAGGCCGTCGACCTGCACCAGCGGCTTCATGTCCGCGCTCCCGGCAGCTGCAGCCAGCAGGCGGCGCGCGTGGCACCCGCGTCGATCAGCTCGGGCCGTTCGCGGCGGCAGCGCTCGAAGACCTTCGGGCAGCGCGGGTTGAAGGCGCAGCCGGCCGGAATGGCGTTCAGCCGCGGCATCGCGCCGTCGATCTGCAGCAGCCGCTCGCGGGTGTCGTCCATCGCCGGGATCGAGCCCATCAGCCCGCTGGTGTAGGGATGCGCCGGGTGGTGGATGAGCTCGTGCACCGGCCCGATCTCGCAGATGCGCCCGGTGTACATCACCGCCACGCGGTCGCAGGTCTCGGCGATCACGCCCATGTCGTGCGTGACCAGCATCACCGCCGCGCCGTGCTCCTTGCACAGCCGCTTCAGCAGCGCAATGATCTGCGCCTGGATCGACACGTCCAGCGCCGTGGTCGGCTCGTCGGCGACGATCAGCTGCGGCTCGGCCGCCAGCGCCAGCGCGATCACCACGCGCTGGCGCATGCCGCCGGAGAACTGGTGCGGATACTGCTCCAGCCGCGCTTCGGCGGCGGGAATGCCGGTTTCCTGCAGCAGCTTCACCGCGCGGCGGCGCGCCTCGTCGGGCTTGACCGGCAGGTGCGTCAGGATCGTCTCGGTCAGCTGCCGGCCGATGGTGTACAGCGGGTTCAGCGAGGTCAGCGGATCCTGGAAGATGGCGCCGATGCGCCGGCCGCGGATGGCGCGCATCTGCTCGTACGGCAGGTTGTCGATGCGCTGGCCGGCCAGGCGCACTTCGCCGCCGGCGATGCGCCCCGGCGGCTCGAGCAGGCCGATGATCGCCGCGCCGGTCAGCGACTTGCCGGCACCCGATTCGCCGACCACGCCCAGCACCTCGCCCGGCGCGATGTCGAAGGACACGTCGTCCAGCGCCAGCAGCGTGCCGCGGCGCGTCGGAAATTCGACGCGCAGATGGCGGACTTCGAGCAGCGGCGCACTCATCTCAAGCGCGGGTTCAACGCATCGCGCAGCCAGTCGCCGAGCAGGTTCACGCTCAGCGCGATCAGGATCAGCATCGCGCCCGGAAAGATCGTGATCCACCATTCGCCGCTGAAGAGGAAGTCGTTGCCGATGCGGATCAGCGTGCCCAAGCTGGGCGAGGTCGGCGGCACGCCCACGCCCAGGAAGGACAGCGTGGCTTCGGTGAGGATCGCCGCCGCCACGTGGATCGTCGCCAGCACCAGCACCGGCCCCGTCACGTTGGGCAGCACGTGGCGGAACATGATGCGCGACGGCTTGACGCCGATCACGCGCGCCGCCTGCACGTATTCGCGGTTGCGCTCGACCAGCGTCGAGCCGCGCACCGTGCGCGCGTACTGCACCCAGCCGGTCAGCGAGATGGCCACGATCAGCACGCCGAAGGCCAGCGTGTCGTGAGCGTTGGGGAAGATCGCGCGGCCGACGCCGTCGATCAGCAGCGCCACCAGCAGCGAAGGAAAGGACAGCATCACGTCGCAGATGCGCATGATCACCGCGTCGACCTTGCCGCCGGCAAAGCCCGACAGCAGCCCGAGGCCGACGCCGACGAGCATCGACACCAGCACCGAGGCCACGCCGACGAACAGCGAGATGCGCGCGCCGTACATGATCGCCGACAGCAGGTCGCGGCCCTGGTCGTCGGTGCCGAGCAGGTACTTGCGCGAGCCGTCTTCCATCCAGGCCGGCGGCAGCCGCGCGTCGCTCAGGTCGAGTGCGCTCATGTCGAAGGGATCGTAGGGTGCCACCCAGGGCGCGAACACCGCGACGAACACGCACAGCGCGGCGATCAGCGCCGCGGTCACGGCCATCGGCGAATTCTTGAAGCTGTGCCAGACGTCGCCGTCGAGGAATCGCGCCAGCGCACCCGGGGCCGGGGTCACGGTCGTGTTCATTCAGTGTCCCCCCGCAGGCTTCTCGACGCGCAGCCGCGGGTCGACGGCGAAATACAGCAGGTCGACGACCAGGTTGACGATGACGAAGATCAGCGCCACCAGGCACAGGTAGGCGGCCATCACCGGCACGTCGGCGAACTGCACCGCCTGGATGAACAGCAGCCCCATGCCGGGCCACTGGAACACCGTCTCGGTGATGATCGCGAAGGCGATCAGCGCGCCCAGCTGCAGCCCGGTGATGGTGATCACCGGCACCAGCGTGTTCTTCAGCGCATGGCCGAAATACACCGCGCGGTCGGGCAGGCCGCGCGCGCGCGCGAACTTGATGTAGTCGGTGCGCAGCACTTCCAGCATCTCGGCGCGCACCAGGCGCAGGATCAGCGCCAGCTGGAACACCGACAGCGTGATCGCCGGCAGGATCAGGTGCTTCCAGCCGTCGATGCTGAGCAGTCCGGTGGTCCAGCCGCCGAGCGCGACCACGTCGCCGCGGCCGAAGCTGGGCAGCCACTTCAGCGTCACCGAGAAGATCAGGATCAGCAGGATGCCGATCAGGAAGGTCGGCAGCGACACGCCCAGCAGCGACAGCGTCATCGCCGCCTGCGACGCGAAGCTGCCGCGCTTGAGTGCCGCGAACACGCCCAGCGGGATGCCCACCAGCAGCGCGATCAGCCCCGCGGCGATCGACAGCTCCAGCGTCGCCGGCAGCCGCTCGACGATCAGCGTCGACACCTTGCGGCCCTGGCGCAGACTCAGACCGAAGTCGCCCTGCAGCGCATTGACGACGAAGTGCCCGAACTGCAGCACGAAGGGCTGGTCCAGGCCGAGCTCGATGCGCAGCGCCTGGCGCTGCTCGGCGGTGGCGTCCTGCCCGAGCATGCTGGCCACCGGGTCGCCGACGTACTGGAACAGCATGAAGGCGATGAAGGCCACCGCCAGCATCACGATGAAGGCCTGGGCGAGTCGGCGCAGGATGAAGGCGAGCATGCGGCGGGCTGCTGAAGCGTGATGAGCAAGGTTGATGTGTCCGGCGCCGGCACTTGCGGCACGCTGCAGCCCGCCGAAGCGGGCGCCGCGATGATCCGCAATCCACGCACTCCGCGCCTAGAGGGGAAACCTAGGCTTTCGGACGCGCCCGCTTTCTACCGAAAGGAGCGGTCCCCCGTCGAAATGCTTGTCATGGCTGACATTTTGGCTCGCGTTGACGCAATATGCACGCCATGGCTTACACAATACGCTCGCCTTCGGAGCTTGGCGAACTGCTGCGGCAGCGTCGCGAGAACCTGCATCTGACCAAGAAGGCAGCCGCGCAGCGTGCAGGCCGGGTGCGCGAGGTCGTCTACCGCCTCGAACGCGGTGAAGAGGCGTCCGTGTCTTCCCTGTTCGACATGATGCGTGCGCTGAACCTGGTCATGCGCATCGAGCCGGCCGGGCTGCCGACGATGGAGGAAGTCGCCGCGGCCTTCAACAAGGACGACGACGCTCCCTGACCGAATCGCTCGACTCGATGTCGCCATCGGCGATCGCCTCGGAGCCGGTCGGCTGCACGAGGCATCGACCTACGAATTCCGCTGCCTGGACGCATCGCCGTTGCAGCCTTCGGTCGCACGGCTGATGCCTGCGGCGGCCAAGCTGACGTGGACGGACGCAGACCTCTTCCCTCCCATGGACCAGAACCTTCCGGAAGGCGATCTGTTCATGCGCATCCGGGCCCTGTTTCCCAAGCAGCAGACGACGGCGATGCACATGCTCGCCCTGATCGGCGACAACGGCATCGGCCGCCTCGGCTGCCGCATCCGCGGCGCCGGCGCGCCGCCCCCGGTCGTGCCGTTGAGCAAGGCGAGCCTGCTGGCTACGGCCTATTCGCCGAAGGTCTTCGACGAGCTGGTGGCCGCCTACCTGAGCACCGGTGCCGGCATCGCCGGCATGCAGCCGAAGATCATGGTGCCCGAGTCGCGGCTTTCGATTCCGATACCGACGCTGATCGTGAAGGCGGGCAGCGAAGCCTATCCGGGCCTGGCAGCGAACGAATACCTGTGCCTGCGAGCGGCCAGCCTCGCCGGCATCCGCACGCCTACCTGAAGAACTTCGGGCGGCTCTATCGGTCTGCGCACGACATCTGGCTGGCGCCGATGTTCGACGTGGTCACCACGGCGATCTATCGCTGTAGGTAATTTGCCGGCGGCCCGGAACTCGAAGACCGGACGCTGGCACTCGAGCTGTTTGCCGGAAGGCATTCGACCAAGGCCTACCCGACGACCGAAGAGCTGCTGATGTTCGGAGCCAAGGTATGCAACGCGAAGGCGCCAGAGGCGGCACTGAAGCGCATTACCGAAGGCATGGAGCGAGCGCTGCGCGAGGCGAAGTCAGACGATCGCGTGCCGCGGGACCTGCTCGCGCGTATGCGGGAGGTGTGGGATTCCGGACGCCAGTACGCGCGGGCCGAGGGCGCTGGAGCGCAAAATCGGTGAGCGCCTTCCATCCATGAGAAGGCCACCCGAAGACGGGTGGCGTGCTTGGGGCGAGCCGGGCGCGGCCAGCGATCATCCGCAATTCCCGTGCCGCGCCAACCGGGAAAACCTAGGCGGAAGCGCTCACTGCAATCGGATCTCGCCGTACCAGGCTTCGGCGGTGGAGCGCGTATTGTCGCTGTCGGTCATGACCGCCAGGCCGATCAACGGGCCGGGCTCCTCGCCGAAGGCGCGGCGGTAGTCGGCGCGCACGTCGCGCACGTAGCTGCGCCACTGGCCGGCATGCTGGGGCCCGGATTCGAGCACGATCTTGCGGATGCGGTCGCTGCGCGGGTTGAGCACCACCGAGCCGACCTCGGCGCGGCTGTCCCACACGTACATCAGCGTCGCGAAGGGTGGCGCTTCGCCGGTGAGGCTCTGCATCAGGTCAAACATCATGCGGGTGCGCGGCGTCAGCGCAGCAGCGTCGCCGTCGAAGGCCAGCAGCACGCGCACCACCGCGTCTTCGCTGTCGCCTTGCCGCACGTCGGCGCCGGCGGGCAGCGCATCGGCCTTCCACGAAAAGCTCAGCTTGCCCAGCCGCTCGGGCTCGATACGCAAGCTGCGGCGGTACAGGCTGGCCGAGGTGCGCGACTGGGCGTGCAGCACCCAGCGGCCATCGGCCATGCGCGCGGTGTAGTTCGTCGCGGTCTTGCCGGGCAGCACGAAAGGCAGCCAGCCATCGGTCCACTGCGCCGATGCCAACGCTGCGGCGGGGGTTGGCGGCGGGGCATGTTGGCAGGCGCTCAAACCCAGCATGCCGGCCAGCAGGTTGCCGGTCACGACGGAGACTCGCAACGACAGCATGTGCCACTCCGACGAAGGCGCTGGAGCAGCGCCGCCTTCACAGAAACTGAAAAGGCCGCCCGAAGGCGGCCTGGCAAGACCTTGAAGCTGCCTCGCGGCAGCCGCAGCATCAGAAGCTGTGACGCACGCCGACTTGACCGCCGGTCGAGTTGTGGCCGGACGTCAGAGCAGAAGACTGGCTGTTCACCCTGAACGCCGAGTTGCCGTCGTTGTTGATCGAAGACCAGGTGGCATACAGCGCCGTGCGCTTCGACAGGTTGTAGTCCACGCCGATCGCCCATTGCGAGGCGTCGTCGTTGTTCAGCGCCTTCTTGCCATTGGTGCCGCCGTAGGAGGCCTTGACGTTCCACTGGCCGAAGGGCGCCGTGACGGCGAGATACCAGTTCTCGCGTTCAGCTTCCGTGACCAAGCCATCGGTTTCCATTTTGCCGTAGAAGCCCGACAGCTTCATGAAGCCGAAGTTCCACGAACCGGCGATGTTCCAGGCATCTCCATCGACACCACTGCCCGCGAGCAGTTCCTCGGTCTTGCCATAGGACGCGGCGATGTCGAACGGACCCGCTGCGTAGCCGATGCGGCCGCCGTAATACTTGTTGGCGTTGGCGTTCTCGCCGGCGGCAATCGAAAGCTGACCATAGAGGCCAGGACCGAAGGTACCGTTCGGCAGGATGTACGACACCATGTTGTTGGCACGCACCAACGTACCGAAGGTGCCGCCAGCCAGCGCAGCGGAAACCGCACCGCTGAGCGCGAGGTTCGTCGCCGAGCCGACACCGACGGTGCCGAACGGATCGAACACCGTCCAGTTCCAGAACGTCGGCGTGTAGTCGCGACCCAGGCGCAGTTCACCCCACTGGTTCGACAGGCTGAGAGTCGAACGGCGGTTGAAGTACAGCTGGTTGCCTTCGCGGGAGCTGGAGCCGATGATCGGCAGGTCGCCATTGCCCCAAACGCCAGCATTGCGGCCGGTATCGGGCGCAAGGCCCATTTCGAGCCAGAAGCTGGCCTTCATGCCACCGCCCAGATCCTCGACGCCGCGGAAGCCGAGGCGGCTGCTGGCCATGCCGTCGGTGCCCATCGAGTAGGTGCGGTCGTTGTTGCTGACGGTCATGACGTTCAGGTCAACCACGCCAAACATCGTCACCGACGACTGCGCCGAAGCCGCCCCGGCGAACGCGCCGAGAGCAGCAAGAGCGAGAACTGATTTTTTCATTGCGACTTTCTCCTAGGTGAATGACGAAGACCTGATCGATTCGCGGTTTGCGGGGTGATCAGACCTAACCCCTCATCGGAAGTTGATGGCATTGCACCAGACCGCCGCCCGGCTGGCAAAGATTTGCGCCCCAAAGGGCCTGCTTTTGTTGTCTGTGCACAACGAGAGCGCAGCCATCGGCTCTACCGATCACGCGGCCGCTCAAGGGCAAGAAGCGTGCCCGATTGATGAATCAGGCTCGGCCGAAGGCGGCAACGCCCGCGCCGATAATGATGCAAGACGCAAGAGCGTCGCTGACGAGGTGACAGATGTCGCGTGTGGATCGAATCCTGGCCTGTGCGGACAACGCGTTGCGTACGCTGTCCGGCGCCTATGGCGCGTCGCGCCGTTGTCCTGGCGCCCAAGCGCCATCGGATCAGCCGCAACTGCAGCCCGAAGAACAGCGCTTGTCCGGCGCGCTGATGCGCGTCAACCACGTCGGCGAGGTCTGCGCGCAGGCGCTGTACAACGCGCAGACGCTGGCCACGCGCGACGCGCGCCTGCAGCAGCAGTTCCAGGCCGCGGCCAGGGAGGAATTCGACCACCTGGCCTGGACCCAAGCCCGGCTGAGCGAACTGGGCGACCGCCCGAGCCTGCTGAACCCGCTGTGGTATGCCGGCGCCTTCGGCATCGGCCTGCTCGCCGGCGGGCTGGGCCAGGGGGTCAGCCTGGGCTTCGTCGCCGAAACCGAGCGCCAGGTCGAGCGGCACCTGCACAGCCATCTGCAGCGGCTGCCGGAACAAGACCATGCGTCGCGCGCGATCGTGCAGCAGATGCGCGACGACGAGGCGCGCCACGCCGCCGACGCGCTGCAGGCCGGCGGCGTCGAACTGCCGGCGCCGGTGAAGCTGGCGATGCAGCTGGCGGCCAAGCTCATGACGCGGACGGCGCACCATGTCTGAGACGACGCCTCGCACTGCCCGGCCGGCGCACCCGGCGCGCCGCCGCTGGTGCGCGGCCGCGCTGGCCGCCGCCGCGCTGGCCTGGACCGCCGGCTGCACCAGCGTGCCCGGCCCGTCGCCGTTCAAGGGCACCGAGCTGTCGGCCACGCCGCTGCTCGGCAAGTTCGTCTGGCGCGACCTGGTGACCGACAACCCCGACGCCGTCAAACCCTTCTATGCGGCGCTGTTCGGCTGGCAATACGTCGACAGCCGGGCATTCGACGCGCCCTACACGCTGATCCAGTCCGGCGGCCAGTTCATCGGCGGCATCAGCCGCGCGCAACGGCCGCAACCCGACCAGCCGGTATCGCAGTGGCTGAGCTTCATGTCGGTGGCCGACGTGGACCGCGCGGCGCAGAGCACGCGCGCCGCCGGCGGCCGTGTCATCGCCGGCCCGCGCGACCTGCCCAAGGTGGGGCGCGGCGCGGTGGTAATCGACCCCGACGGCGCGCCGCTCGGTCTGCTGCGCAGCCGCATCGGCGACCCGGCTGACACGGCCGAGCCGGCGCTGCACCGCTTCATGTGGACCGATCATCTGTCGCGCGATCCGCAGACCATCGCCGCCTTCTATGCGTCGCTGGCGGGCTTCGAGGTACGTCGCGTGGATCTGGCCGGCCAGCCCCAGCCCTACTGGGTGCTGGTGCAGGGGCGCGAGCGCGCCGGGCTGCTGAAGAACCCGATCGCGGTGAATCGCCCGATCTGGTTGCCCTACGTGCGCGTGGCCGACCCGGCTGCTGCGGCGGCGCGCGCCGCGCAACTGGGCGGCAAGGTGCTGCTGGCGCCGCGCGGCGACCTGCGCGGCGGCACGATGGCGCTGATCGCCGATCCGACCGGCGCCGTGCTGGCGCTGCAGAAGTGGCCGCTGTGAGCCTGGGCTGGCAAAGGGAGCCGACGATGAAGCAAATCCACTGGCAGCGCATTGCAGGCGCGTTTCTCTTGACCGGGGCCGTGCTGGCCGGCGCCTTGCTGGCCGGCTGCGAGGACAGCAGTTCCGGCGGCGTGGGCTTCAGCGTCGGGCTGCCGACCAGCTACGGCAGCATGGAACTCGGCATGAGCACCACCAACTGGGCGGGCGGGCCGTTCTGGAATTGACGCACAGGTTGACCTGCAGGCGGCGCCGGCCGCCGGCAGCTCAGACCTCGACGATGTCGAAGCCGGTGGTCATCACCGCGGTCTTGCCGAGCATCGCGCTGGCCGAGCAGTACTTCTCGTGCGACAGCTGGATGGCGCGCGCCACGGCGGCCTGCGTCAGCGCCCGGCCGCTGACGGTGAACTGCATGTGGATGCGCGTGAACACCTTCGGCTCGGTCTCGGCGCGTTCGGCATCGACCTGCACGCTGCAGCCCGTCACCTGCTGACGGCCGCGCTCGAGGATCAGTACCACGTCGTAGGCGGCGCAGGCGCCGGTGCCGGCCAGCACCGTCTCCATCGGGCGCGGCGCCAGGTTGCGTCCGCCGCCGTCGGGCGCGCCGTCCATCGTCAGTAGGTGTCCGCTGCCGGTTTCCGCCACGAAGGCCATGCCGGCATCGGCCTGCCAGCGCACGGTGCATTGCATTCGGTCTTCTCCCTGCGTCGAGCAGACCGAAATTGTGCATGACGCGCCCGGCTCTGGAGGCGCCTCCCTAAGTTCGGCCTGCTGCGGCCAAAGTACCACATTCGCATGTTGCGGCGCAGCATGACCGCTGCTAGACTGAATCCATCGGGGCCTCGGTCTCCGGCAACTTGTCTCCTCCACCTTCTGAAAGGGTGGATTCAGCCCAAGGCAGCAATGCCTTGGGCTTTTTTCCGGCGCCGGCCGCCGCGGGGCAGCGCCGTATCATCCGGCTCCCTCGAAGGGCAGCAACACTTGAAGACCGCCTCCCCGACTCCCGATTCCAGCCCGCCCCCCGCCGCCGCGGCGCCGCCGCGGCGCCTGGCCGGCCGCCCGTCGCTGTCGGACTATCTGCAGAAGATCCTCAACGCGCGCGTCTATGACGTCGCCGTCGAGACGCCGCTGGAGCCGGCGCGCAGCCTGTCGCGGCGCCTGGGCAACCACGTGCTGCTCAAGCGCGAGGACCAGCAGTCGGTGTTCAGCTTCAAGCTGCGCGGCGCCTACAACAAGATGGCGCAACTGCCGCCCGAGTTGTGCGCGCGCGGCGTGATCTGCGCCTCGGCCGGCAACCATGCGCAGGGCGTGGCCTTGAGCGCGCGGCGCCTGGGCTGCAAGGCGGTGATCGTGATGCCGGTGACCACGCCGAAGCTGAAGGTCGACGCGGTGCATGCGCTGGGCGCCGAGGTGGTGCTGCACGGCGACAGCTATTCCGACGCCTACCTGCACGCGCTCGAGCTCGAAAAGTCCGAGGGCTACAGCTTCGTGCACCCCTTCGACGACGCCGAGGTCATCGCCGGCCAGGGCACGATCGCGATGGAGATCCTGCGCCAGCACCAGGGGGCTATCGACGCGGTGTTCGTGGCCATCGGCGGCGGCGGGCTGATCTCCGGCGTGGCCGCGTACATCAAGGCGGTACGGCCACAGATCCAGGTCATCGGCGTGCAGACCGCCGATTCCGACGCGATGCTGCAGTCGGTGCGCGCCGGCCGGCGCGTGCTGCTGCCCGACGTGGGCCTGTTCGCCGACGGCACCGCGGTCAAGCAGGTCGGCGCCGAGACCTTCCGCCTGGCGCGCGCGCTGGTCGACGACTACGTGGTGGTCGACAACGACGCCATCTGCGCGGCCATCAAGGACGCGTTCCAGGACACGCGCAGCATTCTCGAACCCTCGGGCGCGCTCGGCGTCGCCGCGTGCAAGCAGTACGTCGAGACGCACAAGCTCAAGGGCCGGACCTTCGTCGCCATCACCAGCGGCGCGAACATGAACTTCGACCGGCTGCGCTTCGTCGCCGAACGCGCCGAGGTCGGCGAGCAGCGCGAGGCGCTGTACGCGGTGACGATCCCCGAGGAGCGCGGCTCCTTCAGGCGCTTTTGCGAACTGGTCGGCCCGCGCGCCGTCACCGAGTTCAACTACCGCATCAGCGACGCGCAGGTGGCGCATGTGTTCGTCGGCATCGCCATCAGCCGGCGCGACGAGGCCGAGCGCATCGCGCGCAACTTCGTGCGCCACGGCTTCGCCACGGTCAACCTGAGCGACGACGAACTGGCCAAGGAGCACGTGCGCCACATGGTCGGCGGCCATTCCGAGTTGGCGCGCGACGAGCGGCTGTTCCGCTTCGTCTTCCCCGAACGGCCGGGCGCGCTGATGCGCTTCCTGGCGGCGATGCACCCGGGCTGGAACATCAGCCTGTTCCACTACCGCAACCAGGGTGCGGACTACGGCCGCATCCTGGTCGGCATCCAGGTGCCGGCGGCCGACGAGCACGACTTCCAGGCCTTCCTGCAGACGCTGGCCTATCCCTACGTCGAGGAGTCGGCGAACCCGGTGTACCGGCTGTTCCTGCGCTGAACCTACACTCGGCGCATGGCCGCCAGCCGCTCGCTCATCGCCCCGACCTCGAACCCGCTGCTCGAACGCACGCTGGTCGAAAAGCTGGCGCGCCGCGCCGAGGCGGGGGGCAGCCTCGGCGAGCTGGTGCCGCTGGCGGTGCGGCTGGGGCTGATGCAGAACTCGCTGAAGCCGCGCTTTCGCGACCCGCAGCTGGCGATCTTCGCCTCCGACCACGGCATCGCCGTCGACGGCATCGACCCGGCCGCGCGGCACCGCAGTTCGCAGCAGGTGCAGCAGTTGCTGAGCGGACAGCTGCCGGTGTCGGTATTCGCGCGCATCCAGCAAGTCGGGCTGACGGTGGTCGACTGCGGCCTGGCCGACGACGTCGTCGCGCACGAGCGGCTGCTGATGCGCAAGATCGCGCACGGCACGCGCAACGCGCGCATGACCGGCGCGATGACGCCCGACCAGGCGCATGCGGCGATGCGCGCCGGCATGGAGATCGGCGACGCGCTGCGCGGCAACATGCTGGTCTGCGCCGGCCTCGGCGTCGGCTCGCACTTCAGCGCGGCGCTGCTGCTGTCGCGGCTGGCCGACGCGCCGGTGCGCGACCTGCTGGCGTCCGGACCGGCGATGGAGCCCGAAGCGCTGGACCGGCTGGCGGCGCTGGCGCAGGCTGCGCAGGCCCGGCACCGCGAGCTGAGCGAACCGGTGGAGATCCTGGCCGCGCTCGGCGGCTTCGAGGTGGCGATGATGGTCGGCGTGATGCTGGTGGCCGCCAGCAAGCGCCACATGCTGATGATCGACGGCATGGCGGCCTGCGCGGCGCTGATGCTGGCCTCGCGCATCGCCTCGCCGGTCACCGACTACTGCGTGTTCTGCCGCAGCCAGCCGCACCGCGGGCTGGACAAGGCGCTGCACCTGTTCCGCGCATCGGCGCTGCTCGAACTGGGCCTGGACAGCATCGACGGCACCGGCGCCATGCTCGCCTGGCCGCTGGTGCGCAGCGCCGCCGCGCTGCTCACCGAGGTGGCCGACGGCGAGGATGCAGGGCCGTCGCAGCCGGCGCCGCTGGCCAAGACGGCCGGGTAGGCGCCGCCTCAGGCCGGCGGGCGCAACGCGCCGCAGAGGGCTCAGAGGGTGTAGCCGAAATGTTCTACCCCGCAAGTCTGGTCGCGAGGATACG
>DAIMFR010000066.1:0-28235 GCA_036724445.1 Rubrivivax sp. | reverse complement strand
CGTAGTTCGCGTTGCCGGCGGGCGGGGTGCCGTAGGCCCAGCGCCGGTCGTCGGCCAGGCGCTCGCCGCCCCAGTCGCTGATGTTGAAGGGCGGATTCGCCAGCACGACGTCAGCGCGCAGGTCGGGGTGCTGGTCGCGGTGGAAGGTGTCGGCCGGCTCGTGCCCCAAGTCAGCCGCGAAGCCGCGGATGGCCAGGTTCATCGCCACCAGCCGCCAGGTCGTCGGGTTGGCCTCCTGCCCGTAGATGCTGATGTCGTCGGCCCTGCCGCCGTGCGCCGCTATGAACTTTTCGCTCTGCACGAACATGCCGCCCGAGCCGCAGCACGGGTCGTAGACGCGGCCCTGGTGCGGCGCCAGCACTTCGACCAGCACCTTCACCACCGAGGCCGGCGTGTAGAACTGGCCGCCCTTCTTGCCCTCGGCGCTGGCGAACTGGCCGAGGAAGTACTCGTAGACCTCGCCGAGCAGGTCTTTTGCCCGATGGTCGCGGTGGCCGCCTTGCCCGTCGCCGTGCGCCTGCACGAAGCCGATGGTGGACACCAGGTCCACCAGCTCGCCCAGGCGGCCGGGTTCGAGCTGGGTGCGGCCGAAGCGCTTGTCGAGGATGCCCTTCAGGCGCGGGTTGTCGCCCTCGATGGCCTCGAGCGCGGCGTCGATGCGCACGCCGATGTGCGACTGTTTGGCCTGGGCGCGGATGGCCTCCCAGCGGGCCGAGGCCGGCACCCAGAACACGTTGGCCATCGTGTAGTAGTCGCGCTCTTCCAGCGCCTGGGCGTGGTCCGCCGCGTCGGGCAGGTATAGGTCGCCGTCCACATCGGCGAACGCGGCCAGCAACTGGGCGCGGCGCTCGTCGAAGGCGTCGCTGATGTACTTCAGGAAGATCAGGCCGAGCACGATGTGCTTGTACTCGGCGGCATCCATCGACGAGCGCAGCTTGTCGGCGGCGGCCCAGAGGGTCTTCTTCAGGTCTTGGTTCATCCCCGATCAGGCTCGAATTCTGGTGGTGCGGCTTGCGCCTGCCGGAAGCGGCAAGCGCCTTCCAGCATAGCTTGCGCTGCAGGCGGCCGGCGCACGGTGGCCCCGAGCGTGCAGCGCCCAAGAGCCGAGAAGCGGTGCCTGTACGGCTTCGTCCATCAAGCTACTGAGAAGCCGCAATGCGACGTCCATCCTCGCCGGGTCCACGCCGGACGATGACGCGGTCCACGTTCGTGGCCCCGTCGCCTGGCAGCCCGATGCCGACATGCCTTCGCGCATGGGGAGTCTCCCCTGAGCGAGCGCAGTGTGCGTGTCGGCGACCTCGCGTTGCTACGCGCTGGCGCCGGCGGGCGCGCGCAGCACGCGCGCCTCGCGGATCGGCAGATTCACCAGCGCCGCGCCCACCGCCAGCACGATGTCGGCGTACCAGACCCAGTCGTAGCTGCCGGTGGCCTCGAACACGCGCCCGCCGAGCCAGGCGCCGAGGAAGCCGCCGACCTGGTGCGACAGCATGACGATGCCGAACAGCGTCGCCATGTTGCCCAGGCCGAAGAACTTGGCCACCAGCCCGGCGGTGGGCGGCACGGTGGACAGGAAGCTCAGCCCCATCACCGCCGAGAACACCAGCACCGTGGTGCCGGTCTTCGGCGCCAGCAGGAAGACCAGCACCGCCAGCGCGCGCGACGCGTACACCAGCGCCAGCAGCGACTTCATGCGCCAGCGGCCGGTGGCCCAGCCCATGGCCACGCTGCCGACGATGTTGAACAGGCCGATCAAGGCCAGCGACCAGGCGCCGTACTGCACCGGCAGCCCGCACAGCGCGATCACGCCCGGCATGTGCGTAGCCAGGAAGGCGACATGAAAGCCGCAGACGAAGAAGCCCGCGCTCAGCAGCAGGAAGTCGCGGCTGCGCAGCGCCTCGCCTATCGCCGCGCGCGTGCCCACCGGCTTGGCGCCGGCCGCCGCGGCGTGCAGTGCATTGCCCTTGAGCACGAAGGCCGCGGGCAGCGCCAGCAGCACCAGCAGGCCGAGGATCTGCAACGCGCCGGCCCAGCCGAAACCGAGCATCAGCGCACCGGCGATCGGCGCCATCGCGAACTGGCCGAAGGAGCCGCCGGCGTTGACGATGCCGGTGGCCATGCCGCGCTTGTCCGGCGCGATCAGCCGCGAGGTCGCCGACATCAGCACCGCCGGCCCGGCCATGCCGGCGCCGCCTGCGGCGAGCATGCCGACGGCGAAGATCAGCCCGGCGGTGCTGGTCATGTAGGGCGTGATGAAGGTGCCCAGCGCCACCAGCACGGTGCCGGCGAGCAGCACGCGGCCGGTGCCCACCTTGTCGGCCATCGCGCCGGCAAAGGGCTGCGTCAGCCCCCACCACAGCTGGCCGAAGGCGAAAGCCAGGCTGATCTGCCCCAGGCCCAGGCCGGTGGCGGTGTTCAGCGAGCCGAGGAACAGGCCCATGGTCTGGCGCGTGCCCATGGTCAGCGCAAAGACGCCGGCCGCGGCCAGCAACACCAGCCACAGCGGCCGGCGCAAGGCCTTATTCATGACCCTCTCCTTCAGGCAGCGGTGCCAGGCGCTCCAGCGATTGGTCCACCAGGGCGTGCAGCGCCGCGACGGTGGCTAGGCCCAGCGCCTGGTTCAGTTGCCGCTGGGCCGTCGTCCAGTGGGCTTTGGCTTCGGTGCGCTTGTCGCGGCCGGCCGGCGTGATGTGCACGCTGCGGCTGCGTCCGTCCTCGCCGGCGGCAAGCTCCAGCCAGCCGGCCGCCACCAGCGGCTTGAGGTTGCGCGTCAGCGTCGACGCGTCCATGGTCATCGCGGCGGCCAGCTCGCCGGGGCGGATCGGGCCCAGCCTGAGCACGTGCGACAGCAGCGAGTACTGCGTGGTCTTCAGCCCGGCCTGGGCCATTTGCTGGTCGTAGAGCTGGGTCACGCGCCGCGCCAGTTGGCGCAGCTTGAAGTTGGTGCAGCCCAGCGGCTGCGTATCGGTCTTGACCATGAATATGATTGTATCTACAATCTTTGTACTTGCAACCGTCTGGAGTGAAGATGAACGCCGAAGCCACGCTGGCCGCCTGGAACGAAGAATTGCAGGCCGTGCGCCGGCGTGCCGCCGCAGCCCGGCCGGGCGTCGCTGCGCCCGAGCAGCTGCAGAGCAAGAGCGGGCTGCAGATCATGCAGGCCATGCTGGCCGGCGAGCTGCCCTACCCGCACATCATGCAGACGCTGGACTACGCGCTGGTGCAGATCGACAAGGGCAAGGCGGTGTTCCAGGGCGTGCCGCAGCTGATGCACTACAACCCGCTGGGCAGCGTGCACGGCGGCTGGTATGCGACGCTGCTGGATTCGGCCATGGGCTGCGCGGTGCACACCGCGCTGCAGGCGGGCCAGGCCTACACCACCGCCGAGCTGGGCATCCACATCGTGCGCGCCGCGTCGCTGAAGAGCGGCCCGCTGCGTGCCATCGGCCAGACGGTGCACGTCGGCCGCCAGCTGGCCACCGCCGAGGCGCGCATCGTCGGCGCCGACGGCAAGCTCTACGCGCACGGCAGCACCACCTGCCTGGTGTTCGAGGCGCGCTGAGCGCTACAGTGGGAGCATGAGCGGCGCCGCACCGATCCTCAGCTGGCATGCGCATGTCTACTACGACCCGGCAGCGACGCGCGCCACGGCCGAAGCGCTGCGCCAGCGCATCGGCGAGCGCTTCAGCGTGCAGCTCGGCCGCTGGCACGACGCGACCGTAGGCCCGCACACCGCGGCCATGTACCAGGTGGCTTTCGCCACCGAGCTCTTCGCAGCCTTCGTGCCCTGGCTGATGCTCAACCGCAGCGGGCTGACGGTGCTGGTGCATCCGAACACGCTGGCGCCGCGCGACGACCATCTGATCCACGCGCTGTGGCTGGGGCCGCCGCTGGCGCTGAAGGAGGCGGTGCTGCCGCTGCGCATCGAGGCCAAGGACGAATCGCCGATCGTCGCCAACACCACACCGCAGCTCGACCCCTGGTCCTGATGTTCCACGCCGCCGTCCAACCGCTGCAGCCGGCCAGCCCGCTGGCCTGGTGCCTGGCCTTCGTCGAAGGCCAGTTGCTGCTGCCGGATGTCGCTGCGGCCGATGCCGCCGTCGCCGCCGGACTGCAGCCGCAGCCGACGCGGGTCTTCGAAGCCATCGCGCGCTCGCGCCACTACCTCGGCCGGCTCGATGCGCTGGACTGCTGGGTCTACGTGCTGCCCGAAGCCCCACCTGGCTGGCATGCGGTGGCGCTGCGCGCGGCAATGCTGCAGTTTCCCGCCGCGCTGATGGGCGTGGCCAGCCGCGCGGCGCAGGTGCTGGAGTGGGACCGTGCCCACCGCTTCTGCGGCGTCTGCGGCACGCCCACCGTTGCGCAGATGCATGAGCGCTCGCGCAAATGCCCGGCCTGCGGCCATGCCGCCTATCCACGGCTGAGCCCGGCGATGATGGTGCTGGTGTGGCGCGGAAAGGAACTGCTGCTGGCACGCGCACCGCACTATGCGCCGGGCATGTACAGCGCGCTGGCGGGCTTCGTCGAGACCGGCGAATCGCTGGAGGAATGCGTGCACCGCGAGGTCACCGAGGAGGTCGCCGTGCAGGTGCGCAAGCTGCGCTACTACGGCAGCCAGAGCTGGCCTTTCCCGCACAGCCTGATGGTCGCCTACACGGCCGAATGGGCCGGCGGCGAGATCGTGCGCCAGGAGGACGAGATCGAGGACGCACGCTGGTTCGACATCGACGCGCTGCCCGGCGTGCCGCCGCGCTTTTCCATCGCCGGCCACCTGATCCGCGACACCGTCGAGGCGCTGCGCCGCGGCAGCGCGGCACCATGAGCGCGCATGGCCGCTTACAAAGCGTTCATACCGGAGCACGCCGCGCAGGGTAGCCCAGCTACGCGCGCGCACTGATCTCGCCGCCGGCCCATTCGGCATGAGCGGCTGGGCATCCCGTCTCGAGCGGCTGCAGTAGTCAAACCAGTCTCGTGTCCGCGACAACTCTGTCATGGACACGATGGAACACGCGACACGCAAGAAGGCGCGGCAGCGCAGCAGGTGCTGATGAAATGCGCGCAGCCCCGGTGGCGCGCGTGACGCAGTCCCGCGGCCTGAACGCGAGCTGGCCGGGGCCGGCATCGTCGACTGATTCGCCGGCGAGGGCCTCGCCGGCAAAGCGCTCGAAAAAAGAGCCCGCGACCAGCGGCCGAGTCTTGCAGCGCGGCGTGGAAGACCTGTGTGTCGCCGCCGGCCATGAAGCGGCTTCGCGATGCCTGGATCACAACGGCCCGCACGGACTCGCCGCATTCCACGCGGCCGATGGCTGAACGGACCGTACCGCTACCGCATGGGTACGGTGCTGCGCTGTACCTTGTCCACGATGACGAACTCCAGAAACACCAGCTTCTGCCTCGCGCTGGCATTGCGATGCGCGTGGATCATGCCGGGGCGGACGTGCAGGCTGTCGCCGGGATTCAGCGTCACCGCGTCCTTCCCCTCCTCCTGCCACACGCCTGAACCCTCGAGCACGTAGAACACGACATGCGACGGGTGGTAGTGCCTGGGGTTCCGGCCGCCGGGCGCATAGGTCGTGTGCAGCACGCGGAACTCCTTTTTCGGCATCGTGGCGTCATCGACAACATGCTTCGCCACTGCCGTGATCCCGGCCCGGTCTCCACTCGCACCGGCGAGGGGTTGATCGGGCAGCCTCCTGAAGACGGCGCACGAGATCGGCCTGACGCAACCCGCGTTGTCGAAAGCCATCGCGGAGCTGGAAGCGACCTTCGGGGTGCGACTGTTCGACCGGAGCAACCGGGGCGTCATCGCGACCCCGCAGGGAGAAGTCCTGCTGCGTCGCGCGGCGGGCGTCTTCGAGGAACTTCGCCAGGCGGTGGACGAACTGCGATCCTTGACCGATGCAGACCGCGGCGACCTGCGGCTGGGCGGCACGCCGGCCATGTGCGCGGGACTGCTGCCTCACGCGATCGGCGCGGTCCGCGGCCGCCGTCCGGGATTTCGCTTCCAGGTCGCCGAGCTCGAATCAGGCAAGCTGGCGGGTGAAGTTGCCGGTCGATCTCTCGATTTCGGGCTGGGGCGCGAGCCTCCTGCCGGCGGCAACGACGACCTGGCATTCGAGCCGCTGTTCGACGATCGGCTGTTCATCGTCGCGGGGGCACAGCACCCTTTGGCCGGGCGCCGATCCGTGACCCTGGCACAGACAGCGCGTTATCCGTGGGCGCTGCCGCAGGCGGAAGGGGCGGTCACAGTGCATCTGCAAGGCGAGTTCCGCCGGCAAGGGCTGAGCTTGCCGGAATCAGGCGTGACCACGATGTCCATGCTGGTTCGCTGTGAGCTGGCCGCGACGAATACCTTCCTCACCGTGATGTACGGCTCGGTGCTTCGATTCGGGAGCCGGCACGGTTCCCTGCGCGTCCTGCCGGTCGATCTGCCATCGGGGATCCCGGTGGGGATGGTTCGCGTGAAGAACCGCAGCCTCGCGCCCAGTGCCGAGGTATTCATGCAAGCGTTGCGGGAAATCGTGCGGCCCATGCATTCCTTGAGCGCAAGGCAGTTGGGGCGCAAGGGAACTTGATGCCGATTTCTGCAACCACCGCCTTCCCGCTGCTTGACCGATACGCAAAGCCTTGGCATGACCGCGACCTATCCCGACAGCGGCCTGCTCATCGACAACGGGTGGGCGGGCGCCCGCGGCGGCAAGACGCTGGCCGTGCTCGACGATGACGGCAGCGCCGCCGGTGATTTGCCGCATGAGGGCCCGCTTCGCCGGGGCAGGCGGGGACGCTCAGCCGGCACGCATCAGCTGCCTGCCGATGACCAGCTGCTGGATCTGCGTCGTGCCTTCGTACAGGCGCAACAGGCGCACGTCACGGTAGAAGCGCTCGACCGGGAACTCGTTGATGCAGCCCGAGCCGCCGTGGACCTGCACGCCGCGGTCGGCGACGCGGCCGACCATCTCGGTCGTGAACATCTTCGTGCACGAGGCGCGCATGCTCACCTGCGGGTCGGTGACGCCAAAGGGCTTGGCGTCGCAGCGCTGCGCCGTTTCACGCACCAATGCCCAGCCGGCCAGCAGCTCGGCCTGGCTGTCGGCGAGCATCGCCTGCACCAGCTGGAAGTCGCCGATGCGCTGGCCGAACTGCTTGCGCTGCTGGGCATAGGCCACGCTCTCGTTCAGGATGCGCTGCGCCATGCCGCAGGCCAGCGCCGAGATGTGCAGACGGCCGCGATCGAGCACCTTCATCGCCGTCTTGAAGCCCTTGCCCGGTTCACCGCCGATGATGTTGGCCGCCGGGACGCGCACGTTGTCGAGGTTGAGGTCGCAGGTGCGCGTGCCCTTCTGCCCCATCTTCTTGTCCGGCTTGCCGAGCGTCAGACCGGGCAGACCGGCGGGGACGATGAAGGCGGAGATGCCGCCCGCCCCCGGGCCGCCGGTGCGCGCCATCAGCGTGAAGGCACCGGCGCGCAGCCAGGCGTCGGTCCAGATCCGGGTCACGCCGAGCGTGCTCTTGACGTAGTCGGCGAACAGCCGTTCGCGCCAGCCGGCGTCGTGATGGCTGCAGCTGACGAAGATCTGCGGCGACGGATGGGCGGTCATGGCGGCCGGCAGGGGCTCGGCGGGGCAACCACTCTAGTGCAGTGTTCCACGCTATGCAGCACATAAAACCGCGTCTTTGCCGCCCTGGCGTCGTTGCAAATCCTCGTGATACCTACGGGTATCACTGCGGTTTGCGCCTAGCCAGGACGACAAATCCATCGGTTTTCTCGAGTGCCGCACAGCGTGGAACACTGCACTAGGCGCTTGCTCCGGCCTTGTCGATGTCGTCGGCAGCCGCGAAGCGCAACGGCGGGACGCGGGAAGCGCTGCGCTGCACGGTAGCCTATGCGCTCAGGAGGACGTGCGAAGCGTGCAGGATCACCTCTATCCGCCCCGGCCGGCGTGGCGCGGGCCGCCAACGCGCTGTCGTGCCACGCCAATGACGGCGGCGGCGGCACCGCGCACAATACCGTCTGTCAGCCCAACCGGGGACTGTCATGGCGTCGGGCTCGAAGGCAGCCAGCCGGTGCCCGACGCCTGCTCGAAGAAGCCATCGCCGCGATGGTGCTCGATGGCGCTGAAGTCGCTCTTGCTCTGCATGAGCCGGCCCAGGCAGCTGCGCCGCCCATAGCAGTGGGCCGCCCCGCCCTTGATGGGCAGCGCCGCATCCGACATCGCGGATCCTCGCTGCCGCCGCGGGCCGCGGCACTGTCCGGCATGGCGGCCAGGTGACGGCACGAACTCGTTCACGGAGAAAGAACAACACCATGAGCTCCAGAATCAGCAGCGAACACTTCCGATGCGCTCCGGCATCCAGAGCCGGCCTGCGTGCCCTGACGCTGGGCACCGCACTGACTGCTCTGGCCGGCTGCATGTCGCTGGATCCGGACTACGCCCGGCCCGCGGCGCCGGTACCGCTGCAGTACCCGGCGGCAAGCGGCGAACTGCGCACGGCCGGCAGCCTCGGCGAAAGCGCCGGCCCGGCAGGCACGCCGGTGCCGAACCTGTCCTGGCGCGCGTATTTCACTGACCCGCTGCTGCAGCAACTGATCGCCACCGCGCTGGCGAACAACCGCGACCTGCGCAAGGCGCTGTTGCGCGTCGAGGAGGCCCGCGCCAGCTACAGCATCCAGCGCAGCGAGCTCTTCCCCAACGTCGACCTGGGGGCGGAAGGCACCCGCTCGCGCACTCCCGCCGACCTGAACATTCAGCGCCGGGCGCAGGTCGGCGGTCAGTACCGCTTCGAGGTCGGGCTCACCAGCTGGGAGCTGGACCTGTGGGGCCGCGTGCGCAGCCTGGAGGGCGCGGCCCTGGAGAGCTGGCTGGCGACCGACGCCGCACGCCAGGCGGTCTACGTGGCGCTGGTCGCCGAAGTCGCCGACGGCTATCTGGGACTGCGCGAGCTCGATGAACGCCTCGAGATCGCGCGCCAGACGGTGGCCACGCGCGAGGAGTCCTTGCGCATCTTCCAGCGCCGCTACGAAGTGGGCTCCAGCTCCAAGCTGACGGTCACCGAGGTGCAGACCCTGCTCACGCAGGCGCAGACGCTGTACCTGCAGCTTGCCCAGCAGCGCGCCCAGCAGATCAACGCGCTGCGCGTGCTGGTGGGAGGCGATCCGGGCGCGTTGGCGCAGCAGGCGCCGTTCGACGAGACCACCGTGCTCGCGCCGCTGGCGCCGGGCCTGCCGTCCGAGCTGCTGACCCAGCGTCCGGACATCATCGCCGCCGAACACCGGCTGCGCGCCGCCAACGCCGACATCGGCGCGGCACGCGCAGCCTTCCTGCCGCGCATCGCCATCACCACGTCGATCGGCACCGCCAGCGCCGAACTCAACGGCCTGTTCGAGTCCGGCAGCAAGGCCTGGTTCTTCATTCCGACGATCTCGCTGCCGATCTTCGATGGCGGCCGGCTGCGCGCCAACCTGGAGCTTTCCGAAGTGCGGCGCGAGCTCGGCGTGGCCGAGTACGAGCAGACGATCCAGACCGCTTTCCGCGAGGTGGCCGATGCGCTGGCCGCACGCCACTGGGTGAACGAGCAGCTGGGCGTGGCACGCATCGCGCGCGATGCCCAGGCCGAGCGCGCGCGTCTGGCGAAGCTGCGCTACGACAACGGCTCCTCGGCCTACCTGGAAGTGCTGGACGCGCAGCGCGACCTGCTCAACGCCGAGCAGCAACTGGTGGCCACGCGGCGCGCGCAGCTGTCCAGCCAGATCGCCATGTACCGCGCCCTGGGCGGCGGCGTCGAGCCGTCAGCCGAACCCGCCACCGCCGCAAACCCCGCCGCAAGCCCCGGCGACATGCTGCCGGTGGCGCACCTGCCGGCGCTGCTGGCGCCTTCCGCACGTTCTGCCGCAACCGCCGCCGACGCCCGCCCCAACCGCTGAAGAGTCCCGTCATGAACAACAAAGCCAAAGATCCGAAGTCTTCGTTCTTCCAGAAAAACGGCGTGCTGATCCTGGTGGCGGTGGCCGCCATCGCCGCGGCGGCCTGGTGGGCATGGTCGCGCTGGTCGCACACCGGCCCGGGGGAAGGCTTCGTCAGCGGCAACGGGCGCATCGAGGCCACCGAGATCGACATCTCGACCAAGCTGGCGGGCCGCATCGGCGAGATCCTCGTCAAGGAAGGCGACTTCGTCCGCGCCGGCCAGCCGCTGGCAAAGATGCAGGTGGACACGCTGCAGGCGCAGCGCGACGAAGCCGTGGCCAGCCTGCGCCAGGCCGAACACGGCGTGGCCGCCGCGCAGGCGCAGGTGGCGCTGCGCGAAAGCGATGCGGTCGCCGCGCGCGCGGTGGTCGTGCAGCGCGAGTCGGATGTCGATGCGGCGCAGCGGCGCCTGGCGCGTTCGGATACGCTGTCCAAGGAAGGCGCCGCGTCGATCCAGGAACTGGACGACGACCGCGCCCAGGTGCGCAGTGCGCAGGCCGCGGTGTCGGCGACCTCGGCCCAGGCCAAAGCCGCGCAGGCGGCGATCCATGCCGCGCGCGCCCAGCTCGTCGGCGCACAGTCGGCCGTGGAGGCCGCCAAGGCGACGGTCGCGCGCATCGATGCCGACCTCCGCGACAGCGTGCTCGTGAGCCCGCGCGACGGCCGCGTGCAGTTCCGCGTGGCCCAGCCCGGCGAGGTGCTGGGTGCCGGCGGGCGCGTGCTCAACGTCATCGACCTGGCCGATGTCTACATGACCTTCTTCCTGCCCAACGAGGTCGCCGGCCGCGTCGCGCTGGGCAGCGAGGTGCGCATCGTTCTGGATGCGCTGCCGGGCACGCCGATTCCGGCCACGGTGTCCTTCGTCGCCAGCGCTGCGCAGTTCACGCCGAAGACGGTGGAAACCGCCAGCGAGCGGCAGAAGCTGATGTTCCGCGTCAAGGCGCAGATCGCGCCGGAGCTGCTGCGCCAGCAGCTGGACCAGGTCAAGACCGGCCTGCCGGGTGTCGCCTGGGTCAGGCTCGACGCGCAGGCGCCCTGGCCCGCTGCGCTGTCCAATACACCGGCGCGCTGAAGCCATGGCGGAGCAAATAGCGATGGCAGAGCCAAGGGCGCTGGCCGAACCCGCAGCCCCCCCGGTCGCACGCATCGCGGGCGTCACGCTGCGCTACGGCAAGACCGTCGCGCTCGACGATCTGAGCCTGGACGTGCCGGCCGGCCGCATGGTCGGCCTGATCGGCCCGGACGGCGTCGGCAAGTCCAGCCTGATGTCCTTGCTGTCGGGCGCGCGCGCCATCCAGCAAGGTTCGATCGAAGTGCTGGGCGGCGACATGGCCGACAAGCGCCACCGCGACGAGGCTTGCCCGCGCATCGCCTACATGCCGCAGGGGCTGGGCAAGAATCTGTACCCCACGCTGTCGGTCGAGGAGAACCTGCAGTTCTTCGCGCGCCTGTTCGGCCACGGCGCGGCCGAACGGCGCCGGCGCATCGACGACCTGACGCGCAGCACCGGTCTGCACCCGTTCCTGGAGCGCCCGGCGGGCAAGCTCTCGGGCGGCATGAAGCAGAAGCTCGGCCTGTGCTGCGCGCTGATCCACGACCCGGACTTCCTGCTGCTCGACGAGCCGACCACCGGCGTCGACCCGCTCGCGCGCGCGCAGTTCTGGGACCTGATCGACCGCATCCGCGGCGAGCGCCCGAGCATGAGCGTGCTGGTGGCCACCGCCTACATGGACGAGGCGCAGCGCTTCGGCTGGCTGGTGGCGATGGACGACGGCAAGATCCTGGCCACCGGCACGCCGGCCGAGCTGCTGGCGCGCACGCAAAGCGCCAATCTGGATGAAGCCTTCATCAAGCTGCTGCCCGAGGACAAGAAGCGCGGCCACGAGCCGGTGGTGATTCCGCCGCTGCAAAGCGATGAAGACGACATCGCCATCGAGGCCCAGGGCCTGACGATGCGCTTCGGCGACTTCACCGCGGTCGACCATGTGTCCTTCCGCATCCGGCGCGGCGAGATCTTCGGCTTCCTCGGCTCCAACGGCTGCGGCAAGTCGACCACGATGAAGATGCTCACCGGCCTGCTGTCGGCCACCGACGGCCAGGCCTGGCTGTTCGGCAACGAGGTCGACCCCAAGGACATCGACACGCGGCGCCGCGTCGGCTACATGTCGCAGGCCTTCTCGCTGTATGGCGAGCTGAGCGTGCGCCAGAACCTGGTGCTGCACGCGCAGCTCTTCCACGTGCCCGAGGACGAGGTCGCTGCCCGCGTCGACGAGATGGTCGAGCGCTTCGGCCTGGGCCAGGTGCTCGACCGCCTGCCCGAGGCCGTCCCGCTGGGCGTGCGCCAGCGCCTGTCGCTGGCGGTGGCCATGGTGCACAAGCCCGACCTGCTGATCCTGGACGAGCCCACCTCGGGCGTGGACCCGGTGGCGCGCGACAACTTCTGGCGGCTGCTGGTGGAACTGTCGCGGCGCGACAAGGTGACGATCTTCATCTCCACGCACTTCATGAACGAGGCCGAGCGCTGCGACCGCATGTCGATGATGCACGCCGGCAAGGTGCTCGACAGTGACGCGCCGGCCCGCCTGGTCGAAAAGCGCGGCGCGCCGAACCTGGAAGAGGCCTTCATCGGCTACCTGGTCGAAGCCAGCGGCGAGGCCCGTCCCGACGCCTCCGCCGCGAAGCAGACCCTTGCTGCCGAAACTGCCGAAACTGCCGAAACTGCCGGAACCGCCGCAACCGCCGCAAGCGCCGCCACCGCCGCGGCCGCGCCGGCCCATGCCACCCGCGGCTTCAGCCTGCAGCGGCTGCTCAGCTACAGCTGGCGCGAGGCGCTGGAGCTGCAGCGCGACCCGGTGCGCCTGACGCTGGCGCTGGCCGGCTCGCTGCTGCTGATGCTGGTCATGGGCTTCGGCATCACCATGGACGTCGAAGACCTGAGCTACGCGGTGCTCGACCGGGACCAGACCACGATCAGCCAGAACTACGCGCTGGGCCTGGCCGGTTCGCGCTACTTCATCGAGAAGCCGCCGCTCGCCGACTACGCGGATCTGGACCGGCGCATGCGCAGCGGCGAGATCACGCTGGCCGTCGAAATCCCGCCGGGCTTCGGCCGCGACCTGCTGCGCGGGCGCCACGTCGAAGTCGGTGCCTGGATCGACGGCTCGATGCCGTCGCGCGCCGAGACCGTGCAAGGCTACGTGCAGGGCATCCACCAGCATTGGCTGCAGGAGAAGGCCGCCGAACAGTTCGGCGCCGGTGCATCGCTGGGCGCGACGATCCAGGACCGCTACCGCTACAACCCCGACATCCAGAGCCTGAAGTCGATGGTGCCGGCGGTGATCCCGCTGCTGCTGTTGATGCTGCCGGCCATGCTCACCGCCCTGGCGGTGGTGCGCGAGAAGGAACTGGGCTCGATCATCAACCTGTACGTCACCCCGATCACCCGCACCGAGTTCATGATCGGC
Organism: Rubrivivax sp.; assembly: GCA_036724445.1. Taxonomy (GTDB): domain Bacteria; phylum Pseudomonadota; class Gammaproteobacteria; order Burkholderiales; family Burkholderiaceae_C; genus Rubrivivax. Next base: position 14,812 of record DAIMFR010000066.1, on the reverse strand, counting down.
AAGCAGCTGCCCTACGTGGTGCTGGCGATGATCAACTTCTTCTGCCTGAGCCTGATGGCCGTCACCCTCTTCGGCGTGCCGGTCACCGGCAGCTTTTTCGCCTTGACCCTGGCCACGCTGATCTTCTGCGTGATCTCCACCGGCATGGGGCTGCTGGCCTCCACCGTCACCAACAGCCAGCTCGCCGCGATGTTCATCGCCATGCTCGGCACCATGCTGCCGAGCATGCAGCTGGGCGGGCTGATCAACCCGGTGTCCTCGATCGAGGGGCCCGGGCGCTGGATCGGCGAGATCTATCCGGCCACGCACATGTTCACCATCAGCCGCGGGGTGTTCAGCAAGGCGCTGGAATTCGCCGATCTGCGCGGCGCGATGCTGCCGCTGCTGCTGGCGGTGCCGGTGATCATGGGCGCGGCGATCGCGCTGCTGAAGAAGCAGGAGCGCTGACGATGCGCAAGCTGAAGAACATTCTTCGCCTGGGACGCAAGGAACTGTGGAGCCTGTGGCGCGACCCGATCATGCTGCTGCTGATCGTCTACGTGTTCACGGCCTCGGTCTACACCGCCGCCACGGCCTTGCCCGAGACGCTGCACAACGCGGCCATCGCCATCGTCGACGAGGACCAGTCGCCGCTGTCGGAGCGCATCGCCGCGGCCTTCTATCCCCCCGACTTCCTGCCGCCGCAGATGATCACGGTGGCCGAGATGGACGCCGGCATGGACCGCGGCGACTACACCTTCGCACTCAACATCCCGCCGAACTTCCAGCGCGACGTGCTCGCCGGGCGCAATCCGGCGATCCAGCTGAACATCGACGCCACGCGCATGAGCCAGGCCTTCACCGGCAACGGCTACATCCAGCAGGTGGTGCTGGGCGAGGTGCAGGAATTCGTGCAGCGCTACCGGGGCACGGCGTCGCTGCCGGTGGAGCTGTCGCTGCGCGCGCGCTTCAACCCGACGCTGGAAAAGTCGTGGTTCGGCGGCATCGCCGAGATCATCAACAGCGTCGCCATGCTGTCGATCATCCTGGTCGGCGCGGCGCTGATCCGCGAGCGCGAGCACGGCACGATCGAGCACCTGCTGGTCATGCCCGTCACCCCGGGCGAGATCATGGTCTCGAAGATCTGGTCGATGAGTCTGGTGGTGCTGCTGGCCACGGCGCTGTCGATCGCGCTCGTCATTCGCGGCCTGCTGCAGGTGCCGATCGAGGGTTCGATCACCCTGTTCATGGCCGGCGCGGTGCTGTGCCTGTTCGCCATGACCTCGCTGGGCATCTACATGGCCACGCTGGCGCGCAGCATGCCGCAGTTCGGCCTGCTGCTGATGCTGACGCTGATGCCGATGAACATGCTCTCGGGCGGTGCCACGCCGCGCGAGAGCATGCCCGAGCTGGTGCAGAACATCATGCTGATCGCACCGACCACGCATTTCGTCGAGATCGGCCAGGCGATCCTGTTCCGCGGTGCCGGCCTGGACGTGGTCTGGAAACCGTTCCTGGCGCTGCTGCTGATCGGCAGCGCGCTGTTCGTCCTGTCTTTCCGGCGCTTTCGCAAGACGATCGGGCAGATGGCCTGACGCCCCGCCCCGCAACCCGCCCCGGATGGGCTTCATCTCCACCTCGAGGAGGAACCACCATGAATATCGATACGCTCCCGCTGGATCTGTACAAAGCCAATCCAAGTCTGCCGAGTACGCCGTGGGCTCCTTTGTCCAGCGCCCCCTGGAGCCTGGTTCAGGACGCCGCCGCCTACGCGGCGGATGCCTGGCAGCGCACGATCCTGTGCGCCGACGTCGAGCGCCAGGTTGGCGACCAGTACACCAAACAGTTGGCCCGCGAGGCGCCCAACGTGCTGAATTTCCCGAGCGAACCCGTGCTGTCGGGGCTCGACCTGCCGCGGCCGGTGAACTACGGTCTGGTGCGCATCGTCGCGCCCGCTGACCATCCCAGCGACGAAAGCAAGCGCCCGTTCATGGTCGTCGACCCGCGCGCCGGCCACGGCCCGGGCATCGGCGGCTTCAAGGCCGAGAGCGAGATCGGCGCGGCGCTGCAGGCCGGCCATCCGTGCTACTACGTCGGCTTCCTGCCCGATCCGGTGCCCGGCCAGACGATCGAGGACGTGATGCGCGCCGAGGCCGAGTTCGTGCGCCGCGTGGCCGAGCTGCATCCCGATGCGATGGGCAAGCCGGCGGTCATCGGCAACTGCCAGGCCGGCTGGCAGATCCTGATGGCCGCCGCGGTCTGGCCCGAGCTGTTCGGGCCGATCATCGTCGCCGGCGCGCCGGTGTCGTATTGGGCCGGCGACAACACCATGCGCTACGGCGGCGGCCTGACCGGCGGCAGCTGGCTGACCGCGCTGACCAGCGACACCGGCCACGGCCGCTTCGACGGCGCCTGGCTGGTGCAGAACTTCGAGAACCTGGACCCGGCCAACACGCTGTGGTCCAAGCAGTACAACATGTACGCCAACGCCGATACCGAGGCCGAGCGCTACATCGGCTTCGAGAAGTACTGGGGCGGCTACGTCTTCCTCAACGACGTGGAAATGCAGTACATCGTCGACAACCTGTTCATCGGCAACAAGCTGTCGACCGCGCAGCTGCTGACCTCCGACGGCGTGCGCATCGACCTGCGCAACATCCGCTCGCCGATCCTGGTGTTCAGCTCGTACGGCGACAACATCACGCCGCCGGCGCAGGCGCTGGGCTGGATCACCGACCTGTACCACGACGACGCGGACATCTACGGCCACGACCAGACCATCATCTACGCCACGCACGACAGCATCGGGCACCTGGGCATCTTCGTCTCCGGCAGCGTAGGCAGCAAGGAACACCGCAAGTTCGCCAGCGTGATCGACGAGATCGACATGCTGCCCGCCGGCATCTACAAGACCACGGTCGAGGACGCGCCCGAAGGCGCGGCCCTGTGCGACGACCCCTACCTGCTGTCGATACGGCGCAGCAGCGTGCAGGAGGTGCGCGACATCGTCAAGCCCGACCCGCAGTCCGAGCGGCGCTTTGCCGCCGCCGCGCGGCTCTCGGAGATCAACCTGGCGCTGTACCGCAGCTTCGCGCAGCCCTGGGTGCGCGCCTTCTCGACGCCGCAGTCGGCCGCCTGGATGCAGGCGCTGCATCCGATGCGCGTGAGCTACGCGAGCTGGACCAGCCAGCACCCGCTGGCGCCGCTGGTCAGCGGCCTGGCCGGGCGGGTGCGCGAGCAGCGCCAGCCGGTGGCGGACGACAACCCCTTCCTGCAACTGCAGCAGAACGTCTCCAACGCCATCGATCACGCGCTCGACCAGTACCGCGACCAGCGCGACCAGATGCAGGCGAAGCTGTTCGAAACCGTGTTCGACTCGCCCTGGCTGCAGGCGCTGACGGGTGCGTCCGTGGGCAGCAGCGAACCGGCGCGTGCCCACCCGGGCACCACGCCCGAGCACCGCGAATACATGCAGCGCACGCAGGCCCGCATCGAGGCCCAACTGAACGTGGGCGGACTGCTCGAGGCTTCGCTGCGCGCCCTGTTCTACGTCTTCAAGCACAACGACGAGGCCGACGAGCGGCACTTCCACCTCGCCGAAGACCTGCCCGAATACGGCCTCGCCCGCGGCGACGACTTCCAGGCCCTGCGGCGCATCGTGCGCGAGCAGGCACTGATCGTGGCCTACCACGGCGACCAGGTGCTAGCTGCGATGCCGGGCATGCTGCGCGGCACCGATGCGGCGCGGCTCGACGCGATCGCGCAGTTCCTCTCGCAGCTGCTGCGTGCCGGGGACCAGATCACGCCGGCCACGCAGCAGGCGCTGGACAAGGTGCTGGCGATCTACAGCAAGGCGGCGCAGCGCGGGCGCGAGGCGCAGGCCAAGCCGGCGCCTGCGTTGGCAGCCGCTGCGTCGCCCATTGCGGCGCTGCCTACTGCGGCACTGGCGCTGCCCAGGGCGGCCGCGTCTGCGCGGGCAACCACGGCCAAGCCCGCGCCGCGCTCCGGCAGCGCCGGCAAGGCAGCCGGCGGCAAGGGACGCCAGTCATGACCATGACGACCGCAAAAAGCGAACTGGCCCTGCTGCGCAACCGCGTCTTCGACGACATCGCCGTCGGCGACAGCGCCGGCATCGAACGCGTGCTGACGCTGGAGGACATCCAGCTGTTCGCCCTGCTCTCGGGCGACGTCAATCCCAGCCATGTCGATAGCGAATTCGCCGCTTCCAGCCGTTTCCAGGGCCTCACCGCCCATGCGATGCTGGGCGGCGCGTTGATCTCGGGCGTGCTCGGTACCCGCCTGCCCGGCCCCGGCACGGTCTACCTCGGCCAGACGCTGAAGTTCCTGGCGCCGGTGCGCGTCGGCGACCGGATCGCGGTCAAGGTCACCGTGATCGGGCGCGACGAGCCGACCCGCCGCATCACCTTCGACTGCAGCTGCATCAACCAGGACCAGCAGACGGTGATCCAGGGCCAGGCTGAGGTCATCGCTCCCGACGAGGCCATCGAGCGGGCCCAGGCGACGCTGCCGGAGATCCGCCTCGACGTGGTCGGCGGCGCCGGTCTGGAACGCCTGCTGAGCCATGTCCGGCCGCTCGGCCGCATCCGCGTGGCCGTGGTGCATCCCTGCGACGAGGCGAGCCTGTCGGCGGCGCTGGACGCGCACCAGGCCGGGCTCATCGAGCCGATCCTGATCGCGCCGCGCGCACGGCTGGCACAAGTCGCCGCGCAGGCCGGGCTGGATATTTCGGGCCTGCGCATCGAGGACGTGCCGCACAGCCATGCCGCCGCCGCGCGCGCCGCCGAACTGGCCGGCCAGGGCGAGGTCGAGGCGCTGATGAAGGGCAGCCTGCACACCGACGAACTGATGAGCGCGGTGCTGGCCTCGGCGGCGGGGCTGCGCACCAAGCGGCGCATCAGCCATTGCTACCTGATGCAGACTGCTTCGTATCCGCGGCCGTTCATCATCACCGACGCGGCGATCAACATCGCGCCGACGCTCGACGACAAGGCCGACATCATCCGCAACGCGATCGAGCTGGCGCACGTCATCGGCGTGGCCGAGCCGCGGGTGGCGATCCTGGCCGCGGTGGAGACGGTCAGCCCGTCGATGCCGGCCACGCTGGACGCCGCCGCGCTGTGCAAGATGGCCGACCGCGGCCAGATCAGCGGCGGCGTGCTCGACGGCCCGCTGGCCTTCGACAACGCCGTCTCGGCCGCGGCGGCACGCATCAAGGGCATCAGCTCGCCGGTCGCCGGCTGCGCCGACATCCTGGTCGTTCCCGACCTGGAGAGCGGCAACATGCTGGCCAAGCAGCTGATGTACATGGGCCATGCGGCCAGCGCCGGCATCGTGCTCGGCGCCAGGCTGCCGGTGATCCTGACCAGCCGCGCCGACAGCCGCGAATCGCGCATCGCCTCGTGCGCGATCGCCTTGCTGCTGGCGCAGCACTACCGCACGACACCGCCGTGAACGGCGGCGAGGCCGCCGCGACCACCGCAACGAGCACAGGGAGACCCCGCATGTCAGACGCTGAAGAGCGCGCGAGCGCAGCACAACGCCAGCACGACGCCGACATCCATGCCGCCTGGGCACGCGCCTGGTCGAACCTGTCGCCGGAGGCGGCGATGCTGGCCTGGAGGGACTGGACCAGCCATCTGGCCACCAGCCCGGGCAAGCGCGCCGCGCTGACGCGTCTGGCGCGCACGCAGTTCGACCAGTTGAGCCTCGATGTGCGCGAGGCTTTGGGCAGCCTGGCGGCGGGCAAGGCCCCGCCGGAAGCAGCGGCAGAGGCGGATCGCCGCTTTGCCGACCCGGCGTGGAACCAGTTCCCGTTCAATCTGATGCGGCAGTCGTTCCTGATGCAAAGCCATTGGTGGGAACAGGCCACCCAAGGCGTCTGGGGCATGCAGCCGGAGCATCAGCAAATGGTGGCCTTCGCCGCCAAGCAGTGGCTGGAGGCGATGTCGCCTGCCAATTTCCCGCTGCTCAATCCGCTGGTGCTGGAGCGCACGGGCGCCGAGGGCGGCGCGAACCTGGCGCGCGGCATGGCGAACTTCATCGACGATGCCTTGCGCAAGGCCGCGGGCCGGGTGCCTGCCGGCGCCGAGGACTTCCAGGTCGGGCGCGACGTGGCCCTGACGCCGGGCAAGGTGGTGCTGCGCAACGCCTTGATCGAACTCATCCAGTACGCGCCGGCCACGAAGAAGGTCCACCCCGAGCCGATCCTGATCGTGCCGGCCTGGATCATGAAGTACTACATCCTGGATCTGTCGCCCGGCAACTCGCTGATCAAGTACCTGGTCGCACAGGGCCACACGGTGTTCTGCATCTCCTGGAAGAACCCGGGGGTCGAGGATCGCGAGCTGGGGATGGACGACTACCTGGAGCTGGGCATCGAAGCCGCCTTGGCCGCCGTCCGGTCGATCGTGCCCGGGCAGAAGATCCACGCCACCGGCTACTGCATCGGCGGCACGATGCTGTCGATCGCCGCCGCGGCGCTGGCGCGCGACGGCGACCAGCGCCTGGCTTCGCTGACGCTGCTGGCGGCACAGACCGATTTCAGCGAACCGGGCGAACTGAGCCTGTTCATCAACGACAGCCAGATCGCGCTGCTGGAAGCACAGATGGCCGATACCGGCTACCTGCACTCCGACCAGATGGCAGGTGCGTTCCAGATGCTGCGCGCCTACGACATGGTGTGGTCGAAGCTCATCAACGAGTATCTGCTGGGCGATCGCCGGCCGATGATCGACCTGATGGCCTGGAACGCCGACGGCACCAATATGCCGGCCAAGATGCATTCGCAATACCTGCGCCGGCTGTACTTGGACAACGACCTTGCCGCGGGCCGCTATCCGGTCAAGGGCCGGCCCGTGGCCCTGGGCGACATCAAGCTGCCGGTGTTCTGCGTCGGCACCACCACCGACCACGTTGCGCCCTGGCGGTCGGTGTTCAAGCTGCACTTGTTCTGCCAGTCGGAGATCACTTTCGCGCTGACCAACGGCGGGCACAACGCCGGCATCGTCAGCGAACCCGGGCGGCCGCGGCGCCGCTACCAACTGCACACGCGCCCCGCGCAGGGACGCTATCTCTCGCCCGACGAGTGGCTGGAAACGGCGCAGTCGCATGAAGGCTCGTGGTGGCCGGCGTGGACGGCGTGGCTGCGCGAGCGCTCGAGCGACCCCGTCTCGCCGCCGGCCATCGGCGCGCCGGGCAAGGGCCTCGAGGCCCTGGACGACGCCCCGGGCGTCTACGTGCTGAAGAAGTGAGCTGAGCTTCTGGATTTAGAGGAATCCGCATGCCGGCGCCGGTGCACAGACCCGCACAGCGGCTTGCACCTCAGCTGCGGGCCGCACGCGCCGCCCCCGCCCACTTGCGCAATTCGTCGAACCACAGCACTGCGCTGGCCATCGCCACGCACACCAGCCACTGGTCGGGCGCCAGCGGCACCGTGCCGAACGCGGTATTGAGGAACCCGACCTCGACCACCGCCACCTGCAGCGCGGCCGACAGCGCGATCGCGCCCCACAACCACGGATTGACGAACAGGTGCTGGAACGCACTGACCGAATCGGAACGGGCGTTGAAGCAGTTGAACAGTTGCGCGAAGACCAGCGTCGTGAACGCGGCGGTGCGCGCATTGGCCAGATCGTGCGTGCCTTCGATCAGTCCGCCCGGCAGGTACAGGTCGAGCGTCAGCAACGTGGCCAATGCCATCACCGCGCCGATCATCAGCACGCCGGCCCACATGCGGCGGTCGATGATGCGTTCGTCCGACCGGCGCGGCGGGCGCGCCATGACGTCGTCGGTTTCGGGATCGACGCCCATCGCCAGCGCCGGGGTCGAGTCGGTGATCAGGTTGATCCACAGGATCTGCGTCGCCAGCAGCGGCAGCACGATCGCGCCGCCGCCATCCGCTGCGTCGAGGCCGATCACGCGCGCCAGCACGACGCCGAGGAACACGGTCAGCACCTCACCCATGTTCGACGACAACAGGTAGCGCAGGAACTTGCGGATGTTGTCGAAGATCGCGCGGCCCTCGCGCACCGCGTGCACGATGGTCGCGAAGTTGTCGTCGGCGAGGATCATCCGCGCGGCTTCCTTCGTGACCTCGGTGCCGGCAATGCCCATCGCGACGCCGATGTCGGCCGCCTTCAGCGCCGGCGCGTCGTTGACGCCGTCGCCGGTCATCGCGACGATGTTGCCGTCGGCCTGCAGCGCGCCGACGATGCGCAGCTTGTGCGCCGGCGCCACGCGCGCGAACACCGAGCTGCGGCGCACGGCGTCGGCGAAGCCGGCATCGTCGAGCGCGTCCAGCTCGGCCCCGCTCAGCGCCGCCGCGCCGGCCTGCACGATGCCCAGGTCGGCGGCGATCCGCGCGGCGGTGCGCGGATGGTCGCCGGTGATCATGATCACGCGGATGCCGGCGCGGTGCGCCTCGGCGATCGCCTGCGCCGCCTCCTCGCGCGGCGGGTCGATGATGCCGGCCGTTCCGGCGAAGACGAGGTCGCGTTCGAGCGCCGCCGCGTCGGGCGGATCGATGTCCTCGCCGGCGCGCAGCGGGCGGTACGCCACCGCGAGGGTGCGCAGCGCGGCGTCGCTGAGCGCGTCGACATCGGCCAGGATGCGCCGGCGCAGCGCGTCGTCCAGCGGCACCACGCCGGTCCCGACGCGCGCGCGCGTGCAGCGTCCGAGCAGCACGTCGGGTGCGCCCTTGGCGATCAGCACGCGTTCGCCGCCGTGCTCGTGGTCGACCTCGATCGTCGACATCATCTTGCGTTCGGAGGTGAACGCGATCTCGCCCACACGCTCGAAGCGCTGTTCGCGCCGCTCGTGCACGCCGAGCTTGCGTTCGGCGACCAGGAACGCCGCTTCGGTCGGATCGCCCTGGATCGCCCAGCCGCCGTCGGCGGTGCGCTGCAACTGCGCGTTGCCGGCCAGGCTGCCGCCGCTGAGCACCAGGATCGCCTCGGCGCGCTGCGCCTCGTCGCGCAGCGCGGCGCCGTCGACTTCGATGCGGCCGTGAGGCGTCCAGCCGACGCCGGTGACGCGGGCGGCGCCCGACGCGGTCATCAGCCGCTCGATCGTCATCTGCGAGCGCGTCAGCGTGCCGGTCTTGTCCGAGCAGATGACCGACGCCGACCCGAGCGTCTCGACCGACGACAGGTTCTTGACGATCGCGTTGCGCCGCGCCATGCGCTGCACGCCCAGCGCGAGCACCACCGACAGGATCGCCGGCAGCCCCTCGGGCACGGCAGCCACCGCCAGCGATACGCCGAGCAGCAGCACGTCGACGATGTCGGCGAAGCCGCGTACCTCGAACACCAGGAACACCGTCGCGACGACGACCAGCGCGATCGCGACGACCGCGATGCCCAGCATGCGCCCGATGCGCGCGACCTCGGTCTGCAGCGGCGTCGGCGCCTCGGCGGTGGCGTCGAGCATCTTGGCGATCGCGCCCATCTGGCTCGCCATCCCGGTGGCGGTGACCAGCGCGCGGCCGCTGCCCTGGACCACCGCCGTGCCCTTGAAGACCATGTCGCGCCGGTCGCCGAGCGCGGCCGCGCCGGGCAGGGTCGCCGCATCCTTCAGCACCGCTTCGCTCTCGCCGGTGAGCGAGGCCTCCTGCACCCGCAACGACGCCGCCTGGATCAGCCGCGCGTCGGCGCCGACGGCGTCGCCTTCGGCGAGCACGAGCAGGTCGCCGCGCACCAGCTGCGCGCTCGGCACGCGCTGCATCCGGCCGTCGCGCAGCACGGCCGACGTGACCGCGGTCATGCGCGCCAGCGCCGCCACCGCGTGGCGCGCCTTGGCTTCCTGCGCGTAGCCGAGCACGCCGTTGAGCCCGACGATGGCCGCGATCACGACCGCATCGACGGGCCAGCCGACATGGCCCTCGATCAGCCAGGCGAGCAGCGAAACCGCGATCGCCCCCAGCAGCAGGTAGATCAACGGGTCCTGGAACTGCGCGAGCACGCGCCGCCAGCGCGGCGCCGGCGCTGCCGCGCGCAGCTCGTTCGGCCCGTCCTGCGCGAGACGGCGCGCCGCCTCGCTGGCGCTCAATCCATGGTCGAGGTCCGCTTGCAGCCCGCGGGCGACGTTGGCGGCGTCCAGCGTCGACGGATCGCCGGGCGGGTGCGCATCGAGTCCCATGCGCGTCATTGTCGTTCCGGGCCTTGCCGGCACCGGCATAGGAGTACAACGAGCGGCATCGACATTCCCCGATTGGAACGTCATCGGGAATGATCGACCCGAACGGCAAGGGGAGATCAAGGAGAACGCAATGACGACGCATCGCCGCTGGCTCCTGCACGGGCCGAATCGACTCGTCCTCACCGAGGCGCCGACGCCCGCAGTCGCGCCGGATGGCGTGCTGGTCCGCATCGAAGCCGCCAACATGCTGTCGTACTTCGACGCCGTGCTGGCAGCGAGCCTGCCCTATGCCCTTCCGCCTTATCCGTTCGTGCCGGGAACCAATGCGGTGGGACGTGTCGTCGCCACCGGACCCGAGGTTCATCATGTGGTTGACGGAGACCGCGTGTTCCTGAGCCCGCATCTCGTGGTCCGTGCGCCCGGCGTTGATCCGGTACAAATCCTGATCGGCCTGACGGCGATGGGCCGCGATCGGTCCGGCGCGGTGCCAGAGGCGGCACTGCGTTTGCAAAGCCGCTGGCCGGACGGCGCCTATGCGGAAATCGTCCATTGGCCGGCAGACGCGGTGACGCCGCTGAAGGGCCTGGACCATCTGCCGGCCGAACGGCTGGTCGGCCTCGCGAAGCTCGTGGTGCCTTACGGCGGGCTACTGCGCGCCGATCTCCGTCCCGGGCACACGGTGATCGTCAATGGCGCGACGGGGTACTTCGGTTCCGGCGGCGTGCTCGCCGCCCTCGCCATGGGCGCGCGCCGGGTCGTTGCCGCAGGTCGCGACAAATCAACTCTAGCCAAGCTGGCTGCCCTGCATTCCCGCGTTGCCGTCGCCGCGCTCGATGGAGAGCCCGGCCATGATCGCGCTGTCCTGGGCGAGGCTTGCGCTGGCCTGGCCGACCGCGCACTGGACATGCTCGGGCGTGCAGCCAGCACGGCAACCACAGGATCGACGCTGCGCAGCCTGAAGCCGGGGGGCCGGATGGTGCTGATGGGCAGCGCCGGCGTTCCGCTGGAGATCGGCTTCGCAGAAATGCTGGCCAATGAATGGGAAATCGTGGGCTGCTTCATGTACCCGCAAAGTGCACCGTCCCAGCTGGCCGCGCTGCTGCAGTCGGGCCTGCTGAGCTTGGACGCCGTCGGTGTGCGGAGCTTTCCATTCGAGCGGCTGGCGGACGCCATCGCGCCTGCTGCGGCCATGCGCGGGCTCGACAACGTCGTCATCGCGATGGATCAGGGTTCCAGTCAGAGAACCTGATCGGGACCGTGGTCACGAACGGGATGGACCGGTAAGGGGCAATAGTAGTTTCAAACGCCCTCGGGGTCGACCTGTGGCGGTCCTGCGGCGGTCTCAGGGCTCGGATTCGGCGACCGTGAACTTCTCGATCACCGGCCGCTCCAGGATGGCCGCGATGATCTCGAACTCGCCGCCGCAGTTCGGGCAGTGCTGCATGTCGATGTCGAAAGCGAAGCTTCAGCGGAGACCAACTTGTACCCAAGGTACGTCGAGGCTAAAAACCCGCTCGAGCAGCCGCACTCAGCTGATGCGGTACGGCCTGGCCTGCACAGGCTCGACTGCCGTGCGCTCGCCGAACCGCAGAGCGCTGCGGTGGGCAAGATCGCCCAGTGCGACGCGGCTGATGCGGCTGTACGCCTCGGTGATCGGCATATCGAGCATGGTCAGTCTCCATGCGGGTGGCGCGGTCGGATGTCAAGCCCGGGCCGGGCCGTGGCTGCGTACCAGTATCAGTGGCAACAGCGCGAGCATATTCCAGCCGGGCACGACAAAGGCCAGCCCGAAGGCCGCGACGCAAAGCGCCGCCACCGCCGCACTGCGCCACAACAAGGCCTTCTGCAGCTCCGGTGTCAAATGCTCGGCCTGCAGCGCCGGCGTTCGCGCCAGATGCACGACGCGGGCGAAACCCAACAACGCCAGGCCGAGCAGGTTGGCGGCATAGACCGCTGCCGCGCTGGGCAGGTCGCCATGCTCGCCGATCAATGCGGTGCTGAACGGCAATAGGCTGACCAGCGCCAGCTGCGCCAGCTCGATATTCAAGCTCAGCCGGTCCAGGCCGAGCGCATAGCGGTTCTGCCGCTGCTGGGCGAGCCAGAAGATCGCCATCACCCAGAAGCTGAGCAGCCACATCAGGATCTTCGGCGTCAGCGCAAGCAGCGCCGCGCGCAATGCGGCCTCGCTCGAGCCCTCGGCCAAGGCCGGAAGTTTCAATTCAAGCACCAGCAGCGTGATGGCGATGGCGTAGACGCCGTCGGACAGCGCGTCGATGCGGTGCCGGGCTATTTCGGTGGGTTCGGTGTGCGATTGCATTGGTAGATGTTGCCCCGTCTCAGGCCCGAAGGGCGATAACGAAGCAACACCCCCGTTCAAACCGTGCATGAGGATTCCCAGCACGGCTTACCAGCGGTCCGTCGGCTCGCAGCATTACGCGGCCCTCCCGTTGGGGGCTTGCCCGGGTAGCGGATCGTATCGCGCAGGCGGTGTAGTCCAATGCTTTCGAAGTAGTAGGCGGCGGCCCTCTTCGGTGGCCGCTTGCGCCTGAGCGGGCGGCTCTTGCGGCACCACGAGTGCCCGCAGCTTGGCGTTTGGCGCCAGCACCCCATCGAAGCGGATCAGGTGCAAGCTGGGGGGTGCAGCCTGGGCAGCGGGATCAACGCCGCCAGCCGCTGCATGAGCTCCAGCGGCGACATCACCAGGTGCGTGGTTCCGTCGTCCGCCATCGCATCTTCGATTCAAAGGCGGCAACTGTCAGGAATATTTGCACTTGCCCGGCCATGCGGACTTTAGTCGCCTACCAAGCCATTGAACTTGAAGGCTATTGCGGCTTCGGCATGTTTCTTGCGGCATTTGGCCTTCGCGGTCTCGCAGCCATGCGTTGGTGTGGCTCGGGCTCGCGATGCCTTCTCCGCAACCGCAAGGAGTTCACCATGAAGACCCCCCCCCCCCCGAAGCAACCTTCGCCTGCTGGCGCTGTTGGCTGCCGTCGGCGCCAGTGGTCCCGCTCTCGCTGACTTCCAAGAGCTCGTCACTTTTCCGGCGGGGCTGGTTTGCGAATTCGCTCTCAAGGTCGAGGGTGACGGTACCGGAGTGCGCGTGAACCGGGTGCCAGCCAACGGACGGTGGCAGTCCATCAGCGCAGGTACAGGTCCTGATCTGCGATTGACGAACGTGTCCAACAACTCGGCCATCACGCTTCAAGGCAATGGTTCGGTCATGATGATGCAGAGGGCATCGGCAAACGGATCCACGGTCACCCAGCTCACCGGCCACTGGATCGTGTTCATGTTTCCGACGGACACGCCGCAGGGCCCTTCGACGACCCTCTACACCGGCAAGGTGACCCTTTCGAACGATGCGTCGTTCAACACGACGCTGCTGTCCCAGGCCGGGAAATCGCTCGATATTTGTGCAGCCCTGTCGACTTGACCGGCGCAATGGTGCCGGCATGTCCTGGGCCATCCAACGGTGTCCCCCTCTGACCTGGATTGATCGAGTCTCGTCGATCCCGGTCGACCTCGCCTCGCTTGGCGCCGTGCCGATTGCGAAGCGCTGGCTCGTCTTCACATAGAAGCTCGCGCGGAAGCGGCCGACGGGCTGATAGGTCCTGAAGGTTCACCCGACACATCGCGCTATCGACAAGCCCGTCACGCAACGCGAGACGCCGCACGGCCGATGACGCAGACGGCTTGCGGGCCAGCCATTCGACAGGCCCAGGTGAGTCTGGATCTTCTCCACCAGCGGCCGCAAACACGCGCTTGAACAGCCGTGCACAGCTGACCCGGTGCGGTCGGCCCTGAATCGTCTCTGCCTCGCATTCGCTGGCAACTGCGGCTTCAGTGACCTGCTCTGCTACTTCCGGCCCCTGCGGCACCACCAGCGCACTCAGCTTGGCGTTCGGGGCCAGCACGCCGTGGAATCTGATGAGGTGCAGCACCAGCGCGGCCAGCCGCTGCATGAACTCCAGCGGGCTCCTGACCAGGAGCGTCGCTCCGTCGCGCCACGGCGTCTTGAGCTTAAGCTTACCCTTCGCCAGGCGCGTGGCAGCCCGCAGGGGCTGCCACACGTCCGGGGCTTTAAGTCCCGACGCGCACTGCGGCATGGAGGCTGGTCAGCACCTTCTGCCCGGTGCGCGGGCCGAAAACGATGCGATACCGTGCAGGATCGGGCTGAGCACGCCGTAATGCTCGGGCATGCGGATCACGCGAACGCCAGGGCTGCTCTCGATCCGCATGTCGCCGTCGGTGCAGACGGGTCAGGCGCCGCCGCGGCCGATGCCAAGCCAAGCGAGCACGGCAACCTCCACGAGACAGACGAGCGAGCGCTCCTGCTCCCCGACGGGAACGCCCAGGACAAGGCAGGGACGAACCTTCGCGGCAAGCCCGAGTCGCCCAGCCAGATCTCACCGCGGGGCGGTGACCTCACTGCTCGCTGCTGCTTCTCGGCTTCGTCAAGCGCCAGGAAGACCTGCTCTGCCGCCAGGGTGTTCCTCGTCGGACGGTGCGGTGTACTCGGCTTCGCTGGGCAGGCGGAGCAAGCTGACCCGCACAGACGCTTCCGCAGGCCCGAACTACAAGCTGCCGCCTTGCCCGGCCACTGTGTGCACCTGCCTTCTCATCGCCAACGCCAGCCCCGCCACCGCGAGCCCCAGCGGCACGAAGGACACCCACAGCA